>NZ_QEZI01000012.1:0-201424 GCF_003993525.1 Xanthomonas sp. BRIP62411
CCACCGCCCCAGCCACCGCCGCCGACAAAGCGCCCCGGTGAACCGGACGCCAGGCCCGCCAGCAGCCCGATCACCGCAGCGCCGGCGCTGGCAAACAGCAGCGAGGTAAACAGCAAGGCAGCGCCGCCGGCCGCGACGCCGGTCAGCAACGCGCGCAGCGGCCGCGGCAGGGCGCCGAGGATGCCACGCGCCACCATCGCGACCACAAAGCCGATGAACAAGGCCATGATCCAGCCACCGCCTCCGCCCGAACCATTGCCCGTGCCGGCAGCGGCGTGCCCGCTGACCGGCGCCGGCAAGGGCTCGCCCTCGATCAGGCCGGCCAGCGTCGCAGTCGCAGCGCCGATGCCGCCAGCGTAGTCGCCCTCACGGAAGCGCGGTGCCAGGTACTCCTGAATGATGCGATTGGCGGCAATGTCGGGGATCGCGCCCTCTAGGCCGTAACCGGGCTGGATGCGCACTCGGCGATCGTCCTTGGCCACCAGCAGCAGCACGCCGTCGTCCACGCCCTTGCGACCGATCTTCCACTGGTCGAACACGCGCTGGGTGTACTGCTCGATCGCCTCCGGCTGGGTGGTGGGTACGATCAGGATCTGCAACTGCGCGCCCTTGCGCTGCTGCAGGGCCAGCGCTTGCTGCTCGAGTTGCCGGGTCTGCGTGGCGTCCAATGTGCAGGTGGTATCGACCACCGGCGAGCGCAGTGGCGGAATGGCTGCAAGGTCCTGCGCCAGCAGCGAGGCCGGCAGCAGCAACAGCGCCAACATCCAGAACACCCAGCTGTGCGTTTGCCGCATTGCCTGACTCCTGCCTGGTAAGCGCTGTTACTGCGCAGGCTGCGGTTGCTGCGCAGGCTGTTGCTGCGGCGCCTGCTGGTTGCCGAAATCCACCTGCGGTGCGCGTGAGATCTGCGCCTCGTTTTCCACGCTGAAGTTGGGTTTGGGCTGGTAGCCGAAGATCTTGGCGGTGATCACCTGCGGAAACGAACGGATGTAGGTGTTGTAGTCCTGCACCGTCTGGATGTAGCGACCGCGCGCCACGGTGATGCGGTTTTCGGTGCCTTCCAGTTGCACCTGCAGATCGCGGAACGACTGGTCGGATTTGAGCTGCGGATAGTTTTCGCTGACCACCATCAGGCGCGACAGCGCGCTGCCGAGCTCGCCCTGCGCCTGCTGGAACCGTTTCAGCGAGGCTTCGTCATCGGCATTGACCTGGATCTGCCCGACCCGCGAGCGCGCGTTGGTCACTTCGGTCAGCACCTGACGCTCCTGCTGGGCATAGCCCTGCACGGTGCGCACCAGGTTGGGAATCAGGTCGGCACGACGCTGATACTGGTTCAGCACCTCCGACCAACCTGCCTTGACGCCTTCTTCCTTCTGCTGGATCGCGTTGTAGCCGCAACCGGACAGCGAGACGGTCAGCATCAGCAACACCAGGGCGCGAATCAGGACGGGCATGCAGGCGATTCCGTTGAAAGAGAGCCGCAGCATGCCACGCGGCGAGTCAACCCGGCATGCACATGCGCCCGCCAGGCAGCTGATCCCGGCCAGATGCGAGAAAGCCTGCAACCGCGGCAGTCACCGCTGGCTCCGTGGCGGCCGCCACGACCGCCGGCGCGCTCTGGTGCGTCGCTCGCACGAACGTCTCCACCTCCGCCTATCCAATCGCCTGCAGAAGCTGATCGGCGGCTGTGGCCTGCGCAGACGCACGGGCCGTCAGAACCACCGCGGCAGCAGTATCAGTCCCCAGCAGAGCAGCACATTGATCAACAGCAGGAACACCGCCGCCGAACCCATGTCCTTGGCGCGGCCGGCCAGCACATGGTGCTCGGGGCCGTAGCGCTCGATCACCGCCTCGATCGCCGAATTCAGCAATTCGGCCGCCAGCACGATCAGCAATGGCGCCACCAGCGCGATACGTTCCAGGCCGGACTGGCCGAGCCACAGCCCAAGCGGCGACATCACTGCCGCCAGACACACCTCCAGCCGAAACGAGGATTCATGCAGCCATGCCGCGCGCAATCCCTGCCATGACCAGATCGCCGCCTTGAGCATGCGGCGCGGACCGCGCGGCACGTGTCCCAGTTGATCGGCCATGCGGTCAGTGCTTCCGGCCGCAAGGGCATGTCTGGGGACGGCTAAAACGCATGGCGGGGTCACTGCTGAGGAAAGTGCGAATCTTGCACCGTCGTGCAGCGCGCCGCCAGGGCGCTGCCACGCGGTCGAACAGCTGACGTTGGGCCTGCCGGGCCGTCAGGTGCTGCCGCATGGCGCAATCTTCGCCACAGCGTCGGTGCAGGCACGGCGAGGCGATCTGCACGCACGGCGATCGCGGGTGCTGGAAACAATGGGTTTGCCCTGCGCTTCCAGCCTGTCGCACCATGATGGCCCGTTTTACTGTTGCAGGTTCCTTCGCATGACCAAACATCCCTTGCGCACGCTGCTGTGCGCCCTTGTGCTGTTGTCCGGCCAGCTACACGCCGCCACCCCGCACACCACGCCGCAGATACCGGCGCAGGTGTCTAATGCCGCCTGGGAAGCGGATATGCAGCGCTTCGCCGACAGCGACGCGCAGCAACCGCCCCCCAGGCACGGCATCGTCTTCGTCGGCAGCTCGTCGATCCGTTTCTGGGACACGCTGGCACAGGATTTCCCCGGCATGCCGGTGATCAATCGCGGCTTCGGCGGGTCGGAAGTGCGCGACAGCACCTGGTACGCCGACCGCATCGTGATCCCGTATGCGCCGCGCCAGGTGGTGCTGTATGCCGGCGACAACGATCTCAACAGCGGCCGCACGCCGCAGCAGGTCCGCGACGACGTGCTGGCATTCGTGACGCGCATCCGCCGCGATCTGCCCAGCGCGCGCATCAGCTACCTGTCGATCAAACCCAGCCCCTCGCGCGCCCATCTGCTGCCGGCGATCGTGACCGCCAATCGCCTGATCAAGGACGCACTCGCGCCGCTGCCGCAGGTGGACTACGTGGACGTCTACACGCCGATGCTCGATGCCACCGGCAAGCCACGTGCCGCGTTGTTTCGCGACGACATGCTGCACATGACCGCCGATGGCTATGCCATCTGGCGCAAGGCCGTGGCACCGGTGTTGGAGCAGAAGTAACGCTTGGCGGGTCGATCTGGCGTCGCACTCGCCAGATCAACCCATTGCGTCACCGATCCCGCAGAGGCACCTGGCGTCTGCGGCATATCGGCACGGCACGCAGCCTCGTTGCCATGTGGTGGAAAACAGCAGCATCGGCAACCGCAAACGGCGCCCTGGGCGCATGCGGCGCATCTCCCTGGTCAGTGGCAGATTGCAGGCAGCCACATGCCGCTACGGCCACTACTCCCTCAGGCAACCACCACCGCAACCGAGGTGCCGACACCGGACTCGCTATGCAGTTCGATCCGCCAGCCGAAGCGATCGCACAACCGGCGCACGATCGACAGGCCCAGGCCGGTGCCCTGCGGGCGGGTGGGATCGGCGCGGAAGAACGGCTCGAACGCGCGCGCGCGCGCCTCTTCGCTCATGCCGATCCCGGTATCGCGCACGATGATGCGGTCCTGGGTGACTTCCACCTCGATGCTGCCGGTATCGGTATAGGCGCATGCATTGCGCAGCAGGTTGCTGAGCACCACGCGCATCACTCGCGGCGGGGCGAACATCTGCAGGCTGCGGTCACCGACCATCGTCAGGGACACCGGCTTGTCGCCCAGCAGCTGGCGGGCGCTATCGACTTCCTCGCTGGCCAGTTCGGCGGCATCGAAGGTCTCGCTTTGCGGGTCGATCTCGGCTTCGCGCGCCAGGATCAGGAAGGCGTCGATCACCGCTTCCATGTCACGGCCGGCGCGCTGGATCCGGCGCAGGCTGCGCTGGGTGCGTTGCGACAATTCGTCGTCGGCCAGCGCCATGTCGCTGGCCACCCGGATCACCGTCAACGGTGTGCGCAGTTCGTGGCTGGCATCGCGGGTGAAGTTGCGCTCGCGCGCGACATGGTCGCTGACCTTCTGCCCGAGCGTATGCAGGGCAGCGGCCAGCTGCCGCGTTTCACCCTGCAGGTCGGCGGGCAACCGCTCCGGTGCCAGTTCGTCGACATCCGGGTTGCGCGGGTCCCACTGCGAGACGCGCCGTGCCAGCCAGCTGATCGGCGACACCAGGCGTTTGGAGATCCGGTAGGTCACCCAGAACACGCCATAGATCGCCAGCAGCACCAGCATCGCCGGCACGATTCCGAACCAGAGCGTCAGATGGGCCGCACGCGAGCGTGGGAACACCAGGTACAGACGCCCTTCCGGACGTTGATCGACGTACACCAGGGCATCGGCGGCAGCCACTTCGCTGAAGCCTGGCGACAACCGCTGCAACTCCGCCGGCGCCGTGTCGCGGCCCTGGCCGGCAGGCAAGAAATAGCCCTGGATATTGCGTGTATTCGGTGGCGGGTTGTTCGGTGCGTCCTTGTGCACGCGCCAGAAATGCACCGCCTCGTCGGCCAGCACGGTCCGTACCAGGCTGTACTTGATGACGAAGGACAGCAGATAGCCACCCAGCACGATCGCCAGGCTCGCCAGAGCGACCTGCAGGAGGAAGGCCAGACGTATTTTTCGTGGAAGCCCGTGCGGCATTGCTGCATCCAGGGGAGAGCGCCGGATTATAGGCAACGCTTCCGTAAGCCCGTCGTGCAGCCAGACGGCAGCGCGCGGAAACGAGCGGCGCGTGGGCGCCTACAGGAGGTGGCCGGCCGCCAGCATGGCGGCCGGCCGGCGACATCAGGCCATCGGCTGGGCGATGTCGGCAATGCGATAGCCGGCGCTCTGCACGGTGTGCAGCAGCGGGCGATCGAACGGCTTGTCGATGATCTTGCGCAGGTTGTACAGATGGCTGCGCAGGGTGTCCGAATCCGGCAAGCCGTTGCCCCAGATCTCGCGCTCGATTTCCTGGCGGGTCACCACCCGCGGCGACTCGCGCATCAGGATGGTGAGCAGCCGCAGACCGATCGGCGAGAGCTGCAGCTCGGTACCGGCGCGGGTGGCGCGCATGCTGACCGGATCGAGCACCAGGTCGGCGACCTTGAGCACTTCCGACCCGACCTGGCGGCGCTCGCGACGGATCAGGGCACGCAGGCGCGCTTCCAGTTCCTGGATCGCGAACGGCTTGGTCAGGTAGTCGTCGGCGCCGAAACCCAGGCCGGTGAGCTTGTCGTCCAGCGTGTCGCGGGCGGTCAGCATCAGCACCGGGGTGGACTTGCGTGCGTCGTTACGCAGGCGGCGGCACACTTCGATGCCGTCCAGACGTGGCAGCATGAGATCCAGCACGACCACGTCGTAGCTGTTCTCGGCGGCCAGACGGTAGCCGTCGAGTCCGTCCTGCGCATAGTCGACCTCGAAGCCACGGCCTTCCAGGTACTCGCCGATCATTTCTGAGATATTGCGGTTGTCTTCGACGACCAGCACGAGGCCGGACGTTTCCTTGGTCTGACGCATGGACTTTCCTCGGTCTTCAGCTTTGTGAAACATGCCGGATTGGCAGTGGAAAGGGCGTGAAGACGATCTAACGTTTTGTGACGGCGGGCGTTGCCCGCCGGCTGTCAACGGCCGAGCAGGGGGCGCAGCGCGGGCCACACCGTTTCCAGCACCCTGGGCTGGGCCGCGGCAGTGGGATGCAGGCCGTCCGCCTGCATCAGGCCTGGCTGCAACGCGACCTTTTCCAGGAAGAACGGCACCAATGCGGTCTTGTACTGGCTGGACAGGTCGGCATAGGTCGCCTTCAGGCGGTCGCGATAGGCGGGGCCATAGTTGGGCGGCACATCGATGCCGAGCAGCAGCACCTTCGCGCCGGCCTGCTGGCTGAGCTGGATCATCTTTTCCAGGTTGCCCTTCAGCTGGGCCGGGGTCAGGCCGCGCAGCGCATCGTTGCCGCCGAGTTCGATCACCACCACGCCGGGGTGGTGCTTCTGCAGCAGGCCGGGCAGCCGCGTCAATGCACCGGAGGTGGTCTCACCGCTGATGCTGGCATTGACGACCGCCGGTGGCGTCGCCATGTCACGCTTGAGGCGTTGGTCCAGCAAGGTGACCCAGCCAGACTGCACCGGGATGTTGTGCGCAGCGCTCAGGCTGTCGCCGACGACCAGGATCGGGGCGGTCGCCACCGGACTTTTGGCAGAGGCAATTCCCGGCGCGAGCAGGGACAGTGTCAGCAGCCACAGGACCAGCACGCCATATCGCAGTGTTCTTTCACGCATTCGGAGATTCCTCATCGACAGTCTGGCCCCCCACTCCAGTACCCGCATTGCCATCGACGTCCGCGACGTCGGCAAGTCCGTCAGTGGACCGGAGGGAACACTCCACATCCTCGACAAGGTCAGCTTGACGGTCAGTGAAGGCGACAGTATCGCCATCGTCGGCGCATCCGGCTCGGGCAAGACCACCCTGCTCGGCCTGCTGGCCGGGCTGGACCTGCCCAGCCGCGGCAGCATTGCGCTGTCCGGCCAGGAGTTGGGCCAGCTGGACGAAGAGGCCCGTGCCGCCTTGCGCGCGCGCGAGGTGGGCTTCGTGTTCCAGAGCTTCCATCTGCTGCCGGCGCTGACCGCCGAAGAAAACATCGCGCTGCCGCTGGAACTGGCCGGGCGCGAGGACCCGGCGCGGGTACGCGAGGTACTGGAGGCGGTCGGCCTGAGCGCGCGTGCGCGCCACTACCCGCGCCAGCTGTCCGGTGGCGAGCAGCAACGCGTGGCGCTGGCACGCGCATTCGTGGCCAGACCGCGCATCCTGTTTGCCGACGAGCCCACCGGCAGCCTGGACCAGACCACCGGCGCGCAGATCAGCGACCTGTTGTTCGCGCTCAACGCCACCAGCGACACCACCCTGGTGCTGGTGACCCACGACATGACGCTGGCGCAGCGTTGCAAGCATATCTACCGCATCGACAGCGGCCGCCTGCACGCCCAGACCGGTCCGGCCGCATGAACGTGCTGCGTCAAGCCGCACGCGCGGTGCGCCGCGAGTTCCTGGCCGGCGACCTGCTGACCGTATTCGCCGCGCTGGTGCTGGGCGTGGCGGTGATGACGGCGGTTGGCACGCTGGTCGATCGGGTGACCCTGGCGCTGACCTCCAGCGCGGCCGAGGTGCTCGGTGGCGATCTGGGCGTGACCGGCCGCCAGGAAATCCCGGCCGACTTCGCCGCCGAAGCGCAACGCCGCGGCCTGCAGAGCACGCGCATGGTCAGCTTCCCCAGCGTGCTGTTTCACGGCGAGGCCAGCCAGATGGCCAATATCCGCGGGGTTGGCGCGGGCTACCCGTTGCGCGGGCAGTTGCTGGTGTCCAGGGACAGCGCCGGCATGCAGGGCACGCCTGCGGGCGCACCGCCGCCGGGCCAGGCCTATGCCGACCCCCGCCTGCTGGAGGCCCTGGGCCTGCGTGTGGGCGAACAGCTGGAATTCGGCGCCGGCCACCTCACCATCACCGGCGTACTGCGCGCAGAGCCGGATGCATCCGGCGAGCTGATGCAGCTGTCGCCACCGCTGCTGGTCAATCGCGCCGATATCGACGGTGCCGGATTGCTTGGCCCCGGCAGCCGCGCTTCGTACCGGCTGATGTTCTCCGGTGCGCCCGATGCCATCGCCGAACTGCGCGCCTGGCTGAAACCGCGCGCCAGCGAATTCCGCCTGGTCGGCATCGAGGACACCCAGCGCGGCATGCGCGCGGCGTTCGATCGTGCGGGGCGCTTTTTGGCCTTGTCGGCCTTGCTGGCGGTGCTGTTGTCCGGTGTGGCGACCGCGTTGGCAGCGAACCGCTTTGCGATGCGCCGGATCGACACGGTGGCGGTGCTGCGCTGCCTGGGCGCACGCCAGCGCGACATCCTGGCGATGCTGTCGCTGCAATTGCTGCTGACCGCGATTCCGGCCTGCCTGGTCGGGATCGGGCTGGGCATGCTGGCGCAGGAAGGCCTGGTGCAGGCGCTGGGCAGCCTGATCCCGGACCGGCTGCCGTTGCCGCAGGCCACCCCGGCCCTGGCCGGTGCAGGCATCGGCCTGGTGCTGTTGCTGGGCTTCGGCCTGCCGCCGCTGCTGCGGCTGCGCAACGTGCCGCCGATGCGTGTGCTCAACCGCAGCTTTGCCGCGGTGCCGCCGAGTTCCCTGCTGGTCTACGCCGCGGCATTGGCGGCCACGCTGGCGCTGACCGTGTATGCGACCGGCAACCTGGTGCTGGCCGGCTGGGTGCTGGGCGGGCTGGCCGCCCTGGCGCTGGTGGCGATGGCACTGGGGCTTGGCCTGCTGGCCTTGCTGCGGCCGATCCAGCACCGCCTGCGCGGCGCGTGGAAGCTGGGCCTGGCCTCGCTGACGCGGCGTCGCGGACTGAGCGTGGTGCAGCTGGTCGGGCTGTCGCTGTCGTTGTGCGCGCTGCTGCTGCTGGCGGTGGTCGGCCCCGGCCTGCTCGGGCAATGGCGCGACCGCCTGCCGGCGGAGACGCCCAACTATTTCCTGATGAACATCCAGCCCGAGCAGACCGGGCCGGTGCTGCAGACGCTGCGCGGCCTGGGCGTGGACGATGCGGCCGTGGAGCCGTTTTCGACCGGGCGGCTGGTGGCGATCAACGACAAGCCACCGCTGCGCGGCGACCGCGATCCGGCCGACGATGGCGACGGCGACAACCGCCCGGTCAACTTCTCCTGGCGGCACGCATTCCCGCCGGCAAACACCTTGCTGGAAGGCAGATTCTGGGCGGCCGACAGCACTGCGCCGGAGGCCTCGGTGGAAGAAGGCTGGGCGCAGCGGTATCAGCTCAAACTCGGCGATCGCATCACCTTGCTGCTGGGCGAGCAGCAGCGCAGTTTCACCGTCACCAGCATCCGCAAGGCCGACTGGGATTCATTCCGCGTCAATTTCTTCCTGCTGCTCAACCAGGGCGCGGTCGGCGATGCGCGGTACAACCTGATTTCCAGCTTCCATCTGCCGCCCGGCAACGCGCCCAGGCTGGCGTCGTTGAGCCGCGACTACCCCAACATTTCGGTGCTGGATATCGATGCCATCCTCGGCCGCGTGCGCGAGGTGATCGACCAGGTGGCGCAGGCGGTGCAACTGGTGATGGGCTTCAGCCTGCTGGCCGGTGTGCTGGTGCTGCTGGCAGCCCTGCAGGCCACCGCCGGCGAGCGTCGCTATGACAGTGCGGTGCTGCGCACGCTGGGCGCGCGGCGCGGCCAGTTGCGTGGTGCGGTGCTGGTGGAGTTCGGCGCGCTTGGCCTGCTGGCAGCGACACTGGCGGTGACCGCCGCGGCGGTGATCGGGGCAGTGGTCGGACAGAAGGCATTCGAGATTCCATTGACGCCGGATTGGCCGCGCCTGCTGATCGGCGGCGCGTTTGGCCTGGCGTTGAGCCTGCTGGCCGGTTGGTCGGGCACGCGCCGCATCCTGTCCACGCCGCCGGTGCTGGCACTGCGGACCGACTGAGGCCGGGTTGGCTGGACACGTGAGCAGGGCGGCGCGCAGGCGTCGCCCTTTTGCGTTCCGTCGCCCCGGTGCATATACCGGCAGCGCATAAGCACCTTGCCAATCGTACGTTCGCAGCGGCGAGCGGACTGCCTACAGTGGTGTGTCCGGCCGCCGGCCCAGGCGGCCCTTCGTTGCCGTCGAGGTGCCACCGTCATGGCCAGCGTCCCTTCTGCTGCACGTGCGCAGCCGCCGCGCGATGCGGTTTCCACCGCGTACTCCTCCAGTGTCCGGATCGTGCCGTTCGATGCCCCGCTGGGCGCCGAAGTGATCGGCCTGGATCTGTCACAGCCGCTGGATGCGGAGACCTTCGCGCGCATCCACCAGGCGCACCTGGACTACCACGTGCTGGTGTTTCGCGAGCAACGCATCACGCCGGCACAGCAGGTCGCCTTCAGCCGTCGCTTCGGCCCGCTGCAGATCCATGTGTTGCGCAATTTCCAGTTGCCCGGGCATCCGGAGGTACTGGTGGTCTCCAACATCAAGGAAAACGGCAAGCCGATCGGCCTGGGCGACGCCGGCCACTACTGGCACTCGGATCTGTCCTACAAGGACACCCCCAGCCTGGGATCGCTGCTGCACGCGCAGGAACTGCCCAGCGAAGGCGGCGACACCTTGTTCGCCAACCAGCACCTGGCCTGGCAGACCCTGCCCGACGCGCTCAAGCAAACGGTGCAGGACCTGCGTGCCGAACACAGCTACCTGGCCAAGTACGAGGAACTGCGTGCGCGCAATCCGTGGCGCCCGGCGCTGACGCCGGAACAGATCGCCGAAGTGAAACCGGTGCAGCATCCGGTCGTGCGCACGCACCCGGAAACCGGCCGGAAAGCGCTGTTTGTCAGCGAGCATTTCACCACCCGCATCGTCGGCCTGCCCGACGACGAGAGTGCCGCGCTGCTGCAGGCCCTGTTCGACCACAGCACCCGCGATGCCTTGGTGTACCGGCATCGCTGGCAGCCGCACGACATGGTGTTCTGGGACAACCGCTCGGTCATGCATCTGGCCGCCGGCACGCCCGATCACCTGCGGCGCCGCCTCAACCGCACCACCATCGAAGGCGATGCGCCGTTCTAGCCAAGGTGCCGCCTCGCGCACGGTTTACAGCGCGTGATGCGCTGTGAAACGCGCCATCCCCTCCCCCTCCCGACTGGAGCGCCGCATGCGTTTGACCGTCACCTCTCACGCGCGTCCGCAGCGCCGACGCGTTTCCCGGCGTATTGCGCTGCTGCTCCTGGCCGCACTGCCGTTACTGCACACCGCACAGGCACAGGCCGAAGGAAAGCTGCGCATCGCCAAGCAGTTCGGCATCGTCTACCTGCTGCTGGACGTGGCGCAGGATCAGAAGCTGATCGAGCAGCAGGGCAAGGCGGCCGGCGTGGACATCGACGTGCAGTTCCTGCAGTTGTCCGGTGGCGCGGCCGTCAACGATGCCCTGCTGACCGGGTCGATCGATATCGCCGGTGCCGGCGTCGGGCCGTTGTTCACCATCTGGGACCGCACCCATGGCCGCCAGAACGTGCGCGGCGTGGCATCGCTGGGCAACTTCCCCTACTACTTGATCAGCAACAATCCGCGCATCAGGTCCATCGGCGATTTCACCCCGCAGGACCGCATTGCGGTGCCGGCCACCGGCGTGTCGGTGCAGTCGCGTTTCCTGCAGCATGCCTCGCAACAGCGTTGGGGCGACAAGGGCACCCATCAGCTGGATCCGCTGCAGGTCGCCTTGCCGCATCCGGACGCGGCCGCAGCGATCATCCGCGGCCGCACCGAGATCACCGCCCACTTCGCCAGCCCGCCATTCCAGGAGCAGGAGCTGGCGCGCAATCCGGCCGCGCACATTGTGACCAGCTCCTACGAGATCGAAGGCGGCCCCTCGTCGGCCACCGTGCTGTATGCCACCGAGAAATTCCGCCGCGACAATCCCAAGACCTACCGCGCCTTCGTCGCGGCGCTGGATCAGGCTGCGCGCTTTGTCACCGCCCATCCGGAGCAGGCGGCGGATATCTTCCTGCGTCGCAATGGCTCGAGCATCGATCGCGCGCTGGTGCTGCAGATCCTCAAGGACCCGAAGGTACAGTTCACCGTGGTGCCGCAGAACACGCTGGGACTGGGCAAGTTCATGCAGCACAGCGGCGCGATCAAGCAGACGCCGGGCAAGCTGGGCGACTATTTCTTCGACGATCCGCTGATCGCAGGCGGGAGCTGAGCGATGGCCACGCCCACACCATTGCTGCAGGTCGACCACGTCAGCCTGGAATACGCCTCCGCGCAGCGCGTGGTGCGTGCCACCCACCGCGTGCGTTTCGACGTACATGAGGCCGATCGCTTCGTGCTGCTGGGGCCGTCGGGTTGCGGCAAATCCACCTTGCTCAAGGCGGTGGCCGGCTTCGTCACCCCGCGCGAGGGGCAGATCCGCCTGGATGGCAACGCGGTCACCGGACCCGGACCGGACCGGGTGGTGGTGTTCCAGGAATTCGACCAGCTGGCGCCCTGGAAGACCGTGCGCGAGAACGTGGTGTTCGGCCTGCGTGCCGCCCGCAAGCTGTCGCGTGCCGAAGCGCGCGAACGTGCCGACGACAGCCTGGCGCAGGTCGGGCTGAGCGCGTTTGCGCAGGCGTATCCGCACACCTTGTCCGGCGGCATGAAGCAACGCGTGGCGATTGCGCGCGCGTTGGCGATGCGGCCGCGCGTGTTGTTGATGGACGAGCCGTTCGCCGCGCTCGATGCGTTGACGCGTTCGCGCATGCAGGAGCAGGTGCTGGAGCTGTGGGAGCAATCGCGCTTCACCTTGTTGTTCGTCACCCATTCGATCGAGGAGGCCTTGGTGGTCGGTAACCGCGTGCTGTTGTTGTCGCCACATCCGGGCCAGGTACGCGCCGAGCTCAACGCGCATGCGTTCGGCCCGCACAGCGCCGGCAGCGTGGCGTTCCAGCAGACCGCGCAGCGGATCCATCGGCTACTGTTCGACCTGCCCGACGACACCCTGGACGATGCCAAGGTGGCGCCATTGCGTCGCCCTGCCGAGCGCCAGCGCGAGGTGCTGCCATGAGCGGCGGCAACGCCACCGCGCTGCCGCCATTGCCACCGGTGCGGGCCGAGTACGAAGTGGCCCTGCAGCCGCTGGATCCCGCATTGGTTGCAGCCGCCGCGCCGACGCGCTGGCAGGCACCACCGTGGCTGCGCAAGGCGCTGGTGCTGGTGGTGCTGATCGCGGTGTGGGAGATCGCCGCACGCGTGGTTGGCGACGATCTGATGCTGCCCAGCGCGCTGCAGACCGCACGCGCGTTCTACGACGGGCTGCTGTCGGGCGAGTTGTTGCGCCGCGTGGGCGCCTCGCTGCGCGTGCTGGCGCAGGGCTACGCGCTGGGCGTGGTGCTGGCCTTCGTGCTGACCGCGCTGGCCGCCTCCACGCGCTGGGGCCGCGACGTGCTCGGCACGCTGACAGCCATGTTCAATCCGCTGCCGGCCATCGCGCTGCTGCCGCTGGCCCTGCTGTGGTTCGGCCTGGGCACCGGCAGCCTGGTGTTCGTGCTGGTGCATTCGGTGCTGTGGCCGCTGGCGCTGACCACCTACGCCGGCTTCCAGGCGGTGCCGGAAACCCTGCGCATGGCCGGGCGCAATTACGGGCTGCGCGGGCCGCGCTACGTGGCGCAACTGCTGATTCCCGCCGCGCTGCCGGCGATCCTGTCCGGGCTGAAGATCGGCTGGGCCTTCGCCTGGCGCACCCTGATCGCGGCCGAACTGGTGTTCGGCGCCACCTCCGGCCAGGGCGGCCTGGGGTGGTACATCTTCCAGAACCGCAACGAGCTGTATACCGACCGGGTGTTCGCCGGCCTGGCGATGGTGATCGTGCTGGGCCTGCTGGTGGAGGGCGTGGTGTTTCAGGCCATCGAGCGGCTGACCGTGCGCCGCTGGGGCATGCAGCGCTAGCGGGATGACCGCGGGAACCCCGGGCGCCGCGATGCGTGGGCAGGCGCTTTGCCTGGCCACGCTGCAGATGAACGTGCCGCGCCGGCCACCAACGGCCTGAGCCCGCGTGCCGGGCTCATCGGCACGGTCGCGTGCGCTTAACGGGCCTGGCTTATGCTGCCGGCCCCTCTCCTGCCGCCTGCCGTCATGCCTACCGCTCCTTTCACTGCCTATCTGTATCCGGTGCTGTTGCTGATCGCCAGCAATGTGTTCATGACCTTCGCCTGGTACGGGCACCTGAAGTACAAGAGCACGCCGCTGATGATCGCCATCCTGGTCAGCTGGGGCATCGCGTTCTTCGAATACTGCCTGCAGGTGCCGGGCAACCGGCTGGGCAGCGCGGTGTATTCGGCGCCGCAGCTCAAGGGCATGCAGGAGGTGATCACGCTGCTGGTGTTCGCGGGCTTCTCGACGTTCTACCTGGGCCAGTCGTTGAAGTGGAATCACTGGGCCGCGTTCGGCTTGATACTGGTCGCGGCGTTTTTGATGTTCAAGGAATAACCGCCCTTTGAAGGGCTAACCGCCGTCTTACCCGTAGGAGCGCACCAGGGCGCGACCTTGCAGCAGCGTCCCGGGGCGCGGCGTGATGGGCGTGTCGGGCACGATGGGCATGTTGGGACATGTCGGGCGTGTCGGGAATGCCACGTCGCGCCCTGGTGCGCTCCTACAACCGAGGTGGCTAGTTCGCCGGTTCGACCCACTGCGCGAACACCGCGTCCAGCTGCGCGTCCTTGACCCGCTTGCCGTCCTGCACCGCCTCGGCCTGCTGGAACATCGGCATGATCATCGCCATGCCGTCCGGCTTGGTCTTCAGATGCACGCCAGGCGGCGTGTCGAGGAACCTGGCCCAGCGCGTGCGCACCTTGGCCCAGTAGCCCTGGGTGCCCTTCCAGTACGCATAGGCCGGGGCGAAGTCGACCTCGCTGGTCTTGCGGTAATCGTTGAAGCCGAACTCGCGCGCGATCGCTTCCTGGCTGCCGTCGGGCTTGCGCAGCACCTTGGTGTTGAACTGTTCGTGGGTCCAGCCGTTGGGCGTGAGCGTATGGCGATTGATCACCGCGAGCGCGTTGTAGTCGCTGCGCTTGGTGTACTCGCGGCGCGGCAACGGGCGCCAGCTCAGATCGCTGGTCCAGGTGGGATGGCCGTCGGCATAGTCCCAGCGACCGGTGCCGCAATAGCGCGGCGCGTCGCTGACCTCGTAGACGCACTGCGTCCAGGCGCCGGTGGTCACTGCCGGCGGCAGCGCATGCACCGTCCAGGTCTGATCGGCGCTGAACTCGAACCGCTGCGGCGCTTCGTAGATCCAGTCCTGCCGCCAGTGCTTGGTCACATGCTTGCTTTTCTCATCCACCAGCAGGTGCTGCAGCACCAGCTTGCGCGGTGAATCCTCCACCACGATCACCACTTCGCTGGCACCGCTGCGCATGGCCGACGCACGCTCGTAGCCGGGCTTGAGCAGCACCGTTTCGTCAAAGGCAAAGTCCACCGCGTATTCGCCCTGCATTGCCAGGATGCTCTGGCGGTCGCGCTGGACGTCGGCGGCGGCGATCAACGGCAACAGGCTCAGCGTCACTGCGATGCAACGGGGAAACAGTCGGCTCATTCGGAACTCTCGGGAGTGTTGGAGACCGTCAGCGGCGCAGGCGCACCAGCGCCGTCGTCATGTCGGATGGGTTGGTGTTGCTGGATGTGGCGGAGGCCGTGCGCAAGGCGGCAGCGCGTGCGCAGCAGCAATCGTCCACCGCCACGCGTCCGTCGATGCCCTCCTCGCGTGCCAGGCGTGCGGCAACCTCGGCGCCCAGCGCCGACACGCTCGCTAGGCTGGCGACAAACGGTTGCTCGCCGGTGGCGGCGGTCTGCAGCCGCAGCGCGCTCAATCGCCACGCCTGCCCCCGCATGCGTCCGGCCAGGCGACGCCACAGCCGCTCCCCGACGCCCAGCTCATGGGTTTCCACCGGCAGCGGCGGCAGGCGCGAGACCAGGCGATCCCAGACCAGGAAGTCGCTGTCAGGCAACAGGCAGATCCGCCAGCAGCACTGCCCTTCGGCATCGAAGAACCAGATGCTTTCGCGCACGCCATCGCTGTCGACCTGCCGGCACGCCGCCGCATCCACCGCGTGCTGCCAGCCGTCCAGTTCGTTGCCCAAGGCAGGCCGATACAGACACAGCACCGTGCCCAGCGCGGCCAGCTGCTGCGGCCGCGGCAACGCGGCGCGGGTGGCACGTGCATGCGACAACGACGGCAGCGGGCGGGCGATGGGCATGGCCGCTACCAGCTCACTGCCAGGCTGACCGAGGCGGTACGCCCGGCGCCGGTGAAGCGGTCGAGCACCGTGCTGCTGGCCAGCGTGCCGTTGGGCAGCGCGTTCCAGTCCACGTAGCGGCGGTCGGCGAGATTGAAGATGCCGGCGGTGACCTTGGCACCGGGTGCGAACTCCCAATGCCCCATCAGGTCCAGCGTGGCGTAGCCGGCCGGGGTGTAATAGCTGTCCAGCTGTGGGCGACGCTTGCGTGCGACGAAGGTGCCGATCACTTCCGCGCCCCAGCCATCGCTGTCGAAGGCCACGCCGAGCGTGCCGCGCAGCGGGTCGACCGAGTTGAGCGGGGTGCCGTCGGTGAGGTTGTCGCCTTCCGAGTACGCCACGGCGCTGTTGAGCGACCAGCCCTGCCAACCGGCCAGGGCGCCCAGATCGATCCCGCCGCGCGCTTCGGCACCCTTGATCACCACATCGTCCACGTTGCGCGACTGGAACAGCATCAGCCCGTCGGCGTTGAAGCCGGCCGGCGCATAGGATTCGATGAAGTTGCGGTAGTCGGTGTAGTACACGCTGACGCCCAGATAGCCGATGGCATCATTGAAGCGCAGCCCCAGCTCGCCACCGCGGCTGGTTTCCGATTTCAGGTCCGGATTGGCGATGGCGGTGTAGCGCGCCTGCAGGTTGGTGAAGCCGATATTGACGTCGTTGTACGGCGGTGCGCGGAAGCCGTGCGCGTAATTGGCATAGGCCGACCAGGCGTCCGAAAACCGCCACAATGCACCGAACTTGGGAGAGACCTGGGTCTCGTCGATGGTCTCGGCGGCAACGCCGGGATTGTCTTCGCGGAAGATGTCGTCCACCTGCGGCGACAGCCGGAAATAATCCACGCGCACGCCCGGCGTCAGCGACAGCTTGCCATCGAACAGGCCGATCTCGTCCTGCGCATACAACCCGAGCTTGGTGGTCTGGCTCTTGGGGAAGTCGCGCACCGGAAACACGTCCTGCCCCACGCGATTGGTGATGGTACCATTGGCCAGATTGACCGAGTAGCCATCGCGCTTGGCGCGGGTGTCGGTCCAGGTACCGTCCAGGCCATAGGTGATGGCGTGACTGAGCGTGCCGGTGTCGATGGCCTTGTGTGCGTTGACCAGCAGGCCGTACACGCGCTGATCGAAGTTGTGTTCGTTATGCCGGCGGGTGTTGTTGCCACGCAGCTCGTCGGTGCGCTGCAGGCTCTCGCTGTCCTGGCGATACAGCTGCCACTGCAGGTCGTCGGCCAGCGACCAGCCCAGCGCATCCAGTTCGTGCCGCAGCGAAACGCGCGCACGGGTCTGATGGTCGCGCCCGTCCTGCGACAGGATGCGCAACGATGGGGTGGTCACACGCGGGTCGATGCCGGTCAATGCCTCGATGCTGCCGTAGTCTTCGTTGCCTTCCACGGTGAGCTTGAAGCGCTGCTGCGCGCTGGGCGCGTACACCAGCTTGGCCAGCACGCTGCGGCCATCGATGCGCTGCGGGTTGGCCGCGGTGCGGGTGACATCGCGGCTGCGGATGTCGCCCTGGTTCTGCGCCTCCTGGCCCTGGCGATGGCTGACCGCCACCATGCCGCTCCAGCGTTCGCCGCCGAACGCACCGGTGGCACCGGCGAACAGGCCGTTCCAGTCGCCTTCGTAGCCGAACTTCAGGCCGACATAGCTGTGCCTGTCGGCGCGCAGGTAATCGGAGGGGTCCTTGGTGACGAAGGCCACCACGCCGCCCAGGGCGTCGGAGCCGTACAGGGAGCTGGCCGGCCCGCGCACCACTTCGACGCGCTTGAGCGTTTCCAGATCGACAAAGTTGCGGTTGGCGTTAAGGTAGCTGCCGAAACTGAAGGTGTCCGACACCGGCACGTTGTCGACCAGGATCGCCACGCGGTTGCCATCCAGCCCGCGGATGCGGATGCCGTTGGCGCCGCTGAAGCGGCCGCTGGTGCTGGTGACCGACACGCCCGGCGTGTAGCGGAACAGATCCTTGAGCTCGCGCACCAGTTGATTGTCCAGTTGCTCGCGGTCGATCACATCCACCGTGCTCGGCACATCGACCAGGGCGCGCTGGGTACGGGTGGCGGTGACCTGCAGCCGGTCGAAGTCGTGGACCTCGCGCGCGCCGTCATCCGCGGCAGCGAGGTCGGCAGCGTGGGCACACGACGAAACGGCAGGCAGCGCAAGCGACAGCGCGACCACCAGCGGATGCAGGCGACTCATCGGGAACCCTTGAAAGGACATTCCCGGCAGCGTGTGCTGCAGACAAGGCCGCGGCCGGCCGCCGGGGAACAGCGTGGGGTGCGCGGACGGCGGCGGCAACGCCCGCGACAGACGGTCCGACCCTGCGCAAGGCGCGGATCGGAGCAAGGCGCTTACTTGGTCAGGATGAGCTTGTCGTTGCTGGTATGGCGCAGGCGATAGACGCGGTCGCCATGCTGGATCAGCACTTCGCGACGGCCCTTGAGCAGCGCCTCGCTGCTGATGAGGTCTTCTGCTGGGACGGCACGCGGAGCAGCGCGGTCGCGCAGGTTGACCGGTTCGGAGCGGAGCAGCACGGGATGAGCGGTCATGATCTGGATCTCCAGTCGGTTGGCCAGACAAATAATAACCATTCTCATTTAATGATCAAGAGCCATTCTCATCTTCGCCACACGATCTTTGCATGGACTGAACCTTTCTGATTCACAAAATCTATCGGAGTATTCCAGCCAAGCCATCCAGCGCTGTCTTCTGCGCGATGATCGCGGCTCGATCACATCGCTCTGGCATGCGTTTCTGGTCGAGCGAGAAGCAGCCAGCGCCTGACGCCACAGCGACCTGGCCGGCGTGCACGACAGGGAAGACGCAGCCTCACCGGCTCGGTCGGCTAGCAAGACAAAGCCGACAACCTTGCAGCCGCACCACCCCCAGTGCGTGGCGTGCTCTTAGCGCGTTACCGCCTCCACCTGCGCCCAGCCGGCGGCATCGACCTGGGTCAAGGTGTCCAGCGCGCCGAGATTTTCTTCCAGCTGGGCCACCCGGCTGGCCCCCAGGATCACCGTGGATACGTGCGGGTTGCGCAGGCACCAGGCGATGGCCAGGCGTGCGGGCGACTGGCCCAGCTCGGCGGCCAGTGCACAGAACGCGCGGGCGCGTTCCAGGCGGCGCGCTTCCGGCGCGCCCAGCACTTCGTCCTGCAGCCAGTGATTGTCCGGTTGGCCGAGGCGGCTATCGGCGTCTACACCGGCGTTGTACTTGCCGGTCAGCAGGCCCGAGGCCAGCGGCGACCAGATCGTGGTGCCCAGCCCGCCCTCGCACAGCGGCGCGTATTCGCGTTCCAGCCGGTCGCGGTGCAGCAGGTTGTACTGCGGTTGCTCCATCGACGGAGCGTGCAGGTGTTCCTGCTCGGCGATGGTGATGGCCTCGCGCACCTGCTCGGCGCTCCACTCGGAGGTACCCCAGTACAGCACCTTACCCTGGCGGATCAGGGCATCCATGCTGCGCACGGTCTCCCGGATCGGCGTGTCCGGATCGGGCCGATGGCAGAAGTACAGGTCCAGATAGTCCACCCGCAGGCGCTTGAGTGCGGCATGGCAGGCGTCGGTGACATGCTTGCGCGACAGCCCGCGCTGGGTCGGGCGCGGGCTGTCCACCGCGCCGAAAAACACCTTGCTCGACACGCAGTACCCGTCGCGCGGCAGGCGCAGGTCGGCGATCACATCGCCCATCACCTCTTCGGCGCGGCCGCGTGCGTAGACCTCGGCGTTGTCGAAGAAAGTGACGCCGTTGTCCCAGGCGGCGGCAATCAGGTTGCGCGCTTCGCTGCGCCCGATCTGCTTGCCGAAGGTGACCCAGGCCCCGAACGACAGGGCCGACAGCTGCAGCCCGGTGGACCCCAGACGACGGTAATGCATTGGCACACTCCAACAACCTCCGCGGCGCCCTGCCCCGGATCGGCGTGCGCAGTGTAGGACGTGGTGCTGCCGGCGCGACAGGCTTGCGCGGCATCCATGCCGCTCAAGGTCCCACGCCGACACCCGCGCAAGCACCACCAGTTATTGTCGGTTGCGGAAAGAAAATGCCGAGGGCCCGGTGGTCTGCAAGTCTTTGGGAGCGTCACCATCGCTGGCGACATGACAGTAGATGGATGGCTTACTGATCACATCGGCCACGAAGTCCACGGGCATCAACACCTGCTTGACGCATTGCTTGCCAATCAGCGGCGGCAAGCTTGGGAGCGGGGTGTCGCGTCCGGGGGGCGGGACCGTCTGCCGGCATGGATGTCGCCACCGAGTCTCCAGGGACGGATTTACGGCGTGTCCCGCCACCGGATGCGGTGCCGCGCCGCCGACCGACTCCGCACACCGACCGACCCTGCGCATGAGATCTGCCGGTGCTACGTGGAAGCTTCGGTCTACGGCGGGCGCTTGCACGCGTACCGGCGTGGGACACGCCGCAAGTACGTCCATGTAGGCTCTGGCGCGGCATCCATGCCGCTCAAGGTCCCACACCGATACGCGCGCAAGCACCACCGGTTGCTATCGGTTCCGGAATGAAATGCGAACAGCCAGATGAGCTGCACGTTCTTCCGAGCGTCCATTCCTGGCGGCGTGACAGCAGATGGATGGCTTACCGATTACATCGGCCACGGAGTCCACAGCCATCGACACGTGCTTGAAGCCTTGCTTGCCTTTCAGCGGCGGCAATGTTGGGAGCGCGGTGTCGCGTCCGGGGGCGGGACCGTGTGGCGGCATGGATGCCGCCACCGAGCCTCCAGGGACGGATTTACGGCGTGTCCCGACACCGGATGCGGCGCCGCGCCGCCGACCGACGCCGCACACCGATCATTCTTGTGCACAACATCTAGAGTTCCACGCGAATGCTTCGGTCTGCTGCGGGCGCTTGCACGCGTACCGGCATGGGACACGCCGCAAGTACGTCCATGTAGGCTCTGGCGCGGCATCCATGCCACTCAAGGTCCCACGCCGGTACGCGCGCAAGCACCACCGGTTTTCGTCGATGGCTGAGGGGAAAAGCGGCGGCCGGTCGGGTGATCGCGCTTCGGGGCGCGGTCTTTGCGGGCGACGCACGGGCAGCGAATCGATGCCCCCCGATCCATGACCTTGCGCAAGCGCGGCTCGCCCGCCCGCGTGCAGGGAACTGCCCGCGCCCGCCCTGGCTCGCCTGCGGGTCAACGGGCGGGGCCTGAATGCTGCTCGCCTTGCCCGCGGTCACCCCCTGCTCTAGGCTTCTCGTTTTGCCGTCAGCAGCCCCGGGGATTGGAATGGTCGAAGGTTTGGGAAGGATCGGTTTCGGCCTGTTCGGTCTGGCGGTGCTCATCGGCATCACCTGGCTGTTTTCGAGCAACCGCCGCGCGATCGACTGGAGGCTGGTCGCCACCGGTCTGGCGCTGCAGATTTCGTTCGCCGCGCTGGTGCTGCTGGTGCCGGGCGGACGCGATGTGTTCGATTCGCTGGGCAAGGGCTTCGTCAAGGTGCTGAGCTTCGTCAATGAAGGGTCCACCTTCATTTTCGGCAACCTGATGAACATCGACAGCTACGGCTTCATTTTCGCGTTCCAGGTGCTGCCCACCATCATCTTCTTCTCGGCGCTGATGGGCGTGCTCTACCACCTGGGCGTGATGCAGGTGGTGGTCCGCGCGATGGCCTGGGCGATCACCAAGGTGATGCGCGTGTCCGGCGCGGAAACCACCAGCGTGTGCGCCAGCGTGTTCATCGGCCAGACCGAGGCGCCGCTGACGGTGCGCCCGTACATCCCCAAGATGACCCAGTCCGAGCTGCTGACGATGATGATCGGCGGCATGGCGCATATCGCCGGCGGCGTGCTGGCCGCCTACGTCGGCATGCTCGGTGGCAGCGATCCCGCGCAGCAGGCGTTCTACGCCAAGCATCTGCTGGCCGCCAGCATCATGGCCGCGCCCGCCACCCTGGTGGTGGCCAAGCTGCTGGTGCCGGAAACCGGCACCCCGCTGACGCGTGGCACGGTCAAGATGGAAGTGGAAAAGACCACCAGCAATGTCATCGATGCGGCCGCGGCCGGCGCCGGCGATGGCTTGCGGCTGGCGCTGAACATCGGCGCGATGCTGCTGGCCTTCATTGCGCTGATCGCCCTGATCAACGCACCGCTGACCTGGCTGGGCGAGATCACCGGCGCTGCCGCGCTGCTGGGCCGCCCGACCAACCTGTCGACGATCTTCGGCTACGTGCTGGCGCCGATCGCCTGGGTAATCGGTACCCCGTGGGTGGACGCGACCACGGTCGGCTCGCTGATCGGGCAGAAAGTGGTGATCAACGAGTTCGTCGCCTACAGCGAACTGTCGCGTATCGTGAAGGGCGAAGTGCCGGGCGTGGGCCTGAGCGCGGAGGGTCGGCTGATTGCCACGTATGCGTTGTGCGGCTTTGCCAACTTCAGCTCGATTGCGATCCAGATCGGTGGCATCGGCGGGCTGGCACCGGAACGCCGTCACGATCTGGCCAAGTTCGGGCTGCGCGCGGTGCTGGGCGGTTCGATCGCCACGTTCATGACCGCTACCATTGCCGGTGTGCTCTCGCATTTCGGTTGAGGGGCGCGGGTTCATCGGTGTGACGGTCTAATCGCCGCACGCCACGTTTCATTCAGTCATTCAAGTCAAGGGTATTTATGAGTTCGGTCGTCGTTGTCGGGTCCTTCAATGTCGATCACGTGTGGCGCTGCGACGTGCTGCCTGCGCCGGGCGCCACCATCGCCGGTCGCTACAGCACCGGCCCGGGGGGCAAGGGCTTCAACCAGGCGGTCGCGGCTGCACGTGCCGGCGCCAGGACGCACTTTCTGTGCGCGCTGGGCGACGATGCCGGCGGTGCGCTGGCGCGCTCGCTGGCGGCGCACGACGGCTTCGCACTGATCGCCGAGCCCAGCAACGAGCCGACCGGCACCGGCGGGATCTACGTCGACGCGCACGGCCGCAACACCATCGTGATCGGTGCTGGTGCCAATTCCGTGCTGAGCGCTGCATTCGTGGACAACCAACGCGCACTGGTGGCCTCGTCCAGCGTGTTGCTGGCGCAGCTGGAATCGCCGGCGGAAACCATCGAGTCGGCGCTGGCACTGGCACGCGAGTGCGGCGTGCTGACCGTGCTCAACGCCGCACCGGCCAATGCACCGACCTCGATCGGCCTGCTCAAGCTGTCGGATGTGCTGACGCCCAACGAAACCGAGTTTGCGGCCCTGCTCGGCCGCCACGTCGGCGAACGCATCAATGCCGACGATGTGGCGGCGCTGGACGGCAACACGCTGCATTCGCTGTGCCGCAAGCTGTTGCCGGGCGGTACCGTGGTGGTAACGCTGGGATCGGTGGGCGCCTTCATCTCGCACGCCGAAGAACAGCTGCGCGGCGACACGGCCGCGCATTACCGGGTGGGCGCGGAAAGCGCGCAGACCGTGGACACCACCGGCGCCGGTGACGCCTTCAACGGCGCGCTGGTGGCCTCGCTGGCACAGGCGCCGACTGCCAGCTTCATCACCCACGTGCGCTTTGCCACCCGCTACGCCGCGCGCTCCACCGAAGTGGAAGGCGCCGCCACCTCGATGCCGCGCATGGCCCCCGAACCGGCTGTGTGATCCGCGCGCTTCAGGCAAACAACGAAGGCGACCGCAGCGATGCGGTCGCCTTCTGCGTTCAGGGCGTCCGCTATACCCATCAGACTGATTTGATGTGCGACCGGCATGTCGAGGCCTGTCCGTCGACGGAGGCTGCGAGCCCCGCTGCGCCGGCGCTTCGATCTTCTTCATCTGATAGCAGGCTGGGCGGCGGCACCAGGCGTGATGCAGCGTCGGGCGCCCTACCCTCATCCGGCGCTGACGCGCCACCTTCTCCCGGCGGGAGAAGGAATAGAAGCCCCTCTCCCCTCGGGAGAGGGGTTGGGGTGAGCGTACGGCCGGCAAGTATTCGCAATTGCCATCCTTACCCGTCGCGCCACTTCGCTCAAACCAGGCGCACCGCAATCGCGCAGCACCGAAGGCGAACGCTCTCCCGACTCCCGAATTCCTGAATTCCTGAATTCCTGAATCCCATTACCCATGCCCCATTCCCGATTCCCGATTCACCATTCCCCATTCCCCATTCCCCATTCCCGAATCCCGATTCCCCCACCCAGCTACAATGCCGCCATGCAGATCGGCCCCTACTCCATCGACCCCAAGGTGATCCTGGCCCCGATGGCCGGCGTCACCGACAAGCCGTTCCGGCTGCTGTGCAAGCGGCTGGGCGCCGGGCTGGCGGTGTCGGAGATGACCATCTCCGATCCGCGTTTCTGGGGCACGCGCAAATCGCTGCACCGCATGGACCATGCCGGCGAGCCGGATCCGGTCAGCGTGCAGATTGCCGGCACCGAGCCGCAGCAACTGGCCGAGGCGGCGCGCTACAACGTCGACCACGGTGCGCAGCTGATCGACATCAACATGGGCTGCCCGGCCAAGAAGGTCTGCAACGCCTGGGCCGGCTCGGCGCTGATGCGCGACGAGGAGCTGGTGGCCCGCATCCTGCGCGCAGTGGTGCAGGCGGTGGATGTGCCGGTGACCTTGAAGATCCGCACCGGCTGGGATTGCGATCACCGCAACGGCCCGACCATCGCGCGCATCGCGCAGGACTGCGGCATCGCCGCGCTGGCGGTGCACGGGCGCACCCGCGACCAGCACTACACCGGCACTGCCGAGTACGCCACGATTGCGCAGATCAAGGCCGCGCTGCAGATTCCGGTGATCGCCAATGGCGATATCGATTCGCCGCAGAAGGCGGCGCAGGTACTGCACGCCACCGGCGTGGATGCGGTGATGATCGGGCGTGCGGCGCAGGGGCGTCCGTGGATCTTCGGCGAGGTGGCGCACTATCTGGCCACCGGCGAGCTGTTGCCGCCGCCGCCGTTGGCGTTCGTGCGCGATACCCTGCTCGGCCACCTGGAAGCCTTGCATGCGTTCTATGGGCAGCCGCAGGGCGTGCGCATCGCGCGCAAGCATCTGGGCTGGTACGCCAAGGATCACCCGCAAAGCGCCGACTTCCGCGCGGTGGTCAATCGCGCCGAAACACCGGAAGCGCAGCTGGAACTGACCGGCGCGTATTTCGATGCCCTGATCGCCGGCGTGCCACCGGCACTGTCGGTTGCCGCCTGAGTTTTCCTGCGTTGTTGGAGCTGCAGCGATGAGCGCACCGAGCGACACCCCGACCTATCTGCATGGGTTTTCATCCACCGAACAGGCACGCCTGCTCAAACAGGCGCGCCTGCTGGAAGCCACGCTGTTCAACCAGATCGACTACAGCGGCGCACGCCGGCTGCTGGAGGTGGGCAGCGGCGTGGGCGCGCAGACCGAAATCCTGCTGCGCCGCTTTCCCGACCTGCATGTCACCAGCGTGGATCTGAGCGAGGCCCAGTTGGGCGCGGCACGCGCCAATCTCGAACGGTTGGCATGGTGCCGCGAGCGCTACACGCTGCAGCAGGCCGATGCGAGCGACCTGCCGTTCGAGGCGCGGCAGTTCGATGCGGCATTCCTGTGCTGGGTGCTCGAGCATGTGCCCTCGCCTGCGCGTGTGCTCAACGAGGTACGGCGCGTGCTGCTGCCGGGCTCGCCGGTGTATGTCACCGAGGTGATGAACGCCTCGTTCCTGCTGCATCCGTATTCGCCCAACCTATGGCGCTACTGGATGGCCTTCAACGATTTCCAGTACGACCAGGGCGGCGACCCGTTCGTCGGCGCCAAGCTGGGCAACCTGCTGCTGGCCGGCGGCTTTCGCGATGTGCATACCGAGATCAAGACGCTGCATCTGGACAACCGCGAGCCGGGCCGGCGCAAGACCATGATCGGATTCTGGGAAGAAGTGCTGCTGTCGGCGGCCGACCAATTGCTTGCGGCCGGTGCGGTGAACGCAGACACCGTGGACGGCATGCGCCGCGAACTGGCACAGGTGCACAGCGACCCGGACGCGGTGTTCTTCTACTCGTTCGTGCAGGCACGCGCGACGGTGTATTGAGCCGGCGTGCTGCACGGAGCTGCGGCAGGCGCGTTGCTGGCCAACCACCTGGGCACGCCTACCGGGCCGCCGGTGCAGGCATCGCGGCGTGTTCCAGATCACCGGTCAGCACCGTCCCGGTGGGCTCGTGCCAGATGCGGCGCCACATCTGCGCCAGCACCTGGCCGATCTGATCGCGCGCCACCGGCGCGCGGTAGGCGGCCTGGATCTGTCGCGGCGCGATCGGCTGCCACTGCCCGTCTTCGCGGTGGGCCACCACGAAATTGAAGTTGTAGTCCGGCTCCAGGCCCATGCGCAGGTCGCTGAGCATCAGCTCGTCATCGACCAGGCGTGCGCGCATGAAACCGCGATTGAACCAGGTCAACCGGCGCACTGAATCGAACCGGGCCACTTCGCCCAGCGCCTGGGTATTGCTGGAATAGCCACGAAACTGCATCGGGCCCTTGTCGGCCACCAGCGAGCGCTCGCCGATCACATAGCCGTTGGGCGTCATCGCCACCACGCGCCACAGCAGGGTATTGAGCGGCATCGGCACCGAGAAGCGCGGCGCATCCTTCAACCCGAGTGCGGCCAGCGCACGGTCCGCTTCCTGGTCGACCAGGTGCTTGGCCAGCAACGACCAACCCAGATAGGCGGAGCTGAGCGCCAGCCCGATCACCAGCGCGTGCTGCGCGATGGGCCGCGCGCGTGCAAACCATGCCACCGCGCAGGCGAGCAACAGCCATAGCGTGTAGGCCGGGTCGATGATGAAGACGCTCGACCACATCGCCGGATGCGGCTGCAGCGGCCACCACAGCTGGGTGCCGTAGACGGTGAAGGCATCGAGCAAGGGATGGGTGATCAAGGCCAGCTGGATCGCCCAGAACCAGCGCTTGGGCGCACTGGCCACGCGCCCGTTGCCGTAGCGGCGAAACAGCCACCAGATCAGCCAGCCCAGCAACGGCAGCACCAACAACGAATGGCTGGCGCTGCGATGCACCGTCATCAGCGTGACCGGATCGTCGGTCAACGGCAGCAACACCAGCGCATCGAGATCGGGCAAGGTGCCCAGTGCGGCGCCGGCCAACAGGGCCGCACGGCGCTGTCCGGCCGGTGCGATGGCAGCGGCGACGGCGCCGCCGAGAACGATCTGGGTCAATGAATCCATCGGCCGATGCTAGCAGGCCAGGCATCGTTCAGTGCCATCGCGTGCGTTACGACCGGGGGGCAGTCAGCCAGCAGGTGCGTTGCCCGCATCGCGCTGCGGTTAGCTGACAAAAAAAAACGAGGCCGCTGCCGGCGTCTGGATGCCCTGCACCAGGATGGCGGACGCTGCAGCCCGATGGCGGCTCCCGGCAGCCGCGGCCTGCCGACATGCGCTACGCATGACGACCTCACGCCGCGCGCTGCTGCGCGGCGTGGGGCTGCGGCGCCAGCTCGGCCAGCACCTCGCCATGATGGTTGACCAGTTGCAGTGCGCCGCACTGCGTCTCGCGCAGCGCCGTCAGGCTCTCCACCCAGTCGCCGGTGTTGGCGTACAGATGGCCGGCCTGCATGCGCAGTGCGGCGCGATGGATATGCCCACAGACGATGCCGTCCAGATCGCGGCGCACCACATCGGCCAGGCCGGCCGCCACGAAGCGGCCGATGTAACGCTCGGCTGCATCGCTGCGTCGCTTGAGAAACTCGGCCAGCGACCAGTAGCGCATGCCCAGCCGACGCCGCAGACGATTGGTCAGCTGATTGCCGGTGAGGATGCGGTAGTAGAGCCAGTCGCCAAATCGTTCCTGCAGGCCACCGAAATGGGTCTGCGCGTCGTAGTCGTCGCCATGGGTGACCAGCAGCCGGCGCCCGTCCAGCAAGGTGTGGACGCTGCGTCGGCGCACCTGCATGGCCGGCATCACCAGGCCGCAGAAGCGGCGGATGGCACGGTCGTGGTTGCCGGGCACGTAGATGATCTCGGTGCCGCGCCGGGCCTGCGCATGCAGGGCCGCGATCACCTGCTGATGCGCCGCATCCCAGACCGCGCGCCGCTGCGCCATCCACCACAGGTCGATGATGTCGCCCACCAGATACAGCCTCTGGCACTGCTGGCGGCCAATGAAGGCGGCGATCTCGGCGGCATGGCAATGCCGTGAGCCCAGGTGCAGGTCGGACAGGAACAAGGCACGGACCGGTGGATGCAACGTGGACAAGTGCATGCGGGCGTCTCCGGGGCAGAAATCTCGGCGCTGCGATCGGGCGCGGCGCAGGCAGGGTGCGTGCGCCGCCCGCAGGCGCCGGCAGCGCACGCGCGTAGATGCACACCCCGCCGCAAGCCGCGACGCACTGCATCGAACACCGCATCGCGGGTCGTGGGCGCCATGGCAGCCATGCGCCCTCGCCCCGGCACGCTGTCCAACGGCATCGCTTATTCCCCTGCGGCGCCCCGGCCGCAAGCAGCCAAGGCGCCAGGTACGCGCGCATGCTGACCGCTCGATACGACCACTGCATGGCAAGCTGACGACACCCCGATGACCGTGCAAACCCGTGCCACGACACGGGTTTAACGCTACACCGGGCTGTTCAGGCGCACAATGCACAGGGTTGTCGGACGGTGTATCATCCGCACCCATCTTTTCATCCGAATCAAGGGATATAAGCCTGATGTCCAGCTACCTGTTCACCTCCGAATCGGTCTCCGAAGGCCATCCGGACAAGATCGCCGACCAGATCTCCGACGCAGTGCTGGATGCCATCCTGGCCCAGGACAAGCGCGCCCGCGTGGCATGCGAGACGATGGTCAAGACGGGCGTGGCGATCGTTGCCGGCGAAGTGACCACCAGTGCCTGGATCGACCTGGAAGCGCTGACCCGCAAGGTCATTCTGGACATCGGCTACAACAGCTCCGACGTCGGCTTCGACGGCGAGACCTGTGGCGTGCTCAACCTGATCGGCAAGCAGTCGCCGGACATCAACCAGGGCGTGGATCGCAAGAACCCGGAACAGCAGGGCGCCGGCGACCAGGGCCTGATGTTCGGCTACGCGACCAACGAGACCGACAGCCACATGCCGGCTGCGATCCATCTGGCGCACCGCCTGGTCGAGCAGCAGGCCAAGATCCGCAAGAAGAAGAACTCGGCGCTGTCCTGGCTGCGTCCGGACGCCAAGTCGCAGGTCACCCTGCGCTACGAAGACGGCGTTGCGACCGCGATCGACGCGGTGGTGCTGTCGACCCAGCACGATCCGGGCATCAAGCAGAAGGACCTGGTCGAGGCCGTGCGCGAGGAAATCCTCAAGCCGGTGCTGCCGGCCAAGTGGCTGCACAAGGGCACCAAGTTCCACATCAACCCGACCGGCAAGTTCGTGATCGGCGGGCCGGTGGGCGATTGCGGCCTGACCGGCCGCAAGATCATCGTCGACACCTACGGCGGCTGGGCGCGCCACGGTGGCGGCGCGTTCTCCGGCAAGGATCCGTCCAAGGTCGATCGCTCGGCAGCCTACGCCGCGCGCTACGTGGCCAAGAACGTGGTGGCTGCCGGCCTGGCCGACCGTTGCGAAGTGCAGGTTTCCTACGCCATCGGCGTGGCCGAGCCGACCTCGATTTCGGTCACCACCTTCGGCACCGGCAAGATCGCCGACGAACAGATCGAAAAGCTGATCCGCAAGCATTTCGACCTGCGTCCGTTCGGCATCATCCAGATGCTCGACCTGATCCACCCGATGTATCAGCAGACCGCCTCCTACGGCCACTTCGGCCGCAAGCCGAAGGACTTCTCCTACACCGACGCAACCGGGGAGCAGCACAACGCCACCGCGTTCTCGTGGGAAAAGACCGACCGCGCCGACGCGCTGCGCGCCGACGCCAAGCTGAAGTAAGCAGACTGCTCCTGCGGGAGCGGATGCAGTGAATTGCACATGGGCCGCTGATGCGGCCCATGTGCGTTTTGGTGGAATGGATGCTTCCAACCGAAGCCCACGGCTGGATTCACCGCGTGTCCGGGTTTTTGATGCGGCCACCGCTTACTGACGAATCTGCGCGTTGGACATCTAGTGGGTTTGTGCGAATGCTCCAGTCACTGACGCTCTGTGACTGAAGGCTTCGGCCACTGAAGGCGCTTGCAAGCGTAATCGCCTGCCGATCAGCAGTGGCAACGCTGGGAGCGCGGTGCTGCGTCCGGGGGCGGGACCGTGTGGCGGCATGGATGCCGCCACCGAGCCTCCAGGAATGGATTCACGGCGTGTCCCGACACTGGATGCGGCGCCGCGCTGCCGACCACCTCCGCACACCGACCAACCTGCGCATGAGATCTGCTGGTGCTCTGTAGAAGCTTCGGTCTGCTGCGGGCGCTTGCACGCGTACCGGGTGGGACACGCCGCAAGTACGTCCTTGTAGGCTCTGGCACGGCATCCATGCCGCTCAAGGCCCCACACCGGCACGCGCGCAAGCACCACCGATCATCGTCGGCGGCTGAAAAAAGAAAAGCCCCTCTCCTGCGGGAGAGGAGTTGGGGTGAGGGTACGGGGCGTAGCCTCTTTGCATATTCGATGACACCAGGCGTCGCACGTACCCTCATCCGCCCCTGCGGGGCACCTTCTCCCGGTGGGAGAAGGAACAACTGGTGGTCGCCTTTTCCAGATCAGGATTGCTGCTGCACGGTTAACGATCGAGCTGCAGCTGTTTCTCAAGCGCGTACATAAACTCCGGCAACGGGCATGCCATGCGTTGCCCTGCTGTGCAAATGCCAAGCGCCAACGTCTGCTGCAACGGCGGGTGCGCCAGATCCAACGGCGCCAACGTCCGCAGTTGATCCAGCGATTGCGCCAGGTACTGCGCACGCACTACCTGCTGCCCGTTCGGCTCGCGCCACAGTCCCAGCAACAGCGCGCCTCCTGGCGGCGGATCGTCGGCGCCGTAGCCGGGCAGATGGAAGTGCAGGCCCAGCAAACTGCTCAACGCGGCGATATGCGTATCGCTACCGACGAAAACAGAGACCGTTGGCGCCGGCATATTGCCAAAGCGCTGCAGCACGTTGCGCGCCAGCGGTGCGCCCGAGCGTGAGGCCATGTAATGCGGACGTGCGTAGATGTCGAACAACAAGGCATGCAGTCGGGACACCTGCGCCAGCCGCTCGGGTGTGGCACGGCCCCAGCCGACCTGCGCCAGCGGCAGGCCTTCGGCGTATTGCAGCAGCAACACCTCGCCGGTGCCGGAGGTCAGATCGATCGGCCCACCCAGCGCCAGGCCGCGCCCGTTGGCCGACGGCCTCAGCGTGGACGGCATCTGCGCAAAGTCGCAGGGCGTGCGCGTGCAGCCCAGGATCTGCTGCATCGCCTGCAGCTCGGCCGCGTGCCCTCGCAACACTGCGGCTGGGCCACCGGTTTCTCTCTCGATCGCCGCAACTGCCGCCGCGCCATCGAACGGCACTGCACCGGCCTCGATCGGTCGGAACAACGGATCGTTGCTGCCGGCCTGGCGATGCCCGGCGACGATCCCGCAGCCCGGTGCCAGCGCCGCGGCCAGCAAGGCGCCGCTGTCGATGGTGCGCTGGTCGGTATTGGCCCAGACCGACACGCTGCCTGGTACCGGGCACCCGCTCGGTGGCAACACGCCCTGCTGCACCAGCCATTGGCGCAAATAGTCGCCGCTCAATTGCACGCCGATGCGCCCACGCGGCGTCAGCAAACTGGCCGCTGTGGACCATTGCGGCCATGGCGCGTCGGCGTAGTGCGCCGCGGCGGCTTCGCCCTGCAGCGGCGCGCGCACGCCGTGCCGAAAGACAACCACCACGCGTTCCAGTTGCGCGGCCTGCGCGGTCTTTGCGACTGCGGGCGGTCCGGGCGGACGCGGCGTGCAGCCGATCAGCAGCAGCGCGCCGAAGCTGAGCGCCGGCACCAGCCATCGCAGCCAAGACGCTGTCGTCGATGCCGGCCTGATGCCTGCGCGCAACGGCGCGACGCCTTTGCATGATGGCAACAACGCAACCCCCATCGCGTCGCTGCCGTCATCGCCTGCAGGCGTCGGGTCACTATCCTGCCCCGTTGTCATCGCGTGCCCAGAACACATGCTTGGTGGTCATCCCGTTGGTCATTGCGGAATCTACGTTGCCAATATGCAAGGCAGACGACATCCGGCGGAACTTCGCGAACATGTCCGGGCAGGCACCACGCGACGATGATGCTGCGCATCAGCCGCGCGGCCGCGGTGACGGGCGCGGCAGGCGTCCTTACGAATCGCACCGCGCCGCATGGTGCGCCACCTTGCGTGGATAGCCTTCGCACTGGCCGTCAGGACGCCCTGCACAGGGCCGCGGCACGATGACTTGCGATGGGCCGGCATCAACCCATCGGCACATCTGCCCGCAGCACGCGCATGCTGCGCCACCTGCCCGGGATCGTCGTTGTCCTGCGTCCTTATGCAATCACGATCGACGGGATGGCCGGGAATTCGGGTAGCGCTTGATCGGCCACGGACGGCGCTGCGGATGAAGGCGCTGCGGTCCGCGCTGGCGGCGGCGTGGTGCCCGCGGGACCGGCCGCCTGCCGTTGGCCTTCGTTGCGGCCGCGGCCGGCCAATAGCAGGGGCACCCGGATCACTGCCGACCGCATCGTGCGCATTGCCTCTTCCCTGGTTCAAGCGTCTTCGGGAAACCGCCTGATAGCACGGGCCAGATAAACAATGCGCTAGTGCGGGACGCGCATCGGATGGCAGCGCGCATTGTCGGCCGCTGGCAAATTCCACATCCGTAGTGCGTGCCCTGTAAGCCACGCCTTCCGGCAGTGCGCTGCAGCGCGATCAGAATGTCGCGGACGCTGCGGCCGCTGGCTTGCCCTGCGCATCCGTTGCGCTCGCCGCCTCGGAGCGCAATTGCTCGTGCAGGATGCGGCGGATCTCCAGAATCGCCTGCGGCGTTTCCTGCACACTGTGCCAGGAGGTCACCACCAGTTCGGACTCGGCACCGTCCAGGTGCGCGCTGCGATACGGCACCAGGCCATCGTCGGAGTCGGCCAGCGGCACCTGCGGTTTCTCGCGCCCGACAATGGTGTGGTAATGCACCTGCGGGGAAATCGGCAGGTCCATGCTGGCGCGCACGAACGGATCGGTATCGCGCAGGTTGTCGATGCTGGTCGGCGGCAGCAGGCGCCGCTTGCGGCGCGGGTCGCCGCCCTGCCCACGCTCGCTGCTGGCCAGGTCCTGAAACACATCGCCGAAGCGATCCAGCAAGGCGATCGGCAAACGCACCAGGCGGCCGACGAAACGCCCCAGCCCACCCTCGGCCAGGGGCGTGCCGCGATGCGGCGCGGCGATGAAGATGGCGCGGTCGACCTGCGGCATCGGCGAAAAATGCAGCAGCGGCGACAACTTCGCGCGGATGCGTGCGCCGCGCTCGCCGTCCAGCCGGTAGTTTTCCAGCAGGGAATTCCACAGGCGCTCGCCGGAGGAGGACACCAGCAGGCGCCCGATCACCCCGCCCATGCTGTGGCCGATCAACACCATGTCCTGCGATGCGATCGCCGTGCCGGCCGGATCGAAGTGCTGCAGGCTGCGCTCCACCAGGGCCTGGATTTCGGCGCGGTTGACCGCCACCGGCGCATTGGTGGGGTAGTACACCTGCCAGATCTGGTAGCGCTGGCGCAGCGCTTCATCGCCCATCACTTCGTTGGCGACATTGACCCAGGCTTCCGGGCTGCTGGCCAGCCCGTGCAGCATCAGCAGCACGCGCCGGTCCGGGTCGTAGGGCTGCATCAGATACAGATGCGGGCGGTCGATGCCGCGCGCGCGGCCCAGCATCGACCGCAGCGACTGCGCGGCAAACCCGGACCTGGCCAGCCACAGCCCATAGGCGGCGGTGAAATTGGCCGCCAGCGGCACGCGCTGGCCATGCAGCACCACCTCGTTCTGGCGATACGGATCGTAGGGCACCACGGTGGCGGCATGGCCACGCAGCACCGCATCCAGCGTCTGTCCATCGAAACGCAGCAGCAGCGTTGCCGGTGCGTACGGCATCTCGCTGAAGGTCGGCAGCGGACGCTCCGGTGCTGCGACGGCGGCGGTTGGTTGCAAGGCCAGCCCGGCGGGGTCGCCGACCACTTGCGGGTCCACCTCGGCCACCAGTTCGGCCCCGAAGCCATCGCGTCGATACGTGCTGCGCAGTCCATCGAAGCGCAACGCCGAGGCGGCGAAGATCGCGCGCGGCGTGTTGCCACCGCCCGGCAAGCGATACGCAGACATGTCGATCCTGACCTGCCAGCGCCCCAGGGTGGTGGGTTCGCGCTCGGTCTGGCCGGTCTGCTGCGCGCGCGCGAACAGGCGTTCGATCACCTGCTGCACGGCATAGTTGTAGTAGTCGCGTACCTGCGTCTGGCGATTCTCGAACGCACGCGCACTGGGCGCCCGATCGGTGAAGAACAGGTAGGCGTAGGCATGCCGCGCCGCTTCCAGCCAGGCGTCGACTGCCGCATCGCTCATCGTTGCCGGGTCGCGCCCGCCCAGGGCAATCGCCTGCGCCGTCCAGAGCTCGGCCTGCGTCGCCAGCCGGCGCTCATTGCCGATGCCTGCGACGGTGGTGAGCTGCTGCAGGCAGGGCAGCGGGTCGCTGCGGCAGGCCTTGGGCTGCAGACCGGCCACCTGCACCGTCTCGCTGCTGGCCTGGCTCAATGCGCCGGTACTGAGCACATCGCCGCGCGTGCGCGCGATGTAGTCGCCGCTGCTGTGCGATTGCACCGTGACCATCGCGCAGCCGCTCAGCCACAGGCTCGCCAGCAGTCCTGCCAGCACGGCAGCGACGCGGCATCCACGCAGCCGCGGCGTCATCGCACTGCGCTCCGGGCTGGTGCTGGTGCTGGCGCCTGCGGCATGCCGGCACGGATGCGCTCGGAGAAATCCGCGGCCTTGTCGGCGGCGATCGCACGTGCGGTGAAATGCCCGCGCTGCTTCAGGGTGGCGAAGTCGTAGCCGGGCATCAGCCCATCGTGATCGTAGGCGTATTCGTCGACGTAGCCGGACAGCAACAGGCGATGATCCAGAGGCAAGGTGGGCTGCAATTGGCGCGCCAACGCAAACACGATCGTGGTGCAGTTGCTGGTGAGCGTGTTGTAGAACGCCGGCGCGCGATTCAGGTCGTTGGCCAGGCCCACGTAGCCCATGAACATGCGGCGCAGCCCGGCCTTGGGAAGCGCCAGCCGGTACAGGTACATGTCCTCGCCGCGCACGTTGGTGCGCACGCGCAGGATGTCGCGCTCGTCGGCGGCCACCAGGGTTTCTTCGAAACTGCGGAAGAACCCGCCCAATGCCGAGAACGACTCGCCACGCTCCTTGCGGATTTCCAGCGAGAACACCACGTGCGAGCCGTCGTCGAAACCGAACGACACCAACGTGTGCGCGATCGCCGGGCCCATCCAGTACGACAGCGCCAGATCGGCGCTGACCAGGCGATCCAGGTCGTACTGGCGGGTTTCCCAGCGCGGCTGGTAGTCGGTTTCGCCATGCCAGTCGAAATTGCGCACGTTGTGCAGCGTGACGATGTTGCCGTGCACCTCCGGCTGCAGGCGCTGGGCGACATCGTCGGCCCAGTCGCGGTCCTGGCTGGGCTGCATCATCCACCACGACAGCGCCAGCACCGCGAAGGCGGCACTGAAGATGCCCACCAAGGCCCAGTTCTCGCGGCCACGCCGCAATCCCCACAACGCCGCGATTGCCATCGCGCACCACGAGCCCACCCACGCCGCGCGCACGAACGCATTGCCGGTCAGCGCGAAGTAGATCGCCAGCCCGCCCCAGAGCGCGGCCAGCACCAGCGCCCCCCGCAACGCCCAGCGCCTGATGCGCGAACGCGTGGCCGGTTTCATCGGGTGCCGCCTTCCGGCACCTGCATGCCCAGTGCGTGCATCAACAGGTCGGCCGAGCGATGGGCAAGCCGTTTGCGTTCGGATTCGTCGTTGCCGCGCAGGCAGCTGCCCAGCATGTCGATCACCAGCAGCAGTTGCTCGTCATCGACATCGGCACGGCACAGGCCGGCGTCGCGGGCGCGATGCACGAACGGCAGGAAGATGCGCACCACACGCCGGTCGGCCGCGTCCACGGCCGGGTGCGCGCGCTCGATCGAACGCCAGAAATCCACCAGCGGCGCGGACTGGGCGATGTGCTCGGCCACATCGTGCAGCAGCACGGCCAGCCCGTCCGGGCGCTCGGCCAGATCGGCGGCCAGCCGTTCCAGGCCATCCAGGCCACGGGTCATCAGCGCGGTCATCAGCGCGAGCCGGTCGGGGAAATTGCGGTACAGCGTGGCGCGGCCAAGGCCGGCACGCTCGACCACCAGTTCCAGCGGGGCGTTGACGCCGTGTTCGCTGAACACTTCGTCGGCAGCATCGAGTATCTGCCGGCGGCGCAGCGCGGCATCAGGGCGGGAAGTCGTCATCGCGGCATTATCGGACAGATTTGTCCGGTAACACCAGAGTCCGCTTCACCAATCCGCGCCCTCTCCGACCAACGGTCTGCTCCGGCAGCCTGCTCCGGCAGCGCCTCCGACGGCCGGAGCAGCGAACGGATCAGCCGGTGTTCTGCACGCCTTGCGAGACACCGTTGACGCAGGCCACCAGCGCGCGCAGCAATTCGTCGTCTTCGCCATCGGTGGCGCGCCAGCGCTGCAGCAGGTCCACCTGCAGCACGCTGATCGGGTCGATGTAGGGGTTGCGCAGGCGGATCGACAAGGCCAGCCGCGGGTCGTGCTGCAGCAGCGACTGCTGGCCGGTCAACGCCTTCACCCAGCCCTTGGTCAGCGCCAGCTCGGCGCCGATGCCCGGGAAGAACCGCGCATGCAGGTCGCCCGACAAACGTGAAAACAGCTCGGCGATGGTGAGGTCGCCCTTGGACAGCACCATCGCCACGTCGTCGAGGAAGGTGCGGAAGAATGGCCAGTCCTGCGCCATCTCGCGCAAGGTCTCCTCATGCCCCGCATCCACTGCCGCCTGCAGGCCGCTGCCCACGCCGTACCAGCCCGGGATCACCGCACGCGCCTGGCTCCAGGCGAACACCCACGGAATCGCGCGCAGGTTGGACAGGGCCGCGTCCTGGCCGAGCCGGCGCGACGGACGCGAGCCCAGCGTCATGCGTTCGATCACATCGATCGGCGTGGCCAGGCGGAAGTACTGCATGAAATCCGGCGCGCCAACGAAGGCGCGATACGCCACGGTGCTGCGCTCGGCGACCAGATCCATCACCGGGCGCCAGCGCTCCTCGCGCGGCTCCGGCGCCCGCGGACGCAGGCTGGACAGCAGCACCGCGCCGGTCATCTGTTCCAGCGAGCGCAGTGCCAGGGCACGGATGCCGTACTTGCGATGGATCACCTCGCCTTGCTCGGTCACGCGCAGCCGGCCATCGACACTGCCGCGCGGCGCGGCATCCAGCGCGCGGCTGGTCTTGCCGCCGCCACGCGCGATCGAACCACCGCGGCCGTGGAAGAAGGTCAGCCGCACGCCGAGTTCGGCGGCAGCCTCCAGCAGTTCGACCTGCGCGCGTTGCAGCCCCCACCGCGAGGCGGTGATGCCGCCGTCCTTGCCGCTGTCCGAATACCCCAGCATCACCATCTGCGTATCGCCGCGCGCAGCCAGGTGCTGGCGGTAGACCGGGTCGGCGAGCAGGTCCTGCACGGTGCCGGTACCGCCGCGCAGATCGTCCACGGTTTCGAACAGCGGCACGATATCCAGCGGCACCGTGCCGGCGTCGTCGACCAGGCCGCCACGGCGCGCCAGCGCCAGCACGGTCAGCACGTCCGCGCGGTTGTGCGCCATCGAGATGATGTAGCTGCCCAGCGCATCGGCGCCATGGCGGCTGCGCGCGTCGGCGAGCGCGGCGAACACCGCATCCAGCCGCGCATTGCCTTCGTCATCCACGCGCGGCAATGCCTGCTCGCCGGAGGCATACGGGCCGAGCAATGCGGCGCGCTGGGTGGCGTCCTGTTCGTCCCAGTCCGCCTGGCCCAATGCGTCGGCCACCGCGCGCGCATGCACGCTCGATTCCTGGCGCACGTCCAGACGCGCCAGGTGGAAGCCGAAGCTGCGCACGCGCCACAACAGGCGGCGCACCGCGAACCAACCGGCGTGCAGGCCCTTGTTGGCCTGCAGGCTGTCCAGGATCAATTGCAGATCGTGCTCCAGCTCGGACGGGCTGGTATAGGCGCCCTCGGCATCGTCCAGCGTGGCCTGCAGGCGCGCGCGCATCAGATCGTTGAGCAGCCGGTACGGCATGTCGCCATGGCGCGGACGCGAGCGTGCGGCGTCCTCCGGCAACAACGCGCGGTAGCGCTGCAGTTGCTCGCTCAACGCCGGGCTCACCGCCACCAGCGTGGTCGACTGGCTGAGCAGGCTGGCCAGTTGCCAGAGTTCCTTCTGATACCGGTCCAGCACCGCACGCCGTTGCGCATCCAGCGTGCCGGCAATGGTGGTGGCATCCACATTGGGGTTGCCGTCCATGTCGCCGCCGACCCAGGTGCCGAAGCGCAGCAGCCGCGGCAGGGTCGGCACGCTGCCGTAGGTCTCTTCGATGGCGTGTTCGAGGGTTTCGTACATCACCGGCACCACGCGATAGAGCACCTGGGTGAGGTAGAACCCCACATGCTCGCGCTCGTCCTCCACAGTGGGACGCACTGGCGAGGAGTCGGCGGTCTGCCAGGAGGCGGTCAGGGCCATGCGGAAGCGCGCCGCGTCGGTGGCGCGCTCGTTGGGCGTGCGCATGCCGTCCAGGTTGTCGACCAGGCTGGCGACCATCAGCTGTTCTTTTTCCAGCAACGCGCGGCGCACCGCTTCGGTGGGATGGGCGGTGAACACCGGCTCCACGTCGATGCGCGGCAACCACGCGCTGAGTTCGTCCAGGCTCACGCCCTGTGCCTTGAGCCGACGCAATGCATCGTGCAGGCCATCGGGCTGCGGCGTGTCGGTGCCGCTGCGCTGGTACTCGCGGCGGCGGCGGATGCGGTGCACGCGCTCGGCGATGTTGACCACCTGGAAATAGGTACTGAAGGCACGCACCAGCGCCTCGGCCTGGCGCGGCTCGCGCCCGGCCAGTTGCGCGCTCAGCGTGGACGGCGGCGCATCGCCCTCGCGCCGCGCAATCGCGGTGGTGCGAACGCGTTCGACTTCCTCGAGGAATTCCGCAGAGACCTGCTCGGCGAGCAGGTCACCGACCAGGGCGCCGAGCCGACGCACGTCGTCGCGCAAGGGCAGGTCGGGGGTAGCGAACACAAGACTGCTGCGGTACTCGTTCATCGGAAACGCACACCCTCTCAAGCGCAAAGTCGTCGAAGACTAACCCAAAAGGATTAGATGATCGCGACCGGCACGACGGTTTCATCATCAACCATCGTGTGCCAGCGCTTTGTCCGATGACTCTCGTAGGAGCGCGCTGGCGCGCGATAGGGCTTTCCCGGTAATGCCCCATCGCGGGCAAGCCCGCTCCTGCGAGGTGGGGCTGTCCGGGTAACGCCCATCGCGGACAAGCCGCGCCTGCGGGGCGGGGTTGTCCTGGTCATGCCCCGTCGCGCCCGGGTGCGCTCCTACGGGTGACCGCGGCAATCGCGTGGGCGGCGCGGCGATTCGTCCCGGGACGCGCGGGCCGCATCCACGTAGGAGCGCACCCGGGCGCGACGACGCTTCACCGCTAACCCCGCATCGCGCGCAAGCGCGCTCCTACTGGTGCCGGCCCACCATCGATCAACGCGTACGCGTCGCGCCGGTCTCCTTCACCGGTTCGCCGAGATGGGTCTTCAACCACTGCTCGCTCTCGGCCAGCATCTGCAGGATCGACTGCCGTGCGCGATACGCATGCGATTCGTTGGGCAGCAGCACCAGCCGCGCGGTGCCGCCCAGGCCCTTGATCGCGGCGAACATGCGCTCGCTCTGGATCGGGAAGGTGCCGGTGTTGTTGTCGTCCTGGCCGTGGATCAGCAGCAGCGGATCCTTGATCCTGTCGGCATAGTTGAACGGCGACATCGCCTGGTACACCGACTGCGCCTGCCAGTAGTTGCGCTCCTCGGCCTGGAAGCCGAACGGCGTCAGCGAGCGGTTGTAGGCGCCGCTGCGCGCGATGCCGGCCTTGAACAGTCGCGTGTGCGCAAGCAGGTTGGCGGTCATGAAGGCGCCATAGGAATGCCCGCCGATGGCGATGTGTTCGCGGTCGGTGACCCCGCGCCGCACCACTTCGTCCACCGCGGCCTGCGCATCGGCGACCAGCTGCGGCACGTAGGTGTCGTTGGGCTCGGCATCGCCCTCGCCGACGATCGGCATGGTCGGGTTGTTGAGCACCACATAGCCGATCGCCAGGAACGCCTGCGGGCCCCAGTAGCTGATCGCGTTGAAACGGTACGGCGAGTCGGTGACCTGGCTGGCGGTATCGGCACTCTTGAACTCGCCCGGGTAGGCCCACATCAGCAGCGGCCGCGGGCCGTCGCGCTTGGGGTCGTAACCGGGCGGCAGCAGCAGCGTGGCGGTGAGGTCCACGCCATCGGCGCGCTTGTAGCGGATCTGCTCCTTCTGCACGCCGCGCAACTGCGGCAGCGGGTGGGCGAAATGCGTCAACGCCCGCGGTGCAGGCGCTGCGTCGCCCAACGTCTGCACGACGTAGTTGGCCGGCTCCTCGGGCGATTCGCGGCTGAGCAGCAACTGCGTGCCCTGCGCGTCCAGCAACGCCAGCGGCGCGGAATAGCTCGGCGCCTGCGAATGGAACAGACGCGTGGCACGCTTGCTGCGCAGATCGAAGCGATCCACGAACGGGCGGTCGCCTTCCGGCGAAGCGCCCTTGCCGAGCAGGAACAGGCTGTTGCCGTCGGCGCCGGTCTGCAGCAGCGTGCGGCCCTTGCCGTCGGCCACGGTCGCCGGCGTGCCGGGATCGTTGTAGCGGTCCTGCGAGGAGCGGTCCCAGAGCAATTCGGGTGCGCGCTGTGGCTGGTCCGGCGCGATGCGCCACTGTTTGGTGCGGCGGGTCTTCCACCAGCTTTCGCTGAGGATGGCCAGATCGCCGCGGCCCCACTGGATGCCTTCATACCGGCTACCCAACCGTGCCAGCGTCACCGGCGCGCGCGCGAACGGCGCGGCCTGCATCAGCACCGCATCGCGGACCGTGCTCGCGCGGGCCGGATCACCGCCGTCCTGCGCCTCGGCCCAGACCAGCGTGGCCGGCGCATCGGCGCGCCAGGCGATATCGCGCACGCCGGTGGGCACCGCGTCGTTGCCGGTCGGCAGGCCTTCGACCAACGGCAGCTGGGCGATCTGCCGCACCAGCTTGCCCTGCAGGTCCAGCACCTCGATGCGGCGGGCGAAGTTGTCCACCGGCACCACATATGAAAACGGCCGTTGGGCGCGTTCGCTCAGGAGGTAGCGGCCATCCGGCGATACCGACAGGTTGAGATAGATGCCGGGCGTGGCGATCGGGCGCACCTGCCCGGTCACGCCGACGATGATGGGCTGGCCGGTGGCGTAGTACTCGAACACGCGTGCGTCGGCCTCGTTGCGCAGCAGGTCCTGGTAGGTCGGCAGCGAGCGCACGCCGGCCGCGGCACTGGTCTGCTGGATCGCCGGGCCGTCCGGGGTCGCGTCGCGCGCCGGTGGCGTGCCCTGCCCGGCCACCTGCTGTTGCAGCAACAGGCCGCTGCCATCGGGCAACCAGTGCAAGGCGTCGTCGACGCTGGTGTTCAAGCCGGCGACCAGGCGCCTGGCCTGCCCGGCCGCCACGTCCACCAGCCACAGTTCGTTGGCCCCGCTGGCCGCGTCCTCGCGGCGGAACGCCAGATAACGCTGATCCGGCGACCAGCTCACCGTGGCCAGCGCCAACGGCGTCGGCAGCCCGGTGATCTGCCGCTCGCTGCCATCGGCCACCGACAGCAGCCACAGCTTGTCGGCAAAGGCAAACCGGCTGCTGGCAACCGTCTTGGGATGGATGCGCAGGCCGGCCAGCTTGAGCTCGGGCTGGGCCACTTCGGCGATGTCCGGCAATGCAGGCAACTGCACCATCGCGCCCAGATCGCGTTTGGGCGACAGGTGCAGCAGCGGTGCGCGCGGGGCATCCACCACCGCCTGCAGCGCCTTGGAGGGCAACTGGTAGCCGGTGCTTGCCGCCGCGGCAGGCTGGGCGGCCGGTGCGACGGCTGCCGCTGCAGCCAGTGGTGTTGCGCTCAGCGCCAGCGCGCCGACCAGGACCCATCGCTGCCGCCGCCTGCCGTGCCGTGCATCGGGTATCGCCTGCATTGTCCATCCCCAGTGTCGATCGACTCCGGACCATAGCAGCCGCCCGCGCACCGCTCCCCCTGCCGTTGGTTGGGTGCACACCAATTCATGCCGGAGGGGGGTGCTGCCGATATAATCGATGCTCTCGTCGAGGGGCGCTGCGACCGGTATGGCGGACTGATCTGCCTACTGCACCACAGGTGCAGGAAACTACGGCCAGGCTCGACCAGCATTCATCGTTCAACGGCGCCCGGAACTGCAGACATTTGTTTGCCTACCGGAGCTATTGCATGAACGCTGTCGCAAAAACCGTCGCGCAGACGGACTACAAGATCGCCGATCTTTCCCTGGCCGATTGGGGCCGCAAGGAACTGGACATCGCCGAGCACGAGATGCCAGGCCTGATGTCGATCCGCCGCAAGCATGCGCAGACCAAGCCGCTGAAGGATGTCCGCATCACCGGCTCGCTGCACATGACCATCCAGACCGCGGTGCTGATCGAAACGCTCAAGGACATCGGCGCCAACGTGCGCTGGGCCTCGTGCAACATCTTCTCCACCCAGGACCACGCGGCCGCCGCGATCGCCGCCTCCGGCACGCCGGTGTTCGCCTGGAAGGGCGAGACGCTGGAAGAGTACTGGGACTGCACCCTGGACGCGCTGACCTTCACCCTGCCCGACGGCACCCAGACCGGCCCGGAGCTGGTGGTGGACGACGGCGGCGACGTCACCCTGCTGATCCACAAGGGCTATGAGCTCGAAAACGGCAGCACCTGGGTCGACGAGCCGGCCTCCTCGCACGAGGAAGGCGTGATCAAGGCGCTGCTCAAGCGCGTGGCCGTCGAGCGTCCGGGTTACTGGACCCGTGTGGTCAAGGACTGGAAGGGCGTCTCCGAAGAGACCACCACCGGCGTGCACCGTCTGTACCAGATCGCCGAAGCCGGCAAGCTGCTGATCCCGGCCATCAACGTCAACGACTCGGTCACCAAGAGCAAGTTCGACAACCTCTACGGCTGCCGCGAGTCGCTGGCCGATGGCCTCAAGCGCGCGATGGACGTGATGCTGGCCGGCAAGGTTGCGGTGGTCTGCGGCTATGGCGACGTCGGCAAGGGCAGTGCCGCCTCGCTGCGTGCCTACGGTGCCCGCGTGATCGTCACCGAGATCGACCCGATCTGCGCCTTGCAGGCGTCGATGGAAGGCTTCGAGGTCAACACCATCGAATCCACCCTGGGCCGCGGCGACATCTATGTCACCACCACCGGCAACAAGGACATCATCACCGTCGAGCACCTGCAGGCGATGAAGGACCAGGCCATCGTCTGCAACATCGGCCACTTCGACAACGAGATCCAGGTCGATGCGCTGAATGCGTTGAAGGGCGTGGAGAAGATCAACATCAAGCCGCAGGTCGACAAGTATGTGTTCGCCAACGGCAATGCAATCTTCCTGCTGGCCGACGGCCGCCTGGTAAACCTGGGCTGCGCCACCGGCCACCCGAGCTTTGTGATGTCCAACTCGTTCGCCAACCAGACCCTGGCGCAGATCGACCTGTGGGAAAAGCGCGACAGCTACGAGAAGAAGGTCTACATCCTGCCCAAGCACCTGGACGAGGAAGTCGCGCGTCTGCATCTGGAAAAGATCGGCGTCAAGCTGACCACCCTGACCAAGGACCAGGCCGAGTATCTCGGCGTGGACGTGGCCGGACCGTACAAGCCGGATCATTACCGCTACTGATCAGCCGAGCGGTTGATTGCCCGGATGTCACCGCTTGAACAGGACGGGCGCCGCAAGGCGCCCGTTTTCTTTGCAGGATGCTGGATGGCCCCGCGTGCAAGCGGCCCCACATGGCGACCAATCTGCGTTCGCGCCATGAGGCATCCACATGCATCGCATGGATGCAACGTCTCGAGCAAGACACCATGGAGTCCAGCACGCCGGGCAGCCTTGCCGTCGGCGTGCCAGCCGTTGCCGTATGCGATACTCGGCCAAGGCTTGCGGCTTACCTGCATGGCAGCAAGACTGGTCAACCACTACGTAACACCCATCGTCAAAAGGAACCAACATGGGCGGCTTCAGCATCTGGCACTGGATCATCATTCTTTTCTTTTTTTGCAGTATCGCTGCGGTCATCAGCCTGATCGTATGGATCGCAAAGCGCGCGTCGCGCAAATCGACTGGGGCAACGACAGGGTCAGCAGCGCCAAAGAGCGCTCAAGCCAGACTGCTGGAGCTGGACACGCTGAGGTCGCAGCAGTTGATCACGGATGCGGAGTACCAACAGCGCCGCAGCCATATCCTCAGCGAGATCTGAGCAGCGGCTGCAACGCATGAACCATGTTTCCGCTGTCCTGGATCAACATGTCCATGTGATCTGCGACAGTGCCATGCGCCAGACATTGCAGATGCGCGGCAGTTCGATGCAAGACCGCATCAGTCTGAGCTTCAAGGGCTCTGAAGAACTTGCCGAAATCCTCAGCCTGCTGCAATCAGTGCAGATTCCCTTTGCCGACACACCTGCGGGCTGGCCGCCTGCAGCCGTCTTCGCGCAGCTCAGGGATCAGGGACTGGTGCAAGGCGCAATCACTACTGTCGCATGGGTCGCCCCGGACATGCCCGTGCTCGGCGTCGGCTAGCACGCATCTGCGCCAGGGTTGCCGGCAGCTGATCCGGTGCAATCCACGTAATGTCGCGCTGCGGCAAGTCCGAAAACTGCAGACGCAGCTCGGCTCTGCAGTCGCACCTGCAGCTACGTTTATGCTCGACCAAAGCAAGCGCCCGCAGTGGCGAGCGGCACCGCACCGCCACGCCTGAGTTCAAGAGCAGCGCTGCGTTCCCCGCCGCGCGGAAGAATTGCAGACACGCCGTGGCTATCCGCCCGCTACGGCCGCCAGTTCGCATTGCGTTCCCAGAACGCAACGCTGCGCCGGTACGCGTCGCGGTCCAGTGCCACACCGGAGCCGCCCTCGTCCACGCCCAGTGCGTTGCGCAGCATGGTGATGGGCGCCATCGGAATTTCTTCCGGCTCGGTGGTGTAGAGGCAACCGACCACACCCCAATCGGCGTCGATCGGCGCGCCCTCCCTGGCCAGCTGATCGCGGCTGTAGAGGATCGGCAGCAAGTACGTCGCCACCGGCGGCTCCACCCCTTCGAACCAACGCACCAGCACCGGCAACTCCTGCGTGCTGCGTGCCTCGTAGCCGGAGCGCAGCTGGTGGCGGTTGTCGTCGGTGATCGGCGCAGTGAGGCAGCGCGTCGAGGTCCAGTTGCGGTGCACATGCAGCTGGCAGAACGGCGCATAGCCTGCGATCACGCGCACCGGCGTTTCTTCGTTGAGCCGCTGGATGAACTGCTCGGGCGTGCAATCCTGGATGGCGTTGCGACGACCATCGCGGGGAAACAGTCGGGTGCGGGCGAACGGTGTGAGAACGATGGACATGAGCGTGGTCGGATGGCGAAGGACGCCAGGGTAGCCTGCCGCCCTGCGGCGCGACCACTTACCAGATCAGATCGTCCGGCACCTTGAACTGGCTGTAATAGTCGTCGTCGCTGTCCGGCGCCGCTGGCGTGCTGCTACGGCCATGGTCCAGCACCACAGCGTCCGCATCGCGGCTGTAGACCTTGTCGGCGGCGGCGCGCGGAATCAGCTCGAAGCCATCGCCATGCCGCACGATCACCAGCGCGCCGCTGGCCAGCTGGCTGCGGAGCGCAGTGTTGACCAGCACGCTGCGGATGACGCTGCCGTCGTTGAAGCGGTAGTCGATCTCGCCCTCACGCTTGATCTTGTTGGTCTCCACGATCTGCCGGACCTGGGCCAGCAGTTCCTGCCGCCGCAGCTGCACCTTGCGCTCCTCGGCCAGTGCGCGATCACGCTCGGCGCGCTCGGCCTGCAGGCGCGCTGCATCCACCTTGTCGGCATCTGCGGGCAATGCCGCCCCGCCCTTGGCATGACGTTGCTTGACCTGCTCACGCGCCACCTTGTCCACCTGGGCCTTCTTGACCAGCCCGGCCTTGAGCAGTTGTTCTTGCAATGGATTACGCATGGGAAGGATCGGCAATGAACTGGCCGCTAGTTTAGCGCGCCCGGCACCCGGCTTCCGCGAGCTCCCGGCCGAAACCAAGCGCGGCGCCGCTCGCCACTGTGCTGCATTGTGCGACCGGCCACCCTGTTGCCGCCGAACGCCGTGCGCAGTTCAGGGGTCCATTGCATTGAATACGTATGCACAACACCGATGTTGCGTCGCGATGCACGCTTAGCATCACCGCGCGCTGCACGCCGTGCGCGCGCTCTCCGGAACAGGGGCCGGAGGCCTTGCCGCGGGCAGCGTGATGCACACGCCGGCCTGCGCCTACCACTGGAGAACCACCCGATGCGCACCACACCTGCCCACTCTCCAACCTCGGCCCTGCAGCGCGGCGCCCGCGCATTGCTCACCGCGCTGGCCTTGCTGCTGATGACAGCCAACGTCCAGGCCGATGTCATCCTGCATGCCTTCAACTGGCCGTATGCCACCGTGGAAGCGCGCGCCAGGCAGATTGCCGATGCCGGGTATCGCAAGGTCCTGGTTGCGCCGGCGTACCGCTCCGAAGGCAGCGCCTGGTGGGCGCGCTACCAGCCGCAGGACATCCGCCTGATCGACAACCCGCTCGGCGACACCATCGCCTTCAGGCGCATGGTGCAGGCATTGGCCAACAACGGCGTGGAAACCTATGCCGATGTCGTGCTCAACCACATGGCCAACGAGGCGGCGACACGTTCGGACCTCAATTACCCCGGCAGCGCCGTGCTCGCGCAATATGCTGCAGATCCGGGCCGTTACGATACGTTGCGCCTGTTCGGCACCTTGCAATCGAACTTGCTGAGCGCCAGCGATTTCGGCCCGGCGCAGTGCATCACCAACTACAACGACGCCTATCAGGTGCGCAATTACCGCATCTGCGGTGGCGGCAGCGATCCGGGCCTGCCGGATCTGCTCGGCAATGAGTGGGTGGTGCAACAACAGCGCGCCTATCTGCAGGCACTCAAGGGCCTGGGCGTTACCGGCTTCCGGGTCGACGCGGCCAAGCATATGTCCTTCGACCACCTCAACCGCGTGTTCGATGCCGGCATCCGCTCCGGCGTGTATGTGTTCGGCGAAGTCATCACCGGCGGCGGCACCGGTAACGGCGATCACGATCAATTCCTGGCACCGTATCTGCAATCCACACCGCATGCGGCCTACGACTTCCCGCTGTTCAACGCGGTCCGCAATGCATTCGCCATTGGCGCGAGCCTGCAGCAGCTGGTGGATCCGGCATCCACCGGGCAGGCCTTGCCGGGCAATCGCGCGGTGACCTTCGCCGTCACCCACGACATCCCCAACAATGCCGGCTTCCGTTACGCCATCCTCGACCCGGTCGATGAGACGCTGGCATATGTGTATCTGATCGGCCGCAACGGTGGCATGCCGATGATCTACACCGACAACAACGAAAGCGGCGACAACCGCTGGGTCAACGCCTACCAGCGCGAGGATCTGCGTCGCATGATCGGCTTCCACAACGGCATGCAGGGCACCGACATGCAGATGCTGTCGTCCAGCGCCTGCCATATCCTGTTCCGTCGTGGCAGCCTGGGCATCGTTGGCATCAACAAGTGCGGCAATCCGATCACCACCACGGTGGGCATGAACAACAGCGTGTTGTACTGGAATGCCGACTACACCGATGCGCTGGGCTCCGGCAACGTGGTCCGCATCACCGGCAGCTCCCACACCTTTACGCTGCCGGCGCGTGGCGCGCGCATGTGGCGTCGCTGAGCGATCGCCACGGTCGTTGAATCGGCCGCACGCAGGTGACCGTTGACCGGGCAGGTAAGCATTCGCACGCCTGTGCAGCACCGCGTCACCAGCGGCTCGATACGCGGCCTGCGCCGCAGCATGCGCGCGCAGGCCGCGTGCTTTCAGGCATCGGCATGCGGCATGGCGGGCGGTCGTGCCGCAGCTGTCGCCTTTGTATCCAGTGGCCATCAACACAAACTTGGACAGGCGCTGAACCAAACCGGCACGGAGAGTTTGTTGGTGCAACGAATCCTGCTGCGCCCCGGACCTATGTGGCAGCCCGATGCACGCCGTTGTCGTCTGCAGGCAGGCGTGCCGAGTGCAGCGAAGGGCGTTGCCAGATCATCTGGACAACGCTCTCGATCGCCGAACAATCGAGCAACCGGAGCAAGCCGATGCCTCTGTACTTCGTCCGCCATGGCGAGTCGCTCGCCAACGAGCAGAACTATTTTGCCGGTGCGCAGGATTCGCCGCTGACGCCACTGGGCCGCCGACAGGCCCGGCAGGCAGCCGACTTCGTTCGACAACGCGGGCTGCGTTTCGACCAGGTGCATGTCTCGACGCTCGAACGCGCCCAGGCCACCGCGGCGATCATCCTGGAAGGCGTCCGCGACGCACCGCAGGTGCTGTACAGCGATGCGCTGAAGGAGCGCGACTTCGGCATTTTCGCCGGCAAGAACAAGACGCTGATCAAGAAGTCGATCGGCCATGGCCTCTTCGATGCCTGTTTTCATGATGCCGATGGTGCACCGCCTGACGGCGAGCACTGGATGGACATGTACGCGCGTTGCAAGCACTACTACGACACGGTGCTGGCACCGCTGGACCGCCAGGGCAAGCAGGTGCTGGTGGTGGCGCACAAGTACATCGTCGAAGTGTTCGCATTGATCGCCTCGGGCCTGCCGCCCGCCGAGTACATCGACTTCCGGCTGCCCAATTCGCGCCCGTTGTCGTGGGAGGAGCTCAAGCGCATGACCGCGCACAGTTCCTCGCGTCTTAACTACCTGGGCGAGCAGACCGAAATCCATTTGCTGCAATGGATGCTGATCGCCGCCGTGGCCGGCTTTGCGCTGTCGTGCATGGGCCTCGCACTACCGCATGGCCTGATCTCCACCATCATCGTGGCGCTGCTGGCGGTGAATGCGTTCTTCCTGTCGGTCCGTATCGAACCGGGTGCGTTGCGCCTGACCGGAGGACCGGAGAACCTCGCATTGAGCGTGGTCAGTGCGGCACGCGCCGGGCTGGCCATGGTGCTGCTCACGCAGTCGCATAACGAATGGGTGCATGTCCTCGGCTTGCTGCTGATCGTGCCACCAGCGCTGTCGGTGCCCACCTTCTCGCTTGCGCGCGGCGGCGATTATTTCTTTGCGGCGCGCTACACGCTGGTGCTGTCGATCGTGTTGCCGGTTGCATTGCTGTTGCTGTTCCTGGATCACCACGAAGTGCTGGGCAATGCGCATGCACTGGAACGCTTCTTCGTGGTGTTGCTGATCGCGCTGGCGGCGCCGTCCCTGCTGGCACAGGGCTGGCGACGTGCGCGGCCGATCGCAGCCGGCAAACTGGCCACCAACTGGGGCTGGGCGGGCTCGCTGACGATGGTGCCGCTGGCCTTGCTGGTGGGGCTGCAAGCGGGTGGCAGGCCGTTGGCAGACGCCCTGCGGCATGGGGGTTGGCAGGCATGGGCCGCCTTGCTGCTGCCGTTTGCGCTGCTGCTGGCCTGCCGCCTGGGCAGCGCAGCGTATCTGTCCGCCTACCAGCGCGTGACGGGCAAGGCCGTATCCGCGGCGATCGCCTCGGACATCCACCTGCTGCAGACCTCGCCGAACATCTTCCTGTGGCTGAGCCTGTTGCTGCCCGGCACGTTCGCACATGCACCCACGCTGGTTGCCGGCACGCTGCTGGGCTTTTTCGCCTTTGCGCTACTGGACGAGACATGGGTGGTACGGCGCTTCCGTGCGCAGATCACTCCCGCACTGCGCCAGCACGCTGCGCGCACTGCGACGCGTGCCAGGCCGCTGGATGCGAGCGGCGTGGCAGCTGGCACCGTGGCGCTGGACAGCAGGTAGGAGCGCAGGCACCAGGCACATCGCTGCATGCGCCTGGTGCCGTGTCATTGCCCGGGTCGTCGAGACCTCAGTCGGGGTGTTGCGCACAGCGCACTTCCATTCAACGCCATGCTGGAACGCGAGCGATGCCGCGCCGACTTACCAGGCAAACGGCGCGGTGACCTTGCGCGCGCCGAGCATGAACGCATCGGCCACATGCACGAACGGGGTGACGTCCACCTCCGACTCGCCGGCACGCACCAACTGCACGAAACGGCGGTACAAACCGTCGTACTCGCCGGCCGCCTCCACTGGCTGCGGCTGGCCATTGATGCTCAGCCTGGCGCCGCCCTCGCTGAGCATGAGCAGGCCATCGGTGGTGTCCACTTCGATATCCCAGCGCTGATGGCCGGTCTGCAGGAAGTCGAATTCTGCCGTCACCGGCACACCGGCGGTATCGACAAAGCCGAGCCTGGCGTACAGCGGTGCCTGACGGTTCTCCGGTGTGTGCAGCTCTGCCTCGCGCAGCGCGAAGGGGCGCGGCAACAGATGCGTGACGATGGACAGCGCGTTGATGCCGGGATCGAACACGCCCATGCCGCCCGGCTCCAGAATCCAGTCCTGGCCCGGATGCCAATGGCGGATGTCTTCCTTCCAGGTGATATGCGCGCGCAGGATCTGCTTGTCGGCCAGCCACGCCCGCGCAGGCGCCACCGCGGCGGCGCAGCGCGAATGCCAGCTGGTGAACAGGCTGCGTTGCGCGCGCTGCGCCAATGCGCGCAGGTCGTCGATCTCGGCCAGGGTGGCGGCCGGGGGTTTTTCCAGGAACACATGGCGCCCGGCCGCCAGCGCGGCCTGTGCCTGCGCATGCCGCCCCACCGGTGGCGTGCACAGCGCGACCGCTTCAATCTGTGGATGCGCAGCGAAGGCCTCTTCCAGGGTGTGATAGGCCGGCACGCCGTCGACCGTGCCATGCCGGCTCACGGTGGCCACCAGCTGCACATCGGCGCGCGCGGCGATGGTGGGCACGTGCTGGTCGCGGGCGATCTTGCCGATGCCGACAAGGGCAATGCGCAATGCGTCTGGATGCTTCATCGAAACCTTCGGGCTGATGGTGAAGTGGCGGGACCCGCGATCGCCCGTTTCAGGCGCTTGTACACGGACACTGCGGCAGCGGCGCGATGCACAAGCGCACGCAACGGCGCAGTGTACGGTCAGGCCGCGGTTCGCTGCGAGACATCGCTCCTGCTTGTTTTGCTATACCTGCGGCGCCCGGCGGCCGTGCAAGGGCGGCCATTGCGGCAACAAGCGAAGCTGCAACGGCGCACCCCGGCCTGCGACCGGGTTACGGCGACGATTACTACGCCGCGTTCGTCATCGATCCCGATGGGCACCACCTCGAAGCGGTGGTCGACACGCCTGCATGACCTGCCGTGGCAGCCACGCCGGCTGCAGACAGCTGCCTGGACGCGCATTGCGATGCGCTGGCCGGCAACCTCACGCTGCGACAGTCCGCGCCACCTGCCCGACACGCACGCGCCTGTCAGGCAGGCCGCCGCATGCACTCACATCTCCAGCACGACCTTGCCCAGGTGGCTGCCCTGCTCCAGATAGCGGTGCGCTGCAGCGGCTTCGCTGAGCGGGAAGCGCTTGTCGAGCAGCACGCGCAGCTTGCCCTGCGCGATCCACGGCCACACCACGCGCTCCACTTCCGCAGCCAGGCGCGCCTTCTCGTCGGCACTGCGCGGGCGCAGCGTCGAGCCGGTGAGGATGGCCTGCTTGCGCATCAGCAACGGAATCGGTACCTCGATGGTCGAGCCGGCCTGCGAGGCGATGTAGACGATACGTCCGCGCGGATTGAGCGCCTCCAGGGTGTCGGCGAATACTGCAGCGCCCACCATGTCCAGCGACACATCCACCCCGCCGTGCGCCTTGGCCACGGTGACAAAGGATTCGGTGGTGGAGTCGATCGCCACATCGGCGCCCAGCTCGCGTGCCTGCGCCGCCTTGCCCGCCGAACGCGCGGTGGCCAGCACATGCGCACCGGCGGCCTTGGCCATCTGGATCGCCGTCACCCCGATCCCAGAGGTGGCGCCGTGCAGCAGCAGCCATTCCCCGGCGGCGAGCCGGCCATGCTCGAACAGGTTGGCGTACGCGGTAAAGACGGTTTCCGGCAGCGCCGCGGCATGCGCCATCTCCATGCCGGCCGGAATCGGCAGCACATGCCGCGCATCGACCGCTGCGTATTGCGCGTAACCGCCACCGCCCAGCAGTGCACATACCCGATCGCCCACCTTCCAGCGGCCGGCCGGCTCCACGATCTCCCCGGCGATTTCCAGCCCGAGCGTCTGCGGTGCGCCGGGCGGCGGCGGATAGTGGCCGGCACGCTGGAGCAGATCGGGACGATTGATGCCGGCCGCATGCACGCGGATCAGCACCTGCCCCGGCGCGGGGCGGGGACGCGGCTGCTCGTCGGGGTAAAGCGCATCCGCATCGCCCTTGCCATCGCGGATGGCGATTGCGGTCATCGTGGTATCGCTCATGCGCAGCACTCCGTAGAAAGTGCGCCCAGTGTAGGGATCCCTGCGTCAAGGCATGGCGCACGCCCGGTCGCGACACCTCACCCACGCGCGGCGCGACCCCACTCTCAACCAACGCAGGGCGAGCGACTACGCGATGGCCGGCGCACGCGTTGAAGCGGTGTTGCAACGGACGCACGCCACCGCTGATGCCAGTCCGGGTGCGCCGCTGTGCGGCGACTGCCCGCAGGCCCGCAGACCGGGCCGTCATCCGTTGCCGGCAAGCGCATCGCAAGACCACACCGCATCAGCACGCGCGCCTGCATTGCAGAGGCACGTGGCAACGCATCACTGCGCGCTGGGCGCGGCGTCCTGGTCGATTGTACTGGCGAATCGCCTCGAACACCTTGGAGGTGCCGTCATCCTGATCCGACGGCAGGCGGGTGGCGAAGTGCCTCAGCAACTTGTCGCCATCCACGCCGGGTTGCTCGGCCAGGGCAAGCGCCAGATCACCGACGCTGCGTGCCAACGCAACCCAGATGCGGCCCAGCGATTCGGCGATGACATCCATTTGCTGTTCTTGCATGTCGCGCTCCGATCAAGTGGCCTGGGGACTGGAGCTTAGCGTGTACGCCGCACCCCGAGACTGGCGCCCGAAGCGGCCCCAACCCTGTCGCACATGGCGCAGGCATGCACGAGTTCCCCGAGGCAGCCGCATCCAGGACACCCGCAACCAAATATGCATTCATCGCGATGAAGCGATATTATGCCGGCACGATCCGCCGGACCCGCCGCGATGACGCCTCTCAGTTTCGAGTTCTACCCGCCCAAGACCGACGACCAGCGCGCACAGCTGGACCGCACGGCGGCCAGGTTGAAGGGCTACGCGCCGGAATACGTCTCGTGCACCTTCGGCGCCGGCGGCTCCACGCTCAGCTACACCTCCGAGACGGTGCGCCACCTCAAGCAGAAGCACGGTTTCGAGGCCGCCCCGCACCTGTCCTGCGTCGGCGGCAGCCGCCAGGAGATCCGCGAGCTGCTCAAGCTGTATCGCGCGATCGGCTGTACCCGCATCGTCGCCCTGCGCGGCGACCTGCCCTCGGGCATGGGCCATCCGGGCGACCTGCGCTATGCCTCGGACCTGATCGCCTTCATCCGCGCCGAGCATGGCGATGCGTTCCGGATCGAGGTCGGTGCGTATCCGGAAACCCATCCGCAGGCGACCGACGCACTGAGCGATCTGCGTTACTTCAAGGCCAAGGTGGATGCCGGCGCCGATGCCGCAATCACCCAGTATTTTTACAACGCCGATGCGTACTTTCATTTCCGCGACACGGTGCAGCGCATGGGCGTGGAGATCCCGATCATCCCCGGCATCATGCCGATCTCCAATTTCTCGCAGCTGCGGCGCTTTTCCGAGCAATGCGGCGCGGAAATTCCGCGCTGGATCGGCAAGAAGATGCAGTCCTTCGGCGACGATGCCGAGGCGGTGCGCGCCTTCGGTGCGGAAGTGGTGGCCACCGTGTGCGAGCGCCTGATCGCCGGTGGCGCGCCTGCCCTGCACTTCTACACGCTCAACCTGGCCAAGCCGACCACGCAGGTGCTGCAGCTGCTCGGGCGCTGAGCCACGCCAGCGATGCCATGCCATGCTGGCTGTCTGTGCGGGCACGGCACCGGCAGGCGCGCGTGATGCGCAAGCGCCGTACAGGCTACCGCTGTCTTGGCACGTTGCGCGCCGGCTCACGCACGGCCCGTTACGCTGCGTCGATGCCCCGCCTCCTGCTGCCGTTGCTGCTGCTGTCCTGCCTTTGCCCGGCCATGCGCGGGCAGGCGCAGGAGATCCGCCGCTGCGTGACAGCAGACGGGCAGACCATGTTCACCGACCGCCGCTGCGAAGATGTCGGCGCCGCGGCGCGCCCGCCGCCGGCCACGCGCACGCAGGGCACTACCGGCCTGTCTGGCTACGGCTGCCCGCGCCGGTTGAGCGAACTGGTGTCGTTGCTGCAACTGGCGGTGGACAGCCGCGACGTCAACCGGCTCTCCAGCCTGTACCTGTGGAGCGGCCAGTCCGACGCGGCCGCCAGCCAGGTACTGAGCCGGCTGGAAGCCATCGTGCAACGCCCGTTGCTGGATATCGTCCCGATGTACCCGCAACGCGATCCGCCAACCTGGCAAGCCGATGCGAACACATCGGCGGCGGCTCCATCACTGGACGGCAGTGCGACCGACACCCTACTCCCGGCACCCCCGGGCCGCCCACGCCCCTGGGGCCTGCGCCTGGAGCAGAATCTCGCCAGCGGCACGCCCGCGCGCAGCGTGTTGCGGCTGCGTCGGCAGTACAACTGCTTCTGGGTGACGTTCTAGCGCAACGCCCGCCTTGACGGACGCCGGCGGATCGCAGTGGCGAAGTATCTGCGTGGGTTGCAAAGGTAAGCAGCGCATCGGCTGCGAGAACCCTTCGGACCACATGCCTCATCTGCAGGCTACGCGGCGAGCCGGTCCATGATCTGGCTAGCCGCCTGCTGCGGGTCCAGCCCGGCGCTGTCGATCACCCAATGCGGCTCGGTCCATGCCACGTAGTCATGCACGAGCACGGAGGACCAATCCGGCATGCGCAATCCAGGCACCTCGCTCTGCCGCGATTCCACGCGCTGCCGATGCATCTTGCGATCGCTGCACACTACTTCGATCTCCAGCAGGCGGCTGCGTGTGCGGCGCGCCACATCACGCCACGCCTCACGGGTGACCGGCAGTGGGTTCACGCAATCGGCGACCACCACGTGACCCGGCCGCAGATTGGCCGCGGCAAGCGCATAGGCGGTCATGTAGCCGGCTGGTCCGACGTCGTTGGCGAGTGCACCACTTTCGCGCAGTGACTGCTCGATCGTATCGATACGCAAATAAAACGCAGTGCAGTGCGTCAGCAGCGCCTGAGCAATGGAACTCTTGCCGACACCGGGCAATCCGCCCAACACCACCAAGGTCGCTGACGGCGCAGTCACTGCGGCCACAGCGCGCGAATCGCCGCGATGCCCTGCGCGCCATGCGCACGTGCCGCGCGCAGGTCGTCGACCTGCATGCCCCCGAGTGCGTAGATCGGCAAGGAGACCTGCTCGCGCAAGCGTTCGAACCCCTCCCATCCCAGGGGTGTCGCACCCGGATGCGATGCAGTCGCCTGCACCGGCCCCAGCACCGCGAAATCGCAGCCCAGACGCTGGGCGTGGCGCAGATCCTCCAACCCATGACACGAGGCGGCAACCGGGTGTTCGGCCGGCAACGGGCGCTCCTGCAGGCTGGCCAATTGCTCCGCGCCCAGGTGCACGCCGATGCCGAGTTCGCCGGCCAGTGCGATGTCGCGGTTGAGCAGCAGCTGCGCGCGCGTACGGCCGCGCAGGCGCAGCACCTGTTGCAGCAACACCTGCCAGCGTGCCGGTTCGGCCTGCCGCGCACGTAGCTGGATGCGCGTGATGCCGTCCTGCAGCGCACGCTCCAGGCCTTCCAGCCACAACGCGTCATCGTCCGGCTCGGGCGTGATCAGATAGCGGTCGGGCTGGCGCAGCACGCCGACCACCGGCACGTCGGCCGGCGGCATCGAATACCGGGTCAGCTTGTCTGCGGCCACCCAGGTCATTGCCTGGCCTTCGCGGCCGCGCGGGCTGCCCTTCCAGGCGGTGATGTGGCGCACTTCCAGGCGCAGCCGCTTGTCCGGATATAGCTGCGGCACGTCCATCAACCACTCGCCGACCTGCGCCTCGATACCGAGCTCTTCATTGAGTTCGCGCACCAGGGCCTGTTCGGAGGTTTCGCCGGGTTCGCGCTTGCCGCCCGGAAATTCCCACAGGCCGGGCATGTCGCGGGTTTCGGTGCGGCGGGTCAGCAGGATGCGGCCGCGGGCGTCGGTGATCACGCCGGCGACGACGTGGATGGATCTCAGAGAATCGGGCATGGGCACAAGAGTGCCGTGAGTGAGCGGTTCAGCGCAATCGCTTGAGGGCGGGGATTGGAGATTCGGGAATCGGGAATCGTTTGAAGCACGCACCATGCCCGCCTTTGCAACTCCCCATTCCCCATTCCCGATTCCCGATTCACGTCTACAGTGGATGGCCGATGCGCCAGAGCACTCCGCTGGGATCGTGCAGGGTGAAATCGCGTGCGCCCCATGGCCGGTCTTCCGGCACGCTGCAGGTCACTGCGAACTGCGCGTCCAGGCCGGTATCGTGCACGTGCTGCCACCAGCTGTCGGCATCGTCCACCCACAGGTGCAGCATCAGGTTCTCGGCCAGCTCGCGCAGGTAGAAATCCTGCAGCAGGAATGCGCAATGCGTGCCATGCCGGAAGCAGGTCACATTGCCCACCTCGTCCTCCTGCACGAAGCCCAGCGCGCGATAGAACCGCTGCGACAGCGCGTAGTCGCGTGCAGGCACGAACACCTTCAGTTGCTGGCTCGACAGCTGCGACATGACGCACTCCCCCGTGGGACGTGGATCGAGCATACGCCCCGCAGTGTCGCAGGCGGAAAAGCCTGCGTGCAGCAGGCATGGTTGCCACCGGCGCGCGATGGACAAGCGTGGGGCGAACCGCGCCAAGCCCAGGCTCACCAGGACAGCGCCCATCGAGCTGGTCGAACGCTCCTGGCGTCTATGCCACGGGTTGCAGACCGTGCCTGGCAACCACGCAAGCCAAGCCGTTGGCAGGGACTAGGCGGAGAGTTGGAAAAAGCGTGAGATTCAGTGGGGTCATTGCACCCCGCCACCCACATTCCACGCCTGAGTATCAGCAGCTCCAACGAATCCCTCCGTCAGCAGAGCCCCCTTGGTAAGGGGGCGCGCCAACGGCGCGGGGATCGGAAGCAAGGACCGTGCACCAGGCGTCCGCTACGCGGACGCCTGGTGTGCAGCCCGCCAGGCGGGCTGCACCACGGTCAACTCAGCTCAGCTGAGTTGACCGTGACAGTGCTTGTACTTCTTGCCACTGCCGCAGGGGCATGGATCGTTACGGCCCACCTTGGGCTCGTCGCGGGTTACCTGCGACACCGGCACCGGGGCGTTGCCGCCCTGCATCTGTTCCACTTCCTCGTCGGCACCGTAGCCGCCGGCGTCCTGATGCTGGAACTGCGAGGCCATCAGCCGCGCCTGCGCCTGCAGGCGTTCCTGCTCTTCCAGCTCGGCCACTTCCTCCTCGCTGCGGATGCGCACGCGCGCCAGCAGGTTGATCACTTCGCGCTTGACGTTCTCTAGCATCTCGGAGAACAGCTCGAAGGCTTCCTTCTTGTATTCCTGCTTGGGCTGCTTCTGCGCATACCCGCGCAGATAGATGCCCTGGCGCAGGTAATCCATCTTGGCCAGATGCTCCTTCCAGCCCTGGTCCAGCACGGTCAGCATCACGTGCTTCTCCAAGGCGCGCATGGTGTCGCTGCCCACCGCCACTTCCTTCTCGGCAAAGTGCGCATCCACCGCCGCCTGCACCTTGGCCGCAATCTGCTCGGCGTCCAGTTCTTCCTGCGTGCGTGCCATCTCGCTCAACGCCAGCGGCATGCCCAGCTCCGATTCCAGCGTGGCTTCCAGCCCCTTCAGGTCCCACTGCTCGTCGACCGAATTGGGCGGCACGAAGCGCGCGACCAGGTCGTAGATCACATCGCCACGGATGCCGTCGACGTTGTCCTTGACCGATTCGGCATCCAGCAATTCATCGCGCTGGGCGTAGATCACCTTGCGCTGATCGTTGTTGACGTCGTCGAAATCCAGCAGGTTCTTGCGGATGTCGAAGTTGTGCGCCTCCACCTTGCGCTGGGCCTTTTCGATCTGCCGGCTGACCAGGCGGTCTTCGATGACGTCGTCTTCCTTCATGCCCATCATGCGCATCGCCTTCTGGACCCAGTCCGAGGCGAAGATGCGCATCAGGTTGTCTTCCAGCGACAGGTAGAAGCGCGAGGAACCCGGGTCGCCCTGACGACCGGCACGGCCGCGCAGCTGGTTGTCGATACGCCGCGATTCGTGCCGCTCGGTACCGATGATGTGCAAGCCGCCGGCCGCCTTGACCGCGTCGTGGCGACGCTGCCATTCGGTCTTGGCCGCAAGGCGCTGCTCGTCGCTGATGTCCTCGCCCATGGCATGCAGTTCGGTTTCCAGCGAACCGCCCAGCACGATGTCGGTACCGCGACCGGCCATGTTGGTGGCGATGGTCACCGCGCCCGGCTGGCCGGCGTTGGCCACGATGGTGGCTTCGCGCTCGTGCTGCTTGGCGTTGAGCACCTCGTGCTTGACCCCGGCCTTGCGCAGGTGCTCGGACAGCATCTCCGAGGTCTCGATCGAGGTGGTCCCCACCAGCACCGGCTGGCCACGCTTGGCGCAGTCTTCGATGTCGGCCAGCACCGCGTTGAACTTGCCCTTGCGGTTGAGGAACACCTGGTCCGGATGGTCCTTGCGCACGGTCGGGCGGTTGGTCGGGATCACCACCACTTCCAGGCCGTAGATGCTCTGGAATTCGTAGGCTTCGGTATCGGCCGTACCGGTCATGCCGGACAGCTTCTTGTACATGCGGAACAGGTTCTGGAAGGTGATGCTGGCCAGCGTCTGGTTCTCGCGCTGCACCGGCACGCCTTCCTTGGCCTCGACCGCCTGATGCAGGCCGTCGGACCAGCGACGCCCGGACAGGGTGCGGCCGGTGAATTCGTCGACGATGACCACTTCGCCATCGCGCACGATGTAGTCCACGTCGCGCTGGTAGATCGCATGCGCGCGCAGCGCGGCATTGAGGTGATGCACCACGCTCAGGTTCTGCGCGGCATACAGGCCGTCCTCGGCATTCTCGAGAATGCCGGCCTGCATCAGCAATTCTTCGGCGTGGCCCATGCCCGCCTCGGACAGATGCACCTGCTTGCCCTTCTCGTCGATCCAGTAATCGCCCTCGCCCTCTTCGCTTTCCTGCCGGGTCAGCTGCGGCACGATGCGGTTGACGCGGATGTACAGCTCCGGCGATTCGTCGGCCGGGCCGGAGATGATCAGCGGGGTGCGCGCCTCATCGATCAGGATCGAGTCGACTTCGTCGACGATCGCGTAATGCAGGTTGCGCTGGTAGCGGTCGGCCCTGGACAGCGCCATGTTGTCGCGCAGGTAATCGAAGCCGAACTCGTTATTGGTGCCGTAGGTGATGTCGCTGCCATAGGCCTCGCGCTTGTCGCTGTGCGGCATGCCCGGATACACCACGCCCACGCTCAGGCCCAGCCAGTTGTACAACTTGCCCATCTGCGCGGCGTCGCGTCGGGCCAGGTAGTCATTGACCGTGACCACATGCACGCCCTCGCCCTGCAGCGCGTTGAGGTACACCGGCAGCGTGGCCACCAGGGTCTTGCCTTCACCGGTGCGCATCTCGGCGATCTTGCCCAGGTGCAGCACCATGCCGCCGATCAGCTGCACGTCGTAATGGCGCATGCCGAGCACGCGGCGGCTGGCCTCGCGGCACACCGCAAAGGCTTCGGGAAGAATCTTGTCCAGGGACTCGCCGGCGGCAAGTCGCTGCTTGAACTCCGGGGTCTTGGCTTGCAGCTCGGCGTCGGAGAGCTTCTCGATCGTCGGCTCCAGCGCATTGATCTGGGTGACGAGGCGGTTGAGCTGGCGCAGCTGGCGTTCGTTACGACTGCCAAAGACACGGGTAAGCAGACTGTTGATCATTGAAGAAACCGGTTGAAAAGGAACGGTTTGACCGACGCCGGTCCCCAAGACCCGGCCGCCGTAAACGAAACAGGGCGCACTGCGCCCTGTCGATGGCAACACCCTATTGTAGCTTGGGGCGGGCCTTCACGAATCAAGCACCACCCGCGCCGTCGTCAACCGCGCCCGCGGCGGCCCACCGGCGTATTGGTATCGCCGAGGAACTTGCGCGGATTGACCACCCGCCCGTCCGCCCACACTTCGAAATGCACGTGCGCGCCGGTGGAGCGGCCACTGGAGCCGGCCCTGGCCACCTGCTGGCCGGCGCGGACCAGATCGCCCACCTTCACCACCAGGCGCGAGTTGTGTGCATAGCGGGTCACGTAGCCGTTGCCGTGGTCCACTTCCACCACGTTGCCGTAGCCGCCGCGCACGCCGGCGTAGCTGACCACGCCATCGGCGACCGACATCACCGGGTCGCCCACGTTGGCGTGGAAGTCCACCCCCTTGTGGAAGGCCGAGCCGCCGTCGAACGGATCGGCGCGGCCGCCGAAGCCGGAGGTGATGTAGGTGTTGCGGATCGGCATCCGCGAGGGCACCGAATTCTGTTCGAGCTGATGATCGAACATCAGCGTGGCCAGCACGTTCAGTTGCTGGCCGGAGGCGGAGAACTGCTGTTCGACCTGCCCTAGCGTCTGCTTGAGCGATTCGACCGGCATGTCGCTGACCGGCTCATCGCCGCCACCGACGCCGACCGGCGCGTCGAAGTCGAACTCGCCGTCCTTCAGCTTGCCCATTTCGGTCAGCCGCTCGCCCAGTGCATTGAGACGGGTGGCCTGCGCCTGCAGCTCGCCCATGCGCGCGGCCAGTGCGTTGACCTGCGCCTGCGAGGCGCGCTGCGCCTGGGCCAGCTCGGCCTGCTGCCGGGCAACCTTGGCCTGCAACGCGGAATTGGTCACCATGCCCGTGGCGGTGCTGGCACCGATGCCGATCAACATGCCCAGCCCAAGCACGGCACCGAGGACTACCATCGGTCGATCCGCAGCGAAGCCCTGGAACTGCCGGGCCAACCGTTGCGCCCGGGTTTCGCGAGATTTGATTACAACTTTCTTCAACGCCATATGAGTGTCATGTCCAAGCCCAAGTCCAACGCACGCAACCCTTCCGTCCCACAACCGGCCATCGAGGCCGCGTTGGGTGAAAAGGCTGGCGACCCCTTGCGCCGCGCCTTGTGGCTCGATGCGCTGGACCGGCAGTTGCGCCCCCTGTTACCGCCTCATCTGGCCACCCGTTGCCGGCTGGCCAATGTCAGAGACGAACAGCTGGTTTTTCTGGTTGATTCACCTGTCTGGCATGCCAAGTTGCGACTTGCCGAGACCCAATTACTGGATGCCGCCCGATCCATCGGACTGAAGGCCACCGCAGTGACCATCAAGACCACCACCACCCCGCTGCATTCCCCAACGCAGCAGAATCGCGAGCGTCCACGTCCTGTGTCGGAGGCCACGCACCGAGGTCTGCGCGATGCGCTGGCCTCCCTGCAGGACGTTCCACCCACCAAACGGTGAGTCGGTGCGGCCTGTTACGCGACGGCCATCGCGGCGTGAAAGAGTTGCGAAGGCCGCGCACGACCCGACGCATCCTAGCGGGCCTGGGCCGCGCAGGAGTTAGAGAAGTCTTAAATAAAAGTTAAGAACGGGCCGTAAATCCGACGCAGTTCACACTTCGAACGCCGATTACGGCATTCCCCGACATCAGGCGTAGACGGGGCTGGCGTAGGTGACCGGTGGCTGCACGCTGCCCTCGGGGAAGCTGACCCATTCCCAGGCGGCCTGATCCGCCAGCAGCGCGCGCACCAGCTTGTTGTTGAGCGCGTGGCCGGATTTGAAACCTTCGTAGGCGCCCAGGATGGCGCCGCCGGCCAGATACAGGTCGCCGATCGCGTCCAGGATCTTGTGCCGCACGAATTCGTTGGTGTAGCGCAGGCCGTCCTCGTTGAGCACGCGGAACTCGTCCAGCACGATGGCATTGTCCATCGACCCGCCCAGGCCCAGATTGCGCTCGCGCATGTACTCGAGATCACGCATGAAACCGAAGGTCCGGGCGCGCGAGATTTCCTTGACGTAGGCCGAGGTGGAGAACTCGATTTCCTGGCGCGACTGCTTGGCCGGGATCATCGGGTGGTTGAATTCGATGGTGAAGCCGAGCCTGTAGCCTTCGTACGGCTCGAAGCGCGCGACCTTGTCGCCTTCGCGCACTTCCACCGTCTGCTTGATGCGGATGAAGCGCTTGGCCTTGTTCTGCTCGACGATGCCTGCCGATTGCAGCAGGAACACGAACGGGCCGGACGAACCGTCCATGATCGGCAACTCGGCCGAGGACAGTTCGACGATGACGTTGTCCACACCCAGGCCGGCCAGTGCCGACATCAGGTGCTCGACGGTCTGGATCTTGGCGCCATTGCAGGTCAGGCCGGTGCACAGCGTGGTCTCGGTGACCAGTTCGGCATCGGCGGGGACTTCGACGATCGGCTCCAGGTCCACACGCCGGAACACCACGCCATGATCGACGGGAGCCGGTCGTAGCGTCATGTACACCTTGTCGCCACTGTGCAGGCCGACGCCGGTGGCGCGAATGGTGTTCTTGAGAGTGCGTTGCTGGGTCATATGCGAAGTCTGGATGAACAATGCAGACAGACGCTGAACCGGCTGTCTAATCCGTAGAGATTATCCGAATTTTAACAAGCCGCGCGTGACGGGAACTGTAATTCCCGGGTCACGCAACTGCAAAAGCTGCCGGATCGTGGCCGATCCGGCAGAAAGGACATGGCACAGCATCCCCGGGGCGAACCCCGGGGCGGGACGGACCGCGCCGCCGCAGCGACGCGGCCGACGCTCCTCAGTCGGCCTGGCGGCGCAGGAACGCCGGGATATCCAGGTAGTCGTTGGGCAGGTCTGCAGCCGGCGCAACGGAACCGCCGCCGTTGTTGCTACCGCTGCTGCTGCCGACCGAGTCGCTGCTCGGACGACGCAGGCCCAGGCCCATGCTGCCGCCGACGGCCTTGGACACCGCATCGCCGCCGCTGGTGTCGAAATCGCCGAACTCCGGCTGGCCGGTGGTGGCGTTGCGTACCAGCTTGATCGGCGCGCGCTGGTCCGGGCGCTGGGTCTGGCGGGCAACCGCACGGTTCAGGCCAGTGGCCACCACGGTGACGCGCACTTCGTCCTGCATGTCCGGGTCAAGCACGGTGCCGACGACCACGGTCGCATCTTCCGAGGCGAACGCCTCGATGGTGCGGCCGATCTCGTCGAACTCGGACATGGTGAAGTCCGGGCCGGCGGTGATGTTGACAAGGATGCCGTTGGCACCGGCCAGGTTGACGTCGTCCAGCAGCGGGTTCTGGATGGCGGCTTCGGCAGCGGCCTGCGCGCGATCGTCGCCGCGTGCCGAACCGGTACCCATCATGGCCAGGCCCATTTCCGACATCACGGTGCGCACGTCGGCGAAGTCGACGTTGATCAGGCCCGGACGCACGATCAGGTCGGCGATGCCCTGCACGGCGCCCTGCAGCACGTCGTTGGCAGCGCGGAAGGCCTGGATCATGGTGGCGTTGCGGCCGAGCACGGTGATCAGCTTTTCATTGGGGATGGTGATCAGCGAGTCGCAATGCTGGCTCAGTTCCTCGATGCCCTTCAGCGCGACCTGCATGCGGCGGCGGCCTTCGAACGGGAACGGCTTGGTGACCACGGCAACGGTGAGGATGCCCATTTCCTTGGCCAGCTGTGCAACGACTGGCGCCGCGCCGGTGCCGGTGCCGCCGCCCATGCCGGCGGTGATGAACACCATGTCCGCACCCTGCAGTGCGTCCATGATGCGCTCGCGATCTTCCAGCGCAGCCTGGCGGCCGACTTCCGGATTGGCGCCGGCGCCCAGGCCCTTGGTCACGTTGGTGCCGAGCTGCAGCTGCAGCTTGGCGCCGCAGTTCTTGATCGCCTGCGAGTCGGTGTTGGCGGTGATGAACTCCACGCCATCGACATTGGTGTTGACCATGTGCGCGACCGCGTTGCCGCCGCCGCCGCCCACGCCAACGACCTTGATGACCGCGTTGGGAGCCATTTTTTCAATCAGTTCGAAATGTGCCATGTCAGTGTCCTCTTTAGATGCCGTGAATGGGGAATCGGGAATGGGGAATCGGATTGCTCCGTTCGCCAGCCCAACACCCGCATGTCGGCGAATGTTGTTGTTTGAATGCCGGGAATGGGGAGTTGGGAATGGGGAATCGCAACTGCGAGCGATCTCCACACCAACTTCACTTTCTCAGCGGAACCACAAAAGTATTTACGCCCTGCCCGCTCTCACCGCTCTCCACTCAAATCTGCCGCAACCGCTTTGCCTTTGCTTCAACCAATTCTCGAATCCCGATTCCCGATTCTTCAGAATTCCCCGCGATACCAATTCTTCAATTTCTTGAACAAACTGCCGGCCCGTCCGGTCGGGATCGACGGGCGGCGCGGGTGTTCGATCTGGCTGCCCATCAGCAACAGGCCCACGCCGGAGGCGTGCACCGGGTTACCGACGACTTCGCCCAGGCCGGTGACGTGCTGGGGAATGCCCACGCGCACCGGCATCTGCAACATTTCTTCGGCCAGTTCGACCACGCCTTCCATCTTCGACGCGCCACCGGTGAGCACCATGCCGGCGCGCACCATTTCCTCGAAACCGGAGCGGCGCAATTCGGCCTGCACCATCTCGAAGATTTCCTCGTAACGGCCCTGCACCGCCTGCGCCAGCGCATGCCGCGGCATGCGGCGCGGCGGGCGATCACCCACCGACGGCACCTGGATGCTTTCCTCGGCGGTAGCCAGCTGCGCCAGCGCGCAGGCGTAGCGCACCTTGATCTGCTCGGCTTCCGGGGTCGGCGTGCGCAACATGTGCGCGATGTCGTTGGTGACGTGGTCGCCGGCGATCGGCAGCGAGGCGGTATGGCAGATCGCGCCCTGCACGTAGACCGCCAGGTCGGTGGTGCCGGCGCCGATATCCACCAGCACCACGCCCAGTTCGCGCTCGTCGGCGGTCAATACCGCCACGCTGGAAGCCAGCGACGACAGCACCAGGTCGTCCACCTGCAGGCCGCACTTCTGCACGCACTTGGTGATGTTGGCCGCGGCCGACTGTGCGCACACCACCAGATGCGCGTGCACCTCCAGGCGCACGCCGGTCATGCCGACCGGATTGCGGATGCCTTCCTGCGAATCGTCCAGCACGTATTCGCGCGGGATCGCATGCAGGATGCGCTGGTCGGCGGGAATGGCCACGGCCTTGGCCGCATCCAGCACGCGCTCCAGATCGCTCCAGGTCACTTCGCCGTCGCGGATCGGCACGATGCCGGGCGAGTTCTTGCACTGCACGTGGTTGCCGGAAATCGACGCATACACCGAACGGATCTCGCAGCCGGCCATCAGCTCGGCCTCTTCGACCGCGCGCTGGATCGACTGCACGGTGGATTCGATGTCCACCACCACGCCGCGCTTGAGACCGCGCGATTCATGCGAACCGATGCCGATCACTTCGATCGGATTGCCGGGCGAGTACTCGCCGACCAGCGCGACGACCTTGGAGGTGCCGATGTCCAGTCCAACGATGAGGGATTTGTCGCCTTTGCGGTTCATGTCTTAAAGCCGGGAATAGGGAATAGCGAATGGGGAATGGTCAACAGCGGTGCACGGATGCGGGGAGAGTTCAGGACAAGCGTGTGCGGCGCAGCGGGCGACACTGGCTTTGGCTTTTTGCCCATTCCCGACTCCCCATTCTCCATTCGCCGTTCCACCGTGAAGCCGTTGGTATAGCGCAGGTCGGCGCGGGCGATCGGGCGTTGCGGGTCGGCCAGTTGCGGCAGCACGCGGGCGAAGCGTTGCAGGCGGGCGCGGGCGTCGTCGCGGCCGATCACGATCTGCACGCCGTTGCTCAGGCCCAGCGACCAGCTGCCGCGTGCGTCCATTTCCAGACGTTCCACATCCAGCCCGGTCGGCGCGAACAGCGCGCGCGACTCGTTGTAGAGCGCCACCACGTCCTGGGTCTTGCTGTCCGGGCCGCCGAGCTGCGGCAGCTTGAAGTCCTTCAACAACGGCGGGGTGCGGAACAACCGGCCCTGCTCGGACAACATGCGGTCGGTGCCCCAGCGCGCGAACGGCTTGTGCTCGGTGACGTGCACTTCCAGCACGTCCGGCCAGCGCTTGCGCACCTGCGCACTTTCCACCCACGGCAGGCGCGCGATGGCGTCCTGCGCGTTCTGCAACTTCACCGCGAAAAAGCCCGCGCGCGCATACGGCAAGACCACCGCACGCAACTGCTCGGCCGGCACCCGCTTGAAATCGCCCGACACCCGCAGCCGCGCCAACGGCCAGCGCTCGGCACCGACCCAGCCATTGAGCACGGCCACCACCGGCAACGCGACCAGCGCCACCGCGAGCAACCACGCCAGGATGCGCAGGGTGGCGTTCATGCGCGCGCTCCGCGCGCGGGAATGGGGAATCGGGAATAGGGAATCGCAACGGCAACAGCGCAGCCGCTGTTCACGATTCTCGATTCCCGATTCCCCATTCCCGGCCTCACAGCGTCTGCTCCAGCACGCGCCAGACCAGTTCTTCGAAATCGATGCCGAGCTGGCGCGCGGCCTTGGGCACCAGCGAGTGACTGGTCATGCCCGGGGCCGTGTTGACTTCCAGCAGATACAACTGGCCGCTGGCGCGGTCGCGCATCACGTCCACGCGGCCCCAGCCGCGCGCGCCGGCGGCGCGGAAGGCATCGAGCGCGAGCTGGCGAATCTGTGTCTCGGCATCGCCGTCCAGGCCCGGGCACAGGTACTGGGTGTCGTCGGCCACGTATTTGGCGTCGTAGTCGTACCACTGGCCCTTGGGCACGATGCGGATCGACGGCAACGCGACCTCGCCGAGCACGGCCACGGTGAGTTCGTCGCCTTCGATCAGCTGCTCCATCAGCAGCGCGCCGTCGTAGCGCGCCGCCAGCACCACCGCCTCTTCGAGCTGGGACTGGTCGAACACGCGGCTGACGCCGACGCTGGAGCCTTCGTTGGCCGGCTTGACGATGACCGGCAGGCCGATCTGCCGTGCGGCGGCATGGATGTCATCGGCACGGGCACCGGCAGCCAGGCGCGCATAGCGCGGCGTGGGCAGGCCCAGCGACAGCCACACCTGCTTGGTACGGATCTTGTCCATGCTCAACGCCGAGCCCAGCACATTGGAGCCGGTGTAGGGCACCTTGAAGGCTTCCATCAGGCCTTGCACGATGCCGTCTTCGCCGCCGCCGTTATGGCCGTGCAGCACGTTGAAGACGCGATCGAAACGCTGCTCGACCAGGGCCTGCGCCAGGGCCGGAATGCCGTCGACCGGCTGCGCATCGACGCCGCGCGCACGCAATGCCTCGAGCACGTTGCCGCCGGAATTCAACGACACCTCGCGCTCGGACGAGGTACCGCCGAGCAACACGGCGACGCGGCCGAACGCGGCCGGATCGCTGATGCGTGCGTTGGGAATCACCGCGCTCATGCAGTCGCTCCGGTGAAGCCGTTGTTGATGATGTGCTGTGCGACATAACCGATATCGCCGGCGCCCATCATCAGCAGCAGATCGCCGTCCTGCAGCACGTCCGGCAGCACTTCGGCCAGGCCGGAAATCTGCCCGACCACCACCGGTTCGCTGCGGCCGCGCGCACGGATCGCACGCGCCAGCGCGCGCGCATCGGCACCCGGAATCGGCGCTTCACCGGCCGGATAGACCTCGCTCAATACCAGCGCATCGACGGTGCTCAGCACCGCGGCAAAGGCGTCGAACTGATCGCGGGTACGGCTGTAGCGATGTGGCTGGAACGCCACCACCAGGCGCTTGTCCGGCCAGCCACCGCGGGCGGCGGCGAACACCGCTTCCAGCTCGCGCGGATGGTGGCCGTAGTCGTCGACCACACGCACGCGCGCACCGGTGCTGGTGGTGACTTCGCCCAGGTCGTTGAAGCGGCGGCCGATGCCGGCGAAGTTTTCCAGCGCACGCGCAATGGTCTCCGGTGCCACGCCCAGCTGCCAGCCGATCGCGGCAGCGGCCAGTGCGTTGAGCACGTTGTGACGGCCCGGCAATGCCAGCGTCACCGGCGTGGTGGTGCCTTCGGGCAGGCGCAGCGTGAAGCGCATGCGCGGGCCGTCCTGCACCACGTCTTCGGCGCGCACGTCGGCGTTCTCGCTCATGCCGTAGCTCATCACGTGGCGCGGCGTCTTGCCGGCCAGCGCGGCCACTTCCGGGTCGTCGATGCACAGCAACGCCAGCCCGTAGAACGGCAGGCGCTGCAGGAACTCGGCGAATGCGGCCTGGATGCGCGCGAAATCGTTGCCGTAGTTTTCCAGGTGATCGGCATCGATGTTGGTGATCACCGCCATCAACGGATTCAGGCGCAGGAAGCTGCCATCGCTCTCGTCGGCCTCGGCCACCAGCCATTGGCCACCGCCGAGCTTGGCGTTGGCACCGGCGGCCAGCAACTGCCCGCCGATGACGAAGGTCGGATCCAGCCCGCCTTCGCTCAGCACGGCCGCCGCCAGGCTGGTGGTGGTGGTCTTGCCATGCGTGCCGGCCACCGCGATGCCGCGACGGAACCGCATCAGCTCGGCCAGCATCGCCGCACGCGGCATGATCGGAATGCGCTGGCTGCGCGCTTCCATCAGCTCGGGGTTGTCTTCGCGGATCGCACTGGACACCACCACGCAATCGGTACCGAGCACGTTGGCCGCCGAATGCCCGCGCATCACCCGCGCGCCCAGCTTGGCCAGCCGCCGCGTCGCCACGTTATCGGAGTTGTCCGAACCGGAGACTTCATAGCCCAGCGTCAGCATCACCTCGGCAATGCCGCTCATGCCGGTGCCGCCGATACCGACGAAATGCACGCGCGGGAATGCACGCACCAGATCGCCACTGTCCTGCAGACGGCGGATCACGCGGCACCTCCTGTGGAGGTGCGAATCGGGAATCGGGAATCGGGAATCGTGTGGAGCGGAGCGCCTGCAGCGACGGATACTTGGTCGGTGCGCTTGTCTGCGTGCATCAATCTGTGTTCCTGCAATTGTTCTGAGCTTTGCCCATTCCCCATTCCCGAATCCCCACTCCCGGCTTCCTGCAGAATGATGTCGGCGATGCGTTCGGCTGCATCCAGTTTGGCCAGGGTGCGGGCGGCCTGTGCCATCGACAGGCGGCGTGCGGGGTCGGCGAGCAGGGTCTGCAAGACCTGCTGCAGGCGCACGGCCAGGGTGTCGTCCTGCTTGAGCAGCACGGCGGCGTCGGCACCGACCAGGTATTCGGCATTGCGGGTCTGGTGGTCGTCCACCGCGGCGGCAAAGGGCACCAGCACGCTGCCGATACCGGCGGCGCACAGTTCGGCCAGCGTCGATGCACCGGCGCGGCACACGACCAGGTCGGCCCAGGCGTAAGCGGCGGCCATGTCGGCGATGAACGGTTCGACGCTGGCGTTGACGCCCGCCTGCGCGTACGCCGCCTCGGCTTCGGCGCGCAGCTTTTCACCGCACTGGTGGCGCACGTCCACATCCGGGTGGCCGAGCGCGGCCAGGGCGGCCGGCACGGCCTGATTCAATGCGCGCGCGCCCTGGCTGCCACCGAGCACCAGCACACGCACGGCACCGCCACGGCCGACCAGGCGCGTGGCCGGCGCCGGAAGCGCTGCGATTTCCGCGCGCACCGGATTGCCCACCGCTTCTTCGCCAGTGAAGCTGCCCGGGAAACCGGTCAGCACGCGGCGCGCAAACCGCGACAACACCTTGTTGGTCATGCCGGGCGCGCGGTTCTGTTCGTGCACCAGCAACGGCACGCCGAGCAGCCGCGCCGCCAGGCCACCCGGGCCGGCCGCGAAGCCGCCGAAACTGATCACCGCACGCGGCTGGCGCTTGCGCAGCACGAAACCGGCGGCGCGCACCGCGCGCATCACCCGCACCGGTGCACCGAGCAATTTCACCAGCCCCTTGCCGCGCAGGCCGCTGATGGCCAGCGTGTCCAGTGGAATGGCGTGCTGCGGCACCAGCCGGGTTTCCATCGCGCCATCGGCGCCCAGCCAGGTCACCGGCACGCCACGCGCGCGCAGCACCTTGGCCACGGCCAGACCCGGGAAGATGTGCCCGCCGGTGCCGCCAGCCAGAACCATCACTGGTCGACTCCCCGCACATGGATGTGCGGGCGTTTGCGCGGGATTCGCATGGGCACTCATGCAATCCTCCCGAAGGTCGGTTCCACACGCGGCTGCATGCGGCTGGTGCCGCGCAGGATGGCCGACGCCGGTGCCACCGATGCGGCAGCGACCGGTGCGGCTGCGGGTGCGGCGGCAACCGGGTCACGCTGCGGCTTGTGCGCCGGCGCATAGGCTGGCGCGACCGATTCGACCACCGGTTCGGCCGGCTCGGCCGACGGCGCGCCCGCGCCCTGCGGCGACAATTTGCTGCGCAGGCGCTCGGCACGATCCATCTCGTAGGACACGCGCAGCAGCAGGCCCATCGCCACGCAGGTCATCAGCACCGACGAACCGCCGGAGGAAATCAGCGGCAGGGTCAGGCCCTTGGTCGGCAGGATGCCCAGGTTCACGCCCACCGAGACGAAGCTCTGCAGGCTGATCCACAAGCCGATGCCGAAGGCGATGTAGCCGGAGAAGTGACGCTTCATTTCCACGCAGCGCATGCCCAGCCAGAACGCGCGGCCGACCAGCAGCGCGTACAGCGCGATCACCCCGCACACGCCGACAAAGCCGAGTTCTTCGGCAATGACCGAGAAAATGAAGTCGGTATGCGCTTCGGGCAGGTAGTTGAGCTTCTGCACCGAGGCGCCCAGGCCCACGCCGGTCCACTGGCCGCGGCCCACCGCCATCAAGGCGTTGGACAGCTGGTAGCCGGAGCCGAGCTGGTCGGCCCACGGGTCCAGGAACGAGGTGATGCGGCGCAGCCGGTACGGCTCCAGGATCGCGATGAAGGCGAACACCGGCAGGCCGAACACGATCGGCATCGACATGCGCGGCAGGTTCACCCCGCCCAGCACCAGCATGCCGGCGGTGATCGCCAGCAGCAGCGTGGACGAGCCGAAGTCCGGCTGCATCAGCAGCAGGCCAACCAGGGCGATCGCCACGCCCAGCGGCTTGAGCATCGCCGGCCAGGTCGCGTTGACCTCGTCGCGAAAGCGCACCAGATAGCTGGACAGCCACACGATGTAGAGCACCTTGACCGCTTCGACGGTCTGGAACTTCGACACGCCCAGGTTGATCCAGCGTTTGGCGCCGTTGACGCTGCTGCCCAGGCCGGGCACGAACACCACCATCAGCAGGCCGAAGCAGGCCAGCAGCAGCACCTGGTTGTACTGCTCGATGGTCTTGAGCTCGGTACGCATCGCCCAGAACGCCAGGCCCACGCCAATGCCCAGGAACAGCAGGTGGCGGGTCAGGTAATAGAACGGGTTGTCGGACAGCTCGATCGAGCTGGACGCCACCATCACCACGCCCAGCGAGGCGAGCGTGGCCGCGGCCCCGAGCAGCCACGGGTCGTAGCGGCCGCCGATGGCGTCCAGTCGCGTGGCCTGGCGGGACATGTCGTTCATCAGCGCACCTTCAACGTGGCAAGGCCGATCAGTACCAGCACCACCGAAATGATCCAGAAGCGCACGATCACGCGCGGCTCCGGCCAGCCCTTGAGTTCGAAGTGATGATGGATCGGCGCCATGCGGAACACGCGCTTGCCGGTCAGCTTGAAGCTGGCGACCTGGATCATCACCGACAGCGTCTCGATCACGAACACGCCGCCCATGATCACCAGCACCAGTTCCTGGCGCACGATCACCGCGATGGTGCCGAGCACCGCGCCCAGCGACAGCGCGCCGATGTCGCCCATGAACACCATGGCCGGATAGGTGTTGAACCACAGAAAGCCCAGGCCTGCACCGGCGATCGCCGAGCAGATGATGATCAGCTCGCCAGCCCCCGGAATCAGCGGGATTTTCAGGTATTCGGCAAACACCACATTGCCCGAGGCATAGGCGAACACGCCCAGCGCGCAGGCCACCAGCACGGTCGGCATGATCGCCAGGCCGTCCAGGCCGTCGGTGAGGTTCACCGCATTGGAGAAGCCGACGATCCAGAAATAGGCGATCACCACAAAGCTCACGCCGGCTAGCGGCAGCGCGATCGACTTGAACATCGGAATGTAGAAGGTGATCGCGGCCGGCACGTCGGCGGTGTAGTACAGGAACAGCCCCGCTGCCAGGCCGAAGATCGACTGCAGCAGGTACTTCCAGCGCGACTTCAGGCCGTTGGGATCGCGGCGCACGATCTTGATCCAGTCGTCGTACCAGCCGATCGCGCCGAAACAGATCATCACCGCCAGCACCAGCCACACGTAGCGGTTGCGCAGGTCGCCCCACAGCAGCACCGACAAGGTCACCGTCAGCAGAATCAGCGAGCCGCCCATGGTCGGGGTGCCGGCCTTGGAGAAATGCGTCTGCGGGCCATCCTGGCGGATCGGCTGGCCACCCTTGAACTGGGCCAGCTTGCGGATCACCGCCGGGCCCATCCACAACGACAGGAACAGCGCCGTCAACGCCGCCAGGATGCCGCGGAAGGTCAGATAGTTGAACAGCCCGAACAGGCTCTCCAGTTGCTGCAGCCAACGCGCCAGCTCAAGCAGCATGGGATGCGTCCTCCGCCGGGGCCAGCAGCGCGGCGACGATGCGGTCCATGGCGCTGCCACGGGAGCCTTTCACCAGCAGCGTGGGCGGGGTGTGCGCCGTGGTGGCGGCAGTCTGCGCCGCCGCACCGGTGTGTTCGTACATCGAAGAAGATTCCTGCGTTTGAGTCGGCGAAACGGCGAGCTGCGCCAGATCCGCCTGCAAGGCCGCGATCAATGCGGCATGGGTGGCGAACACGCGGCCGCCCTCGCCGAACGCCTGCGCGGCGGCGGCACTGAGCTCGCCCAGCGCGTACAGGCGCTGCAGCTTGGCCGCGCGCGCGCGACGTCCGGCGGCCGCATGCAAGGCTGCGCCTTCCGGGCCGAGTTCACGCATGTCGCCGAGTACCAGCCAGCCCTGGCCAGATGCCGCGGCCAGCGTGTCGATGGCCGCGTCCAGCGAACCGGGATTGGCGTTGTAGCTGTCGTCGATCAACACCGCGCAGCCGGGCAGGGTGTGGGTGATCTGACGACCGGCCACCGGGCGTGCCTGCGCCAGACCGGCGGCGATGATCGGCAGGGCGATGCCCGCACCCAACGCCAGGCCGGCCGCAGCCAGCGCGTTGAGCACGTTGTGGCGGCCCGGCAACGGCAGCGCGATCTGCGCCTGGCCTTGCGGGGTCACCAGCGTGAACTGCGCCCCGCCCGCCTGCAGCCGCAGGCCATGCGCGGTGATCTCGGCACTGGCCTGCAGGCCGTAGCGCAACACGCGGCGGCCCTGCACCGGCTGCGCCTGCAGTTGCTGCTCGAACCAGGCACCGAAGGCATCGTCGGCATTGATCACCGCCACGCCATCGGCCGGCAATGCGGCATAGATGGCGCCCTTGGTGCGGGCGACGCCGAGCAGGCTGCCCAGGCGTTCCAGATGCGCGGGTGCGATGTTGTTGACCAGGGCCACGTGCGGCTGCGCGATCTCGGTGAGATAGGCGATATCGCCCGGCTTGCCGGCGCCCATTTCGTAGATCGCCAGATCCGCATCGTCCGGGGCGGCGATCACCGCCAGCGGCAGGCCGATTTCGTTGTTGCGGTTGCCCGGCGTGGCGTACACGGTGGTGCCGTCGACACGCCCGGCCTCGCTCAGGATGGCCAGCAGCAGGGCCTTGACGCTGGTCTTGCCGTTGGAGCCGGTCAAGGCGATCACCCGCGTGGCGCGGTCGCGCTGCATGCCGGCGGCGATACGCGCCAACGCCAGTTCGGTATTGCCCACCAGCACCTGCGGCACGCTCAGCGCCGGCAGCAGCCGATCGACCAGCAGTCCGCTGGCGCCATGTGCCACCGCGTCTGCGGCAAAGTCGTGCCCGTCGAAACGCTCGCCGCGCAGCGCCACATACAGGCTGCCGTTGGCCAGCGTGCGGGTGTCGTTGCCGACGGTGTCGATCATGGCGTCCTCGCCATGCAGCTCGCCACCGGCCCAGTGGGCGATCAACGACAATGGAGTGAGCTTCATGCGCGCACTCCCAGCCCGGTCCGCGGCAACAAGGCCTGCGCCGCCACGATGGCGTCGTCGAAGGCATGCCGCACACCGGCGACCTCCTGATATGGCTCGTGGCCCTTGCCGGCGATCAGCACGATGTCGGAGGCACCGGCCATGCTGATGGCCTGATGGATCGCCGCGGCGCGGTCGCGCTGCACGATCGCCGCATCCGGACGCGCGAAGCCGCGCAGGATGTCGGCCACGATCACATCGCCATCTTCGCCCCGCGGGTTGTCGTCGGTGACGATCGCCACGTCGGCGTTGACCTCGGCAATGGCCGCCATCTGCGGGCGCTTGCCGGTGTCGCGCTCGCCACCGCAACCGAACACGCAGATCAACCGGTCCTGCGCATGCGCGCGCAGGCTGGCCAGTGCCTGTTGCAGCGCGTCGGGCGTGTGTGCGTAGTCGATCACCACCAGCGGTGCGCCATGCGCGCCACCGAGGCGGTTCATGCGCCCGTGGATCGGCTGCAGCCGACCGAGCACCTCGGCGATCCGTGCCGGCGCGATGTCCAGCGCAGACAACGCGCCGGCCACGGCCAGCAGGTTGTCCACGTTGAAACGGCCCAGCAGCGGCGAGTGCACCGGATGCACGTGACCGTCGATATGCAGCGCGAAATTGATCCCGTTGTGATCCAGCTGCAGCGCCTGTGCACGCACGCTTGCCTGGGCCTGCGCGCGCGAACTCACGCCGATCGCGCGCAGCGCGGGGTCGAGCGAGGCCAGCAGCGTGCGGCCGAAGTCATCGTCCAGGTTGACCACGGCGGCCTTCAATCCGGCGCGCGCGAACAGCCTGGCCTTGGCCGCGCCGTACTGCGCCATGTCGCCGTGGTAATCGAGATGGTCGCGGGTGAGATTGGTGAACACCGCCACGTCAAAATGCACCGCATCCACGCGGCCCTGGTCCAGCGCATGCGAGCTGACTTCCATCGCCACGGCCTGCGCGCCCTCGTCGCGCAGTTGCGCCAGCAAGGCATGCGTCTGCAGCACCAGCGGTGTGGTGAACCCGGTCGGCACGGCGCTGCCGTACAGGCCCACGCCCAGGGTACCGAGCGTGCCGGCGGGCGTGCCGAGCAGTGTCAGGGCCTGTGCCAGCAATTGCACCGTCGAGGTCTTGCCGTTGGTGCCGGTGACGCCGACCATGCGCATCGCTCGCGAGGGCTGGCCGTGGAACTGATCGGCCATAGCGCCCAGGCGCGCACGCAGACCGGGCACGGCGATCGCATCGACCGGTACCGGCAGATCGGCCGGCGCCGGCGGCTCGAACAACACCGCCACCGCGCCATTGGCGCGCGCCTGGTCGACAAAGCCCAGGCCGTGCGCGCCGAAACCGGCGATCGCCACGAAGGCATCGCCTGCACGCACCACACGGCTGTCCATCACCAGGCCCGACACCTGCACGTCGTGCGCAAGCCGCACGTCCGGCAACAGCTGCGACAGCGGCATGGCGCGGCTCACTGGCGGCTCTCCTGCAACGGCGCGGGCTGGGCGGTGGTGGGCGCGGCCGGCGGTGCGATCGCGGTCGGGATGCCGGCGGACACTTCGTCCACCGGATCCGGCACCAATGCCGGGTCCAGGTCGGCCGGCTGCGGCTTGACCACCGGCTGCCCGGTCTTGCCGGCAGCCTGCGCGGCCAGCCACGACTGGATGTCGTCCGGCGGCACGTCCATCAGCCGCAGCGCGCCTTCCATCACCCGATGGAACACCGGTGCCGACACCAGGCCGCCGTAATACACCTTGCCCTGCGGATCGTTGATCACGATGACGGTGGCAAAGCGCGGACGCGTGGCCGGCACCAGGCCGGCGAACAGCGCGTTGTAATGCCCGCGCTCGTATCCGTTGGCGCCGTTCTTGCGCGCGGTACCGGTCTTGCCGGCCACGTGGTAGCCCAGGATCGCCGCGCCCTTGGCGCCACCCTGGGTGACCACGGTTTCCATCATGTCGATGACCTGGCGCGCCACTTCGGGGGTGACCACCTGGCGGGTTTCGTTGTGCTGGCCGCGCACGAAGGTCGGCGGGGTCAGCTTGCCGCCATTGCCCAGCGTGGCGTACGCCTGCGCGATCTGCAGCGGCGTTACCGACAGGCCGTAGCCGTACGACATCGTGGTCTTGGACGGGCCGCTCCAGCGTGCCGGCTGCAGCACCACACCGGCCGATTCGCCGGGAAACCCGCTATGCGGCGCAGCGCCGTAACCGAAGTTGCGGATCGACTGATAGAAGGTCTGGTCCGGCACCTTGGCCGCGATCTTGGCCGCGCCGATGTTGGAGCTGCGCGTGATCACGCCGGTGACGTTGAGCACGCCGTTGTTGCGCGGCACGTCGCGGATGGTGAAGCGCCCCACCGACATGTAGCCGGGGTTGGTGTCGATGACGGTGTCCTTGGTCACCACGCCGGCAGTCAGCGCGGTGGCCACGGTCAGCGGCTTCATCGTCGAGCCCGGCTCGACCAGATCTGTGACCGCACGGTTGCGGCGCGCCGAGGGGTTGATGCCGGTGACCGCGTTGGGGTTGTAGGTCGGCAGGTTGACCATCGCCAGCACTTCGCCGGTGGCCACATCCATCACCACCATCGAGCCGCCGGCAGCATTGTTTTCGACCAGCGCGTTACGCAGCTCCTTGTAGGCCAGGAACTGGATGCGGCGATCGATGCTCAGCGTCAGGTCCTTGCCCGGCTGCGCCGGACGCACCAGATCCACGCTCTCCACGATCGCGCCGCGCGCATCGCGCACCACCTTCTTGGAGCCCGGCTTGCCGCGCAGCCATTCGTCGAAGGCCAGCTCCAGGCCTTCCTGGCCGCGGTCGTCGATATTGGTGAAGCCCAGCACGTGGGCCATCGCCTCGCCTTGCGGATAGAAGCGCCGGAACTCGCGCTGCGAGAACACGCCGGGAATCTTCAGATCGACAATCGCATGCGCCTTGTCCGGGTTGATCCGGCGCTGCAGGTACATGAATTCCTTGCCGGCCTTCTGCGCCAGCTTGGCGTTCAATTCGTCCAGCGGCTGGCCGAGCGCCTTGGCCAGCTCGGGAATGCGGTCCGGATTGCGCAACAGCTCCTGCGGATTGACCCAGATCGATTCCACCGGCGTGGACACCGCCAGCGGCTCGCCGTTGCGGTCGGTGATCATGCCGCGCGAGGTGGCGATCGGCAGCTCGCGCAGGTAGCGCGCTTCGCCCTGGCGCTGGTAGAAGTCACGGTTGACCAGCTGCACGAACGCCGCCCGGCCGATCAGCGTCACCGAGCACAGGCCCAGCGCGATGCCGACCAGCGTCAGGCGGCCACGCAGGTTGAAGTTGCTGCGCGCGCGGTTGCGGCCGGCTTTCATGGCGCACCTCCGTGTGCGCCACCCAGTGCGCCACCCTGCGGGCGGCTTCGCGGTGCAAAACGGTTGTCCTGCCGCACCGTCATGGGCGCACCACCACGATGTCGTTGGTCTCCGGGAACTTCATCCCGATGCGCGCACGCGCGACCTGATCCACGCGGTTGCTTTCCGCCCAGGTGGCCTGCTCCAGCTGCAGCCGGCCGAATTCGATATTCAATTCATCGCGCGTATGTTCGAGCTTGGACAACTGCACGAACAGCTTGCGATGCATGTGGCGCATGTACACCACACCGATCGCCGAGGCGATGCTGCAGGCCAGCAGCACGATGAGCAGCAGGCGGCTCATGCGGCGTCTCCGTTCGAAGACGCCGGGAATCGGGAATCGGGATTCGGGAATCGGGAAGCAGCGCCGCTGTTGCCTTTGCCCATTCCCGATTCCCCATTTCCCATTCCCAGCTTTTCGGCCACCCGCAACACCGCGCTACGGGCGCGCGGGTTCACGCTCAGTTCGGCGTCGTCGGCCTTGATGGCGCCGCTGATCAGCTGCAGCGTCGGCACGAAAGGCTGGGCTTCGGGCAGGCGGCGGTTGCTCGGCGGCGCCTTGGCGTAGCGGGCCATGAACTGCTTGACGATGCGGTCTTCCAGCGAGTGGAAGCTGATCACCGCCAGGCGGCCGCCGGGCTTGAGCGCGCCCAGGGCGGCATCCAGGCCGGCTTCCAGGTCGTCCAGCTCGCGGTTGATATAGATGCGGATCGCCTGAAAGCTGCGCGTGGCCGGATGGGTCTTGCTGTCGCCGCGCGGCATCACCGAGGCGATCAGCTCGGCCAGCTGCGCGGTGCGCAGCAGCGGCTGTTCGGCGCGGCGCGCCACGATGGCGCGCGCGATGCGGCGGCTCTGGCGCTCTTCGCCATAGGTCCACAGCACGTCGGCGATGTCGCGCTCGCTGGCCTGCGCCAGCCACTCGGCCGCGCTCTGGCCGGCATCCGGGTCCATGCGCATGTCCAGCGGGCCGTCCTTGCCGAAACTGAAACCGCGCCCGGCCACATCCAGCTGCGGCGAGGACACGCCCAGATCCAGCAGGATGCCGTCGACGGTTGCCGCAGCGACCACCTGGCCAAGACCGGCAAAGCTACCGCGATGGATGGACACGCGCGCATCGCCACCGAACGACTGTTCGGCCACGGCGATCGCGTCGGGGTCCTTGTCCATCACCAGCAGTCGACCTCCCGGGCCAAGGTGTTGCAGCACGCCACGGGCGTGTCCGCCACGTCCGAACGTGCCATCGAGATAAGTTCCGTTTTCGATCACCTGCAGGCCGTCCAGAACCTGCGTGTACAGCACCGGCACGTGGGCCGCCGGCGGCTGCGACACCGGGTGACCGGGCTGCGCTTCACCGCGCATCCGGGCACCCCGGCTCACAACCTGAGATCGAGCAATTCATCGCCCAGATCCCCGTCAGACAATGTCTGCTGGATCAGTGCGCGATGTGCCTGCTCGCTCCAGAGTTCGAATTTGTCGCCCATGCCCAGCAGCACGGCCTTCTTCTCGATGCCGACCGCGTTGCGGTGGCTGGCCGGGATGCTCAGACGGCCATTGGCGTCCAGCTCCAGCACTGCGGAAGAACCCACCAGTTTCTGCTGCAGCGTGCGGACCACGCGCTGGGTGTTGGGCTTGGACATCACATCGTCACGCACCCGCTCCCACTCCTTTTCCGCATACAGCCACAGGCAGCCGGCTTCGAACGGGTTGTAGGTGAGCACCAGGCGATTGCCGCTCACGCGCGTGACCAGGTCGCGGTACGCGGTTGGCACCGCCATACGCCCCTTGTCGTCCACCGTGATGGCAGTCTCGCCCTGAAACACCGAATACAACCTCGAATACCCGCTGGGGGATCATTGAACCACGAAAAACCACAAAACACCTGGTTTTCCCTCCGTTGCCCACCTTAGCAGCGCGTCAAAGGTTGTCAACAACTTTGAGGGCCACAAATCGCCAGTCGCATCAATGAGTTGCGGCACTCTTTAGAGACTTGTTCAAAGGTTATCCACAAGTTGCTGTTTCATCTCAGATTTTGAGATTGAACAAAAATTCAGGGGCGTGAAGGCCATGTAAACCCGACCGCAGTCTCACTTCACACTGCGCCAGCTGCACATGGTCAATGCGCAAACAGGCGACAATCGGCGGCATGTGCCTGGTCGCTCTTGCCTGGAAAACCCACCCGCGCTGGCGCCTGCTGCTGGCGGGCAACCGCGATGAATTCCACGAGCGCCCGACCGCTGCGCTGGCGCGCTGGCCAGCACCCGCCGACGGGGTGCTGGCGGGCCGCGACCTGCGCTCGGGCGGCAGCTGGGTGGGCCTGGGCAGTGACGGCCGCGCCGCGGTGGTGACCAACGTGCGCGACCCGCTCGCCAGCGCGTCCGGCCGCTCGCGCGGTCAGCTGATTGCCGATTACCTGGCCGGCAGCCTGGGCGCGGCCGTCTACGCCGGCGACCTGGCGGCCGCCGCGCACGAGTTCCCGCCGTTCAATCTGGTGGTGTGCGACGCCGAGCGCTGCGAACACCTCAGCAATCACCCGCCCCTGGCACGTACGCTGGCGCCTGGCATCCACGGCATGTCCAACGGCCCGCTGGACGCGCACTGGCCCAAGACCGCTGCATTGACCGCGGCCTTGCACGACTGGTGCGCCGCAGGCAGCGACGACCTGCAACCGCTGTGGACCGCCCTGGGCAACCCCGCCATCGCGCCGGACCACGCCCTGCCCCACACCGGCGTGGACCTGCCCACCGAACGCCTGCTGTCGGCCACCTTCATCAGCGGCGCCAGCTACGGCACCCGCGCCAGCACCATCGTCGCGGTGGACCACCATGCCAACGGCTTCATCCACGAACGGCGCTTCGGCCCGAACGGCATCTTCCAGGGCGAGACCCGGCTGGAGATTTAGAGACACCGGAACAGCGTGGCGGGACGATGAGGCGAGAAACAAAGGGCCTGGCCCACGCATCGCTCCCGTAGGCCGGGCAAATGCAGATCGCCCAGCCCCCTTCTCCCTCCTGCGGGAGAAGGGGGCGCGCAGCGCCGGATGAGGGAATGGGCACCCCGTCCCCACGGCGCCCCCATCCGCCCTTCGGGCACCTTCCCCCGCAAGCGGTGGAAGGCAGAGATCTCCGGGACCGCTCTTCCCCTTCCCGCAAGCCGGGAGGAAGCAGACCGCTTCGCTCTCCTTCTCCCGCTCGCGGGAGAAGGGGGCGCCCAGCGCCGGATGAGGGTGGGATCCGCCACGCATTCCCGCGCTGCCCCCATCCGCCCTTCGGGCACCCTCCCCCGCAGGCGGTGGAAGGCAAAAAAGGTCTGGACCCGCCCGTTCCCTCCGCAAGCCGGGAGAACAAAGCAGCAGTCATTACCAAGCAATTCCATCGACAGCAGTTCCATCGATGGCAGACGACCCGACGCTCCAGCAGTGCCCCCGAGTGCAAGCCCCCTTGAGTCAAGGGGGCGCGGCGACAGCCGCAGGGGTGTGGCATGCCCGGAGCGGGGCCCGCGGTTTGTACCGCCAACGGCGGTATGAAGCGTGGGCACCTTCGAGAAGGGCGAACGCCCGAACGAAGGTGGCGGAGCCGGCCGGTAAGCCGGGTTCTGTCGTGGACAGTCATTCGTCTAGGCGCTACGTCACCGCAGCGCTCAAGCAACCTACCCGGATCCAGCGCGGGCCACGCCAATGGATCCCTATTTGGTCTTGCTCCAGGTGGGGTTTGCCGTGCCGGTCCGTTACCGGACTCGCGGTGCGCTCTTACCGCACCATTTCACCCTTACCGGCCCCTCGCCACCCCTCTGCAGCCTCTAAACGCACTTGGCGATGCTGCGCATCGCCGACACGCGTCAGTGGCGGCAGAGGGGTGACGAGGGACGTAGGCGGTATCTTTCTGTTGCACTTTCCGTCGGCTCGCGCCGCCCAGGCGTTACCTGGCACCTTGCCCTATGGAGCCCGGACTTTCCTCGGCACTCTTGCGAGTGACGCGACTGTCTGGCCGACTCCGCCGGGGCGCACTATACGCTATCGCCACCGTGCACAACGGCGCCGCGACTTCCCCCCGCCGTTGCCGGCAGGCCCGCAATTGCCCGTAGGAGCGCACCCGGGCGCGAAAGGCCTTACCGAGAAAAATCCCAATGCACGTAAACCCGCTCCTGCAACAGCACACCTAGCCGCCATACAAGGCCTTGCGCGGCGCACCAGTCAGTTCGGCGGCCAACTTGGCGGCCGTGGACGGCGGCAGGTGCTCGGCAAGCTTGGCGTAGACGCGGCGGCCTTCGGCCAGCAGGCCTTCGGCAGCATCGGCGGCGCCCTGCACCATCACCACGAACTCGCCCTTGCGCTGGTTGTCGTCAGCTTCGACCTTGGCCTGCAACTGCGCCAGGGTGCCGTCGAGCACGGTTTCGAACAGCTTGGTCAGCTCGCGGGCGATCACCGCCGGGCGCTCGTCGCCGAAGGCCAGGCGCAGGTCGGCCAGCGATTCGACGATGCGGTGCGAGGACTCGTAGAACACCAGGGTGCGGGTCTCGCCGGCCAGGTGCGCCAGGCGCTCGCGACGTGCGGCGCTCTTGGCCGGCAAGAAGCCCTCGAAGCCGAAGCGGTCGCTGGGCAGGCCGGCCACGCTGAGCGCGGCGATCGCCGCGCAGGCGCCGGGAACCGGGCTGACCCGGATCCCGGCCGCGCGGGCGGCGCGCACCAGCTTGAAGCCAGGATCGCTGACCAGCGGGGTGCCGGCATCGCTGACGATGGCCAGCGACTCGCCCTCGCGCAGGCGCGCGACGATGCGCTCGGACATGGCGTCTTCGTTGTGGTCGTGCAGGGCCAGCAGCGGGCGGTCGATGCCGAAGTGGCCGAGCAGCTGGCGGGTGTGGCGGGTGTCTTCGGCGCAGATCGCGGCCACGCCACGCAGCACCTCCTGCGCACGCGGCGACAGGTCGGCCAGGTTGCCGATCGGCGTGGCGACCACGTGCAGGGTTCCAGGGGAGGTCATCGACGGTATTCCGTAGGGCAAAGGGTAGAATCGTAGCGTTTTTAACGGTCCGCCCCGGCGGGCCCCGTCCAATGGATCTGAAATGAACAAGCGTGTTGCAAGGATCTCCGCCCTGTCGCTGATGGTGATGCTGGCCGCCGGTTGCGCCACCAGCAGCGTCACCCAGACCGCCTCGCCGACCCAGAGCGCGGCGCTGGCGTTGCTGGACCAGGGCAAGCCGCGCGAGGCGGCGCAGCAGCTGGAAGCCGAGGCCGCCGGCGCCAGCGGTGCGCAGCGCAGCCGCCTGCTGGCCGCGTCCGCGTTCGGCTGGCATGACGCCGGCGATGACGCACGTGCGCGCACGCTGCTGGCGCAGGTCACCGCGCGGCATCTCGGCGGCGAAGACCGCGCCCGCTTCGCGCTGCTGACCGGCGAGCTGGCGGTGATCGACAAGCAGGCCGCGCAGGCGCTGCAGGCCCTGGGCGACAGCCCGCAAGGCCTGCCCCAGCCGCTGCAGACCCGCTGGCTGCTGGCACGCGCCGCCGCATTGGAAGGCACCGGCGACCTGTTCGGCGCCGCCGCCGACCGCGCACGCGCCGATGCCAGCCTGACCGGCACCCCGCGCAGCGAGAACCAGCGCGCGATCGTGCGCCTGCTGGCCGCACTCGACGACGCCACGCTGAAGGGCCGCACCGCGGCGCTGCCGGCGGGCGATCCGCTGTACAACTTCGCCGGCCGCGCCCTGATCAGCCGCGGCCTGGCGCTGCCGCGCGCGTTCGACCGCGACGCGCAATGGGGCTTTGACACCAGCAAGCGCCCGCCGGCCGAACGCGATGGCTATCGCCCGCCGATCAAGCTGGGCGTGCTGCTGCCGCTCAGCGGCAACCTGGCCACCGCCTCGGCGCCGGTGCGCGACGGTCTGCTGGCCGGCTACTACGCCGAAACCCGCCGCCGCCCGGAACTGCGCTTCTTCGACACCGCCGGCACTGCCGCCGGCGCCAATGCCGCCTACGACAAGGCAGTGAGCGCCGGGGTGGATTACGTGGTCGGCCCGCTGGGGCGCGACGAAGTCAGCGCCGTGTTCGCACGCGGCCAGCTGGCGGTGCCGGTGCTGGCACTCAACCGCCCCACCGACAACAAGGCACCGCCCAGCGGCAGCGCCGGCTTCTCGCTGGCGCCGGAAGACGACGGCATCATGGCCGCCGAATACCTGCTCTCGCGCGAACGTCGCAACGTGCTGATCGTCGGCACCAGCGACGACAACGGCAAGCGCACCATCAAGGCCTTCCGCGACCGCTTCAGCGAACGCGGCGGCACCATCGCCGGCAGCATCAGCGTGGCCGAGGTGCCGGGCGACATCGGTGCGCAGCTGCGCAACTACGGCACCGCCGATGCGGTGTTCCTGGCAGTGCGTGGCAACACCGCGCGCGCGCTGGCGCCGCAACTGGCCTTGAGCGGGTTCGCCGGCAAGTCGCGCGTGGGCACCTCGCAGCTGGTGGCCGGCACCGGCAAGGTCGAAGACGACCTGGCCCTGGACGGCATCGTCTACCCGAGCGAGACCTGGACCGCGCTGGGCGTGTCCGGGCTGCCGGCCTCCACCCAGGTCGCCAGCACGTTGCCCAGCGCACGCGGACCGGGTGCGCGCCTGTTCGCGTTCGGCTACGACGCCTGGAAGATCAGCGCGTATCTGGAAAAGCTCGCCACCGGCACCGATGGCGGCCTGCGCGGCGCCACCGGCACCCTGCATCTGGACGGCTTCGGCAATGTGCTGCGCACCCCGGCCTGGTCCACCTTCAACGGTGGCCGCCCGGTGCCGATCGCCGACGGCCGCTGACACCATGCCGGCGGCGCGTCAGCAACGGGGTGCGGCGGTGGAAGCGGCCGCCCGCGCGCTGCTGGAGCAGGCCGGGCTGCGGCTGGTGGTGGGCAATGCCAGCTACCGCGGCGGCGAACTGGATCTGGTGATGCGCGACGGGCAGGCGCTGGTGTTCGTGGAGGTGCGTTATCGCCGCGACAACCGCTTCGGCGGTGGCGCGGCATCGGTGGATGCGCGCAAGCGCCGCAAGCTGGTGCTGGCCGCGCAATTGTTCCTTGCCTATCACCCGGCACTGGCGACACTGCCGTGCCGCTTCGATGTGGTGGAAGCCAGCGGCGAGCCGCCGGTGCTGAACTGGATCCGCGACGCCTTCCGCGCCGACGACTGCTGACAACGACCCACGCGCGATGCCCACCATCATCACCCACGCCGCCGTGCCGTTGGCGCTCTGGTGCGCCAGTGAACGCGGCCGCCTCTCGCCACGCCTGCTCGCTGCCGGCATCGTCGCGGCGATGTTGCCGGATGCCGATGTGCTGGCGTTCGCGTTGCATGTTCCGTACGCCGATGCGTTCGGCCATCGCGGCGCCAGCCACTCGTTGCTGTTCGCCGTGCTGATTGCGCTGCTGGGCGGTGTTGCGCATCGCCTGTTGCGTGCGGACGCGCTGCAGGCAGCAACGTTCTTGTGCGTCTGCGCCGCATCGCATCCGCTGCTGGATGCGATGACCTCCGGCGGATTGGGTGTTGCGCTGGCCTGGCCATGGAGCGAGGCACGCTGGTTCGCGCCGTGGCGGCCGATCCGCGTGTCGCCCTTCGTCAATGGTTTCTTCAATGCGCGCGGCCTGGCCACGCTGCTCTCCGAGCTGCGCTGGGTCTGGCTGCCGCTCACCGCCGCCGCGCTGGGATGGAGATGTATCCAGCGCGGCACCACAGGATCACCTGTCATGACCGATGTGCTTCCCACTGCCCTGGCCGACTTGCTGGCCGCGCGGCTTGGCCCCGATGGCTGGCTGACCGGCGCCGACGCGCGGCGCCGCCATGGCGAAGACGATTCGCGCCGCTGGGCCTTGCCCGCCGCCGTCGCCCTGCCGCGCGATACCGAGGAGGTGGTGGCGATCGTGCAGGCCTGTCGCGCCCATGGCGTGCCCATCGTGGCGCGTGGCGCGGGCACCGGCACCACCGGTGCGGCAGTGCCGTTTTTCGGCGGCGTGGTGGTGTCGATGGCGCGCATGAATCGCATCGTGGCATTGCGCCCGGAAGACCGCTGCGCCGTGGTGCAACCGGGCCTGCTCAACGGCGAACTGCAGCAGGCCCTGCAGCCGCACGGCCTGTTCTGGCCACCGGATCCGTCCAGCGCGGACATCTGCAGCGTCGGCGGCAACCTGGCCACCAATGCCGGCGGCCCGCGCGCGGTGAAATATGGCGCCACCCGCGACAACGTGCTCGGCCTGGTCGCTGTGACCGGCACCGGCGAGGTGATCCGCTGCGGCGGTGCATACACGAAGAATTCCACCGGTTACGACCTGACGCATCTGCTGGTCGGCAGCGAAGGCACCCTGGCGATCATCGTCGAGGCGACCTTGAAGCTGACACCACGTGCGATCGCACAAGCCGGTTTGCGCGCGCTGTATCGCGACGCGGCCAGCGCCGCGGCAGCGGTGTCGCGCATCATGGCGCAACCGACCACGCCGACGATGCTGGAATTCATGGATGCCAGTGCGATTGCGCTATTGCGCCGCAACGGCAGCGATGTCCCCGAGGCCGGCGCGATGCTGCTGATCGAAGCCGATGGCGATCACGACACCCTGCCCTACGCACTGCAGGCCTTGCACGCTGCGGCCGAGGGCGAGGGCGAGGGCGTGGTGAGCCTGGACGTGGCCGCCGATGGCAGCGCGCGCGACAAGCTGTGGGCGGCACGCCGCGCACTGTCGCCGGCGCTGCGCACGATCAAGCCCGGCAAGATCAACGAAGACGTGGTGGTGCCGGTCTCGCGCATCCCCGACCTGGTGGCCGGCGTGGAGGCATTGGCTGCGGAATTCGCGCTGCCGATTGTGGCTTTCGGGCATGCCGGCAATGGCAACCTGCACGTCAACATCATGTACGACCCGGCCGATGCCGACGAAGACGCACGCGCCCATGCCGCATTGCCGCGCCTGTTTGCGCTGGTGCTGGCGCTGGAAGGCACGCTCTCCGGCGAGCACGGCATCGGCGTGGCCAAGCGCGATTTCATGGCCCAGGCCTTCAGCGCACCGACGCTGGCGGCGATGCGTGCGATCAAGGCCGCGCTGGATCCGGACGGGATCCTGAATCCGGGCAAGGTGTTGCCACCGCTCGAGTGACGCTGCCGCCTCAGCGCGTCACCCCGATGAAACGCAAACCCACGCCCGGTTCGGTGACGATGTAATGCGGGGCGGCGGCATCGTCGTGCAGCTTCTGGCGCAGCTTGCCGACCAGGATACGCAGGTAATGGGTGTCGTCTTCATGGGTGGGGCCCCACACCTCGCGCAGCAGCTGCGGCTGGGTGACCACGCGGCCGGCGTGCTTGAACAGCAGTGCGAGCAGGGCGTATTCCTTGCGACTCAAGGGCACCGCTTCGCCATCGAGGGTGACCTCGCGCAGGCCCAGGTGGATGTGCAGGCGGCCGTCGTCGAACACGCTCTCCTCCACCGTGCTGCCGGCGCCGGCCTGGCGCAGCAACGCGCGGATGCGCGCCATGAGTTCCTGCACGCCGAACGGCTTGGTGACGTAGTCGTTGGCGCCGGCATCGAGCGCGGCGACCTTTTCGGTTTCGCCGGCGCGCACGGTGAGCATGATCACCGGCACGCTGGACCACTGGCGGATTTCGCGCAGCACCTCGTGGCCGTCGCGATCGGGCAGGCCGATGTCCAGCACCACCAGTTCGGCGCCCTGCCCGGCCAGCATGGCCAGGCCTTCCTCGGCGGTGCCGGCCTGCAGCACGCGATACCCCTGTGCGCGCAGGCTGATGTCAAGAAAGCGGCGGATCTGCGGCTCGTCGTCGACGATCAGCACGCGGGCAGGCGGGATGGCAGTGGGGTCAGTCGGCATCGGGGCGAGGTGGCGCGGCGGGAACGAGCAACGGCAGCGTAATGCGGATCGTGGTGCCGTGACCATCGGCGCCGGCCAGCGCCTCCACGCTGCCGCCATGCGCGCCGATCATGCCCTGGCAGATGGTCAGGCCCAGCCCGGTACCGTGGCGGCCGCGGTCGCCACGCTCCACGCTGTAGAACATGTCGAAAATGCGCGCGCGCTCGTCCTCGGGAATGCCGGGGCCCTGGTCGCCGATATCGATCTGCAGGGCGCCGGCCTGCAGCCGCGCCTGCACGGTGACGGCCACGCCGGCTGGCGAAAATTTCGCCGCATTCTCCAGCACGTTGAAGATCGCCTGTTCCACCAGTGCCGGGTGCACCCAGATCGCCGGCAGGTCGGCGGCCAGCTCCAGTTGCAGCCGTACTGCCGGCTGGTAGCGCTGCAGCCGCCGCGTGGCCGAGCCGATCAACTCGTCCACGCCGATCCAGTCACGCTTCAAGGTCAGCCCGGTATGGCCGAGCCGGGTCATGTCGAGCAGGTTCTGGATGTAGCGATCCAGCCGCTCGCCTTCCAGCTGGATGGTGTCCAGCAGGCTGTGGCGGTCCTGTGCGTCCATCGCATCGCCGTAGCTGGCCAGGCTGCTGGCCGAGCCGATCATCGAGGCCAGCGGCGAGCGCAGATCGTGCGAGACCGAGGACAGCAATGCCGAGCGCAGGCGCTCGGTTTCGCCACTGACGCGCGCGCCCTCCAGATCGGCGACCAGGCGCGTGCGCAGCGCTGCCTGGCCGATGTCCTCCACCATCGCTTCGGCCAGCCGACGTTGCTCCAGGCCGGGCCGCTGCACGCTCTGACGAAAGCGCAACGCGGCCACGCCCAGGCTGCCACGTTCGTGCCGCACCGGCAGGCACCACCACTGCGCGCCGGCCAGCGTATCGGTGAAGTGGCCGGCCGGCTGCCCGTGGCGCTGGGTCCACTCCGCCGCGCTGCGATCGAGTGCGCCGAAGCTGGCCGGCGCATCGCTTTCGCGTTGCTCCAGCCGCAACCAGGCCTCGGCATCCAGTGCAGTGGCCAGCGCACGGCGGCCGGCTTCCAGCACCTGCCCCAGGTCGGCGGCGGTGCTGAGCTCGCGGGCCAGCGCCTGCAGTGCATTGGCATGCGCGTTGGCGGCGCGCAGGGCCAGCACCTGGCTGCGCAGGCGCGAGGCCAGGCGGCCGGCGACCAGCGCGGCGATCAGGAACAGGCATACCGTCACCACGCCCTGGCGCGCGCTGATGTGCAGGGTGAAGCGCGGTTCGATGAAGAAGAAGTTGTAGGCGACAAAACTCAGCAGCGCGGCGATCACCGCCGCGGCCATGCGCGTGCGCGAGGCCACCAGCACCACCGCGACGATGAACACCATCGACAGGTCGTCGATGTCGGTCCAGCGCTGGATCACCCACGCCACCGCGACCGCTGCAGCGGCGGCGATCGCCGCGAACGCCAGGTCGTAGCGCTGCAGCCACTGGCGCGGATTGCGCCAACGCTGGCGTGCGCGTGCACGTGCATCGGCGGAGCTGACGATGACCAGCTCGTAATGCGCGCCACGCTGCAGCAGTTGCTGGGTCAGCGTGCGGTTGAACATGCGCGCCAGCGGACGCTCGCGCGTGCGCCCCAGCACCAGCGTGGACACGCCGTTTTGCGCAGCGAAATCCAGCAATGCCTGCGCGACGTTGGCGCCATGCAGCAGCGCGGTATCGCCGCCCAGGCGACGTGTCAGTGCGAACGCGCGGTCGATCTCCAGCTGCCAGGCAGCATCGGCCACGGTGCGCGTCTGCACGGTGACCACCGTCCACGGCGCATCGCGCCGCTCGGACAGCCGCCGCGCCACCCGCACCAGATAATCCGAGCCGCCACGCCCATCGATGGCCACCACCACGCGGCGACGCAAGGCGGCGGTGCCGGGCAGGCCGCGCGCGGCCTGGGTGTCGCGCAGATCGCTGTCGACGCGGTCGGCCGCGGTCTGCATCGCCAGCTCGCGCAGGGCGGTGAGGTTGGAGGGCGAGAAGAACGCCTGCAGGGCCTGGGTCGCCTGTTCGGGCAGATACACCTTGCCCTGCTGCAGGCGTTCGATCAGTTCGCGTGGCGGCAGATCCACCAGCACGATGTCGCGCAGGCGATCGAACACCGCATCGGGCACGGTCTCGGACACGCGTACCCCGGTGATGCGCAGCACGATGTCGTTGAGGCTTTCCAGATGCTGGATGTTGACCGTGGTGTAGACATCGATGCCGGCATCGAGCAGTTCCACGATGTCCTGCCAGCGCCGCTCGTGCCGGCTGCCCGGCACGTTGCGGTGGGCCAGCTCGTCGATCAGGGCCAGCTTGGGCCTGCGCGCGAGCAAGGCGTCCAGGTCGAGCTCTTCCAGCTGCCGGCCCTGGTAGCTGATGCGGGTACGCGCCAGCAACGGCAGGCCATCCAGCAGTGCGGCGGTCTCGCTGCGGCCGTGCGTTTCCACCACTCCGGCCACCACATCCATGCCCTGGCGCAGGCGCTCGCGCGCGCGCGACAACATGGCGTAGGTCTTGCCCACGCCCGGCGCGGCGCCCAGAAAAACGGTCAGACGCCCGCCATGTTCGCGCTGCAGTTCGCCGATCAGCGCGTCGGCTTGTTGGGTGCGGGCGTCGATCATCGGGAATGGGGAATAGGGAATGGGGAATCGCAAAGCCTACAGCTGCCCGCTGATCCTAGTGCTTTTGCTTCATCCCATTCCCGATTCCCGACTCCCCATTCCCGGCGCGATCCAGCGCCAGGTTCAGCGCCAGCACATTCACCCGCGGCTGCCCGAGCAGGCCGAACTGTGACGATTCGGTGGCGGCCTGGACCAGCGCGGCGACGCGTTGCTCCGGCCAGCCGCGCGCGGTGGCGACGCGGCGCAGTTGCACCTGCACCGCGGCCGGGCTCAGGTGCGGGTCCAGGCCACTGCCGGACTGGGTCAGCAATTCGCCGGGAACTGCCTCCGGCGCGATGCCGTCGCGTGCCGCCACCTCGGCGCGCGTGGCGGCGATGCGGGTCTGCAGGTCTGGATTGGAACGCGCCTGGTTGCTGCCGGCCGCCGCGGTCGGGTCGTACTTGGCGGCCGAGGGGCGTGGCTGGAAGTAGCGCGCATCGGCAAACGGCTGGGCCACCAGGGCCGAGCCGACCACCCGCGCGTCATCGCGCAGCAGCGAGCCGTGCGCCTGCACCGGGAACAGCGCGCCAGTGATGCCGGTGGCGACCAGCGAATAGCTCAGGCCCAGGCCCAGCAGAATGAACAGCGCCAGCATCACTGCCCCGCGCAGGGCGCCGTCGTCGCGCAACGGCAGCGAAGCGGGTGTACCGGTTTTCGAAGAAATCGTCATGGCTCAGTTCCCAAGAGTGGCGACAAGCGCCAGGTCGATCAACTTGATGGCGGCAAACGGCAGCAACACGCCGCCCACGCCGTACATCAGCATGTTCCGGCGCAACAGGGCCGTGGCGCTGGACGGACGAAAGCGCACGCCGCGCAAGGCCAGCGGGATCAATGCCGGGATGATCAACGCATTGAAGATCAAGGCGGCCAGCACCGCATGCCGCGGGTTGGACAGCTGCATCACGTTGAGCGCGGCCATCGACGGAATCGCCGCGGCAAACAATGCCGGCAGGATCGCGAAATACTTGGACACGTCGTTGGCCAGCGAGAACGTGGTCAGCGCACCGCGCGTGATCAGCTGCTGCTTGCCCACTTCGACCACCGCCAGCAGCTTGGCCGGATCCGAATCCAAATCCACCATGTTGCCGGCCTCCTTGGCGGCCTGCGTGCCTGAGTTCATCGCCAGGCCCACATCGGCCTGGGCCAGCGCCGGCGCATCGTTGGTGCCGTCGCCCACCATCGCCACCAGCCGCCCGCCGGCCTGCTCGGCGCGGATGCGGGCCAGCTTGTCTTCCGGCCGCGCCTGGGCGATGTAGTCGTCCACGCCGGCTTCGGCGGCAATCGCGGCGGCGGTGAGCGGGTTGTCGCCGGTGATCATCACCGTTTTGATGCCCATCGCACGCAGCTGCGCGAACTTCTCCTTGATGCCTTGCTTGACCACGTCGCTCAGCTCGACCACGCCCAGCACATGCCGGCCTTCGGCCACCACCAGCGGTGTGGCGCCGCCGCGTGCGACCTCTTCGATACGTCCCTGCAATTCCGGCGACACCGTCGCGCCCATGCCCTGCACATACGCCATGATCGAATCGCCAGCGCCCTTGCGGATGCTGCGCCCGGCCACATCCACGCCGGACATGCGCGTCTGCGCGGTGAAGGCGATGAAATGCGCGCCCTCCGGCTCGACAGCCACGGCACCCTGCTGGCGCGCCAGCTTGACGATGGACTTGCCTTCCGGCGTCGGGTCGGCCAGCGAGGCGAGCATCGCCGCATCGCGCAGTTGCGCACGGTCGATACCGGCCAGCGGATGGAACGCGGTAGCCTGGCGGTCGCCGTAGGTGATGGTGCCGGTCTTGTCGAGCAACAGCACGTCCACGTCGCCGGCCACTTCCACCGCCTTGCCGGATTTGGCCAGCACATTGGCCGACAGCGCGCGGTTCATGCCGGCGATGCCGATGGCCGGCAACAGCCCGCCGATGGTGGTTGGAATCAGGCATACCAGCAGCGCGATCAACAACAGCGGATCCAGCGTGACCCCGACGAAACCGGCAATTGCCGGCAACGAGGCAACCACGATCAGGAAGGTCAGCGTCATCGCCGCCAGCAACAAGGTGAGCGCGATTTCGTTCGGCGTCTTCTGCCGGTTGGCGCCTTCCACCAGGGCGATCATGCGATCGAGAAAACTCTGCCCCGGTTCGGCGGTGACCTTGAACACGATCTCGTCGGAAAGCACGCGCGTGCCGCCGATCACGCCACTGCGATCGGTGCCGGCCTCGCGCAGCACCGGTGCCGATTCGCCGGTCACCGCCGCTTCGTTGATCGTTGCAACACCGCGCACGATTTCGCCATCGGCCGGGACGAACTCGCCTTCGGACACCATCACGTAGTCGCCCGGGCGCAGCTCGGCCGCCGGCACGCGGGTCTCGCGGCCACCGAGTGCGGTTTCCACCCGGCGCGCGACCAGATCCTTGCGCGCACGGCGCAGCGATGCGGCCTGCCCACGCCCGCGCGCTTCGGCGATGGCCTCGGCAAAGTTGCCGAACAGCACGGTCACGAACAGGATCGCCGTCACCGCCCAGCCGAACCCGGCATTGCCATGCCCGCTGGCGGTGATCACCGCCGCCAGCACCGTGCCGCCCATCACCACCGCCATCACCGGGCTGCGCAGCAGATGCCGCGGCGCCAACTTGCGGAAGGCTGCGCGTATCGCCGCCACCAGCACGGCGGCATCGAACAACGCTGCGTCACCGCGCTCGCGTTTTTCAGTCGTATCGATCGTAGACATTGCTCAAACTCTCAGGACGCCGCCAGGGCGAGGTGTTCAGCGATAGGACCCAGCACCAGTGCCGGCATGAACTGCAGCACGGTGAGCACCAGCACGATCGCCATCAGGGTCAGCGCAAAGGTCGGTGTTTCGACCTGCAGGCTGCCGGCCGACTCGGGCGCACGCCGCTTCACGGCCATGCGCGCGGCCACCATCAGCGGCAGGATCAATGCCGGATAGCGCCCCAGTGCCAACACCACCGAGCAACTCAGGTTCCACCAGTACGTGGCATCACCCAGCCCCTCGAAACCGGAGCCATTGTTGGCAAAGGCCGAGGTGTACTCGTAGAACACCTGGCTGATCGCGTGGAAGCCGGGATTGGAATTGGCCGTCCATGCAGGCACCGCCAGTGCCACCGCGGTGAAGCCCAGCACCACCAACGGCTGCAGCAGGATCAGCAGCGCAAGCAGCTGCACCTCGCGCGCTTCGATCTTGCGGCCGAACAGCTCCGGCGTGCGCCCGGTCATCAAACCGGCCAGAAACACGCTCAGCAGCAGATACACCACGAACTGCTGCAAACCGCAGCCGACGCCGCCCCAGATCGCGTTGATCAGCATGTCCACCAGCGTGACCAGGCCGCTCAACGGCGCCAGCGAATCGTGCATCGCGTTGACCGAGCCGTTGGAGGTCTGCGTGGTCAACGCCGCCCATAACGCGGACGCATCCGCGCCGATGCGCACCTCCTTGCCTTCCATCAGGGCAGGCGAGCTGGCGCTGGCCGAATGCGCTTCGGACCACAGCAACAGCGCGGTGGACGCGGCCGACATCGTCAGCATGGTGCCCAATACCAGGGCGGTGAGACGTTTGCGCCCGGTCAGGTAGCCGACCATGAACACCACGCTCATCGGCAACAGCACCAGCGCCAGCGTCTCCAGCAGATTGCTCAGCGGCGTGGGATTTTCCAGCGCCACCGAACTGTTGGGGCCGTACCAGCCGCCGCCATTGGTGCCGAGCTGCTTGACCGCGACCATCGCCGCAACCGGCCCGACCGGTATGGTCTGCTTGGGCATGCCGGCACTGCTGTCCAGCGGTGCGGCAGTGGCCGCACCCTGCAACGTGGAGGGCACGCCCTGCCAGCCAAGCAGTACCGTCCACAGCAGGCACAACGGCAGCAGGACGCGCACGCTGGCGCGGATCACATCGGCCCAATAATTGCCGACATCCGCGTCCGGCAGGTCCTCCACGCCGGAACCCGACGGCTGCCGTCCCTGGCGCGGCATGCCCATCTCCTGCTCGTCCGGCCCAGCCGCCAGTGACTTGGCGCCCGCTGTCGCAGGAGGCAGCAGCGAGGCATCGGACACCGTTGCGGCACCTCGCCCACCGAACAATGCACGCAAGGTCGCCACTGCCAACGCCAGGCCCATCATCGGCGTCACCACCTGCAGGCCGACGATGCCGGTCATCTGCGCCAGATACGACAACTGCGCCTGGCCCGAGTAATGCTGCTGGTTGGTGTTGGTGACGAACGACACCATGGTGTGCAACGCGGTATCCCAGCGCATGTTCGGGACGGCGTCCGGGTTGAACGGCAGCCACGCCTGGGTCATGAACACTGCCCAGGTGAGCAGGCCGACAACCAGGTTGCTGAGCAAAAACGCCACCGCATAGCCGCGCCACGACATGCCCTGCTGCGGGCGGGTGCCGAGCAGTGCATACAGCGGCCGTTCGATCCAACCGAACAGCGCATCGCCACGCATCGGGGCGCCGCGCATCACCGCCGCCAGATAGCGGCCAAGCGGCCAGGCCAGCACGATGGCCAGCGCATAGACAAGGAGAGTTTCAATCATTGGAGCGCACTCGCATCAGAAGTCTTCGGGGCGCAGGACCACGTACAACAGGTACGCAGCGGCAACGAGCACGGCCACGCCGCACAACAGGGACAACCAGGCAGGCATGTCGGCTACTCCCCGAGACGCGCGCAACGCGGCGCGGTGGAGACGGTGTGCGGCGGCGCATGCAGCATCTGCGGGCCGACGAGGCAAAGCGCTGCCGCACCGCGCGCGCAGCGGCGATGGAGCAGACAGGTCAAGGGATGCATCGGAATCGTCCAGGGCGGAACCGCTCCGCCAACCTGCGCAGTGTCTTCCCCGGCTACGTAAAGTCGCTATGGACCTGCGACAGCCCTCGCGTAAATTCCGCATAAATGCTGCGCAGCGACGGTGTGCAGTCGGGTATCCCGACCATGCAGCCGTTCCAGGCAACCACGACTTCTAGTTCGTCCACACCCTCCGGCGCCAGCTCAGGACGACCAGCTTTTGAGTCGGGGCGTTATGAAGCTGTAGCAACGCTCTGCCGGTCGAGGGCGCGGCGCTCATCTGAAAAGCTGTGTGTCATGCGGTGTGCATCAGAGCCGCCACACGGTCCCGCAACCGGCAAGGACACCGCACCAGACAAGTGGTCGGCGCTCATCTAAAAAAGCTGTCTCTCATGCGGTGTGCATCAGACCTGTAGCCGATGCTTCAATGATCGAACAAGGCGCATCCAGCACTGCTCTTCCATGCACACCGACCAACTCGATAGGTCTTTGCCCGCCCACCGTCGCGGGACCTTACGCGGCATGGATGCCGCGTAAGAGCCTACATGGACGTACTTGCGGCGTGTCCTGCGATGGTGGGCGGGCAAGGGCCCCGCAGCAAACTCGCAGCATCGAGGGCGCGGCGCCCTCACCGCTTGCGGGACACGCCGTAAACCCATCCCTGGGGGCTCGGTGGCGGCATCCATGCCGCCACACGGTCCCGCAACCGGCAAGGACACCGCACTAGGCAGTTGCTCGGCGCTCATCTGAAAAGCTGTCTCTCGTGCGGTGTGCATCAGACCTGGAGCCGATGCTTCATGGTGGAACAAGGCTCATCCAGCACTGCTCTTAGCCATGCACACCGACTATCTGGACTGGTCCTTGCCCGCCCACCGTCGCGGGACCTTACACGGCATGGATGCCGTGTAAGAGCCTACATGGACGTACTTGCGGCGTGTCGCGCGATGGTGGGCGGGCAAGGGCCCTGCAGCAAACCCACAGCGCCGAGGGCACGGCGTCCTAGCTACTGGCGGAGCAGGCCGTAACTGCGTACCTGGAGGCTCCCACGTGTGCGGCCTGTCGACGGAACGCTCACTGCCGCTGCACTAACGTGCCGGCGTCATCCATCAGAGTCCTTGCACATGCCTGTCAGCTACTCGATCAGCCTGCCCGACCCCAAGCTCGCCCGTGGCGGCGATGCGAGCGTGAGCTTCACCGCCCATGGTGCCGAGGCCTTTGCCGAACAGTTGCAGGCCGCCTTGCGTGATCCGGCCTGGTTCGATCGCTGGCGCCTGCTGCAGGCCGACCCGGATGCGGTGGACCCCAGCCTGGGCGTCACCGATCCCTCGGCGACGGTGACCGGCAAGCAGGGCGACCTGCGGATCGACCTGGTCGCCACCACCAGCATCCCCGGCGACCTGCTCAAGCAGCGCATGCAGGCCCTGGCCGGACACCACTGGGAACTGCGCGACGTGCGTTGACTCTATTGCCGCCGTGCGTACAGCGCGGCGGCATTTCGCTCAGGTCGGTGCACTGTGTGCCACCCGCCGCGGCCAGCGCCATTTCAGATTCACCGCCAGCGTGCCAACCACGATCAGCGCCAGGCCCAACCACTGCACCGGCACCAATGCGTGGCCGTAGAGCAGATAGTCCAGCAATAGCGTCACCAGCGGATACACGAACGCCAGCACCGCGATCGTGGCCACATGCAGATGGCGATAGGACGAATAGAACAGCACATAGACGATGCCGCTGTGGATCACGCCCAGGCCCACCAGCCACAGCCAATGCAGGCCCGGATGCAATGCCGCGCCGCTGGAAAACCCGGCCAGCAGGAACGTGCCGACCCAGCACTGCACGGTCACCACCGCCAGCGGCCGTTCACGGCTGATGCGACGCGACATCAGCAACGAGGCGCCGCACAGCAACGCTGCCAACAGCGTGAGCGCAATGCCGATCAGGTAGCCACGATCGGCCGCCTGCCACAAGCGTGCCGGATCTGCCGAGCAGGCCACGCCGACGAATGCCAGCAGCGTCCAGCCCAGATCGGCACGCCGCGTGCGCTCGCCCTGCAACAATGCGGCCAGGAGCAGCATCACGAACGGGAACACGTGGTAGACCATGGTCGCCACGCCGATCGACGAGCGCGCCATCCCCGCGAACAATGCCACCCAGTTCAACACCAGCAGCACGCCGCTGATGGTGGCATCACGCAACAGCGCACGCTCGCGCCACAGTCCTTGCAGCTGCCCACCGATCACCCCGCACACGCTGAGAAACAGCGCGCCGAACAGGCAGCGATAGAACACCGCCGTCACCGGATCCTGCCCGCTTTCGTGCACGAATACGCCGACCGATCCGATCAACACTTCGGCAACCAGCAATTGCCAGATCGCACGTCGCCCAGCGCCGGCCGATACCGCTTGCACAGGCACGGGCGTGCTCATGGCGTAATGGTTCCCTGCAGATACTGGACGGCACTGCCGCGCACGTAGACGTGCTGCGGTACGACCCGGCACTGCAGTTGGCCGCCCCGCGCAAGGCCCTGCAGCGCAGTGAGCCACGTGCTGACCAGCCGCTGTGCCCAGCGTGGTGCATGCGCAGCATCGATCGATTGGGTGAGCGGCCCCTCGCCAACGCCATCGGAAGGGCAGAAATAGCGGGCAACAGCAAACGCAGCAAGCAGCACGGCCAACCTCACAGAAGAGAACACGTACCTGGCGTATTCACCGGGCACGCCCAGTCTGCAACGTGCCACACGACCATGACAGATTCAGATACGCTGCAAATCGACCAATACAGATGGGAGGCGCCCGCGGATGCTGCTGTATGAATCGCTGGCCACGCAGCTGCGGCAGCAGATAGAAGGTGGCACCCTGCGTGCCGGCGAGCGCCTGCCCTCGATCCGGCAATTGGCCGCCAACCACGGCATCAGCACCGCCACCGCCGTGCAGGCCTGCCTGCAACTCGAACGCGAAGGCCGCGTGCAGGCGCGCCCGCGCTCGGGCTACTTCGTGCGCGGCACGGCGTCTGCATTGCCGGCCGCAGCGCTCCTCCCGCGTCGGCGCAAACCGGGCATGGTCGACAACCCGGCCTTGCAGCGCGTGCTCGAGACCCTGGCGCGTACCGACCTGGTGCCGCTGCACACCGCCACGCCCGCGCCTGCGCTGTTGCCCACCGCGCACCTGGCCGCAGCCCTGGCGCGGCAGTTGCGTCGCCAGCGCACGGCTGCGTTGGATTACGCACCGCCGCAGGGCCACGCCGCATTGCGCCGCCAGATCGCACAGCGGTATGCACACTGCGCAACCACCGTCGATGCCGACGAAGTGGTGATCACCGCCGGCGCGATGGAAGCGATCAGCCTGGCGCTGCGCACGCTCACCGCACCGGGCGATGTGGTGCTGGTCGAAACACCCACCTATCACGGCATCCTGCAGGCGGTGGCTGCGCTGCGCCTCAAGGTGCTGGAGGTACCCAATCGCCCCGGTCAGGGTATCGATGTCGCACGTGTGGATGCGCTGCTGCAGCGCACCCCGGTGCGTGCGGCAGTGCTGATCCCCAACTTCAACAATCCAAACGGCAGCCTCACTCCCGACAGCGCCAAGCGCGCATTGCTCGACAGCTGCGCCCGCCATGGCACGGTGGTGATCGAAGACGACATCTATGGCGAACTGGATTGGTCGGGCCAGCGCCCGCGCCCGCTGCGCCACTTCGACACCCATGCCAACGTGATCACCTGCGGCTCGTTCTCCAAGGTGCTGTCACCCGGCTTGCGTGTGGGCTGGTTGCTCGGTGGCGACTGGACCGACGCCCTGGTACGCGCCAAGTACTTTTCCACTGTCGGCAGCGCCAGCCTGCCGCAACTGGCACTGGCCGATTATCTGGCGCAACACGATCTGGAACGGCACCTGCGCAAGCTGCGCCGCACGCTGGCCGACAACGGGCAGCGGCTGCGCGATGCGATCGTGCGGCACTGGCCGCAGGACACACGCGTGGGCGAGCCGGCCGGCGGATTATCGCTATGGCTGCAATTGCCCGACGCCGGCAGCGGGCAAGCCCTGTTCGAAGCCGCGCTGGCAGAGCGCATCGGCACCTCGCCCGGCCATCTGTACTCCAGCCGTGGCGACTACGCAGATCACCTGCGCCTGACCTGTGGCCAGCCGTGGAGCGATACGCTGGAGCGCGCGATGCGGCGACTGGGCAGGCTTGCGGCGCAGGTGGCGCGTTAGCCGTTCCTGGTGGTTCGCATCAACTTGCGCGCTGGCTGGACGCGGTCATCCAGGCAACGCCGTCATGCCCTGCTTGCACCATGCACAGCGACCATCCTGGCTGGTCCTTGCCCGCCCACCGTTGCGGGACCTTACGCGGCATGGATGCCGCGTAAGAGCCTACACGGACGTACTTGCGGCGTGTCCCGCGAGGCGAGGTGGGCGGGCAAGGGCCCCGCAGCCACGCGCAGATCGGCTGCTCTACAAGGCCAGCTACCCGCTCCACCGGGCGTCGCCCGTCCCTCATCCGCCAGTGAGCCCGTACCCTCATCCGCCCCTGCGGGGCACCTTCTCCCGAGGGGAGAAGGGAGCCAGGCCGCACGTCAGCCGTTTTACCAGCTGGCCTCCCCTTCGCCGGGCGTCGGCCCTCCCCTCATCAGCCCCTGCGGGGCTCCTTCTCTCGGGGGGGAAGGGAGTTCAGCTCGACACCTTACTCATGCCACGGCGCGCGCAATACGGCAGCGCAGCAACGCAACGCGATGCGCACCACCGCCATGCGCCGTCTCATGGCACGCAGCACCACCCGCTTGCCCAAAACGATCAACCACGCAACGCCGCAGCGTGGTGCGCAATATGCTCGCCGATGAAACTGGCGATGAAGTAATAGCTGTGGTCGTAACCGGGCTGCAGCCGCACCGTGACCGGATAACCGGCGGCCTTAGCGGCCTCTTCGAACAGTGATGTTTTCAGCTGGTTCTCGAGAAATTCATCGCCATCGCCCTGGTCGATCAACAACGGCAGGCGCTCCTGTGCCTGTGCGATCAACGCAGTGGCGTCGTACGCCTTCCACGCTGCGCGGTCCGGCCCCAGATACTGGCCAAACGCTTTCTCGCCCCATGGCACCAGGCTGGGCGCGACGATCGGCGAGAACGCCGACACGCTGCGATAGCGGCCCGGATTCTTCAATGCGATGGTCAGGGCGCCGTGGCCGCCCATCGAGTGGCCGCTGATCGCGCGCGCACCGGTGGTGGCAACGTGCGCTTCGATCAATGCCGGCAATTCGTTCACCACATAGTCGTACATGCGGTAATGCGCCGCCCACGGTTGCTCGGTGGCATCGACGTAGAAGCCGGCGCCCTTGCCGATGTCGTAGCCGTCCGCGTCGGCCACATCGTCGCCACGCGGGCTGGTGTCGGGGGCGACCAGGATCACGCCATGCTCGGCCGCGTACCGCTGCGCGCCGGCCTTGCTGATGAAGTTCTGTTCGGTGCAGGTCAGGCCGCTGAGCCAGTACAGCACCGGTAGCGGGCCATCGGCGGCCTGCGGCGGCAGATAGATGCCCACCTGCATGCTGCAGTTCAAGCTCTGCGATTGATGCCGATAGACATCTTGCCAGCCGCCGAAGCAGGCATGGTGTTCGATACGTTCCATGAGATTCCTTCGATAAGAACCTGCGGCCGGCATGCGTGCCGGCCGCGGGGTGGGGCGATCAGTGCAGCAGGCCCTTCTTGCGTGCCACGTTGGCAGCCAGTGCATCCATCAATCCCGGCGACAGGCAGTCGTACGGGGTCAGCCCGAGCTCGTTGAGACGGGCGCGCACGCCGTCCATGGCAGCCGGCGGCGTGCCGGTTTCGATGATGGAGGACACGAACGCCGCAAAGCCCGGCGGCGACCAGCCCGACTGCTGCGACAACTCGGTATGGATGAAGTCCAGACCGTAAAACGCGTGTTCCTTGTCTTCGATGCGACCGAACATATGCACACCGCAGCCGGTGCATGCATGCCGCTGGATCGCCGCAGTTTCGTCGACGACCTTGAGCTTTTCCGCATGCGCGGTCACCGTGACCTTGTCGCGCGGCACCACTGCAATCACCGAAAATGTCGCGCCTTCCGGCTTCCAGCATTTACTGCAGCCGCAGGCGTGGTTGTGCGCGGTCTGCGCAGCCACGTCCACGGTCACCTTGTCGCTGGCGCAGTGGCACGCAAGGGTTCCGCCCTGAAAACTTTCCGCACCTCCACGCGCTACACCACTGTCTACCGAAGGATGAATCGAGACGCTGGTCATCATGCCCCTCCCGGAGTATCGGGTACCACGTGCGCGGAAGCGGCCGCGCGCCGATTCTGGCCGTACGGTCAGAAATGAATCACGGTGCGGATCGACTTGCCTTCGTGCATCAGGTGGAAGGCCTCGTTGATCTCTTCCAGCGGCATGGTGTGGGTGATGAACGGGTCGAGATCGATCTCGCCCGTCATCGACTGCTCCACCATGCCCGGCAATTGGGTCCGTCCCTTGACACCGCCGAAGGCCGAGCCGCGCCACACGCGGCCGGTCACCAGCTGGAACGGACGGGTGCTGATTTCCTGGCCTGCACCGGCCACGCCGATGATGACGCTCTCGCCCCAGCCCTTGTGGCAGCACTCCAGCGCCGACCGCATCACATTGACGTTGCCGATGCACTCGAAGCTGAAGTCCACGCCGCCATCGGTCAACTCGACGATGACCTCCTGGATCGGCTTGTCGTAGTCCTTGGGGTTGATGCAGTCGGTGGCGCCCATGCTGCGCGCCAGGTCGAACTTGCCCGGGTTGGTGTCGATGGCCAGGATGCGCCCGGCCTTGGCCTGCACCGCGCCCTGGATCACCGCCAGACCGATGCCGCCCAGGCCGAACACCGCCACGCTTTCGCCCGGCTTGACCTTTGCGGTGTTGTGCACCGCACCGATGCCGGTGGTGACGCCGCAACCGAGCAGGCAGACCTTTTCCAGCGGCGCGTCCGGGTTCACCACGGCCAGCGAAATCTCCGGCACCACGGTGTACTCGCTGAAGGTGCTGCAGCCCATGTAGTGGTAGATCGGCTCGCCGTTATAGGAGAAGCGCGTGGTGCCGTCGGGCATCAGGCCCTTGCCCTGGGTGGCGCGCACCGCCTGGCAGAGGTTGGTCTTGCCGGACAGGCAGAACTTGCACTTGCGGCATTCGGCGGTGTACAGCGGGATCACGTGATCGCCCACCTTGACGCTGGTCACGCCCTCGCCCACTTGCTCGACAATGCCGCCGCCTTCATGGCCCAGCACGGACGGGAAGATGCCTTCCGGGTCATCGCCAGACAGGGTGAATGCATCGGTGTGGCACACACCGGTGTGGGTGATGCGGACCAGCACTTCGCCGGCCTTCGGCGGTGCGACGTCGATCTCGACGATTTCCAGCGGCTTGCCGGGTCCGAATGCAACTGCTGCACGGGATTTCATGTGATGGCGCTCCTGACGATGAGATTCAAGGACGGGCACGGCATGCGCCGGCCCGGTGGGAGTTCATTTGAGGTAGGACCGGACCAGCCCGAGCAATTCCTGCACCCGCTCGGCACGCTGCGCATCGGAAGCGGCGGCGTGGCCGAAGTCTTCGCGGATATGCGCTTCGAGCACCTGCGACATCAGTCCATTGACGGCACCCCGGATCGCGGCGATCTGCTGCAGGACAGGGGCACAGTCTGCGCCCGCCTCCAGCGCGCGCTCAAGCGCGTCGCATTGCCCGCGCAGGCGTCGCACGCGCGCAAGCGCCCGCTTTTTCTCCTGTGGCGAATGCGGCATGGCGCCCCCGGTCAAATACTGGGGGGTAGTATATGGATCCGCTCAAAAAAAGCCACGCCTGCGGACACGCCCGCTCGAACAAAGCCGGGGCGGCCGCAGCCGGGGCCGGTCGTCCGTTGCGACACCTTTCGCGTCAGCCATGGCGCTGCACGTCCATTCAGGCGCCTGCCGGTGATCCACGCGTTGTATCGGGGTGCTGCGGATTCCGCGCGCCGGCAGCCGCTGTCGTCGCACTGCAGCACGGCACTGGCAGGCATGTGCAGGCGCAGCACGCAGTGTCAGCCCTCGTCGCTGTCCAGGCGCATGCTCTCCGACACCGGGAGTTCGATGGTGCAGCGCACCCCGTCCGGCCCCATCACGTAGGTGGTCTCGGCCTGCAATTGGTACGGCAGCGCACGTTCGATCAACTCGCGGCCGTAGCCGGACCCTTGCGGCGCCTCGCCAGGCGCCGGCATGTGCACGCCGGTCTCGCTCCACTCGATGCGCAGGCGGGTGCCCTGGGCCGGACGCAGCAAGCGCCAACGCACCTGCAACTGTCCGCCGGCCTGTGCAAGCGCGCCGTACTTGGTGGCGTTGGTGGCCAGTTCGTGCAGGGCCAGCGCGAAGGTCTGCACGGTGCTGGAGCGCAGACGCACGCCGTCCGGGCCGTCCAGGGTGACGCGGTCGCCACGGCCGTGCGCATCGATCGCGCCCATCGCCGACAGCTCGGCCCGGATCAATTCATCGAACAGGATGCGATCGCCTTCGTTCAGGCGCGACAGCAGCCCCTGCACACGCGCCAGGGCGTCCAGGCGGTCGTTATAGATCAGCGTCAGCTCGGCGATGGTCGTGCTGCTGCGTTGCGTGCGATTGAAGACCACGCGCACCACCCCCATCAGATTGCGGGTGCGGTGCTGCAGCTCGGCCAGCAGCACCTGCTGGCGATCTTCCCACTGCCGTCGCCGGGTCACGTCCTGGCCGATCTTGAGATAGCCCAGCGGCTCGGCGCGGCCGTCGCGCAGCGGCCGCGTCGCGCCTTCGATGAACACGCGCCGGCCATCCTTGCGTTGATGCCAGCGAACATTCGGCGCGCCGCCGGTGTAATGCGCCTGCTCGATCTCGCGCTGCGGCACGCCGGTGAGACGGTCCTCGGCCACGAAGGTCATTGCGATGTGCTGGCCGATCGCCTCCTCGGCGGTCCAGCCGAAGACCGCTTCGGCACCCGGCGGCCAGGTCTGGATATGTCCGCGCGTATCGGTGGTAAAGATTGCGTAGTCGAGCGCGCTCTCCACGATCACCCGGTAGCGCTCTTCGCTTTCGAGCAGCGCGGCCTGCGCGCGCGCGCGCTCCAGCGCCGCCCAGGTGCGCTCGGCGGTCTCCTCCGCCAGGCGGATCTCGGCCGCACTCCAGTTACGCGCGGTCCGTTGATTGACCACGAAGGTGGCCACCAGCTGCCCGCCCTTGATCAGCGGCACCACGATCAGCGCGCCGATCTCGTGGCCCGCATCGGCCGGGCGCCGATCGTCGGGCAATGCAGGGTCAGCGACGGCATCGCGCACCACCCAGGTCTGCGCGTCGAGCAGCCAGGGCATCGGCCAGTCCGTCGACGCGAAGCGATGCGCATGACTGGTTTCATCGGGTTGATGCCAGTCGCGTTCAACCACGTACTGGTGCGCCCTGGCATCCACGTCCACGTAGTAGGCGCGGCCGGCGTTCAGATGCTCGCCGAGCACGCGCGCGGCCTCGGCCGGGATGGCGGCCGGATCGGGCAGCGGCCGCAAGGCGTCGGAGAGTTTCAGCAGGAAGGCATTGCGGTCCTGCACCTCGCGTAGCGCCGCCTCGGTGAGCTTGCGGTCGGTGATGTCGAGTACAAACTCGAAGCCGGTGCCATCCGGCAGGCACTTGGACGCAAACAGGGCCCAGCGCCGGGTTCCGTCCTTGCACAGATATTGGCGCTCGTAAGGCGTGGCACTTCCCTTGCTCTTGAGCTCCTCGAAGGCCTGCTCGCACACGCCCCTGAATTCGGCTGGCGTCAGCGCCTGCCAGGAAAGCGTGCCCGCTTCCACGTCGGCACGGCTGTAGCCGCTCATCTTCAAGAACGTGTCGTTGGCATCGGTGAGGCGACCGCCCATGTCGAAATACGTCGCGCCGACGGTTTCGATCGTCAACGCGGTGCGGAAGCGTTCTTCGCTGGCACGCAGCCGCTCGTCGGCCCGGCGCTTGTCGGAGATGTCGCGAAAGTAGACCGACATTCCGCCATCGTTGGTGGGGTAGATGCTGACATCCACCCAGTACCCCAATGCCGGCGACACGGTTTCCAGCCTGACCACCTGGCGGGTCTGCGACGCCTGCACATAGGCCTGATACGGCAGCGACCCGATCGAATCGGGAAATTGTTCCCACAACAAGGTCCCGAGCAATTGATCGCGCGCGCGCCCCCACAGCAACTCGGCCTTCTGGTTGATGTAGGTGAAGCGCCCGTCCGCATCGACGCCGTAGAACGCGTCGGAAATACTTTCGAGAATGTCGCGATTGCGCTCGGCAAGCGCACCCACCTCCATCTGCACCCGGCGTTGCGCAGTGACATCCTGCAACACTGCAACGCCACCGGTGACGCGGCCGGCTTCGCGCAGCGCCACTGCGGTAATCCGCAACCAGCGCTGTGCAGCGTCATGGGGGTCGAGGAAGTCCACCGGCGCGATCGTGTCTTCGCCACGCAGCGCGCGGGCGCAGGGAAAGTCCTGGATCGCAACCGCCTGCCCTTGCTGATCGACACCGGCGCGCGGCTGCTCCAGCGGCGGCGCGCACGAGGGGACCCGTGCGGCCAGCTGGTCCCGCAGTTGTGGATTCCGGTAGGTGAAGCGACCTTGCAGATCGAACAGGCCGATCCCGATGGGGACCTGGTCGAGCACGTACGTCAGCCGCGCCTCGCTATCGCGCAGGCATTCCTCGGCCTGCTTGCGCGCCGTGACGTCGGTTCCGGCACCGAACCACTCGGTGATGCGTCCCTCCGCATCCAGTGCCGGGACCGCCTTGGTCGCCATCCACGCAATGCTGCCATCGGCGCGTCGTACCCGGTGCTCGAACACGATCGCGCTGCGCGAGCGGATTCCTGCATCGATCCTGCTGCGCACCAGCGCCTGATCCTCTGCGGGAATGTAATCCATGATCCACGAACGGCTGGTCGCCGGCGCATCGGCGGCGCGCGTGCCGGCGGTCAGCTGGTGCATCTCGTCCCAGTCCGCACTCATGCGGTAATGCACCTCGGAACTTGCCGCCGACAGCGCGGCCAGCCGCGACTCGCTGGTGCGCAATGCCAGCTCGGCCCGATGGCGCTCGATGTAGTCGGCGGCCGTCCATGCGAGCAGTTCGAGCAATCTGAGTTCGTGTTCCGCGGGCCGATACGGCACGGTGAACTGGGTTCCGAGCAATCCCAGCAGGCCACCGGCACGATTGAACAACGGTGTGAACTGGGCAGCACGGATGCCGCTGCACAGCGCTGCCTCGTAATCGGGCGTTCCCTTCAACGGGGTGAAGGTTTCGATGTCCTCGATCACCAACTGCCGGCGTTCGCGCCGCACGGTGTCGCAGGTGGCCTGGAAACCGTCTTTCAGGAATTGCTGGACGAAGGCGCTGCGTTCGTCATGTCCGCGATAGACGCGCAACTCCATCTCACTGTTGTGTGCGCTGACCAGTTGCACGCAGCCGCAGTCGGTACGCGCGAAGACGCAGGCAAGCGCTGTGATGTCCTGCAGCGCGATACGGGCGTCGGCCTGTGCCGCCAGGCTGACCTGCAAGGCATGCAGGCGACGCATGCCGGCGAGTTCGTCCTGCAGTGCCGCGTTGTCCTGCCTGGTGTTGTCGGGCATGGCACTCATCGTGTCCGGCCCTGGCCTGCGCCCATCGTGATCAATCATTCGTACCGGGTGAGCCCACACAGTGCGCACTCGATGGCGAAGGGCTTGTCAGTAGCGTGCTCGACACAGCGGGTTGTTGCCGGTGCCGCGCGTGCGGACAAGACGGCTGAAGCGAAGCCGAGGGGAATCGTTTAATTCGGCCTGCCGGCTGCCGGACCTCCGGTGCAGAGACCGCCAAGCGCGGCAAGCGTCCGCTTCGCTCGGGTTGCGCATTACAGCGAGCAGGGCGACTGTCGCACGTGCGGAGTTCACCAGCTGCAGCATCGCCGTGGGTAGCTGGCAGCGACGGTGGACGTGATCTCCACACCAGCAGGATCAGCCATGCCGGGGCGGCGGCCCGAAACCCTGGGCCTGCAGGCATTGCAGCAGCGCTGGCGATGGCGGGCCGAGGGACGATGCGTCAGGCGCAGCCCATGCGATGCCTTGCACGGTGGCACAGGCCTGCAACGCGGCGTCGAAGTCGGAATCATGGGGTGGCGGGCCACGACGTGCCTGTGGCGGCGCAGGCGGCGGCGGTGGCCCGCCGGCAGGCGCGCCGCAGAAACTGGCGCAGCCGCCCAGGCCGAGCACTGCCAGCAGTGCGGTGATGGCGGCTGTGGTGCGTGTCTGGACCATCGTCGATCTCCCTGGCTGGATGGCGCACATGCGCGTCCTGCACGCACATGGCACTGCGGGACGTCCCCGCTTGGTCAGGGAGAGCGTCGCATCGCGCCATGTCGTGCATTTGCCGCTGCGCGCCGTCCGCTGGCGTACGCCGCCACGCAGCGCACAAGGTCTGCAACCACGCGGGCACTGCAGGCGATGTGCCCGGACCGTGCTGAAGACCAGGCCGGGCGAACGTGTCAGTTTTCGACGATCGCCGGGGCCACGCCCGCGCTGAGGTCCGCCACATCTGCGGGCAACGACGCCAGCACCGCATTGCGAAAGCGCGCTGCGAATGCGGCATTGTTGGCCTGGTAGAACGCGCGTGCATTGGCCGACAACCGATCCAGCTGCGCCTGTGGCAACGCCAGCGCGGTTTCCACCGCCTGCGCGATGCCCGCCGCATCCACGTAGTAGTACGACGCCAGACGCCGCTGGCGCACCTCGGCCACCGGGATCAGCACGCCGTGCTCGGGCCTGACCAGTTCGTTCATCGGCTCACCGTCGGTGGCCAGGGTCACCGCGCCCACGCTCAGCGCTTCCATCAGGTAATGCCCGAAGCCTTCGGCCTCGGACGGGCAGAGATGGAACAGATGCGCGTTCTGCAGCCGCCGCAGTTCGGCATCGTCGAGATAGCGGACGCGGTGGTCGATGTTCGGCGCCACCACCGGCTTGCCGGCGGTACGCGGGCTCTGCACCACCGTCAGCAGCGGCCATTCCGGATGCCGTTGCCAGGTTTCCAGCAGCACCTGGGTGCCCTTGGCGGTGCTACGCCCGGCCAGGTGGAAGAACGCACGCTGACGCGGGACCTGCGCATCGTGGCGATCCGGGCTGGTGAAGCCGATGAACCGCGTGGTGCAGCCCAGGCTGCGAAAAATCCGTTCCGCGTGATGGGTCTTGCACAGCACCGCGTCGAACTGCGGCAACCGTGGCAGCCACTTGGGCAGCAACCACTCCGGATTGGGCACCAGCAGGTTGGTCTGGCCCAGCGGCAGGCAGCGCGCATACACACGCTCGGAAAAGATCTGCACCGGCACCCGCCCGAACAGCGCGCGACTGGCCCACAGACGGGCTTCGCGCGCGGTGTCGTGCAGCCGCTGACTGGTGAAGCCCACTTCCTGCACCGGGATGCCGCCGGCGCGCAGCGTCTGCGCCATCAGCACCATGTCCCGGGTCAGGCCCACGCCGTTGTCGCGGCTGATCACCCGCATCATCGGAAACGCCTTGTCATGCGTACACTCGCCATTGCAGCGGCGCAGCGTCGTTTGCCCGGTTTCCTGCACGATGTTCCGTTCTGTCATGGTGCGTCACGCGTGTGCCAAAGGTTGACAAATTCAATCATTATGATGCGTGCTCCAGCCTTGCAACTGCGAGCACCATGTATCCGGTAGCCACCACCCTGCGCGGGCCAAGCTCCGCGCCACCGACGATGACCTCCATGGACATGCAACAACCCTGCGTTCTCGTGGTCGACGACGACCCGGACCTGCGCAAGCTGATCGGCGAGTTCCTCAGCGCCCACGGCTACCAGGTCGAGGTTGCCGAAAACGTGGCGGAGATGCGCAAGCGCATCGCGCAGCGCCGCCCGGACCTCATCGTACTCGACGTGATGATGCCGGGAGAAGACGGCCTGAGCGCAGCGCGTGCGCTGGCCAGCGAGCGTGGTTCACCTGCGGTCATCATGCTCAGCGCGCTGGGCAACGACACCGACCGCATCATCGGCCTCGAAGTGGGTGCCGACGATTACCTGGCCAAACCCTGCAATCCGCGCGAGCTGCTGGCACGGGTGCGCGCCCTGCTGCGCCGCAGCCAGGCCAGCAGCGAGCAGGCCGACCAGCGCGGCAACGTCTACGAGTTTGCCGGCTGGCGGCTGGACGTGGTCCGCCGCGACCTGCGCGACCCCACCGGCATCTTCATCAACCTGTCCGATGGCGAGTTCGCATTGCTGCGCACCTTCGTCGAGCATCCGCAGCGGGTGCTGAGCCGCGACCAGTTGCTTGACTACGCCCGTGGCCGCGACACCGACGTCTACGACCGCGCCATCGACAGCCAGATCAGCCGCCTGCGCCGCAAGATCAACGAGCGCGTGCATACCGAGTTGATCCGCACCGTGCGCAACGAGGGCTACATGTTGCTGCCGGGCGTTTCGCGTCTGTGAGCAAACCGGCACGTCGCGGGCTGTCGATCTTTGCCCGTACCTTCGTGTTGCTGGCGGTGGCGCTGCTCACCGCCCAGGCGGTCGGCATCGCGCTGCTGGTGATGCGCACCCCGGTCTACGAGCCGCCGGTGCATCCGCCGGAGGTGGTGGCGCTGCTGTCCACCCGCATGCCGGCCGGCACCCAGACCCTGACGGTGCGCGAATCGGCCCAGGCCCCGCTGCCGCCGGCAGGCCATGTGCGCGATGGGTTTGCGGAAATGCTGCTGGCCCATTGGCTGGATGTCCCCGAACAGCGCGTGCGCTTCTACCGCAGCGCCGACGATCGCCAGGGCCCGCAGCTCGGCATGGCGCGGCCGCCAATGCCTGACCAGCCGCAGCGCCCCGGGGCCGCTGGCGCCGATGCCAGCCCCGCCGGCAATCGCCGCGATGCCGCGCAGCGATCGCCGCCAGCGGCAGGCGCCTGGCCGGGCGACCCTGCCCCCGGCATCCCGCCGGTCGGCAACGGGCTGGGTCCGGACGCTCCCCCCGCCGCCTGGGAAAGCGAGCGGCTGACCCCGGGCGTGCCGTTGCTGGATGGCTTCACCGCCGCGCTGCAGCAGCCCGATGGCCGCTGGCGTACGGTCGAATCGCCGCCACGGCAGCTGTCGGCCGAGTTCAAGACCCACGTGGTGCTGCTGTTCCTGGCCGGCCTGCTGGCCAACGTGCCGCTGGCGTGGTGGTTCTCGCGTGCGCTGTCGGCGCCGATCAAGCGCTTTGCCGAGGCCGCCGACCGGCTGGGCCGCAATCCGGATGCGGCCGCACTGCAACGCAGCGGCCCGCCGGAGATCGTGCGCGCGGCCGACTCGTTCAATGCGATGCAGGCACGCCTGAATCGCCTGATCAACGAACGCACCCATATGGTGGCGGCGATCGCGCACGACCTGCGCACGCCGCTGGCACGCCTGTCGTTCCGCCTGGACGGCCTGCAGCCACCGTTGCGCGACAAGGCGCTGGCCGACATCGACGAGATGAAGGCGATGATTTCCGCCGCGCTGGATTTCATCCAGAACGATCGCCACCGCGGCAAGCGCGCGCCGCTGGATCTGCGCCTGCTGGTGGAAAGCGTGGTCGACAATGCCACCGACATCGGTGCCGATGCCGAACTGCTGCCCGGCCCGGAAATCACCCTGGATGGCGACCCGCTGGCATTGCGTCGGGCGGTGATGAATCTGCTGGAGAACGCGCTGAAGTACGGCAAGCGCGCACGCCTGCAGCTGCAGCGCGATGGCGAGGACGGCGTGCTGTGGATCGACGACGACGGCCCCGGCATCGACCCGACCCAGCGCGACCAGTTGCTGCTGCCCTTCGTGCGCGGCGAGTCCTCGCGCAATCGCGACACCGGCGGCATCGGGCTGGGCTTGTCGGTGGCGCACAGCATCGTGCTGGCGCATGGCGGCGACCTGCGCCTGGACAACCGTGCAGCAGGTGGCGGCCTACGCGTGACGGTGCGCCTGCCGTGCATGCCGGAGCGGCGCTAAAGCCGGGCGGGAATGCGGTTTTGCGCACGCGCGCTCGGCGGTACCGCCGCGCCCGGGTCCATGCCTGCCAGCAACGCGCCGCGCGACTGCCCGGCGAGGCGCTACGGCTCTCCGCAAGCGCTCAGTACGCGAACTCGCGGAACACCCGATCGATATCGCCGTTCCATGCGCCGTGATACAGCGCCAGCTTGCGCTCGGCGGCGGTCACGCCGCTCTCGGCGATCTCGGCGATCACGTCCACAAAGCCGGTCTCGTCCTGGCCATCGGCATTCAGCCGCGCCCGCCGGCGCAGGCCCTCGCGGGCGATCTTGACCGCTTCCACCGCCAGCTCGCGCAGCGTGCCGTTGCGGAACGGCAGGCCGAGTGCCTGCCTGGGCACCCCGTCGCGCAGCGCGTGACGCTCGGCGGTGCTGAAATCCTTGACCAGATCCCAGGCCGCATCAAGCGCGGTGTCGTCGTACAGCAAGCCGACCCAGAATGCCGACAGCGCGCACAGCCGATCCCACGGGCCGGCGTCGGCGCCGCGCATTTCCAGGTACTTCTTCAGACGCACTTCCGGGAACGCGGTGGTCATGTGATCGGACCAATCGCGCAGCGTCGGCAACGCGCCCGGCAGTGCCGGCAACCGGCCCTGCATGAAATCGCGGAAGCTCTGCCCGCTGGCGTCGACATAGACACCGTCGCGGTAGGAAAAATACATCGGCACATCGAGCAGGTAATCGACGTAGCGCTCGTAGCCGAAGCCGTCTTCGAACACGAAATCCAGCATGCCGGTGCGATCGGCGTCGGTGTCGGTCCAGATGTGCGAGCGGTAGCTCAGGTAGCCGTTCGGCTTGCCTTCGGTGAACGGCGAATCGGCGAACAACGCGGTGGCGATCGGTTGCAGCGCCAGCGACACGCGGAACTTCTTCACCATGTCCGCTTCGGTGGCGTAATCCAGGTTGACCTGCACGGTGCAGGTGCGGGTCATCATGTCCAGGCCGAGCGAGCCGACCTTGGGCATGTAGTTCTTCATGATCTGGTAGCGGCCCTTGGGCATCCACGGCATTTGGTCGCGGCGCCACTTCGGCTGGAAACCCATGCCCAGGAACCCCAGCTGCAACTCGCCGGCCACCTGGGCCACTTCGTCCAGATGGGTGCCGGTTTCCACGCAGGTGTGATGCAGGGTTTCCACCGCCGCGCCGGAGAGCTCCAGCTGGCCGGCCGGCTCCAGCGTCACCGAGGCGCCGTCGCGCAGCAGCGCAATGGTGTGGCCGTTTTCCTGCACCGGCTCCCAGCCAAAGCGGGTCAGGCCGGTCAGCAGCGCCTGGATGCCGCGCGCGCCTTCGAACGTGGGCGCGCGCAGGTCGTCGAGCTGGAAGCCGAACTTTTCGTGCTCGGTGCCGATCCGCCAGTCAGCACTGGGCTTCTCGCCGGAGGCCAGCACCTGGACCAGTTCCGCGCGTTCGGTGATCGGCGTTTCGGCAACGTGGCTGGGACTCGACAAGGGCAGGCTCGCAGGAAAAATTTAGGGGAACGATGTGGGGATCCTCCCCTGCCACCGCAAGGCCCGCACTATAACCGCAGGGCATGGAAAGAATTGCTGCCATCGACCGGGTCTGAGATTTCCATCCATGCGCACGGCGTGGCCGACGCAGCAGCAAGCGCGACCCCACCGCCCGAGGGCAGGCGTGACGGAGGGTGCGGCAGACCGCAGCCGTTCACGCTGAACGCGGACACCCGCAAATCCCCGCAGGCAGGATGCACGGCGTTCGATCACCCAGGCCGCGCACCCGCGATCCTGTAGCATCGCCCGGCCATGACCGTTGCGCCCACACCCACCGACGCCCTGCTCGCGCAGATGACCACTCTGATGCACTGCGAGCGCGCCGACGGCTACGCCTGCGTGAGCGCACGGCGCGAACACGGGGCGCGCTCGGTGGACCTGACCCAGCCGCAGTTCGCGATTGTGCTGCAGGGCCGCCAACAGGTGCGCAGCGCGACCCAGTCGCTGCAACTCGTGCCGGGCGATCTGTTCCTGGCAACGCGCCGTTGCCGGATCGATCTGATCAACACGCCCGACCCGCAGACCGGGCTCTACATGAGCGCGGTGGTACCCCTGTGCGAGGAGGCACTGGCCGCTGCGCGCGCGTTGTGGAACGAGCCGCTGCCCGAGGCCGGCGCCGACATCGCGCGGCTGCCGGCGATCGATGTCGCACTGCCGCTGCGGCAATGGCGCGATGCGCTGCAACGCGGCCTGTATACCGAAGCACGCCTGGCGCTGGCCTCACTGGTCATCCACGTGTGCCGTCGCGGCCATGGCGGCCTGCTGCTGCCGCCGGCGCCAAGCATCGCCGAGCAGGTGCGTACGCTGATCGTCGCGCAACCGCAGCGGGCGTGGCGCTCGCGCGATATCGAAGACAGCCTGGGCATCAGTGGCGCCACCTTGCGCCGGCATCTGGCCGCCGAACAACGCTCGCTGCGCGAACTGATCACCGATGCGCGGCTGGCGCACGCGATGGCCCTGCTCTACAGCACGCGCTGGCCGCTCAAGACCGTGGCCGCGCGCGCCGGCTATCGCTCCACCCGCAGCTTCAGCCAGCGCTTCCAGCAGCGCTACGGGCTGGACCCGGCCAGCATCGGCAATAGCCGCTAGGGCGCCAACGCGAGCGCTTGGCGCAGCGCATTGAGCGAATCGCGCAGCTCGCTGCCGCCAGCATGGCGACACCGCGGCAGTTGCCGCCTGTCCTGGAGTTGCTCATGTCTGTTTCCGTCCTGCGTACGCTGGTGCCGCTGTTACTGGCCGCAAGCACCACGCTGGCGCACGCCGCTGCGCCCGCATCCCCCCACGCGCAGGTTCCCGGCTTCTACCTGCAGCACATCGGCACGCTGCGCGTCACCGCGTTGTTCGACGGCCGCGTGGGGCTGACGCGTCAACAACTGTCCAATGTGGACCCGGCAGAGCGCGACCGCCTGCTTGCGCGGGGCTACGTGCCTGAAGACGCCAAGGGGCTGCAGACCGCAGTCAACGCCTACCTGATCCAGGACGGCAGCCACCTCAGCCTGGTCGATACCGGCACCGCGCAGTGCCTGGGGCCCGGCCTGGGCCAGGTGCTGGCCAACCTGCGCGCCGCCGGTGTCGACCCCGCCCAGGTCGACGATGTGCTGCTCACCCACGCGCATCCGGACCACCTGTGCGGCCTGCTCGATGCGCAGGGCACACCGGCCTTTGCCAACGCCACGGTGTGGCTGTCCGACGCCGATGCCGCGTACTGGCTGGATCCCGCCTCGGAGGCCGCTGCCGCGCCGACGCTGCAGTTCGCCTTCCCGTTGGCGCGCGCGGCCGTCGCGCCCTATCAGGCCCAGGGTCGGCTGCGCCGTTTCCAGCCGGGCAAAACCACATTGCCGGCCGGCATCACCGCCCTGGACAGCCAGGGCCACACGCCCGGCCACGTCTCCTACCGCTTCGACGGCGGCGCTGGCAGCACCCTGCTGGTGTGGGGCGATGTGTTGCACTACCACGCCGTGCAGTTTGCCCAGCCGGACGCGTCGTTCGAGGCCGACAGCGATCGCACCAAGGCAATCGCCTCACGGCGTCGCCTGCTGGCGCAGGCCGCCGACGGCCGCTGGTGGGTGGCCGGCGCGCATCTGCCGTTCCCGGGCCTGGGCCATGTCCGCCGCGAGGGCGCCGCGTTCGCCTGGGTGCCGACCGAGTTCGGCCCGGTGCCACAATGAAAAAACGGCGAGCCCTGGCTCGCCGTTGTGGGCTGTCTGCAGGGCCAGGCGTCATCCGCCAGCCCGGCCCGGCTCACTCTGCGGCAGGCGCCGCTACGTCCAGGCCCAGCCAGCCGCCGACGATGCCGCGCAACTCGTCCACGCCCTGGCGCGACTCGCCCGAGTAGGTCTGCACGGTCACGCTGTCGCCGAAGCGCGAGGTCACTTCCTTCTTGACCTTCTGCAGGGTCTGCATCTGCTGGCCACGGCCGAGCTTGTCGGCCTTGGTCAGCAACCCATGCGCGGGCAGGCCGCGCTCGGCCGCATAGCCGAGCATCTGCAGGTCGTAATCCTTGAGCGGATGGCGGATGTCCATCACCACCACCAGCCCGCGCAAGGCCTCGCGGGTGCGGAAATAGCGGTCGATGAAGGCCTGCCAATGCGCCTGCAGGTCCTGCGGCACCTTGGCGTAGCCGTAACCGGGCAGATCCACCAGATAGCGCTCGGGCTGGATCTGGAAGAACACCAGTTGCTGGGTGCGGCCAGGGGTCTTGGACACGCGGGCCAGCGCGTTCTGGCGGGTCAACGCATTGAGCGCGCTGGATTTCCCGGCGTTGGAGCGGCCGGCGAAGGCGACCTCGTAGCCGCCATCGTCGGGCAATTGCCGGGCGTTATGGGCGGACAGGTGGTAGCGGGCTTGTTCGATAAGGAGCGACATCTCCCTAGGATCGCACGTTCGGGGCCTGACGGTTTTGCTGCACTGTTCGTTGACCCTGGCGCAAAGGCGTGTCGATAATCGAAGCACGCCTGCCACAGCCAGCACCCAACGCGCGCGGGCCGGGTCCATACGGAGCTTTAGCTGATGCGCCATGCTCGTGTGCTAGTCCTCGCCGCCGTCGCCGTACCGGTCATTGCCGCCGTGGCGTTTGCGCAATCGGCAGTCACGCCGATCCCCGATCCGCCGCCGGTGCGCATTGCCCCGCTGGAGGTGGACCTGTCCAAGACCACCTGGGGCGATGCCAAGGCCGGCCAGGCCAAGGCCGCCGCCTGCGCGGCCTGCCACGGCCCGGACGGCAACCCGGCGGTGGCCATGTACCCACGCATTGCCGGCCAGACCGAGCGTTACGTGGCGCACCAGGTCGCCCTGATCGCCAGCGGCGAGCGCAATACCGGCATGTCGGCGGTGATGGTGCCGTTCGTCAAGGACCTTACCGCGCAGGACATGCGCGACCTGGGCGCCTACTTCGCCACGCAGAAATCCGCAGCCGGCGTGGCCGACGACGCGGTGGTCAACGAGGGGCCGTACCAGGGGCTGAAGTTCTACGAGGTCGGCGAAAAGCTCTACCGCGGCGGCGACATCGCACGCGGCGTGCCGGCCTGCATGGCCTGCCATGGCCCGGCCGGCAGCGGCAATCCGGGCCCGGCGTATCCGCGCCTGGGCGGCCAGCATGCCGAGTACGTGGCGCGGCGCCTGAAGGAATACCAGGCCGGCACCACCCAGGAGCGCAACCCGGCGCTGTTCAATATCATGGCGCAGGTGGCGCACCCGCTGACCGAGCAGGAGATCCAGGCGCTGGCCAGCTATCTGCAGGGTCTGCACGACCGCGCCGACGATGCGGCCGCCGCGCAGCAGCCACCCGCAGCAACGCCCGCACGCTCATGAACTGACTGCCGCAATCGCCACACCGTGTCACGACGCCGGTCCCGCGACCGGCGTCGTCGTTTCCCGCTCTCCCCTCCCCATCCCCACGGAGCCCGCATGAATCTGCTTTCCCGTCTGTCCCTGATGCTGTTGGTGCTGCTGCCGCTGGCGGCCTGCGCCGCCGACAAGAACGCCCCGCCGGTGGAAGGCGACGACTACATCGTGATCGACGGCGGCCAGCCGTACGCGCCGCTGGCCGGCAAGGTCGAAGTGACCGAAGTGTTCGGCTACACCTGCCCGCACTGCGCGCACTTCGAGCCCACCCTGGAGGCCTGGGTGGCCAAGCAGCCGTCCTATGTGCGCTTCACCCCGGTGCCGGCGGCGTTCGGCGGGTTCTGGGATGCGTTCGCACGCGCCTACTTCGCCGCCGACATCCTGGGCGTGGCCAAGCGCAGCCATCGCGCCATGTTCGAGGCCATCCACGAAAAGCAGACCGTGCCGACCCAGAACGTCGCCCCGGAGGAACTGGCCGCGTTCTACGCCGGCTACGGCGTGCCGCAGCAGCGCTTCATAGAGACCTACAAGAGCCAGGCGGTGGATGCCAGGCTCGATGCGGCGCGCGAATTCGCCAAGCGCAGCAAGCTCCCGGGCACCCCGGCCATCATCATCAACGGGCGCTACCTGATCGGCGCGCGCAATTACCCGGACATGCTGCGCGTGGCCGATTACCTGATCGCCCGCGAACACGCCGCGCCTGCCAAGCGCTGAACCGCGTAACCGCCACCAACGGCCGCCCGTGGCATCATGCGCCCCGCGGCCGTCCGGCCCTTTCCTCGCCCCACGCTGGAGATCCAATCCGATGAAGACCCGCTTCGCCCTGACGCTGATGGCGCTGCTGCCGATCCTGGTCGCCTGCAAGGCCCAGGACGGCTCGTCCGATACCGCACCTGCCGCCACCACGCCGGCCGCCAAGACGGCACCTGCTCCGGCCGCTGCCACGCCGGCCGCCGACCCCGCCGCACCGCCTGCGGTGGGCGAGAGCGCCAGCACCCCGCCGGCCGCCGCCCCCAGCGCCGCACCGCGGGCGCCGAACGGCCCCGAGCCGGTCGCCGGCACCGATTATCTTGATATCGAAGGCGGCCAGCCCTACCAGCAGGCTGCCGGCAAGATCGAAGTGGCCGAAGTCTTCGGCTATGTCTGCCCCGCCTGCAACGCGTTCCAGCCGCTGATCGGGCCGTGGAAGGCCGGCCTGCCGTCGGACGTGCATTTCGTCTACGTGCCGGCGATGTTCGGCGGCCCGTGGGACGACTACGGCCGTGCGTTCTACGCCGCCGAAACCCTGGGCGTACAGGAGAAGACCCACGAAGCGCTGTACAAGGCCATCCACACCGAGCAGACCCTCAAGGGCGAGCGCGGCAAGGATTCGGTGCAGGACATCGCCGCGTTCTACGCCAAGTACGGCGTGGACCAGAAAACCTTCATCGACACCATGAGCAGCTTCGGCGTGTCGGCCAAGACCAACCGTGCCAAGCAGTTCGCCACCCGCAGCAAGCTCACCGGCACCCCGTCGCTGATCGTCAACGGCAAGTACCTGGTCAAGGGCCAGAGCTTCCCGGACATGCTGCGCATCGCCGATCACCTGATCGCGCGCGAACGCGCCACGCTGGCCAAGTGATCCTGTCGATCGCAGCCCTGTGAACGCTTCGGATTCGCGCACCCTGCGGGTGCTGACGGCCAATATCCAGGCCGGCTCCAGCACCCGCCGGTACAGCGACTACGTCACGCGCAGCTGGTCGCATGCGTTGCCGCTGGGCAGCAAGCGCACCAGCCTGGACAGCATCGCCAAGCTGGCCGGCGAGCGCGACATCGTCGGCCTGCAGGAGGCCGACCCGGGCAGCCTGCGCTCGGGCTTTACCAACCAGACCCACTATCTGGCCGAGCGCGCCGGCTTCCATTACTGGAGCCACCAGCCCAACCGCCGCATGGGCGGGGTCGCCTCCAGCGCCAACGGCTTGCTCAGCAAGCTGGAACCGCTGGAAGTGCAGGACCATGCCCTGCCCGGCCGGATCGGCGGGCGCGGCATCCTGCTGGCCAAGTTCGGGCAGGGCCGCGAAGGCCTGGCGGTGGCAGTGGCGCACCTGTCGCTGGGCGCCAATTCGCGCATGGCGCAGCTGGCCTTCATCGCCGAGTTGTTGTCCGAGCATCCCAACGCGATGTTGATGGGCGATTTCAACTGCATGGCCGACCGGCCGGAAATGCAGGCGCTGTATCGGCACACGCGCTTGCAACCGCCCAGCTGCGAGGTGCATACGTTTCCGAGCTGGCGTCCGGACCGGGCGATCGACCATATCCTGGTCAGCGACAGCCTGACGATCGAACATATCGAAGCGATTCCCGCAGCGTTCTCCGACCATCTTGCGGTCGGCATGGATATCCGCGTGCCGCTGCACCTGCTGCGCTGACAGCCACGCAAAGTGGCTACGGGTTCGCACTGGCGGACTCGACCGATGACACCCCCTCGACGCCGCCTGTGCGATAACGCAGGCGGTTTTTCGTTGGGAGCACAGCACGTGATACGCATCTTATGAGTGTGTCGGCATGAGTGCGGTCGCGCCGCAACCCTTGCCGGTGCGCACCCTGCGCCCGGTGTTCGTGCTGGCGGCAACCGTGGTCTGCACGTTTGCGTTGCTGGTGTCGTTGTTTCCGCTGGATGCAGGCCGTGTGCTGCTGGACGCGCAGACCTGGGCCTCGCGCAATGTCGGCTGGTACTACCTGCTGGCGATGACGGTGTATCTGGTGTTCGTGCTCGGCGTGGCCTTGTCCAGCTACGGCAACATCAAGCTCGGCGCCGATCACGACGAGCCGGAATTCAGCTATCTCTCCTGGGCCGGCATGCTGTTCGCTGCGGGCATCAGCATCACGCTGTTCTTCTTCTGCGTCTCCGAACCGCTCACCCATTACCTGCAACCGCCGCAAGGCGGCACCGGCAGCGGTGAAGCCTCGGCGCGGCAGGCGATGCAATTGCTGTTCCTGCATTGGGGCCTGCATGGCTGGGGCGTGTTTGCGCTGGCAGCGATGGCGCTGGCGTATTTCGCGTTCCGCCACAATTTGCCACTGGCCTTGCGTTCGGCGCTGTATCCGCTGATCGGCAAGCGCATCAACGGGCCGATCGGCTACACCGTGGATGCACTGGGCATCGTGGCCACCGTGTTCGGCCTGGGCGCGGACATGGGCTTTGGCGTGCTGCATCTCAACGCCGGCCTGAGCACCTTGATGGAGGTGCCGCACGCCCATTGGGTGCAGGTCGCGCTGATCGTGGCGATGATGGGGGCGGCGATCGTGGTGGCGGTGTCCGGCGTGGAAAAAGGTGTGCGCTGGATGTCGGACATCAACATGCTGCTGGCGATCGCGCTGCTGCTGTTCATGCTGTTCGCCGGCCCCACGCAGTACCTGCTCAACGCGCTGATGCAGAATCTGGGCGACTACCTTGGCAGTGTGGTCAACAAGAGTTTCGATGTGTACGCCTACGGCGGCCGCAGCGACTGGCTCGGCAACTGGACGGTGTTCTACTGGGCATGGTGGATCGGCTGGGCACCGTTCGTGGGCCTGTTCATCGCACGCATTTCGCGCGGCCGCACCGTTCGCGAGTTCGTGCTCGGCGTGCTGCTGATCCCGCTCGGCTTCACCCTGGCGTGGCTGTCGATCTTCGGCAACAGCGCGCTGGATCAGTTGCTGCATCACGGCCAGGGTGCGCTGGCGCAACAGGCCATCGCTGCACCGGAGACGGTGTTGTACGCGCTGCTGCAGGGCTACCCGTGGAGCCGCGCGGTGATCACGGTGACGGTGGCGATCAGCTTCGTGTTCTTCGTGACCTCTGCCGATTCGGGCACGGTGGTGTTGTCCACGCTGTCCTCCCACGGCGGCGAACCGCACGACGATGGCCCGCGCTGGCTGCGCGTGTTCTGGGGCGTGCTCACCGCGGTGGTGACCGGCGGCCTGTTGCTGGCCGGCAGCATGGACGCGCTGAAATCGGCCGTGGTGCTGGCCTCGCTGCCGTTCTCCGCGGTGTTGCTGCTGATGGCCTGGGGCCTGTCGCGCGCGCTCAGCCAGGAATCGCAGCGCAAGCGTGCGCAGCTCTACAGCCCCAGCCCGCTGATCGGGCAATCGCGGCATCACCGCGGCTGGCGTCAACGCCTGGGCCAGGCGATGCACTTCCCGGCACGCGATGAGGTCTATCGTTTCATGCACGACCAAGTGCGCCCGGCGATCGAAGCGGTCACCGCGCAGTTGCAGGAAGAAGGCTGGCAGGTCAGCAGCCGGCTGGACGACGACGACATGGAGATCAGCGTCGACCACGGCGAGCAGCAGGACTTCCGCTACCAGGTGGTGATGCGCGGCTACCTGACACCGTCATTTGCCGCGCAGCGCCTGCGCAACCAACGCTATTACCGCGCCGAAGTGTATCTGTACGAAGGCAGCCAGGATTACGACCTGGTCGGTTACAGCCGCGAACAGATCATCAACGACATCATCGATCAATACGAGCGTCACCTGCAGTTCCTGCATCTCACGCGCTGAGGTGCCGCCGCTGCCGCGTGCGCCCCACAGGAGGTTTGCCATGCCACGTTTCCCCGACCAGTTGCTGTATATCGGCGGCCGCTACGTCCCCGCCCGCGGCGGCCACACCTTCGAGGTGGTCAATCCCGCCACCGGCGAGGTGCTGGCCAATGTGCACAATGCCGGCGCCGACGACCTGGATGCTGCAGTCGACAGCGCCAAGGCCGGCCAGCAGCAATGGGCGGCACTGACCACGGTGGAACGCTCACGCATCCTGCTGCGTGCAGTGGCGCTGTTGCGTGAGCGCAACGACGCGCTGGCCGAACTGGAAACGCTCAACACCGGCAAGCCACTGAGCGAGACCCGCAGCGTGGACATCGTCACCGGCGCGGACGTGCTGGAGTACTACGCCGGCGTGGCGCAGGCGCTGCAAGGCGCACAGGTGCCGTTGCGCGAAGGCAGCTTCTTCTACACGCGGCACGAGCCGCTGGGCGTGGTCGGCGCGATCGGCGCATGGAATTACCCGATCCAGATCGCACTGTGGAAAGCCGCGCCCGCGCTGGCGGCCGGCAATGCGATGATCTTCAAACCCAGCGAGGTGACCCCGCTCACCGCGCTCAAGCTGGCCGAACTGTTCACCGAGGCCGGCCTGCCCGATGGCGTGTTCAACGTGCTGCCCGGCGACGGCGCCAGCGTGGGCACTGCGCTTACCGAACACCCACAGATCGAAAAGATCAGCTTCACCGGCGGCACCGCGACCGGACGCAAGGTGATGGCAAGCGCCTCGAGTTCGTCACTGAAAGACGTGACCATGGAACTGGGCGGCAAGTCGCCGTTGATCGTCTGCGCCGACGCGGACCTGGATCTGGCCGCCGACATCGCGATGATGGCCAACTTCTACAGCTCCGGGCAGGTGTGCACCAACGGCACGCGCGTGTTCGTGCCGCGCGCGCTGCGCACCGCTTTCGAGGCGCGGCTGCTGGCACGCGTGCAACGCATCCACATCGGCGACCCGCTGGACGAACGCACCACCTTCGGCCCGATGGTCAGCGCCGCGCACATGCAGCGGGTGCTGGACTACATCGAACAGGGCAAGGCCGAGGGCGCACGCCTGCTGTGCGGCGGCGAACGTCTGCGCGACGGCGCATTGGCACAGGGCTGCTATGTCGCACCGACCATCTTCAGCGATTGCACCGACGTGATGACCATCGTGCGCGAGGAGATCTTCGGGCCGGTACTGAGCCTGCTCACCTACGACGACGAAGACGAAGCGATCGCACGCGCCAATGCCACCACCTACGGCCTGGCCGCAGGCGTGGTGACGCCGGATCTGGCGCGCGCGCATCGCCTGATCCATCGCCTGCAAGCGGGCATCTGCTGGATCAACACCTGGGGCGAATCGCCGGCACCGATGCCGGTGGGCGGCTACAAGCAATCCGGCGTGGGCCGCGAAAACGGCCTGGCGACGCTGCAGGCCTATACCCGCACCAAATCCATCCAGGTCGAACTGGAACGCTACGCGTCGGTGTTCTGACGGGCCGACACCACCTGGCAGGCAGCCGCCACCGGCACCGCGCCATGCGCCAGCCGCAACCTGCGGACCGCGCTGCCGGCTTGAACGCTGCCGTTTCGAACAGCGGCCGCCGGTCCACCGCGCAATCGTTTTGAAAGCCGCTTCACACCGGCACCGCAACAAGGAGAACCCCATGCAACGCGAATACGACTACATCATCATCGGCGCCGGCTCGGCAGGCAACGTGCTGGCTGCGCGCCTGACCGAGGATCCGGGCGTCAGCGTGTTGCTGCTGGAAGCGGGCGGTCCGGATTACCGGCTGGACTTCCGCACCCAGATGCCGGCGGCGTTGGCCTTCCCGTTGCAGGGCCGCCGCTACAACTGGGCCTACGAGACCGAGCCGGAGCCGCATATGGCCAACCGGCGCATGGAATGCGGGCGCGGCAAGGGGCTGGGCGGCTCATCGTTGATCAACGGCATGTGCTACATCCGCGGCAACGCGCTGGACTTCGACCACTGGGCCAGGCGCCCGGGCCTGGAGGACTGGAGCTACCGCGATGTGCTGCCGTACTTCCGCAAGGCCGAAACACGCGACATCGGCGCCAACGAGTATCACGGCGGCGAAGGCCCGGTCAGCGTGGCCACGCCGAAGAACGACAACAACGTGCTGTTCCACGCCATGGTCGATGCCGGCGTGCAGGCCGGTTACCCGCGCACCGACGACCTCAATGGCTATCAGCAGGAAGGCTTCGGGCCGATGGACCGCACGGTGACGCCGCAGGGGCGCCGTGCCAGCACGGCGCGCGGCTATCTGGACATGGCGCGCCCGCGCGAGGGCCTGCACATCGTCACCCATGCCACTACCGACCGCATCCTGTTTGCCGGCAAGCGCGCAGTCGGCGTGCACTATCTGGTCGGCAACAGCAGCGAAGGCATCGACGCACATGCGCGCCGCGAAGTGCTGGTGTGTGCCGGAGCAATTGCCTCGCCGCAGCTGCTGCAGCGCTCCGGCGTCGGCGCGCCCGACCTGCTGCGCGCACTCGATGTGCAACTGGTGCACGACCTGCCCGGCGTCGGCCAGAACCTGCAGGATCATCTGGAGGTCTACATCCAGTACGCCTGCACCAAGCCGGTGTCGCTGTATCCGGCATTGCAATGGTGGAACCAGCCGGCCATCGGTGCGCAGTGGCTGTTCGCCGGCACCGGCACCGGCGCCAGCAATCAATTCGAAGCCGGCGGTTTCATCCGCACGCGCGAGGAATTCGACTGGCCCAATATCCAGTACCACTTCCTGCCCGTCGCGATCAATTACAACGGCAGCAATGCGGTGAAGGAACACGGTTTCCAGGCGCATGTAGGCTCGATGCGCACTCCCAGCCGCGGGCGCGTGCATGCCAAGTCGCGCGACCCGCGCCAGCATCCGTCGATCCTGTTCAACTACCAATCCACCGATCAGGACTGGCAGGAATTTCGCGATGCGATCCGCATCACCCGCGAGATCATCGCCCAGCCCGCACTGGATGCCTACCGCGGCCGCGAAATCAGCCCGAGCGCAGACTGCAAGACCGATGCCGAGCTGGACGCCTTCGTGCGCGCGCGCGCAGAGACGGCGTATCACCCGTCCTGCTCCTGTGCGATGGGAAGCGATGACATGGCGGTGGTCGATGGACAGGGCCGCGTGCACGGCATGGAAGGCCTGCGCGTGATCGATGCATCGATCATGCCGCGCATCATCACCGGCAACCTCAATGCCACCACCATCATGATCGCCGAGAAGATCGCCGACCGCATGCGTGGCCGCACGCCCTTGCCACGCAGCACGGCCGACTACTACGTGGCCGGCGATGCGCCCGTGCGCGGGTGACGCTGGAAAACGCGGCGCACCGCCCCGGGTCGAGGGCGCGGCGCCCTCACCGCTCTCGGGACACGCCGGAAGTACGTTCTTGTAGGCTCGGTGGCGGCATCCATGCCGCCGCACGGTCCCGCAACCGGCGAGGACACCGCACCAGACAGTTGGTCGGCGCTTGTTCGAAAAGCTGTCTGTGGTGCGGCGTGCATCACGTGGAGCCGATGCTTGATGATCGAACGAGGCGCATCAGCACCGCTCTTACCATGCACACCGACTATATCGACTGGTCCTTGCCCGCCCACCGTCGCGGGACCTTACGCGGCATGGATGCCGCGTAAGAGCCTACACGGACGTACTTGCGGCGTGTCCTGCGATGGTGGGCGGGCAAGGGCCTTGCAGCCAACTCACAGCGTCGAGGGTGCGGTGTGCATCACGTGGAGCCGATGCTTCATGATCGAACGAGGCGCATCAGCACCGCTCTTACCCTGCACACCGACTATCTCGACTGGTCCTTGCCCGTCCACCGTCGCGGGACCTTACGCGGCATGGATGCCGCGTAAGAGCCTACACGGACGTACTTGCGGCGTGTCCTGCGATGGTGGGCGGGCAAGGGCCCTGCAGCCAACTCACAGCGTCGAGGGCGCGGTGAGGACACCGCACCAGAAAGTTGGTCGGCCCTTGTTCGAAGAGCTGTCTGTGGTGCGGCGTGCATCACGTGGAGCCGATGCTTGATGATCGAACGAGGCGCATCAGCAACGCTCTTACCCTGCACACCGACTATCTCGACTGGTCCTTGCCCACCCACCGTCGCGGGACCTTACGCGGCATGGATGCCGCGTAAGAGCCTACACGGACGTACTTGCGGCGTGTCCTGCGATGGTGGGCGGGCAAGGGCCCTGCAGCAAATCCGCAGATCAGCCGCTCTCCGCTTTACGACTGCCCAGACAGACTAAAACTTCAAGTCGACCCGCGCATACCAGAAGCGCCCACCGGGGATGTCGTAAGTGGACGCGTCATAACCATTGAGGGAGCACGACAGGCACAGCGGCGGATCCTTGTCGAAGACGTTGTTCAAGCCGGCCGTCAGTTGCAGGCCTTTGAGCCAATCGACGCGATAGCCCAGCTGCGCATCGTGGTAGGTGATCGCATCCAGGCGGTTGGTGCCCACTGCAGGATCGGAGCACACCGCAAATTCCACCGCATCGCCGCATTGCTCGGTGAGCTTGGAGATGTGGCGCGCGGTCCATGATGCAGTCCAGCGGCCCAGCGACCAGTCCAGCACCGCGTTGCTGGTCCATTCCGGGATCGCGCTGTCCACCACTTCGATGCCTGGCCCCTGCGGCTGCCGTTGCCCCGCCGCACCGAGCGCCTCGTAGCGGCCCACGAAGGTGTTCTGCCAGGACACCTTGAAACGGCCAAACGCCGTCTCCGGCAATGTCCAGAACAGATCCATATCCCAACCGTCGGTCTTGATCGAGCCCAGATTGGTCAAGCGATTGTTGAACGCATTGATGCCGCCGGTGGACGCGCGCCCGATGCCATTGCAATACAGCGCGTCCAGGGTATCCACGCACAGGTCCAGCTGCGTTTGCGCGTTGATCGCCTGGATCGCGCCATCGACATGGTGCCGATAGAACGTCATCTCCAGATCGAGGCGATCGGACCAACTGGCATTGCTGGCAAAGCCAGGACTGAACACGAAGCCGGCGCTGAAGCTGCGCGAGCGCTCCGGATCCAGCTGCTCGTTGCCGCCGGTGGTGACCGAGATCTGCTGGTTGGCCTGCTGGTAGCCGGCCGGCACACCGAGCGATGCGCAATTGGCGGCGCTGCCACGCGGCGCCGTGCCACCCAACCCGATCGAGCATGGATCGGACAACTGCAGGTCGGCGCGCGCCGCCGAACCGAACAACTCGCCGATGGTCGGCGCGCGGAAGCCTTCCGCGTAACTGGTGCGCAGCACCAACTCATCGGTGACCTGCCAACGCAAGCCGTATTTTGGCGTGAACTCGCCGCCGAAGGTGGAGTAATCCGAATAACGGCCAGCGATGTTCAAATCGAGTTTGTCGCCCAGCGACGAATTGGCGAAGATCGGGATATTGAGTTCGAGATAGGCCTCGTTGACGTCGTAGCTGCCCGAGGTCGGCAACGACGGCACACCGTTGTAGCGCCCCGCCACGGTGAGCGGATCGGGTTGGTACGACCCTTCGTACTTGCGGTACTCGTAGCCGGTGGCGAACGACACCGCGCCGCCGGGCAGCTGGAACAACTCGCTGCTGAGGTTGGCGGTGAACAGGCTCAACTCGTTCTGGCTGCGGTCGCGCACCACCGGCTGGATCCAACGCAACATCTCCGGCGTGATGCTGCCGGCGCCGCCGAAGATATCCAGCGGCACGCAGCCGGCCACCGCCGCACATGCGGCCGGATCGCCCAGGCCCAGATTGATGTTGTAGAGGTTGTAGCTGCCGTAGTTGGTCTGTTCGGCCTTGTTCTTGCTGTACATGCCGTTGACGTCCCAGTACCAGGTCCGCGCCGCGCCTTCGAAGGTGCCCACCAGGCCAGTGCCGAAATACTGCGTGTCGACCTGCTGCTCGAACCGGCGCGCACCGCCTTCCACCGGGCGGCGGCCAATCTGGATCAGGTTGGTGGCCGAGTTCAACGCGAAGCCGAATGGATTGAACGGATTGAGCGCGGAAATCACGATGTTGTCGGCCAGCGGATTGCCGGTGCCGGCATCGGGGCCGAGAAAGATCGGCTCGGGCGCGGCCTGGTTGGTCGACTCGCGCCGGTTGCCCAGCGCCTTGACGTACCACTGCACGTCGTCGTTGAAGTAGTAGCGGAATTGCGCGAACACGCCCTTGCGCTCGGACGGCGTCAGCAACAGATTCTGTTCGGCGAAGTTGTAGCGGTCAGCGGTGCCGAAACAATGGTAATCGTCGCTGCGCGTACAGCCGGCACTGCCATCGTATTGCGGCGTGCCAACGCCGGCGTTGGGCGTGAGGTTCTGGCGCACGCCGGTGTTGGGGTCGACGAACTGGAAGCGGCCGTCCGGCGTTGCCGAACTGGCGAAGGTCAGCCCTGTACCCGGAATCGGGAAGCGGGCCTGCGCACGATCGCGCGCGTAGATCGGATCCTGCTTGACGTAGCTGGCCCCCAGAAACAGGCTGAAGTCCTCGCCGCTGGTACCCCAGGCCAGGTCCATGCCCTGGTTGGCGCCGTCGCCCTTGCCGTATTGCCCGTAGTTGAGCGTGACCTGCGCACCGTCGAAGCTGCGCCGGGTGATGATGTTGACCACGCCGGCAATCGCGTCCGAGCCGTATAGCGACGAGGCGCCGTCCTCGAGCACCTCGATGCGCTCCACGATCGCCAACGGAATGGTGTTGAGATCGGTCGACGAGCCCACGCCCGAGGCCGAGGATTCGTTGACCCAGCGGATGCCATCGACCAGGACCAGCACGCGCTTGGAACCGAGGTGGCGCAGGTCCACCTGCGCCGAGCCGGCGCCCACACCACCGCCATCGGGCGGGAAGCCGAAGTTGCCGGACGAATTGAATTTGGCGTTGAGCGCCGACCCCGAGGCGGTGAGTTCCTGCAGCACCTCGCCGATCGAGGTCAGGCCGGTGCGTTCGATGTCGGCGCGGTTGAGCGTCTGGATCGGCACCTGGCCCTGCAACTCTGCGGTCCGGATGCGCGTGCCGGTGACCTGCACGCTGTCGAGCGTGCGCGTGCTCGGGGCGGCCTCGGGCTGTTGCGCCCAGGCGAGTGTAGGAACCAGACACAAGGACAACGGCACGGCCAGGCATGACCGACGGGGGCCAATCAGACGCTTCATCCTCTCTCTCTCCAGAAGGATTCTTGAGTGTCCGCACGCCCCCGTGCCCTGCGGTCCGCCCCCACTTTTAAACGAAACCTTAACGCCCCGCAAGCCAGCCGTGACGCAGTGGGAAGTGGTCCGCAGTGCTCCGCAGCGGCAGGCCACGGTGCACACGCGCGGTACGCACCGGCATCGCACGCCCATCGCTGCCGGCAGCGACGGGCGGCACCGGTCTGCTGCGCATTCACTCAGGCGCGCCGGCGTGCTTCGGTATCATCGCGCAATGACCTATACCCCCCGTCTTGCCACTGTTTTCGTCGGTTTGCTGTGCCTTGGCAGTACTGCGCTGCATGCCCAGAGCCTGGACCCGCAATTGACCGCCATGCGCGATGCCATCGCGGCTGCAGAGCGCGGCCAGTCCGATGCCGGTCAGCTGGCCGCGTTGAACCGCCACCCGCTCTATGGCTGGCTGGAATTTGCCACGCTCAAGCGCAACATCGACAACGTCTCCACGGCACAGGCGCAGGGATTCCTGCAGCGTTATGCAGGCCAGCCGGTGGCCGAGAGCTTCCGTGGCACCTGGTTGCCGGCGGTGGCACGCCGCCAGGACTGGAACACGCTGCTGGCCAACTGGAAGCCCACCGACAACCTGGGCCTGCGCTGCGCGCAGCTGACCGCGCGCCAGGCGACCGGCAAGCTGGATGCACAGTGGAGCCGCGACGCGTTGACCCTGTGGCGCACCGGCAAGGGCCTGCCCGATGCCTGCGATCCGGTGGTTGCCGGGCTGGAAGCGCGGGGCGAACTCACCCCGGCGCTGCGCTGGGAGCGCGTGGAGGCGGCGGCCGATGCACAGCAGCCTGCGGTGATGCGCACGGCCGCGCGCGGCTTGCCGGCGGCCGATCTGGCATTGGCTAACGATTACGCCGCGTTTCTGGACAAGGTGCACCCGCGTGCACTCGGTTGGCCAAAGACCGAGCGCAGCCGTCGCATCGCCGTCGACGGCCTGGCCAAACTGGCCAAGAGCGATCCGGACGCGGCCGAGCAGCAGTTGCCACAGCTGGCGACCGCGCTTGGCTTCAGCGAGGCGCAGCGCGGCCAGGTGCTGTACCAGATCGCGCTGTGGACGGTGGCGTCCTACCTGCCGGATTCGGCACGGCGCCTCAATGCAGTCCCCGATGCCTCATACGACGAGCGCCTGCACGAATGGCGCGCGCGCGAAGCGATGTCGCGTGGCGACTGGCCGGCGGCCCTGGCGGCGATCCGCAAGATGCCGGCGACCCAGCGCAGCGATTCGCGCTGGCAGTACTTCGAAGCGCGCCTGGCCGAGAAGACCGGCGCGGCCGCAGCCGCACAGCGGCTGTATCGCGCAGCCGCGCAATCGCCGACCTTCCACGGCTTCCTGGCCGCCGATCGCCTGCAGCAGCCGTATCGGTTGTGCCCGTGGGAGCCCAAGGACACCCCGCAGGCCAAGGCCGCCGTCGCACGCGATCCGGCGTTGATCCGCGCCATCGCCCTGTTCCAGATCGACCGGCCGGGTTGGGCGGTGGCCGAGTGGAACGATGCCGCGAGCCGCTTCGACGACCCCCAGCGCCGGCTGGCGGTGCAGGTAGCCAGCGAAAACGGCTGGTTCGATCGCGCAGTGTTCGCGCTCGGCAAGCAGCCGGACGAACAGCGCCTGTATGCGTTGCGCTTTCCGCTGCATCACGACGACAGCATTCGCCGCGAAGCGGCCAAGAATGCGATCGACCCGGCCTGGGTGGCAGCAGAGATCCGTGCCGAGAGCATCTTCAATCCACGCGCGCGTTCGCCTGCCAACGCGATGGGCCTGATGCAGGTCTTGCCGGGCACCGGCGCGGCGGTGGCAAAGGGCATCGCCCTGCCCGGCTACGCGGGCGCCACCAGCCTGTACGAGCCGGACACCAACATCGCCATCGGCACCGCCTATCTGCGCCAGTTGCTCAATACCTACGGCCGGCCCTACCTCACCATCGCCGCCTACAACGCCGGCCCCGGGCCGACCGGCCGCTGGCAATCGCAACGCCCCAACTTCGAGCCGGATTTCTGGATCGAGACCATCAGCTACAAGGAAACCCGCGAGTACGTCGCACGCGTGCTGGCTTTCAGCGTGATCTACGACTGGCAACTCAACGGCGACATGCTGCCGCTGAGTGATCGCCTGATGGGCAAACTGGTGGACAAGCGCCTGAAGCCGGTGTGCACGCCAGGCCAGGCGACCACCAACGCGGCGCAGGACTGAGCTTCAAGTCAGCCGCCAGGCACCACCGCCGGATGAGGTGGTCGCTGTTGCGCGGTTGCGGATGGTTGTCGCTCGGCCACGGGTGCGAGAGCTGGGTGGGGGCACCATTACCGAACAACGCGTTCCAGGCAGTGCTTGCCCCATGCGCACCGACCATCTCGACTGGTCCCTGTCCGCCTACCGTCGCGGGACCTTGAGCGGCATGGATGCCGCGCCAGAGCCTACAAGGACGTACTTGCGGCGTGTCCCGCGATGGTGGACGGGCAAGGGCCCTGCAGCCAAGCCGCAGATCCGCCGCTCTCAGCGCTACGACTGAATGACCCGCATTGACCAATCGGGACCAGCTGCCGAGATTTGCATGTTGGCGTCACCTGGCATTCCAAAACGCTGCGCGGAAATCCCACAGCAATTGATGCATGGTGTTTCGACCCGCGCACCGCATCGGGCATCATGTCGCGATGAAGATCTATCTCGTTGGCGGCGCAGTCCGCGATGCCCTGCTTGGCCAGCCCGCTGGCGACCGCGACTGGGTCGTGGTCGGTGCCGATCAGGCGCAGATGGAACGCCTGGGTTTCAAACCGGTGGGGAAAGATTTCCCGGTGTTCCTGCATCCGCGTAGCGGCGAGGAATATGCGTTGGCGCGTACCGAGCGCAAGTCCGGGCGCGGCTATCGCGGCTTTGTGGTGGATGCCGATCCGTCGGTGACGCTGGAAGAAGACCTGCTGCGCCGCGACTTCACCATCAACGCGATTGCACGCGACGAAGACACCGGCGAGTTGTTCGACCCATATGGCGGCGCGCGCGATCTGCAAGCGCGCGTGCTGCGGCACGTGGGGCCGGCCTTTGTCGAAGATCCCGTGCGTGTGTTGCGCGCTGCCCGCTTCATGGCGCGGCTGGCGCCGCTCGGTTTCACTCTTGCGCCCGAAACTGCCGCATTGATGCGCGAGATGGCCGCCAGCGGCGAGCTGGACAGCCTGGTGCCCGAACGCGTGTGGCAGGAATTACGCCGCGTGCTGGAGAGTGCGCAGCCGTCGGCCTTCCTGCGCACGCTGCACGACACCGATGCGCTGCGCGTCATCCTGCCCGAGATCGATGCGCTGTATGGCGTGCCACAACGTGCCGAGTTTCATCCGGAGGTGGATACCGGCATTCACCAGGAAATGGTCAGCGACATGGCCGCGCGACTGGCGCCCGGCGATGCGCTGGTGGGCTTTGCCGCACTGACCCACGACCTGGGCAAGGCGCTCACACCGCCGGAGGAATGGCCGCGCCACATCATGCACGAACAGCGCGGTGTCGTCCCGCTGCAGGCAGTGTGCGAGCGCCTCAAGGTGCCGCAGGATTATCGCCAGCTCGCCATCACCGCCTGCCGCGAACATCTGAACGTGCACCGCCTGGCCGAGCTGCGCGACCGCACCGTGCACGAGCTGCTGGTGCGCTGCGATGCCTTCCGCCGCCCCGAGCGTATCGCGCAACTCGCGCTGGTGTGCGAAGCCGACAAGCGTGGCCGGCGGGGCAGCGAAGAGGCCGCGTATCCACAGGGCGACCAACTCAAACGCCTGCATGCTGCTGCGCTGGCCATCAATGCGCGCGACCTGGCCGCAGAAGGCCTGCAAGGCCCGCAAATCGGCGAGGCGTTGGCGAAGGCACGGATTGCGGCGATTGCGGCGGCGCGCAAGACCAGCGCATAGCCAGGGCATCGCGCATACCGTCGTAGCAACGCAACAAAGATACGAGCGCGCCAGGCAGGACGTGGCTGCACCGCTCCGGGCTGGCGACCACCCAACCCGGTCGACGTCAGGGATGCGGGGCACACGTAGGGTGTTCGCCATTCAACCAGGCGGCTGCAGAACAGCAGCCGCCTGGCCGTGCGTCACAGCTTGAAGTTCAGACTCAGCATGAAGGAGCGGCCGTTCTTGTAGATGTAGTACGGCTGGTTCTTGTTGCCGATGTAGCTGAAGTAGGTTTCGTCCAGCAGATTGGTGGCTTCCAGCGCCACGCGCAGCCGCTCGGTGGCCTGGTAGCCGAACGACGCATCGACCTGGGTGAACGCATCGGTCATCTGCTGCCCGTTGAGGCGACCGATCTGGGTGAAATATTCCGAGCGCCAGCCCAGGTTCACCCGTGCGCTCCATTTGCCCTGCTCGTAGTACGGGCTGATGTTGTAGGCGTTGCGCGAGTTGTACGGCAGGCTGTAATCGCCATCGGTTTTCGAGTCGGAATAGGTGTAGTTGGCCACCACGCCGAACCCGTTGCCGAAGTTGTGCTGCAGGTTGAGCGCCACGCCCTGCACCTTGGCATCGCCGGCGTTGGTCGGCACGGAGGTCTGGTAGGTGCTTGAGCCGCCGGTGGCGTTGTTGAAGAACACCCGGTCTTCCACTGTGGTGAGGATGTAGTTGGAGATATCGCGCGAGAAGAACTCGCCGCTGAGCAGGCTGCTGTCGGAGAAATACCACTCCAGCGATGCGCCCAGGTTGGTGGACTCGTACGGGCTCAGGCCGGGATTGCCCGTGGACGCGGTAAGCGTGGTGTCGTCGGTGGCCACGTACGGGGTCATGTTGGTGTAGCGCGGCCGCGCAATCACCTTGGAGGCAGCCAGGCGCAGCATCAGGTCATCGCGCAGGTCGTAGGCGATGTTGAACGACGGCAGCCACTTGCCGTAGCTGTTGAGGAAGTTGACCGGTGTGTAGCCGCCACCGGGCGCGTAGCTGAAACCATCGGTGGAATCACGCGTGTGCACGTACCGCACGCCGATGTTGCCGCGATAGCGCTCGCCGGAAAAATTGCCCTGCAGGAACCAGGCGCGGTTCTGCTCCTCGATGCTGTAGTTGCCGGCGTAGCTGATCGGCAGGCCGGCATCGCCTTCCAGGCCACCGATGTAGCGACCGATCGCACTGCGGCCGATGGTGGACCAGCGTTGCATGTCGGCGCTGGTGGACAGGCCGTCCAGGTAGCCGGACGGCGTGGTGCCTGGCGAAAAATCTGCGAGCGTGCTGCCGTCGTTCGGTGTCCAGGTACGGCTGTAGGACGACTGCCCGGTGGCGTGATTGGTGAGCTTGATGCCGGTCAGGATCTGCGTGAACGGCCCCCACTCCACCGCATGGTCGAAATCCAGCTGCAGGTAGCGCTCCTTGTCGTACTGCGGGCTGTGGCTGGCCGAGGCATTGTTGAGTTGCATCGCCGCCGCGTTGGTGGGGTCGGTGCTGTAGTCCATCGCGGTGCGGCGCCCGTCGATGTCGTAGCTGTAACCGGCGAGATTACGGAACTGGATGCCGTAGATGCGCTCGGCGCCGCCTTGCGAACTGGTATACCCCACCTGGCTGGATGCATTCCAGCCGTCGCCATGCCAGTCCGCGCGCAGATGGATGCTGCCGGTGCTGACATCGCTGTTGCGCAGGTAGCCATCCAGGAATGTGGTGGACTGATCGCCGAAGGTGCCCGAGGTCGCCACGCCGTTCTCGAAGCCCAGCGCCTGCGCATCGCCAGGGTTGGAGCCCCAGTACCCGTAGCGGCTCTGGTTGTAGTTGTCGAAACTTTCCTTGACGTACAGGCCGGTCAGGTTGAGCTCGAAATCGGCATCCGGCTTCCACTGCAATGCAGCGCTGACACCATCGCGTTTGCGCGTCTGCTGAAACAAGGCGGTGTTGATCGAGGTCGGAAATACGCCGGTGTTAGTGCCGACCACGGCCGGCGGAAACGCAGCGCCGGCGACATCGTCGTAGCCGAAGATCTCCACGCCATCGCGACGCAGCACGCGCTGCGAATGCATCACCGAGGTGAGGACACCGAACGTTTCATCCTGGTTCTTCCAGCTGTACAGGGCCGAAGCGTTCGGCTTGCCTTCGTCGGACCGGTCGTTGTAACCGTAGCTCACCGTACCGGTCAGCGTATTGCGTTCGAGCTCCAGCGGCTTGCGCGTGTGCACGATCACGGTGCCACCGATCGAACCTTCGTCGATGCGCGCCTCCGGTGTTTTGTAGACCTCCATCAGGCCGACCACTTCCGGCGCCAGCGTGCTGTAGTTGAACGAGCGGCTGTCCGGGTCGTTGGGGTCGCCGCCCCAGCTGGTGGAGGCAATGGTCTGGCCGTTGAGCAGCACACGGTTGAGCGCCGGATCGGTGCCGAGGATGCTGACCTTCTCGCCTTCGCCGAACTGCCGGTCCACGGTGATGCCGGACAGGCGCGACAGTGACTCGGCGACGTTGGTATCGGGGAATTTGCCGATGTCTTCGGCGCTGATCGCATCGACGATCGCATCGGCATTGCGCTTGACGTTGAGTGCCTTGCCGAGGCTGGCTTGATAGCCGACCACCTTGACCTCGTCCAGCGTGGACACCGATGGGCTGGTCTGCGCGGGCGGCTGTTGCTGGGCGGGTTCCGCCTCCTGCGCAAACGCGGGAAGCATGCTGGCACCGGCAAGGGCAGCGCCACCCAGCAGCAGGCGACGGACGGCAACGCTCAGTCGCGAGCGACATGGCGCACGCTCGGCAGCGTTGGCGGAATCACGGGACAACTCACACACACGGGCTTGCAGCATTGCGTGGACCTCTTGGCTGATGCGTCGGGTCGCAACCGTCCGGTTGCTTGAGAACGCGCAGAGCGCGCGCCACACCCGCGATCCGTCCCCCTGTACACCGGACGGCGAGCAGCGTCTTCCCGCAGGCCGGTGGCGGCGTGCGGGGCAAGGCGCCAGGCCGATGCATGACCGGCCGGCAACGTCTTTCATGAAGTCGGAGCACGCTCCTGATCGCTGACAACGTTATCAGCGAAGGTGCCTTCCCCACGCGGCGCTGTCAACTCAACGACACAAATAGCCACTTTCATGCCTGAAGCCGCGCCTTGAGTGCAGAAATTGGAATGACAACGCAATCGTGACCGCATTCCTTCGCCTCGATGAATAGACCACTGCCGTTAGAGGGCGGCCGCCATAGGCCGCGCAGCCGAATGCCGCGTGTTTGCAGACATCGATGTGGTGCGTGCAAGCGTTTATTGTTCCGCAGGCAGTATTCGCGCACTGCAGATCGCCTTGCGATCGCGGCACTCGGCGGCGAAGCAAGCCATTGCGCCCACGTCGGTTCCATACGGCTGAAAGCGCACCGACACCGGTCGATCGTCACATGTCTGGCGGATACGTCAGCCCTCGAACAGGCGATCACCTAGAACGGATGCAGGCCTGCGTCCGCAGCCACTGTGCAGCAGTATCGATCATATCCACCTGCGAGCCAAGCAGGACATCCGGCTGCAGCCGGCCGTCGGTGCGACGCCCGTTGCGATCCTGCGTGTGGCTACTGGCAATCGCAAGGACAGCGCCGCCAGGCAGGTCCACAGAGCGATTGCCGGTGGTCTGGCCAGCGCTTGGCTGACCGAAGCTGCGCGTATTTGCACGGCCGCGAAAGGAGATCGCGACCATCTCGCCCGCACTTGCGGTCCTGGGGCCGATCAAGATCGCGACCGGGCGATCTATTTGCAGCGAGGCAGTCGCGCGTGCCGAAGATCGTGCCCGCCAGGGCGATTGCTTGCCTGCCGCATCGACAAAGCTGCCGAGCACTGCATCACCCAGTAGCGGATGCAGCCCGTTGATCATTGGCCACATCGTGCCGCCGGTGTTGTTGCGTACATCGACGATCCAGCCACAGCTGGCCTGTGCGGCGACTTGATCCAGCGCCGTTGCAAGCGATGTCCCGTAAGCATTGCTGACTTCCTTGGAGGACGTCATCAGGCCGGGGACCTCGAGATAGGCGATGCCGGATGGCAGCAGACGCGCCTGCATGGTGGGCCGCTCGCGCTGTGCAACGGCTTCCACGGCATGTCGCCTGGAAGGACGCATCAGGAAACTATGGCCGTCATCGAGCTGGGCGACCAATGCATCGATGGCGACATAGGCGTCCACTTCGCGCATGTGTGCGGCCTGCGCACGCAGCTGCGGTTCACGCGTGGTCCAATCGATGCGTGCGCTGTGCAAGGCGTTCTCCCGGATCGCGGGGATGGCGACATCCAGGATCGCGCTGGCCGATGCCGCATCGGCCAGCGGCTCTGCAATCAAACGCAGCTGGCTTACGTCCAGCGCTCCATCGCCTCGCAGCACAACACCGATCAACACCTTCTGCGCACCCATCGGTACCTGTAGCGCAATGGAGCGGCTTGCACGCGTCGTACCGACGACCGGGTCGGTTTGTGAGCTTTCGAACGCCAGGCGTTTGCCATGCGCATCGTCGGCGCGCATCCACAACGTAGCGCCCTGCGGTGCGTTGGAGGTTGCCAATACACCGGACAACAGCAACGACTGGCCGCGCAAGGAAACCGCGTCCAACGCTGCGGAGGCAGCCCCGAACTGCGCAGTGCGCGCGGCAACTGCGGTCAGACGCAATTGCGCCCCTTCACCGGACTGCACGTCGCCTTGCACGGCAGTCAGTTGGTAATCAGCGCCACCGGCAGCCGCGTACCAGTGTGGAATCGCTGCCACCGCATGCACGCTGCACAACAGGCTCAGCAGCCACCATCGCGTCCATGCGTAGTTCATCCTTCACCCGTCGCAAGCTGAGGTCGGACGCAACTCTAGCAGTCATCTGAATGCGCTGCATGCCGTACGCGAGCTGCGACATCCAACCCGCCGGACGTGGCGACGAGGGGCACTGCAGCCGCAGATCGCGCGCAACAACCGCGGTGGTTGAACAACACATGCGGCGTCGCGCAGTCATCAAGCCCGCTTGACGCGGGCGTCTGCGGCCCGGCCGATATGCTTACGCGCCCTGCCCGGCCACCCAGGTGCCGAGCACCTGCACATCGGCATCCACCAGCACCAGATCGGCCTGGTAGCCCGGTGCGATGCGCCCCAGCCGGTCGCCCAGGCCGATGCATTGCGCAGGATAGGTCGATGCCATGCGTGCGGCTTCGGCCAGGTCCACGCCCAGCCACTGCACGCTGTTGCGCACTGCGGTGGCCATGTCCAGCGCCGAGCCGGCCAGGGCGCCGTCGGCATTGCGCACCACGCCGTCGACGGCAGTGATGGTTTCGCCGTACAGGTCGAAGCTGGGGCTGTCGGCACCGACCATCGGCATGGCGTCGGTGACCAGCAACAGCTTGCCGCGCGGCTTGGCGGCCAGCGCCAGGCGCAGGCTGGCCGGATGCACGTGCACGCCGTCGACGATGATGCCGCACCACACAGCGGGGTCTTCCAGTGCGGCGCCCACCGCGCTGGGCTCGCGCCCGGTCAGTTGCGACATCGCGTTGTACAGATGGGTGAACCCGCTGACGCCGGCGGCAATGCCAGCGTGCGCCTGCTCGTACGTCGCCGCCGTGTGGCCGGCGAACACGATCGCGCCACCGGCGACGAAGGCGCGGATGTCGTCCAGCGGCACCCGCTCGGGCGCGAGCGTGATCAGGGTGACGCCGTTGTCCAGCGAGGTATCGACGGCAATCTCGTGCGCGTCGGGCAGGCGGAACTTGTGCGCGTCGTGCGTGCCCTTGCGGGCCGGGCTCAGGTACGGGCCTTCCAGATGGATGCCGAGCACGCCGGGTACGCCTTGCGTGATGGCCTTGCGCGTGGCGTCGATCGCCTCGGCCATGACCTCGGCGGTGTCGCTGATCAGCGTCGGCAGCATGCCGGTGGTGCCGTAGCGGCGATGTGCTGCGGCAATGGTGGCAAGCGCCTGCGGGTCGCGCGCGTTGTTGAACAACACGCCGCCACCGCCATTGACCTGGATGTCGATAAACCCGGGCAGCAAGGTGCCGCCACCCAGATCCACGCGCGTGTGCGCCTGCGCAACACGCGCATCGTCGGCTGCCACGATCGCCAGGATCTGCGTGCCGGCCAGCAATACGGCCAGTCCATCCTGCAGGCCGTCGTCGGTGAGCACGCGTGCATTGCATAACGCCTGAATCGGGGAAGCATCCATGTTCAAACGGTTTCCGTGACCTTGTTCAAATGCGGCGGCAGATCGGGATTATGGCCGCGCTGCAGGGCCAGCGCGTTGATCGCGCGGTAGAAGCTCTGCACGGTCAGCAGCGGTGCGCTGGCCGGATGCACGGCATCGACGAGCGGCAGATCGCCATCGGGCGCGGCCAGCCACACCTGCGCGCCACGGGCGCGGAATTCGGCAGCGAGCGCACGTGTGCCGGCGCCGGTCTCGTCGGGCTGGGCGAACACCAGCACCGGGAAGCCCGGCCCCACCAGCGCCATCGGGCCATGCTTGACCTCGGCCGAGCTATACGCTTCGGCATGCAGGCCGCAGGTTTCCTTGAACTTCAGCGCCGCTTCCTGCGCCGCGCCCAGGCCCAGGCCACGCCCGAGCACGAACAGGTTGTGCGCAGGCACCAGGCCGGCGGTGAGTGCGGACCAGTCGGCCTGCCAGGCGCTGCGCAACTGCTGCGGCAATGCATCCACCGCCGCGAGCAGGGCCGGGTCGTTCTTCCACACCGCGCCCAGGTGCAGCACGGCGGCCAGCGAGGCGAGATAACTCTTGGTGGCGGCGACGCTTTTTTCCGGGCCGGCGCCGAGCGGAATCACCACCTCGGCCAGTTGCGCCAGCGGCGAATCCTCCACATTGACCAGGGCGACCACGCGCGCGCCGGCCGCCTTGGCGGCCTCGGCATTGCGCAACAGGTCCGGGCTCTTGCCCGACTGCGAAATCACGATGTACAGCGCGCCGCGCAACTGCAGCGGCGCTGCGTAGACCGAGCCCACCGACGGCGATGCAGAGGCCGTCACGATGCCGAGCTGGGTTTCGAACAGATACTTGGCGTAGGTTGCGGCGTGATCGGAACTGCCGCGTGCGCAGGTCACCACGAACGGCGGCGGCGTATCGCGCAGCGACTGCGCGAGTGCGGCAACGGTGTCGGCATTACGGGCGAACTGTGCGGCGACCACGTCGGCAGTCTGCGCCGCCTCGCGGAACATCAAGGTCTCGGTTTCGGTGGGAAGGCTCATCAGGCTCAGGCGGATTCGGGGGGAAAGGATTTGGCGGCCGGCGTCTGCGCCGGTGCGGTGGAACCGCGCACCACCAGCTGCGGCACGAAGCCGCGGTTCTGCAGTTGCGCGGGCTGGTCGTCGTAGGCATCGCTGCGCAACTGGCTGATCAACAGGCGTGCGGCATGCCGTGCGATGTCGTCGGTGGCCTGCTTGGCGGTGGTCAGCGCCGGCCAGGACTGGCGCGAGAACGGGCTGTCCTCGAAGCCGGCGATCGACAATTGGTACGGCACGTTCATGCCGGTGGACTTGGCCGCGGCCAGCACGCCGGCGGCGATTTCGTCGTTGCTGCCGAAGATGGCGGTCGGCGGCTCGCGCAGCGACAGCAGGCGGCGCGCGCCACGGAAGCCGTCGTCGAAGGTGTAATCGCCGGGAATCACCAGGTGCTTGTCCAGGGTGATGCCGTAGTCCTTCAACGCGGCTTCGTAGCCGGCGTAGCGCTCGCCACTGGAGCGGTGCTGCGGGCCGCCCCACAAAAAGCCGATGCGCTGATGGCCCAGCTGCACCAGATGCTCGGTGATCTCGTAGGCGGCAGCACGGTCGTCGATATACACGCAGGGACCATCGCCCGGATCGTCGGTGGCGGCGATGATGCGCACGCTCTTGATGCCGCGCGCGGCCAGGCCGGCCATCAGCTCGGGGCGTTCGGACATCGGTGCGGTCAGCACCACGCCGGCCAGCCGCGAGCGCTGCACCCATTCGGCCAGTTCCTCGGCCAGCAATGGCGAGGTGGAATCGCAGGGATGGATCTGCAGGCCGAAGCCGGTCTCGCGACAGGCGGCCAGCACGCCATTCTGGATGCCGATGATGTGGTACGGGTTGGGGTTGTCGTAGACCAGGCCGATCACGAACGGCGTGCCGCTGCGCAGGTTGCGCGCGGACGGATCCGGTTCGTAGTCGAGATCGGCGATGGCGCGCAGCACGCGCGCGCGCGTGGCCTGCATCACCGACGGTTCGTTGTTGATCACGCGCGACACGGTCTTCAACGAGACCTTGGCGCGCTCGGCGACATCTTTGATGGTGGGCCTGCGCATGGGTGTACCTTGTTCGTCGGAACGCATCATGCCGCCCGGTTCACTTGGCCTGGGCCGGCAGGCCCACACGGTAACCGCGCAGCGAATAGAACAGGATGTACAGATAGCACGGCACCATCAGCGCAGCGAACACGACCTGGAAGTCGTAGTGCTGTTTGAGAATGGCAAACAGCTGCGGAATGATCGCGCCGCCGGCAATGCCCATGACCAGCAGTGCCGAGCCGATCTCGGTGAAGCGGCCAAGCCCGCGAATGGCCAGCGGAAAGATTGCCGGCCACATCATCGCGTTGGCGAAACCGAGCGCGGCCACGAAGCCCACCGACACATAGCCGTGGGTCAGCAGCGCGCCCAGCGAGAACAGCACGCCCAGCACCGCCGACACGCTCAGGTAGCGCGCCTGCGAGATCACCCGCGGGATCAATACCAGGCCGGCGAGATAGCCCAGCAGCATCGCGCCCAGCGTGTAGGAGGTGAAGATCTTGGTGCTGTCCAGCGGCAGATCGAAACCGTGGCCGTAGGTGCCGATCGCATCGCCGGCCATCACTTCCACGCCCACATAGACGAACAGGCACAGCACGCCCAGCCACAGATGCGGGAACTGGAAGATGCTGGACTTCTGCACGCCGGCCGCGCTGCCGGGCGTGGCATTGGCTTCGGAGGCCCGCAGCTCCGGCAGTGGCGAGAACAGCACGCCGATCGCCAGCAACAGCAGCACGCCGGACATCACCAGATACGGTGCGTGGATCTTGGCGGCGAAGGCGGTGAGCAGTTGTTCCTTGGTGCCGGCATCGGCGCTGGCCACCTGTGCAGACAGATCGCCGATGCCGTGCAGCACCAGCGAACCGATCAGGATCGGCGCCAGGATGCCGGCGATCTTGTTGCAGATGCCCATCAGCGCGATCCGCCGCGCCGCGCTTTCGATCGGCCCGAGGATGCTGATGTACGGGTTGATTGCCGTCTGCAGCAGCGCCAGGCCGCTGCCGATCACGAACAGGCCGCCCAAGGCGCCCGGATACCAGCGCTGGGTGGCGAACTGGCCAAAGCCGGCCGCGCCCACCGCCATCACCACCAGGCTCAGCGCCAACCCCTTCTTCATGCCGGTGCGCTTGAGGATCCACGACGCCGGCAGCGCCAGGAAGAAGTACGACAGGTAGAACACCATCAGCACCAGGAAGGCATTGACCTCGTTGAGGTCGAACGCCAGCCGCACGAAGGTGATCAGCGGCCCGTTGATCCAGGTGAAGAAGCCGATGATGAAGAACAGCACGCCGACGATGGCGATCGAGACAACGGGATTTGCGGGCCTGGCGGTAGTCATGGATCGGCGGGCTCTTGAGTTGTCGGTTGGGGGGCGCCGCGCTGGATCAGCGACGCAGTTCGGCGACGAAATCGTAGAAATCGTTGTGGCAATAGGTGTCGGTCAATTCGATCGCACTGCCGTCGCGCGCATAGCCCACGCGCACCACATGCAGGATCGCCTCGCCGGTCTTCATGCGCAGGTGTTCGGCCAGCCGCGCGGGCAGATTGATCGCGCGGAAATACTGCAGGGCGCGCACCACCGGGGTGCCCTGTGCATCCAGGTAGCTGTAGAGCGAATCGCCGATCTGCTGCGGGTCGGCGACGATGCGTTGCGGCAACACCGCGTGCTCGTAGGCCATGACGCGCTCGTCGGCGCTGCGCAGGCGGGTCAGCGAGGCCACCGCCGCATCCGGCGACAGCCCCAGGCGCAGGATCTCTTCGCCATGCGCCGGGCGCAGCCGCCGCTCCAGCCAGCGGGTGCCGGGCTCGTAGCCCTTGATGCGCAGCGTCTCGCTGAAACTGGTCAGGCCGCTGAGCTGATGCTGGATCTGCGTGGTGACGAAGGTGCCGGCGCCCTGCCGACGCGAGACCAGGCCCTGCTCGACCAGCACGTCCACGGCCTGGCGCAGGGTCACCCGCGAGATCTGCAGCCGCTCGCACAGCTGGCGCTCGGCCGGCAGCGCTTCGCCGGCCTTCCACTGCGCGCCGCGGATCTGCTCGTCCAGCTTGCTCGCCAGTTGCAGATACAGCGGCGTCGGCGCGGAGGCATCCAGCGTCAGCGCGTCCATCCGGGGGTCGGTGTCCGTCCTGGCTTCGGTTTTCGGTTTGGCCATTGCCTGTCCTCCGGACCGACTTGGATTCGTTAGGTCCAATATAGTACCAATTTGCCTGCGGCGCATTAGCCGCAGTCGGCCCCGGCAGCGCGGCAGGCGCTGACCCGCGTTCCCGCGGCCCGCTGACTGGACGCCGTGGTCAACGCCCGCTTCCCGTCACCGGCGCGTGCAGGCGCCCAGTGGCTGCGCCATCGCCTGGCTGGCGATGCCGTCACAGCCGCAGGTACCAGCGCCGCCGGTCCATCCACCAGCCCACGCCCCAGCACAGCAGCGTGTAGCTCAGCGCGCACAGCAGCGACCCGAGCGGGCCCGGCGCGATGGTCTGGAACACGCGGATGCCGGCCCAGGCGTAGAGGTCCAGGCCGGAGCTGCCGGCCGGCAGCAGCCGCAATACCACCACGAACAATTCGGAGAACAGATAGATCGCCAGCGGGTTGCGCCCCAGCACGGTGAAAAACCCGCTGCCGCCAGTCCAGCCACGCAGCTCCAGCAGGTAGACCAGCACGCCCAGCGCCAGTAGATCCAGGCCCACCGTGCAGGCGACGAAGGACCCGCTCCAGAGCTTCTTCGACAGCGGCCAGGCCGGGTGCCAGAGCAGCGCCAGCAGCACCAGCCCCGCGCCCGCCAGCAGCATGCTGCGCGTGGCGGCAGCGGTCTTGCCGTGCCGTTGCAGGAAGCGCCCGCTCAGATACCCGGCCAGCACGTTGACCGTGGCCGCCAGCGTGCCGAGCAGGCCCTCGGGGTCGAAGCCGTCATCCTTGCGATACAGATGCGCGCGCCCGTACAGCCACAGATCCAGCCGGGTGCCGGCATTGCCGGTCTTGCTCAACTCCGCGCCGGGCTGGCCGAACGCATACAGCACTACCCAGTAGCCCAGCAGCAGCGCCACGCAGACCGGCGCGATACCGCGTGGCGGCAGATAGCGCACCAGCAGCGCCGCGAGCAGGTAGCACAGGCCGATCCGCTGCAGCACGCCGGTCAGGCGGAGTTGATCGACCGCCGTGAACGCCCAGCCACCATCGGGCTGCGGATGGAAGAACGGAAACCAGTACATCAGCACGCCGCATAAGAAGATCAGCGCGGCGCGCCTGCCCACACGGCCGAGGAACTGCCGATGCGGCATGCGGGTGGCCAACGCAAAACTCATTGCGCTGCCGACGGCGAACAGGAACGAGGGAAACACCAGATCGGCCAGCGTGACGCCGAACCAGGCCGCGTGGGTCAGCTGTGCGTATGGCTGCGCGCCCGGCCCGGCGGTGTTGACCAGGATCATCAGGAAGATGGTCAGGCCGCGGAACACGTCCAGCGACAGGAAGCGTTCGCGCGTCGGCGGTGTGGTTGCGGTGCCAGCTGCAGCAGGGAATGGGTGTGCGTTCATCGCAGCTCCTTGCCCAGTGACTGCCGATGGGGACGACATGCATAGGCGCTGCCTATGCCCTGCGTCCTTGCATCGGCGCTACCGTGCTCTTGCACGAGCATCAGGTGCAATGCGGATCTGTTCATTGCGCAGTTCCTTGCGTGGTGCTGTGCGCGGCGCCGTGCGCAATCTCTTGCACGTTGCCCTGGTCGAAGCCTTGCGTCGCGTCTTGCCTGGCGCTTCCCGCTGCGTTCTGCACGCCATCCTGCGCATCCACCTGCGCCAGCAACGTGTGCAGCAACGCCAAGGGATCGCGCGGTGGCTGTCGCTTCGGCAGCGTGTCCTGTTCGGCCCATTGGCGTTCCCAGGCTGCAAGCTGCGTGTTGACCGCCGCTGCGTCGAACGGCGTGCCGGCCTTGCGGGCGGCGCGATACGCGCGCAGAAAGCGTGTCCAGCGCTGCAGATAGAAATCCGCGTACATGCCCTGCCACGCCTTGGACGCGTAATCGGCCAGGTTGCCGTCGCCGCCCCAGATGCTGACCTGCGCACGCGCATTGCCGACATAGGCGCGACGCAATGCGGCATCGTTGCCGGCGGCCGCGGCGGCCTGGCCGGTCCAGTCGGCCAGGGTTTCATGCTGGCCGCCGACCAGTGCATCCAGCCCCTGCACCAATTGCGTGATGCGCGCCAGCAGCGCATCGCCACGCGCGAACTCGCCGGCGTCGTAGGCCTGCACCACCGCCTGCAATTGACGGTCGGCATGCAGGCTCAGGTAGTGCCGCGCGTCTTCGATCAGGTCATAGCGGTACAGCGGTGCATCGGCATAGCGGCCGGCCTGCTGCAGCAAGGCATCGATGGCGCGGCGCAGGCGTTGCGGGTCGCCGGGGCGGTCGTCGAAGCCGACGATGTCGGCGGTCGGCCGCTTGAAAAGCAGGTAGGCACCGGCACGCTTGTTCCACCAGCGCGGCGACCAGTAGCGGGTCTGGTAGATGCCCGCTTCCAGATCCGACCAGGCCTGCAGCAAGGCCGCATCGCTGCGGCCGTAGCGCGCGCGGGTGTATTGCGCGAGCCATTGCGACCAGGACTGCTGCGGTCCTTCCCAGGCCAGCGCGTAGAGATACTCGTAGACCACCGAGTTGCTGTGCAGCCCTTCCGGGAACACACCGAAGCCGCGCAGATTGCGTTTGTCCGGATCGGCCAGCAAGGCCTGCAGATCCTGCCGATAGAACGCGAAGTCGCCATACAGCGGATTGCTGGCGCCATAGTTGTGCACATAGCCGTAGATCCACTGCTTGTTGTCGAAGGCCTGCGAGGCCTTCCAGGTGCCGGGGTAGCGGTCGTTGCCGATGTCCAGCACCATCAACCGCGCATCCGGCACCTTGCCGAGAAACGCGGCAATCGCTTGCGGTTGCCAGAACGCTCTGTCGGCACCGAACAGCCAGCCCTGCATCACCCAGGTGGCCTGCGGATTGACCTGCGCGATGGAGCGATACAACGCCTGCCCGTACTCGGCCAGGCGTGCATCGCGTTGCGCCGCCGGCACCGCCTTGGCACGTGCAGCATCGGAGTTGGCGATGCTGTCGCCGTACCTGGCGGCGGCCACGTCGCTGCCGTCGTCGGCCACCGGCGGCAGCATCTCGTTGAAGGCATCGGCCAGATAGAACTCGCCTGCACCGTAGGCCTGCGTGTACAGCTCCAGGAACCGCCGCGCGACCTTGGCGAACAAGGGATCACGCGGATCCAGCCAATAGGTTTCGTGGAAGCCCTCCCAGGCGCGCATGCGGTAGATGCGCGCGTTGGGATGCGCCTGCGCGAATGCCTTGGGCACGTAGCCGGCAAACGCCGGCAGCACCGGCTGCATGCCCAGCTCGCGCATGCGGGTGAGGATCTGCGTCTGCAGCACGCGCTTGCTGTCGATCCAGTGCTGCGGCAACGGTGCGCGATAGCCTTCGATATTGCCCATGCGCTGCCATGGGGTGAACGCGGGGCCGGAGAAATACTCCGCCAGCGCGTCATCGCCCACGCCGAACTCGCGCCACAGCGCCTGCCAGATCGCCTCCTGCCCTTCCATCGCCAGCGGCATGTCGATGCCGTGCAGCGCCATCCAGTCGATCTCGCGCTGCCAGCGCGGCCAGTCCCAGAACGGCGTGGTGTAGCCGTAGGTGCAGGTGTTGAGATAGGCGCGGTGGGCAAACGGCGTGCGCACCTGGCCGCTGCGGTAGGCCGGCCATTGCGCCGGCAGCGCCACGCGGTCGCCCTCCCAACTCATCGAGGCCGCACCGGCCTGGCCGAGATAGGCATAGGCGCCACGCGCCAAGGCCACCTGCGAGGAGCCGGCAATGCGCACCGCATCGCCACCGGCGTCGATGCGGTACCAGTCCGCGCCGTCGCCGCGCGGCGCCGTCGTCATCTCGAACTGTGCGGCGCGCGGGCCGATCAGGCGTTGCAGTACCGCCTGCGCGGGCGGTGCGGCCAGCACCAGATGCGGAATGGCGAGCAACGCGCCCAGCACGGCGCCGGCAAACAGGCGCACAGACGTCGACGGGAAAAACGGTGAAGCAATCATGGCGAGTTCCCGTAGTGCACGGTGACGACGTCGTGGAATCCAAACGGCTGATCGGCAGCGACCTGCAGGATCACCGCCAGCGTGCGCGCGCCGGTCGCGGGTGCAAGCGTCACGTGAATCGGCGTGCCGGCAGGTGCCTGGGCAACTGCACGGCCATCCAGAAATACCTGTACCGGCCCGCTGAGACGACCCAGGTCAAGCATGCCGCCGTGGGTCTGCACGCCCTGCCACGGCGTGAACTCGGTGCGGTACAGCACGTAGCCGGCGCGTTCGGGTGCGGTTTCCAGCGTGCCGGGCAGCGTATTGCTCCAGCTGTTGTTGTCGTTGGGGCGGCGCGGCAGATCCGGCGCCGGCGGCTGCGCGAAGGCGGCGGTGTGGCGCCAGCTCTCGACCACCATCACCGGCGCCACGATCGGCACCGTGGCTGGCAGCGGCACGGCCGCGCACGCGATCTCGAGCACCGCATCGCGCAAGCCTGCGCTGCGCGCCTGCAGCCGTAACACGCCTGCGCCATGCCCGGCCTGCACGATTGCCTGCGCCAACCCGTTGAACAAGGCCACTTGCATGCCCTGATCGGGCGTGTGCGCATTCGGGTCACCATTGCCGACACCCAGCAAGCGGCCACCGCTGATCTGCAGCGTCAGTGGTGCATTGCAATCGGGCACGTGGCGGCCTTGCGCATCCAGCGCTTCCAGGGTCACCGGTTGCGCATCGCGGCCATCGCCGCGTAGCCGGGTGCGGTCCGGCGTGAGCCGCAGCGCGACCGCTGCGCCGGTAGTTTCCACCCGCGTGCGCGCCACCTCGCGGCCATCGCGCCAGGCCACCGCTTCGAGTACGCCCGGCGCATAGTCCACCTGCCACTGATTCATCTGCGCCCGATCCACCACCTGCTTTCCCAGCGAGCGGCCGTTGAGCCACAGCTCCACCTGCGCGGCATTGCAGAACGCCATCACCTTGATCGGCTGGCCTTCGCGGCCGGGCCAGTTCCAGTGCGGCAACAGGTGCAGCACCGGCGCATCGTCGATCCACAACGCGCGGCGCAACCAGTAGGCACCCTTGGCAAATCCGCATTGGTCCATGATGCCGAAGAACGACCCCACCGACGGCCATTCGAACGGGGTGGGTTCGCCGCGATAATCGAAGCCGGTCCACACGAAACTGCCGGCGACGAACGGGCGTTCGGCAATCAGCTGCCAGGCGCGGCGATGGGTGTTGCCCCAGTCCGCGGCCAGGCTGTCGTCTTCGGCCACCACATGCGCGTCCAGGTCGGTGAACCATGCGCCGCGCGTCTGAAACGCACTGGTGTCCTCGCTGGACAGCATCGGTGTGCGCGGCCGCGCGGCATGCACGCGATCGTAGTTGAACTGGCGATAGTTGAAACCGAGGACATCCACCGCGTCGGCCGCGCCGCGCGCGGCGAACATGCCGTCGTTCATGCCGGCGGTGATCGGGCGGCTGTCATCGAGCGCACGCACCGCGCTGGCGGCGCGCGCCATGATGGCGTAGCCGGTGGCGGTGCCCTGCAGCGGCTCTTCGTTGAGCAGCGACCACAGGAACACGCTGGGATGGTTGCGCTGGCGCCGCACCATGCTGCGCAGCAGCGCCACGTACTCGGGTGCGGGATTGAACAGCCGGTTCTCGGCCATCACCAGCATGCCGAGCCGGTCGCAGGCCTGCAGCAATTCCGGTGCCACCGCATGATGCAGGCGGATGGCATTGCAACCCATCGCTTTCAGGCGCTGCAGGCGAAACGCGTGCAAGGCATCGGGCAGCGCCACACCGACGCCGGCATGGTCCTGATGCAGGCAGACGCCCTTGATCTTGAGCGGGCGGCCATTGAGGAAGAAGCCGTGGTCGGCATCGAAGCTCAGGCTGCGAAAGCCGATTTCGCACCCGGCACGGTCGCTGCGGCCGTCTGCGCCACGCACGCTGGCCTGCAGGCGATACAGCACCGGCGTGTCCACGTTCCAGCGCTGCGGCTGCGCCACCGCGACGCTGACCGTCGCCTGCGCGGTGCCGAATGCAGCCACGCGCAGTTGCGTCTGGCCACTCGCCACGACAGCACCGTTCGGGTCGCGCAGCGCCACATCCACCCACGCCTCGGCAGGCTGTTCGCCGCTGTTGACCAGGTCCAGCTGCACCGGCAGCTGCCAGACATCGCCAGCGCCTTCGCGCGGCACCGCCGCCAGGCCGTCGCCGGCGATATGCAAGGGCGCACGCAGCACCAGCCAGGTGTGCCGGTAGATGCCGCCGCCCTCGTACCACCAGCCATCCATGGCCTCGGCATCGACGCGGATGGCAATGCTGTTCAAGGCATTGCCGTAGCGCGCGACCGGCGTGAGGTCGATGACCAGCCCGGTGTAGCCGCTCCAGCTGCGCGCCATCAGCATGCCGTTGACCCACACGGTGGCATGGCTGGCAATGCCGTCCAGACGCAGCTCCACCGCCTGGCCGCGCAGGGACTCGTCCAGCCGCAGCGTGCGTCGGTACCAGGCAATCCCGCGCGGGCGATACCCCTGCGCGATGTTGGCATCGGCGCGGACCGCCTGCTCCACCACGAAGTCGTGCGGCAACTGCAGTTGCCGCCAGCCGGTGTCGTCGAAGTCCGGTGCCGCCGCCCCCCAGGCGCGGCCGGCCTTGGCGTTGTCGTAGGTCTCGTCTTGCGCAAGCAGGCGCCGCAACGGCAGATCGCCGGCATGGAAGCGCCAACCTTCGTCCAGATCCAGCCATTGGCCAGCGTCATCGGTGCCCGCTGGCGGTGGCGCCGGACGCGGCTTGCCCCCATCACCCGCGCGCGGTGCTACAGCGCTCGCCGCGCCTGGCAGCAACGCCGGCACGCCAAGCAGCGAAGAGGCGCAGACGCTGCCGGCAAGGAATTCACGCCTGCGCATGACAGCGCCCGCCAGCCTGCACCGCAGACGTGCTCCGTGATGCACGCGGCGCAGCCACGCGCGCGGCCACTGCAGGGCGCGCGTCCATCACGCCTGCGGCGCTGCCTGCAGTGCTGGCTGCCGCCCGCAGCGGTGCCTGCCGGCGCAGCGCTCGCTGGCCCGGCATCACAGCATGTCCCACTGCATCGACAGGTAGTAACTGCGACCGGTGACACCGGTCATCTGCCAGCGGCTGGCGATGTCCTTGTACGCCTCCTCGGTGCGGTTGGTGAGATTCAGGCCACCCAGCTGGAAGCTCAGCGTGTCGTTGACCTGGTAGCCAAGCACCGCATCCAGCTGCGTGCGCGCCTTCATGGTGTGGCCTTCGCGCGCGAAGAAGCTGTCGCTGCTGTCCTGTTCGTACTCGCTGCGGTGGTTGAGCGAGACGCGCGCCGAATAATGCGTGCTCTCCCAGTACGCGGTGGCGTTCCAGGTCTGTTCGGACAGGTTGCGGATCTGGAAATCAGTATCGCGCTGCGGAATCACCCGGGTGAAGTTGGTGGTCACCCCGAAGCCGTCGATCGGCAACCAGGCGTCCAGCGATTGCGTCCAGCCCAGTTCGTAGCCGCGGATCTTGACCTTGCTCGGATCGTTGGTGGTGGCAGTGATCTCGTAGATATCGCCGCCGCTGTCCACGCAGTCGCCGGCCGCGTTGCTGGACAGCGCAGTGCCGTTGAAGGCGGCCGGGCAGACGATGCTGTTGAAGGTGCCGTTCTTGATGTTCTTCCAGAAGCCGGCCACGGTGAGCGCGCCACCGTTTCCGTAGTACCACTCCAGGCTCAGGTCGGCCTGGTCGGCGGTCAGCGCCTTCAGATCGGTCTGGCCCTGGGTGACGACATAGGTCGTCGTGCCGCCGGTATTGGTGCCGGTGGAAATGGTCGAGGCGATGGCGGTATTGCTGTCCAGGATCGGCCGCACCAGTACCTTGGCGGCGGCAAAGCGCAGCAGCAGGTCGTCGCGCATGTCCAGCACCAGGTTCAGGCTGGGCAGCCAGTTGGAATAGTCGTACGGCGCACGCGCGGTGCCGATCACCACATTGGCATCGTCGCTGGCGGCCTGTGCCTGGGTCAGGTAGGTGTCGGTGGTGCGCTTGGTGTTTTCGTAGCGCAGGCCAAGGTTGCCGCGCAGGCGCATGCTGCCGATGTCGGTGTCGATGCGCGCCATCGCATAGGCCGAGGAAATGTCGTTCTCGATGCTGTAGCTGCTTTGCGGCGCGAACAGCACCGGCACGCTGATGCCGGCGGCCGCCAGCGAGCGCGCGTAGGCGGCGATATCCGGAGTGACCCAGCTGTCCTGCGAGGCGAGCTGCCCGTCGAGGAAGTTGCTCACCGTGCTGTTGGCGGCCGACAGTTCCGGGAACATGTCGAAGCCCGACACCGCACCGGTCCTGAGCAGATACAGGAAGTCGCGCCGGCGCACGTCGCGCTCGAAGGTCTCGCGGCGGTATTTGGCACCGAAGCGCACCGCGTTCAACGCACCCAGCTCCAGATACCGTTCGGCATCCAGCTGCAGCGACCATTCCTTGTTGCTGAGCGACTGGATGGAACCGTTGGGATACTCGCTACGCACCAGATTGCGCTTGTCCCAGGCGCTGGCATCGGTGGCGTCGGCATCGGTGGTCAGCGAGATCGCGTCGGGATTGGAGGTATCCAGCAATGTCGCCGAGGGAATCCGGCCCAGGATCGCGGCGCGTTCGTTCTCGTCGGTCTTGCCCTGGGTGTAATTGGCCGCGCCACTGAGCGTCCAGGCATCGCCCTTCCACTTGAAGTCGTAGGTGAGCAACTGCGTGGACAGGTCGTGTTGTTCGATCTGGCGATTGTTTTCCAGCCAGTAGTCCGATGCCGCCACCTGCGTGGCGGTCAGGCCGTTGGTCTGCAGCACCGTCAGCGGGGTGCGCTCGAACGAGTACACCAGCTGGTTCATGTCGTTGGCGGTCTTGTCCTGCGAATACAGCGCAGTGAGGTTCATCTCCAGCTGGTCGTTGGGCTTCCACTGCAAGCCGCCGTTGAACATCTTGCGGGTGGTCTCGCGCTCGATCGAGCGATAGCGCGGGCGGCGCGGGATGTACAAGCTGCCGGCGTCGGTGTCCTGCGTGTACCAGCGGTCGATCCACAGATAATCGGCGCGGTCCTTGAGCTTCTGGTAGCCGGCGCTGAGGAATACGCCCAGCTCGCCGCCGCCGGCCTTGAACTGGTCGATATAGGTCAGCACGCCCTTGGGCGTGGGCGAGCCACCGGCGAACTCCGCATATTGCGTCTTGGCCGAGAACAGCAGCTTGGTCTGCTGGTAGTCCAGTGGTTTGGTGGTGTTGATGTTGACCGTGCCGGACAGGCCACCGGCATCCATGTCCGCCGACGGCGACTTGATCACCTCGATCCCGGCGGCCACTTCCGGCTGGATGATGTCGTAGCGGAACCCATCGGTGAAGTCGGCGCTCTTGATCACCTGGCCGTTGATGGTGGTGGCCGAGTACTGCGGGCCCAGGCCACGCACGCTGATCGTGGAGCCGCGCCCGTTGATGGTGGAGATCTGCACGCCCGGGATGCGCTGGATCGCCTCGGCGATGTTTTCGGCGGGAAACTTGCCGATGTCCTGCGCGGAGATGCCATCGGTCATGCGCACGTCGTCGCGCTTGTTGTCCATCGCGGTGATCAGGCTCTTCTGGTAGGAGCTGGTGACCTTGACGGTGTCGAGCTGGGAAATCTGCGCCGATGCCGCCGGCGGCGATTCCTGCGCCTGCGCGTTGGCGCCGCAGGCAAGCAGCGACAGCGCAATGGCGAGGGACAGCGAGGAGGGCGAACAACAACGCAACGCGGCACGCGGGACAGGTGACATGGGAGATCCTGAGGTGGAATGGCTGGACGACGACGCGGCTGGCATTCCGATCGATCAGCGCTGACAGATCCCGGCGTTGGGCAACCCACCCACGCGCGCACAGGCCACCAGTCCCGGACGTCCGGAACCGCCTGCGATCTGTTGTCTACGAGCACCCCGTACGGCCCCCCGTGGGTGCCGATGCCGTCTCCCTCCCAGGACGGTCATCGCCTGCCATTGCTGATCAACGGCCCTGACTGGCAAATACCAATTCAGTGGATTTGATTCTTATGGTCTTTAAAAGATCCTGTCAACAGTCACTGTCGAAAGCGTTTTCCGCCCGGCCGGGATCGCGCCCTAAGGCTTGTTTTCCAAGACCTTCGACGGTGCGCGCAGGGTCATTTGGGTGCGGCGCGGGTATCGTTGTCACAGGACCAGTCACCGACCAATCGCCGGTAACCAGACCAATTCTCCAAAGATCCGGCGGCAGCCGATGCACCGAAAGCACTGTGGGTGGCATCACAGTCCGGTGCCGCGCGCTTCTACGTCATCGAGGGCGGCATGCCTGCCGCGTCGCCGCATCCACGCCCTGCAGCGATGACTGCAAGCCGCGCCAGGGCGACAACGATGTCAGCGGACTGGATAGAAGCGGCGCTGCGTTGGCCGGGACAAGGACACCGGCCGTGCCCATGCACGCGAATGGTGCAGATGGAAAATCGCGCCACGCCCGGCCAGCAAAGCTGCGCTCAGCGCAGTTGCCCCTGGTCGACGCGCAGCAAGGTGCGCTCCGGGGTGGCGGCAAAGCCCAGCAACTGCAGGCCCACGCCCAGCACCGCGTCCTGCCCCGGATCGACACGCGACTGCAGCTGCCAGCGTCCATCGCGCCACAGCTGCAGCTGTGCATCGGCCTGTACGCCGGCAGGCAGCGCGGCGTCGGGCAGCAGGGTCAGCACGGCGGTGTCGCCCACGCAGCGCGGCTGTCCGGACAGGCGCAACGGCGGTAGCCCGTGCAGCTCGCCCGCCCCACTTGCCAGCACTTGCAGGCCGACCCGCCCAGCTGCCTGCACGCAGCCGGTGGCATCGAACAACAGATCCACCTGCTGCAGCTCCAATGCCAGATCGATCAACGCCATGCCCGCTGGCTGGCGCAACAGCAACTGGCCCTGCGCATCGCGGATGCCGTGTTGCGCGCCATCCACCAGCAGCAGTTGCAGCTGCGTGGCCTGCAGGTGCACCTGGCGCTCTCCGCGCACCAGTGGCCACAGCCGCGGCCGTACCGTGACATCGCCGAAGGCGATGCCTTGCCATTGCACCTGCCGCAAGGTGCCGGCCCATACCGGCCCCTCCACGTCCAGCGCCGAGAATGGCAGGCCCTCCCGTGGCAGCACCAGGCGCAGCGGCAGCCATGCCAGCAGCGCGACACCCACCATCAGCAGGAAGATCAGGATCCAGCGCAGGCGCGTCACGGTGCAGGCTCCGCAAACCCGCAGCGTACCCGGAGTTGGCCCTGGTCGCGCACGATGCTCAGCTGGGTCGGCACCAGTCCATGCGCCTGGCGCAGCCGCTCCAGCCAGCCGAACAAGGTGACGGCACTGACCGCATCGATCTGCACCTCCACCCCACCCGCTGCACTGCGCTGCTGCGAGGTGATGCTGACGCCGGCATCGCGTGCGCTGCTGGCGATGCGCTCGTTCAGTGCCGTCGTACCAGGTGCCGCCGTACGCCTGCTCGCAGATGCCTGTGCAGATGCATCGAGCACCAGCTGCGCCGCAACGGCATAGCGCGCCTGCGCCTGGGCGTGCCAGTGCCGCAACGGGGTGTAGAGCGCGTACCAGCCGACAAACGCGGCCAGCGCGGCGCACATCACGCCCAGCATCAACCGCTCGCGCGGCGCGCGCGCCTGCCACCACTGCGTGCTGCGTTGCAGGCGTGCATTCATCGCACTGGCTCCAGTGCGAACGGTGTCCGCATGCGCTCGTCTTCGGTCTGGCTACTGCCCGGCTGCAGCTGCCATCCTGCTTCGGCCAGCCGCGCGGACAGCTGTTGCAGGCTGGCGCCATCGCTGTGCAGCAGTGTGCCGCGCAGCGGCTGCGCGGCCTGATAGTCGAGCTGGTCCAGTTCCGCCGCCGGAACGGCATCGACCGCTGCGAACAGGCTGCCGAGCTGCACGGCCAGGACATCGGCGGCCGCACCCGCGTGCCGGCGTGCCTGCAATGCGGCCGGTACCGCCGCCGCATCGCGCACGCCCAACTGCGCAGCGGCGCGCGATTGCAGCAGGCGCGCGCCGAGTTCGTAGCGCAGTGTCTGCGCCAGCAACAGCACCAGCGGCGACAGCAGCACCAGCGCGGCCAGCGCCGCAAGACGGCGCGGAGTGACCGTCTGTGCAGCGGCCGGCCTTGCGGCGAATGCGTGTTGCAGCAGGTTGATCGGCGCGCGCATGGCGCCTCGCGCAAAGCCGGCAATGGTTTGCGCGGCGTCAGGTGCCGGCGGCGGTGCCGGTGCGCGTTCGCCCAGCAGCATGCGCGCGGCCTCCGGCTCCAGGCTGCAGGCCAGCCCTGCGCCGCGGATCAGCCAGCGGCCATCCCAGTCCATCACTGCTGCCGCAGCGTCCGCGCCGGGTTCCAGCAACAGGCAATCGGGCACCACCGCGTCGGGAACGACACCCAGCTGCGCTGCGCGCGCCAGCCACTGCTGCATCACCGCGTCGTCCACCGCAGCGACCAGACGCGTGCCATCGGCCTCGACGCGATCGGCAATCACCACATGCAGGCCAGGCGTCTCGACCGCCAGGTGCTCGGCCAGGTGCAGGCGTGCAGCCGCGACCGATTGCGCGATGCTGCGGCCGGGCAAGCGCAGCCAGCGCAGATGTACATCCACGCCCGGCACCACCAGCACGGTACGTGCGGACGGTTCCCACGGCGCGCTGGCCGGGCGCTGCGACAGCACCTGCCCCTGCGCATCCACCCGCACGGCGATCGCCGGCGCAGTGGCATCGGCGGGCAGCAACAGCAAGCTGGTACTCATTCGTCGGAACTCCATTGACGCGCCACCAGCCGCACGCGCCCTGCAGGGTCTTGTTGCAGCAAGGCATCCAGCATCACCTGCGCGCCTGCATGGTCGACCTGGCTGTAGAGCGAGAAGTAACTGGTGCGTAGTGCGATCTGTTCCAGCACCGCATTGGAAGGCTCGGCCTGGATCAGCGCAGGCTGGCTCAGGAAGGTCCTGACGTCGCGCCATCCTGCGGCCGGCCGCGCGGCGATGACGCGGCGCGCGGCCGGCAGTTCCAGCACGCCTTCGGTCAGTGCCACCAACACCGGCGCATCTTGCGGGCGCAGCGTATTGATATTGATCGGCGACAGGCGCGCCTCCGGCAGTGCACACACATACGGCCGCAACTGCGCGATCACCTGCGGCGTGTAGCCGGCAATGGCGCGCAGCTCGCCGACGCCCGCCAGCAGGGTCGCACCGGTGCGTCGCGGCACTGCCAATTGCAGATAGTGTGCGTCTTCGGCCCCCTGTGCGCCGGGTTGGCTGTCGCTGTCGATCCAGTCCACCAGCGCATCGGTCAGCGCCTGTGCCTGTTGCGGTGCGATGCCCAGCACGTCCAGCAATGCGCGGTACTGGCCTGCGCCATCGTCGCTGCGCTGCCATTGCTCGGGCGCACCGGCGACCACACTGTTGAGATTGAAGCAGCCGCCGCGATCGCGCAGGCGCACGCTCACCGTGCCGTCGTCCAGCGGGAAGATGATCGGCTGATCGTTCCAGCCGCCTTCCAGCGTGGTGCGCATCGGATCACGCCTGGCCAGTGCCTGCAGGCGCGCGCGTGCGACGGTTTCGGTGCCCAGCGCATACCACTGCGCCTGCGTCATCGCCTCGCCGTTGCCGGTGCGACGCAGGCCAAAGCGCAGATCGTCCAGCACCGCGACCATCAGCAGCGTCATCACCGCGACCAGTAACAGCACCGTCAGCAGTGCGACGCCACGTTGCTGCCTGCGTGCATTCAAGGCCGTCATCCGCGCCCCTCCGGCAGCAGGAACAACTGGCGTACGCGGCCCCATTGTTCCAGGTCCAGCTCCAGCGAGATCGCATCCGGCAGCGCGTCGAGCCCCCCGCTCCAGCCGTCGCTCCACTGCGCGCGATAGTGGAACCCCACCACCGCCGAGCGCACGCCATGCAACACCACCTGCGGCGTGCCGGCGACCGCACCGTCGAGGGCCGGACGCGCACTGCGCTCCAGGCGTCCGTCGACCACGCGGTATTCCACATATTGCAGCGACGCGCGCGGCGCGTGATCCGGATTGCTCCAGCCGCGTCGCACAAAACCGAACAGGGGCCCGGGCACACCGGGCGGGCTTGCGACGAACGCGGTGCGTGCAGCGCTGCCTTCGCTATTGCGCGTGCGCCGCACTGCGGCCTGTTGCAGGTCGCTGCGCAGCAGGCCATGCGCAAGCTGGAACTCGCGCACGTGCTGCAGGCGCGCACGCACGGCATCGTGCTGGTCGATGCTCTGCCGCATCACCACCACCGCCGCCACTGCCACCAGCGCGAACACCGCCAGGGCGACCAGCAGCTCGATCAAGGTGAAGCCCGCGCTGCCACGGACACACGCTGCGCTGCGACGTGCGCGGCTCATTCGGCACTCCGCAGCACACTCAGGCTGGCGAGTTCCTGCGCCTGCGCTGCGGCCCGCACCTGCACCTGGATGCGCACGATGCCCGCAGCACCGGCCGGCATCGACTGACGCTGCCAGTCCCAGCTGCGTCCGCCCAGCGTTTCCTGCCCGTTGGCTGGTACCAGTGCTGCGGCCGTAGGCGCGAGCATCGCGTCGATCGCCTGGTTTTCCGCCACCACCGCGGCCAGCGCACGCTCTTCCAGCACCACCGCGGTACGCGTGCTTTCGCCGGACACGTTCAATAGACCGACCACGGCCATGCCGAAGATCGCCAGCGCGACCATCAGTTCGAGCAGCGAGAACCCGGCGCAGGCACGGGGATCACGGCCGTGGTGCATCGACCCGTACCACGCCGGTGGCGTCCACCACGACCAGCAGCTGTTGTTGGCCGTCGGCCAGCGCGATGCGTTGCGGCGTGGCCGCACCGGTGGGGTCGAAGCGCACGCTCACCTGCGTGCCACCCACCGGCATCTGCGCCTGCACACCGGCAGGCCAACGCATCGCGGCGAAAGGTCTTTCATCCAGCGGCACCCAGCGTTGCTGCGCCTGGCGGCGGAATGCATAACCACCGGCATCGATGCTCACCTCGACCATGCGCAGGCTCAGGATCGCCTCGTCGCGGGCATTGCCCAAGGCACCGGCCAATGCATCGGCCTGGTCGTGCAGGTCGCGCCGCGTATCCGGCAAGGTCAGCACCACCAACGTGCTGGCGAGTGCGGTGATCACCAGCACCGCCAGCAACTCGAGCAAGGTGAAGCCGCGCGCAGGCGCCGGCGACGCGCGTCCACGGGATTGGCTTGCCATGGCGGCTTGCGCGAACACTGCCCGGCCTCAGCGCCAGTTGCCGATATCGGCATTGTCGGCGTCGCCGCCTTCGGCGCCATCGGCACCGAACGAGTAGACGTCGAAGCCACCACTGCGGCCCGGGCGGCGGTATTGATACGCATGGTCCCACGGATCTTCGGGCAGGCGGCGGATATAGCCGCCCTGGCGATAGCGCTCCGGCCGGGTCAGGCCGCTCGGCGCAGTGAGCAAGGCCTGCAGGCCCTGTTCGGTGCTCGGGTAGCTGAGGTTGTCCAGGCGATAGGTCTCCAGCGCCTGTTCCAGCACAGCCACGTCGGCGCGCGCTTTCTCGACCATGGCGCGGTCCTGGCTGGGCATCACGTTGATCATCACCACCGTGGCAAGCAGGCCGATGATGACGATGACCACCATCAACTCGACCAGGGTGAAGCCGCGCGTTCGCGCTTGCGAGGACAGCGAGCAAGGACGTTGGCGATGACGGATGGACTGCATGAGGATCTCCAGAAATAGGCGGCCGCGCTCAACCAAGCGCGAGGGTGTTGAATTGCAGGATGGGCAGCAGGATCGACAGCACGATCACCGCCACCACACCGCCGAGCAGCACGATGATGGCCGGCTCCAGCAGGCTCATCGCCGCGGTGGTGAAGGAGGCGAACTCGCGCTCCAGATAATCGGCGGCACGTTCCAGCATCGGCGCCAGGCGCCCGCTGTTTTCGCCGCTGGAGGCCATGTACAGCAGCGTCGGTGGAAACACGCCGGCGCGCTTCATTGCCGCGGCCAGGCTGCCGCCCTCACGGATTGCCGTGACCATATTGTCGGTGGCCAGCCGCAAGGCGCGGTTGTCGACGGTGCGCGCGGCGATCATCAGGCCTTCCATCAACGGCAACCCGCTGTTGACCATGATCGCCAGCGTGCGTGCCATGCGTGCGGCATGCAGGTCGCGGATCAGCCGGCCGAGCAAGGGCGCACGCAGCACGGCGCGGTCGGCCGCCAGGCGCAGCTGCGGGCGCTTGAGCAGGCGCAATGCGGCGATCACCACAATGACCAGTGCCACCAGCAGCGGAATGCCTGCATGCAGCAGGAAGTTCGACACGCCGATCACCGCGCGCGTCAGCCATGGCAATGCGCGGCCCATCGAATCGAACTGGTCGACCACCTTGGGCACCACGAAGGTCATCAGCACGATGACCACCGCACCGGCGGTCAGGGCCAACGCAGCCGGATAGACCAGTGCAGACTGCAGCTTACTGCGCACCTGCGCCTGCCGCTCCAGCAGATCGGCCAGGCGCTCGAGCACCTGCGGCAACGCGCCGGCGCTTTCGCCGGCGGCCACCATCGCCCGATACAACGGCGGAAACGCACTGCCCTGGCGCGCCATCGCATCCGACAGGCGGAAGCCTTCGACCACCAGCCCATGCGTCTGGCTGGTGACCCGGCGCACGCCGCGACGCTCGGACTGCGTGCCGATGGTGCGCAGCGCTTCCTCCAGCGGAGCGATCTCCACCAGCGTGGCCAGCTGGCGGGTGAACAGCACCAGATCCTTGCCGCTGAAACGCGCCGGACGCACGCTGCTGGCAGCCACCGCCGCCTCCACGCGCACCGGCACCCACTGACGCTGCTCCAGTTGCGCGCGTGCACCCTGCGCCGAGTCGGCGGTGATCACGCCCTGGCGTCGATGCCCGTGCAGATCGAGCACGGTGTAGTCAAACCGCGGCATGCGCATCGTCCTGCTGGCGGGTCACCCGCAGCGCCTCTTCCAGTGTGGTGAGGCCTTGCAGCACCGCTGCACGCGCGGCATCGCCCAGGCGCGGTGCGCGTGCGAAGGCCACCGCCGCCAGGGCATCTTCATCGGCGTTGTCGCCGATCAGCCGACGCATCGCATCATCCACCGCAATGGCTTCGTAGACGCCCACGCGCCCGGCGTAACCGCTGTGATGGCAGGCCGCGCAGCCCACCGCGCCGTAGAGCGTTGCATCGGCCGGCGCCTCCAGCATCTGGCGGGTACCGGCATCCAGCGGGCGCGGGGCGCGGCACTGCGTGCACAGGCGCCGCACCAGCCGCTGGGCCAGGATCAGCCGCAGGCTCGATGCGAGCAGGAACGGTTCGATGCCCATGTCGCGCAGCCGCGTGACTGCGCCCACCGCATCGTTGGTGTGCACGGTGGACAGCACCAGGTGGCCGGTGAGGCTGGCCTGCACGGCGATCTGCGCGGTCTCGGTGTCGCGGATCTCGCCGATCATCACCACGTCAGGATCCTGGCGCAGGATGGCGCGCAAGCCGGCCGCGAAGGTCATGCCGACACGTGCATTGACTTGGGTCTGGCCGACGCCGTCGATGGCGTATTCCACCGGGTCCTCCACCGTGAGGATGTTGCGCGAGCCATCGTTGAGCAGGCTCAGCGCCGTATACAGCGTGGTGGTCTTGCCCGAGCCGGTCGGCCCGGTCACCAGCACGATGCCGTTGGGCACCTGCAGGGCGCGCTCCACCGTGTGCATCACCGCCGGCGGCATGCCCAACTGGGCCAGCGACAAGGTGCCCTGTTCCTTGTCCAGGATGCGCAGCACCACCCGCTCGCTGCTGCGCGTCGGCAGCGTGGACACACGCACGTCCAGTGCCTTGGCGCCCATCACCAGCGACACGCGGCCATCCTGCGGGATGCGTTTTTCGGCGATATCCAGCCGCGCCATCACCTTGACGCGCGACACCAGCAGCGGCGCGATGCGTCCGGGCAAGGTGGCCGCTTCGCGCATCACCCCGTCCACGCGCAGCCGCACGCGCAGCCGCGATTCGTAGGATTCCAGATGCACGTCCGAGGCACCCAGGCGCGCGGCCTCGGCGATGATGCCGTTGATCAGGCGGATGATCGGTGCATCGTCCTGGCTGTCGAGCAGATCGGCGGTGGGGATGTCGTCGATCAACGAATCCAGGCTGCCGTGCAGGTCCAGCGCCTCCACCTGCACGCCCTGCTCCATGCCGGCATCGGCGTAGATCTCCGACACATGCCGGTCGAACACCGACGGCGCCAGCGTGCGCACCTGCAACGGCATGCCTAGCGCACGCCGTAGCTCGATCAGCGCCTGCACATCGCCACCTTCGCGCAGGCCGATCTGCGCGGCGCTGTCGCTGCCGAGCAGCACCACGCCGTGGCGCTTGGCGAACGCATAGGAAATGCTGGCGCGCGCAGTGTTCATGGCATCAGCGCTGCGCGGGACGCGCACCGGGCGCAGGCGTTGTTGCCGGCGCCGGCACGGCTGGCGACGGCGCCCCCGGCAGCTGCGGCGGTTGTGCGCGCAGGTAGTTGCGCACCAGTGCATCGAGCGCGGCTTCCGGGTCGCCATCGGCCAGCTGGCGATCGCGCAGGTAGCTGTAGCGCGGTGCGGTCATGCGCTGCGCATCGGCCGCGTCGCGGATGATGGTCGGGCGGATGAACACCATCAGGTTGGTCTTGTCGCGGTTGCGCGACTTGTGCCGGAACAGCGCGCCCAGCCCGGGCACATCGCCCAGCAGCGGCACCTTCTCCACGGTCTGGCGGTCGTTCTGGTCGAGCAGGCCGCCAAGCGCGACGATGGCGCCGTTTTCCACCACCACGCGGGTTTCGATCTGGCGCTTGTTGAACACCAGCTCCGAGGACTGCGCGCTGACCGGCCCGGCAATGGCCGAGACTTCCTGCTTGATCGCCAGGGTGATGCCGCCGGCGGTATTGATCTGCGGGCGCACTTCCAGCTCCACGCCCACGTCCTGGCGCTGGATGGTGCGGAACGGGTTGTCGTTGGCCGCGCCCAGCACTTCGCCGGTGGTGATCGGCACTTCCTGGCCGACCAGGATGCGTGCCTGCTCGTTGTCCAGGGTCATGATCGACGGGGTGGACAACAGGTTGGAGCCGGTGTCGCTCTTGACCGCATCGATGATCATGCCGAACACTGCATCATTGCTCTGCCCGGCCAGCCCGATCAGGCCGCCGCTCAGGCCCAGCAGCGATTGCGCGGCCACATTGCGCGCCTGTTCCAGCACCGAGTCGTCGTCGCCGTTGTTGCTGCGCGTGCCGGCCGCCGCCGCAGCCAATGGCACGATGCCCGGCGACGCGCCGCTGTACTGCGTGGCGATCAACGGCACCGTGCCATTGCGCCCGGCCAACAGCAGCTGCACGCCCAGACGCTTGGCGGCGGTGTCGGAGATCTCCACCACGATCGCTTCGACCAGCACCTGCTCGCGATGCACGTCCAGCTGACGGATCACATCCATCAAGGCGCGCTGGGTTTCCGGGTCGGCATTGATGATCAAGGCGTTGGAGCCGGGGTAGCGCACGATCACCGGGCGCTTGCCGGCGGCCGGTGTGATCACCTGCGTCTGCGCGGCGCCCGCAGCAGCGGCGGCCACATCCACCGCGCTGGAGCGCGTGTCCTGCCCGGGCTGCGCCTCGTTGCCCGGGCTCTGCCCGACCAGTTGCTGCAACACCGGCAGCAATTGCTCGGCGCTGGCGTGTTGCAGCCGCACCACGCTGACATCGCCGCGACGTTCGGCGCGCCCATCCAGATCCACCGCAGTGCGCACCACGCGCTGCACCAGTGCCGGGTCGCCACGCACGATCAGCGAGTTGCTGCTGTCCACCGGCAACACCGACAGCACGTTGCTGCGTTCGCCGGCCTGCCCGAACAGCGAGGTCAGCGTGCGCGCCAGTTCCTGCGCGGAACTATTGCGCAAGCTCACCGTGTCGATTGCCGCGCGGTCGGTGTCGATCTGCGCGACCAGGCCACGCACACGGCGCAGGTTGTCGGCGTAGTCGGCAATCAGCAGGCTGTTGCCTTGCGGCATCGCCATGATCACGCCACCACGGCCGATCAGCGGCTTGAGAATCTCCGCAGCGCTGCGCGCGTCCACGCGTTGCAGGGTGAACACCTGCGTGGCGAACCCCAGGTTGCCGTTGGCGGCGCTGGCGGGCTGCTGCGCAGCGGTATCGTCGGGAATGATGCGATAGGTCGACGGCCCGCTGGACACCGCGATCAAGCCATTGGCACGCAAGACCGCCAGCAGCATGCCGAGCAGGTCCTGTTCCGACATCGCCTGCGCGCGCGCTACGTTGACCGTGCCCTGCACGCGCGTGTCCACGATGAAGGTGATGCCGGTGGCACGCGACACGTCCTGGATGAAGGCACGCAGGTCCACGTCCTGCAGGCGCACGGCCGGTGCGTCGGCGGCATGCAGCGACACCATCGGCACCGCCGGCAGTGCGAGCAACAAGGTGGCCGAAAGCAGCCATGCGGGGCGGGCAGCAGTCATTGCGGGCGCTTCAAGGTCATGGTGTGGGTCTGGCCATCGCGGCGGTAGGTCAGCGTGGCCGCCTGGCCATCGCGCAGTTCGTCCTGCAGCTCGCGCAGGTGTTCGGCATCGAGCGCGCGGCCATTGAGCTGGGTGAGCACATCGCCTGGGGCCAGGCCGGCCTGGCGCAGCAATGCGCCATCGCCGCGCGGCATCACGGTGAACCCGCTGCCGTCTTCGCTTGCACGCAGGCCGGCGGTGGTGAGCAGTTGTTGCGGGTCGACAGCCATTGCCGTGGCTGCGCCAGCCGCTGCGCCGACATTCGACATCACCGCAGGTGCGGCGCTGGTGGCTGCTGCCGCGCTCGTTGCTGGCGAGGGGGGTGCCGACGACGCTGTGGATTCCACCAAGGCCAGACGTCGCACGCCACCACCGGTACGCAGCAGCACGTGATCGCTCGCGATCGCCTGCACCGTCACGCCAGGCGCCACGCCATCGCCAATGCGATACGCGCCTTGTCGGCCATCGCCACTGCTCAGGAACGCGGCCGCTTGCGTGCCGCCTGTGCGGACACCATGCAACACGATGCCGTCGCTGCTGGCCTCCGGAACGCTGCGATGGAATACATCGCGGCGCAGTGCGGGCAGCTCCGCCTGTGCAGGCGTGGCGACCTGGGCGGTGCCGAGCGGCCCGATCGGGGTGATCACCACCCACAACACGCGCGCGCATTGCAGCGCCAGCAACGCGAGCAGCACGCAGGCCAGTGCGCTGCGGCCACGCGCCGACATCAGGGGTTTCAAGGAGGGCAAAACGCGCTGCAAAGCGGACATCCGTCTCAGGATTGCGGTCGGATGACAGAATGCGGCCGCAATGTGTCAGTTCGAAGAAAGTGATGACACAGGCCGACATACGGTGACACGGACCCAGATGCAAACGCCCGCCATGCGAGGCAGGGCGGGCGTTTGCGATACCGGCAGCGGGCGTCGGATCAGAAGCGCGCTGTCACACTCAGGTCATACGTCACGCCGGGCTGGTACTCGTACAGGTCCACCCGATTGCTGCCCAGGCTCTGATATTCCTGGTACTTGGTCTTGAGCAGGTTGCGTGCGGCGAAGTTCAACGACAGCGTATTGCCCGACCATACCAGGCCCTTCTTGATCACCAGATCCAGCGAGGTGCCGGGCTTGTCGATGTAATCCGGTTGCCCCGGCCGACCACGCGCGGACACCCGCTCGCCGACATAGTTGGCAATCAAGGTGGCCTGGCTGTGGGTGCTCTCGCTTTCCACACCGATCTGCAGGTTGGCGATGTCATCGGACTGCCCCTGCAAGGCCGAGCCATCGCGGATGAACAAGGTCGCCTGCACCGGTGCGGTGAAGCCGAACGGCTGCACGGTGTCGCCATCGCTGGCACTCACCTCCGACTTGGTGCGCGTGTAGTTGCCGGACACGAACACCCGCTTGTCGCCCCACCAGTCGGCCCCGATCGGCAGGTCCAGATACTTCTTGGCCTCCAGCTCGATGCCGTACAAGGTGGCCTCGGGTGCATTGATGAAGCTCTGCACGATGCCGCCGCCGGGTGCATCGTTGACGATGGCTTCGATCGGCTTGTCGATGCTCTTGTAGAACGCGCCGACGGTGAAATACTCGCCCGGCTCGAAGAACCACTCGTACCGCGCATCCAGGTTGACCAGCTCGCTATCGACCAGGAACGGGTTGCCGAAGAACTGGCGGTCGATATCCGGGTCCAGATACTGCTGCGGCGCCATCTCGCGGAACTGCGGGCGGGCAATGGTCTTGGACGCACCAAAGCGCAGCTGCTGGTTCTCGGCAAAATTCCAGGTCACCGTGGCCGATGGCAGCGCGTAGCTGTTTTCCAGCGGTGCCACGCTGTCCTGGCGCGCGCCGGTGAAGATGTCGTACGGATGCACCGCCTGCGTGGCGTCCTCGTAACGCACGCCGACGGTGGCGCGCAGGGTCGGCACGATCTCGCCCTCCATCTGCAGATACGCCGCCTTGACCTTCAGGGTCGCATCGTACGCGGCCGCACCAAAGCTGCCGGTGGTCTCGCGCAGGCGCAGCAGATCGTTGCTGAGGTTGTAATCGGAGATCAGGTAATCCACACGCTGGAACTGGTTGTAGAACGGCAGCGGGCCATCCAGCGCCAGGAAGCGGAACTCGCGGCTCCACGCGCTGCGGTCGTTGTCCAGATAGGCCAGACCGCCCTTGATGGTGACATCGTGCTCGATCGGCAAACGCCAGGTCACGTCCACCCCGCCGCTGGCCACGGTGTCGTCGACCTTGCTGAAGCGGGTGTAGTTCTGCACGCGCGAGGCATCGTGCGCCCAGTAGCCATCCAGCAGCTCGTAGCGAATGCCGGTTTCGTACGGCACATCGCGGCTGGCGTTGGCCACCGCTGCGCGCCATTCAATCTTCAAGTCGTCGTACTCGCCGAACGCGTGCGTGCCGCGTAGCTGGTTGTTGATCAGCTGGCGCTCGTACCACTCGGTGTTGTCGTCGCGCACATCGAAACCGGCCAGTTCGTCGCGGCCGGCGCGGCTGCGCGCGACCTTCAACGCATCGTGCACATACAAGGTGGTCCAGCCGATGGTGTGGCTGCCGTACTCCCAGCCCAGGCCCAGCATGCCGTTGGTGCGCACGTTGTTGCGGGTGGTGGCGAAGTCGTAGTTGGAATTGAACTCGACCGTATCGCCGACAAAGATGCCATCCTGCTGCTTGCCGGTGCGCGTGCGCCACTCGTTGTCGTAGCTGGCCACCGCGATGATGCCCAGCTTGGCCTCGCCCACGTCCATGCTGTAACCGGCGCTGCCGCCGACATTGACGTCCGGGGCGATGCTGTCCTTTTCCTGCAGCACGTACAGGTTGGCGTTGTTCAAGCTACGGCCGATGCTACGGATGTCCTCGCGCGAGAAACTGCCCAGGTCCACGCGCCGGCCGCTCTGGATCGCATCGCGCAACGCGCCGGGCTGCTTGCGGGTGCCATCGTCATAGCCCCACTCGTCATCGCCGGAGCCGTAGTAGGTCAGGCCTTTTTCGCCGGTGCTGACACTGTTGACGCCGCCGCCCACGGTCAGTGACAGGAACGGCTTGTCCGGCACCGCCATCGATTGCAGATCGATCACGCCGCCGCCGAATTCGCCCGGATAATCGGCCGAATAGGTTTTCTGCACGGTCACGCTGTCCAGCACATCGCTGGGAAACAGGTCCAGCGGCACCACCCGCTGCATCGGCTCGGGGCTGGGCAACGGCGAACCATTGAACAACGCCGAGGAATAACGCTCGCCCAGGCCGCGCACATACACATACTTGCCGCGCGACAGGCTCAGGCCGGTGACACGCGTCAGCGCCACCGCCGCGCTGCTGTCGCCGGTGCGCTCCATGTCCTCGCGGGTGACGAACGAGGCCACCTCCGAGGTCTGCAGCATCGGTTCGGGAATGTATTCGCCACGCACCACGACCTGGTCGAGTTGCTTGGGCGCACTGGTGGTGCTGCTGGTGCCAGTGGTGGAGCCGGCATCGGTGCTGGTCGACTGCGCCAGCGCAGCACCGGAAAACAGCAAGGTGGAAATGGAAAGAGACAGGCCCGTCCGCGAGAGACGGGCGACAGCGGAGGTTCGCATCGTGGGAGCCCTGGCAACTGAAAGATGAAGCTGGACGCATCACAAGGCAGCCGCGTGGGCTGCCTGGCGATGCTGTGCCTCAGCAGGGACGATCGGCGGTCAGGCCGCAGGTCCAGCCCTGCCACCAGGTGTCGTTGGCATCGCGCACGCCACCGATGTAGTTCACCTGCTGGAAGAAGCTGCTCACCCCGTTCAAGCCCTGGAAGGCCGGCACGGCGCTTTCGTTGGCGCCATTGACGAAGGTGTTCTGCAACGTGGATACGCCATTGGCGACATTGTTGGTGCCGGCCGCGAACTGGGTGGCCGCACGCGCATCGCTGCCGAAGGCGGTCGGGCAGGCGAAGAACACCGAGTTGAAGGTCCCGAGCGTGTCGGTATCGGCCAAGTTGAAGCACACCAGGCCATCACCGGTGCCACCGGCCGGACGCGTGACGACCGAGTTGTAGAACGCGGCCTGCGTGCCCTGGTTGAGCATGATCGCCGCACCGGCACGCGCATTGCCCACGTAGGTGAAGTTGGCCACCTTCGGACGCGAATACGGCTGGCGACGCAGGCTGCTCCACTCGTTCATGCGGTCGCCACCGCCGGCGCGCTGCACCACGATGCCGAACTGCAGGGCGCCGCTCCAGCCGGCATCGGTATCCAGCGAATCGTCGTCGGCGCCGGTGATCACGATGTGGCTGCCATTGACGGTGCCACCGAACCATTCGATCCCGTCGTCGGAGCTATTGTGGATCTGCACATGATCCAGGCGCGTGCCGCTGCCCACGCCGGCCAGGGTGATGCCCTGCAGCTCGTTGTTGGGCGAAATTTCGAACCCCGAATACATCACCCGCAGGTAGCGCAGGGAACCGCTGTTGTCGGTGGCGCTGTTACCGCCGTAGAAGGCGTTGGTGCCTTCCACCTGCGCCTGACATTCCGGCGTGCCGGAGACCGTGGTGCCCGGGCAGTTGTTGATGGCCGCGCGGCCCAGCACCACGATGCCGCCCCACAAGCCGATGGTGTTGGCGCTGACCTGGCCCTCCAGGGCCTGGCGTGCAGTGAACACGATCGGGGCAGTGGCGCTGCCTTCGGCAAAGATCTGCGAACCGCGGTTGACCACGATGTAGTCGCTACCGGCCGAACCGAACAAGGTCACGCCCGGTTCGATGGTCAGGATGCCCTGCGTGCTGCCGGCGGCCGGAGCGATGGCATTGCCGCCGCGGTCGGTGCCCACGTTGACGCGTCCGCTGATCGAATACGCCGTGCCCGCACGTGCCGGCACCACCAGATTGCCGTTGATGGTGTCCGGCAGCTGGCAGGCGCGCAGCGTGTTGTTGGCGATGGTGCCGACATTGGAAAAACCGGTCGGGCAATCGGCGGCCGGGCCGGTCGGTGCGGGAGCCGGCGTCGGTGCCGGCGTGGGCGCCGGAGTCGGTGCGGGAGCCGGCGTCGGTGCCGGCGGAAATGCGCCCTCGCCGGGCGAGGCGACACGATCTGCACCACCACCGCAGGCCGACAACGCCAGCGCGGTACCAAACGTCATGAGAAGTGTCTTGCTGCTATTGCGAACGGACATGCGGCTGATCTCCAGGTCAAAAAAGGTCCGGTATGAAGAGGAGTCGTCAAGAATTGGCTGCGTTCCGCCCACTGCAGTGGCGAGCACGTTCTAGATCCCCGTCACTTTTATAGGGGGTGTCTGTGTCATTTGTCTTACCACGACACAATTGACATATGCCTGCCACACAGTGACATGCACTGTAGCGGGATGACCTCGACCACCATCCCCGCCGCCCTGGGCGACTGGATCATTGCGCAGGCAATGGCCGGCCAGCCGCCCGAACAGGCGCTGCAGCCGCTCCTGGATCAAGGCTGGAGCGAACAGGACGCCATCGACGCAGTCGAAGCCCTGCTGCGTAACCACATCCAGCACCACGCGCAGACGCATGGCCTGCCGGTGCCGGTACGCGTGCCAGCGCTGCTGCAGGACAACGATGCCTCGCTGCTGGACCTGGGCGATCGCCAGGTACGCGTGCTGGTCAGCCTGTTGCTGCCGCGCGTGGTGGTGCTGGGCGATTTTCTGTCCGATGCCGAATGCGATGCATTGATTGCGCTGGCGCAGCCACGCCTGGTGCGTTCGCGCACCGTGGACAACGACAACGGCGCGCAGATCGTGCATGCCGCGCGCACCAGCCACAGCATGTGCCTGCAGCTGGGGCAGGACGCGCTATGCCAACGCGTCGAAGCACGCATCGCACGCCTGCTCGACTGGCCGGTCGACCACGGCGAAGGACTGCAAGTCTTGCGCTATGCCACCGGCGCCGAATATCAGCCGCACTACGATTACTTCGACCCTGCTGCCGCAGGCACACCGGTGTTGCTGCAGGCCGGCGGTCAGCGCGTCGCATCGTTGGTGATGTATCTCAACACGCCGGAACGCGGCGGCGCCACGCGCTTTCCCGATGCGCATCTGGACGTGGCCGCCGTCAAGGGCAACGCGGTGTTCTTCAGCTACGACCGCCCGCATCCGATGACACGCAGCCTGCACGCCGGCGCGCCGGTACTGGCCGGCGAAAAGTGGGTCGCGACCAAGTGGCTGCGCGAGCGTGCAGTCCGCCTGCCCGGCTGAGAGCTGCGCCACAGACGTACGTAATCGCCCGGTCGTCGATGATCGTGATGCAACCGGATTATCCCCATGCAGATCCACTCAGATACACGACGTACAACGCAGCCGAGATCTGCAACGGCATGGTTCTTCAGTCGCGATCGGATGTTTGAATCAAAAGCACGGTGAGTCGAGGGCGCGGCGCCCTCACCACTTGCGGGACACGCCGTGAACCCGTCCCTGGGGGCTCGGTGGCGGCATCCATGCCCCCACACGGTCCCGCAACCGGCGAGGGCACCGCACCAGACAGTTGGTCGGCCCTCATCTGAAAAGCTGCCTGTGGTGCGGCGTACATCAGACGCGGAGCCGATGCCTCAAGATCGAACAAGGCACACATCCAGCACTGCTCTTACATGCGCACCGACCATCTCCACAGGTCCTTGCCCGCTCACCGTCGCGGGACCTTACGCGGCATGGATGCCGCGTAAGAGCCTACATGGACGTACTTGCGGCGTGTCCTGCGATGGTGGGCGGGCAAGGGCCCTGCAGAAAAACGGCACATCACCCGCTCTACAGCTGATCTATCCGCAGAGCCGTCGATCGGCCACTCCTCCTTGCAGCGTGTCCCGCGATGGTGGGCCGGCAAGGATCCTGCAGAAAAACCACGAATCAACCGATCTGCACGAGACCTATCCGCGCCGCCCGAACATGCGCTTGTCCATCCGTAGCATCACCCACCGCAGCGGCGTCCACGCCAGGCACAAGCCGGCGAGGATGCCCAGCGTATCGGCCAACGCATCATAAGGATCCGCGCTGCGGTTGGTGGTCAGTGCCCCTTGCGCGATCTCGATGCCGATCCCCAGCAGCACCAATCCGAATGCCGCAGACAACAGCGCGCGCCGGGTGGCGAACAGCTGCACCGCCCCCCAGCACAACAACGCGAACGTCAAGAAGTGCTCGCCCTTGTCGCTGTTGGAAGGCAGTTCCGGAAACTCCGGCGGCGGCCCCATGCACACTGCAATCACCACCAGGATTGCGGCAATCCACAGGCCTACCCACAACCGTGGTCGATGGAACGGCCGCAGCGCCGGGCTTACAACCGCCATGTGAGATCGCCCGCCAGAAATGCCGGCGCAAAATCGACATCGCGCGCAAACCCCATCACCTGGAAGCGCTCGCCCATTTCGCTGGGTAAGGTCAGCCGCTTGATCTGTTCGCGCAAGCGCATGCGCCCTACTTCATCGGTGCGCGTATCGGCCTGTGCCAGCAACGCATCCAGGCCGTTGCCGAGCAGGAAGCTGGCTTGAGTGCAGTAGCCAGCCAACTCGAAACCGGCCCCGGTGCCAGCCTCGGCCAACGCGGTGAAGTCCACCGACGCGGTCAGATCCTGCAGGCCCGGCCAGCGATACAGATCCTCATGCATGCGATGGCGATAGAACGCGCGCAAGGTGCCGTCTTCGCGCTGTGCACGATAGAACTCGCCACGCGGGTAACCGTAGTCGACGAACAGCATCGCACCGCGCTTCAACCCGCCGGCCACGGCCTGGATCCAGTATGGCAACTGCGGCAGCAACTCGGAGCGATAGCCATCGGCGAAGGGCTGCCCCAGATAGCGTTCCAGGTGCCGTACCGCCGCGCCCAGCAATGCGTCGGCCGGCTGCTCGCCGCGCGCGAACTGCTGCTGCGCATCCAGCACCACGGTTTCCTCATACACCTCGCCGTCGCGCAGCGTGAAGCGTGGCGTGGGCAATGCGTCGATCACCTCGTTGGCGAACAGCACCCCATCCCAATCGTCCGGGAACGGACCGTCCAGCCATTCGACCAGGTCGAACACCGGCGGGATAAGGCTGCGTCCCAGCCGCTCACGCTGACGCTCGCGCAGGTCGGCGCTGGGCTCCAGGATTGCGTAACGCTCCGGTAGCGCATCCAGCTCGAGCAGGCGCTTGAGCGTGACTTCGGCGAATGCGCCGCTGCCGCCGCCCACTTCCAGCACGCGCGCCTGCGGCCCGAGCTGCTGCAGCACCGGCGCCAGCGCACCGGACACGGTGGCCGCGAACAAGGGTCCCAGCTCCGGCGCGGTGACGAAATCGCCGGCCTCGCCGAACTTGCTGGAGCCGGCGCTGTAATAGCCCAAGCCCGGCGCATACAACGCCAGCTCCATGAAACGCGAAAACGGAATCGCACCACCGGCGGCGGCAATCTCGGCGCGCAGATGCGCAGCCAGCTGCTCGCTGTGCGCCAGGGCGTCCGGATCGGGAATAGGAAGGTCGGCGTGCATGCGGGCACCGGTTGCGGGGACAATGCACAGGATAGCCGAGCCCTTTGCAACGCCGAGCGAGTACGCCATGACAGACAGTTCCAAGGTGGTGTTGATCACCGGTGCAGGTCGCCGTATCGGCGCGCAGATCGCCACCACGCTGCATGCGGCCGGCTACCGCGTTGCCCTGCATGCGCACCGCTCCGGCGAGGCGCTCGGCGCGCGTGTGGCGGAGCTTTGCGCGCAGCGCGCCGGCAGTGCGCAGGCCCTGCACGCCGACCTGCGCTTGCCGGAGGCGCCGGCGCAGCTGGTTGCCGACTGCATCGCCGCGTTCGGCCGCCTGGATGGCGTGGTCAACAATGCCTCCGCGTTCTATCCCACCGCGCTTGGCGCAGCGACGGCGGCGCAATGGGACGAGTTGTTCGCCGTCAACGCACGCGCGCCGTTCTTCATCGCCCAGGCGGCCGCCGCGCAGCTGCGCCAGCACCGCGGCGCCATCGTCAACCTCACCGACCTGCATGCGCAGCAGCCGATGCGCAACCATCCGCTGTATGGCGCGTCCAAAAGCGCGCTGGAGATGCTCACCCGCTCGCTCGCGCTGGAGCTGGCCCCAGAGGTGCGCGTCAACGCGGTCGCGCCCGGTGCGATCCTGTGGCCGGAGCAAGGCAAGTCTGCAGACGCCAGGCAGGCGCTGCTGGCGCGCACGCCGCTGGCGCGCATCGGCACGCCCGAGGAAATCGCCGAGGCGGTGCGCTGGCTGCTGGACGATGCCGGCTTCGTCACCGGCCACACCCTGCATGTGGATGGCGGCCGTCAGCTCAGTTGAGCTGCAACGACGCTAGCGCGCCACATCCAGCGCCGGGGCCGGATCCAGCTGCACCGTCGTGAACGCGACGCCGTGCTGCGGATGCGCCTGCCACAGCGCGGCCAGGGTCTGCCCGCTCAGCGGGTCGACGAAGTCCGGCGCGATATCGGCCAGCGGCTTCAACACGAAGGCATGCTTGAGCTCGGGCCGCGGGATGCGCAGATGTCCGGGGCCTTGGACGATGCAATCGCCGAAGAACACCACGTCCACATCCAGGGTGCGGTCGCTGAAACGCGGGCCGCTGCGATCGCGGCCGTTCACATCTTCCAGCGCATGCAGCCACTGGTCCAGCGCCGGCAGGTCCATGTCCGTGTCCAGCGCCACGGCGTTGTTGATGAAGTCCGGCCCGTCGAAGCCCACCGCCGGCGTGCGATACGCCGGGGAGATGGCAAGTGGGCCGAAGCGCGCGCGCAAGGCGTCGACGGCCAGGCGCAGGTAGTGGGTCGGCTGGACATTGCTGCCGAGGCTGAGAAGCACGGTGGTCATGCGTTATTCGCGCATGCAGCCCGCATCAGCGTCAACTGTTGCCATCGTGCCGCATGCGCCCATGCCCGCCCGCAACGCGCCAAACCCTGGCCTCAGGCCACTTCGAGCGCGTGCGCCACAGCGCGGAACACCCGGCGCATCTCCAGCGGTTTGCGCAGCACATGCACCGGGATATCCGGCGGAAAGTACGAACGTTGCAGCGGCGCGCCGACATCTTCGAGCACGATCGCCGGGCCGTGATAGCCCAGCTCCTGCATGCTCAACAATACGCTCACCGCCGACAGCTGGATGATGTCGCTGTCGATGATCACCAGGTCCGGCATCGCGTGCTGCTGCACCAGCTGCAGCGCCGCTGCGCCATCGCTGGCCAGCTGCGGTTGGTAGCCCTGGCTGGACAAGGCATTGCCCAGCAGCGACAGGCGCGTGGCCTCGCCATCCACCAGCAGCACGCGCTGCCCATGCCCCAATGCCAGCGGCGGCTCGGTGTCGGCAACCGTCACCGCGGCCGCACGCATCGGCACGATCATGTCAAAGCGCGTGCCCTCGCCCAGGCGGCTGTCGACCACGATGCTGCCGCCGTAGCTTTCCACGATGCGCTTGCAGGAAATCAGCCCCAGGCCGGTGCCATCGGCCTTGGTGGTGAAGAAGGGACTGAACAGGCGCGCGCGGGTGTCATCGCTCATGCCCACCCCGGTATCGGCCACGCTCATGCGTACCCGCGTGCCATCGTGGCGATCGGCCGACAGGGTCAACATCCCGCCACCGGGCATCGCCTGGATCGCGTTCAAGCCCAGATTGAGCAGGCACTGCTGCAACTCGGTGTAGTTGGCCTCGATGGTCAGATCCAGCGGGATCGTGTCCATCTGCAGGCGCACGCCGTCGGGCAGGCTGCTCTTGAGCAACATCTGCACCGCCTGGAACAGGCTGGCGATCGACACCTGCTCGCGCGGCTTGTTGGAGCCACGCACGAACGAGAGCATCGACTCGGCCATCTCGTGCCCGCGCCGGCCGCATTCGGCCACCACGTTGGCCAGCTGGCGCAGCTGCGGATCATCGGTGCGTCCGGCCAGCAGGTCGGGCACGATCAGCAACGGCTGCAGGATATTGCGCAGGTCGTGGCTCAAGCCGGCCGCCAGCATCGCCAGGCTTTCCAGCCGCTGCGCGCGCATCAGCTCGCTTTCCACGCGCTGGCGTTCCAGGTCGGCGCGCGCCTCGCGGATCGCACGGATCACCGCGCTCGGCAGGCGGGTCGGGTTGTGCTTGATGATGTAGTCGTTGGCGCCATCCTGCAGCGCCTTGACCGCAGTCTCCTCGCCCATGGTGCCGGAGACGAAAATGAAGGGCGTGGCGCCGTTCTGGCGCACCAGGCGCAGTGCCTGATGGCCGGAAAAACCGGGCATGCTCAGGTCCGACAGCACGATGTCCGGCTGGAATGCATCCAGCGCAGCGCGCAGCGACGGCTCGCTGTCCACGCGCTCGAATGCCGCATCCAGCCCGGCATCGAGCAGCTGGTCGGACAACAGCTCGGCGTCTTCCGGTGAATCTTCCACCAGAAGGATCTTCAGCTGCTCCAGTTTGCCCCCCTCATGCAGCATGGGTCAGTCCAGCTCCGGTGCCTGATTGATGACCGCCCAGAAGGTGCCGAGCGTCTTGACTGCGTTGAAGAACTGATCCACGTCCACCGGCTTGACCACGTAGGCATTGACGCCCAGGTCCCAGCTGCGGGCCAGGTCGCTCTCTTCGCGTGAGGATGACAGGATCACCACCGGCAGGCGCTTGAGCGTCTCCTCGCTGCGGATCTGCTTGAGCACTTCCAGCCCGTCCAGGCGCGGCATCTTGATGTCCAGCAGCAACACGGCCGGCAGGCCTTCCTCGCGATCGGCGAAGATGCCCCGGCGCAGCAGATAGTCCATGGTTTCCACGCCGTCCTCGACGTGCACGATGGGATTGGCCAGGCGGGCTTCGCGCAAGGCATCGACGGCCATTTCCGCATCGGCCGGGCTGTCTTCTGCCAGAAGAATGGTACGGATGGCGGTCATACAGTGAACTCTTGGTTGGGCGCTTCAAGCGCAGGGGGAAGCACGAAATAGAACGTGGCGCCTTCATCGACCGCGCCCTCGGCCCAGATCCGGCCGCCGTGACGCGTCAGCACGCGCCGCACGCTGGCCAGGCCGATGCCGGTGCCGGCGTATTCGCTGGCCTTGTGCAGGCGCTGGAACACACCGAACAACTTGGCGCTGTATTCCATGTCGAAGCCGGCGCCGTTGTCGCGCACGCTGAACTGATGGCCGCCGTCGGCCATCGGCGTGTAGGTGACCTCGATCCTGGCCACCGTGCGCTTGGCGCTGTATTTCACCGCGTTGCCAAGCAGGTTCATCCACAGCTGGCGCATCATGTTTTCGTCGGCCACCAGCACCGGCAACGGCGCGATATGCCAGTCCACCCGGTGGCCGGTGTTCTCGCTCTGCACGTTGGAATCCAGGATCGCGCGCGTTTCCGACACCAGCGACTGCATGTCCACCGCCTGCAGCCGCAGCGCGCTGCGGCCCAGGCGCGAGTACACCAGCAGATCGTCGATCAACGAGGCCATGCGCCGCGCCGAGCTGCTGATCACTTCCATGTAGTGACGCGATTTCTCGTCCGCCGCATCGCCCAGATGGCGCGCCAGCTTGTCGGAGAATCCAGCCACATGGCGCAGCGGCGCGCGCAGATCGTGCGAGACCGAATAGCTGAAGGCTTCCAGCTCGCGGTTGACCTCCGACACCTGCTCCACCTTGCCTTCCATCTGCCGGTTGAGCTCCTGGATGCGCAGCTGCGAGGCCTTCTGCAGGCTGATGTCGCTGACCGTCATCAGTACCACGTCTTCATCGCTGGTGTCCGGCAGCGGCATGCGCCGCGCGTTGATCAGCATGGTGCGCAGCACGCCATCGGCGGCGCGCTGCTCGTGTTCGTAATCCCACAACTCGCGGCCGCGCAGCAGCACGTCGGCCAGCCGCTGATGGATCTGCGCATCGCGCCACACGCCCTCGCCCACGTCGTCCAGCGCCATCGATTCGTTGCCGCGCTCCTCCAGCCCGTACAGCTCGGCAAACGCCGGGTTGTGCAGCAGGATGCGCTGACTGGAGTCCAGCAGCACGATCGGCTCGCGCACGGTCTGCAACACCGACGACGCGCGGCCGTTGGCGCGCAGGTATTCCTGCTCGGCCGCCAGGCGGCGACGGATCTGCCGCTGCAGCAACCAGGTCACCGTGCCCAGCAGCAGCAGCTGCACCACCAGCGTGGCCCAGCTCAACACCGCGTAATGCGCCCGCTCGGTCTCGGCACGCACGTTGCGCAACTCCAGCAGCTTGCCCTCGGCCTCCTGCAACTCGTCGATCAGCACGCGGATCGGGTTGTTCAGGGTCATGTCGTTGATCAGCGCGCGGATCTGCTCCGGGTCGGTGGTCACCGCAACCCGCTCGGCCAGCAACAGGCGCCGCTCGATGGTGCTCTGGATACGCCCCATCCGCACCTGTTGCGCGGGGTTGTCCTTGGTCAGCACGATCAACCGCTGCACCGCGTCCATTGACTCGCGCCGGCCGCGCCGCATGCGTTCCAGCAGGGCCGGGCGCTGCACGCCATGCGAGCGCATCAAGGCCGCCGATTCGGTGTCGCGCATCGCCGCTTCCAGACGCTGGGCGGTCTCCTGCACGTCCTGGCTATGCGAGACCCACACTGCGGCCTGGTTGGCGTTGTGCGCCATCTGCTGCAGCAGCAACGACGGCACCACCACAATCAGGAACACGGCAACCGCCAGTAACGGCAGGCGCCAGCGATCCCATTTGTCTGCTTGGACCGTTGTCTGCATTGCTAGGTCTGTGTCCGCTCGCTGCCAGGGCCCCGAAGGCAAGTCGGTATTGTGTCCGATCAGGCCAGAGATGAGATTAACGATTCAGCCTGGTCGCTCCGATGGCGACATAGCTGAATGGGCATATGATAAGTGCAGTAAACGTGAAAATGGCGCGAGCGCCCCGCCGCCCGTCGGCCTGCCTGCGTCGGGCGCAGACAACAAAAAGGCGCACTCCTGGGAGTGCGCCTCGTGCTCGGATCAGCCGCCTCGCCTCGGCTGGCCCGGCATTCACTACCGCTGCAATTACATCTTTGCAGCGACCACCTTCAGACCAGTGGACTTGACGCTCTTGACGCCTTCGATGCCCTTGGCAACTGCCACGGCCTTGTCGTGCTCGGCCTTGGTCGCAACCGTGCCGGTCAGGGTGACGATGCCGTTCTTGGTCTCGACCTTGACGTCGGTACCCGACACATTGTCGGTCGCCAGCAGGTCGGCCTTCACCTTGGTGGTGATCCAGGTGTCGGTGACCGGCTTCTTGGACTCGTTCATGCCGGCGGCATGGTCCTTGTGGTCGGCGTGTTCCTGCGGCGCGGCAAATGCCTGCGAGGCGCCCAACGCCAGACCCAGCGACAGCGCCACGGCCAGCAGCTTACGTACCTGTGTGATGTTCTTCATCGGATAGTCCCTCCTGTTGAATGTGGCTGGAGTCTGCAGTGGCGCTCGTCGTGCACACGTGACTGCCGGATGCAGGGGTTGTGAACCCGGCGCACACGGGTGTGTGCAATACCATGCAGGCCTCTTCCGTCGTTGCGATGAACCGTTTTCAATGCCTAAACCGTTCAATCTGGCCGTCGTCGGCTATGGCTATGTCGGCCGCACCTTCCATGCCCCGCTGATCGCCAGCACTCCGGGCCTGACACTGCACAGCGTGGTGTCGTCCAAGCCGCAGCAGGCACAGGCCGACTTTCCCGAGGTCGCCGTGCTTGCCGATCTGGAAACGGCACTGGCCGATCCCGCGCTGGATGCGGTGGTGCTGGCCACTCCCAACCAGACCCATGCGCCGTTCGCGTTGCAGGCCCTGGCGGCCGGCAAGCATGTGCTGGTCGACAAGCCCTTCGCGCTGGACGCCGCGCAGGCGCGCGCGGTGGTGGCTGCTGCCGCAGGGGCCGGGCGCATCGTCAGCGTGTTCCAGAACCGGCGCTGGGATGCGGACTTCCTGACCGTGCGCCGGCTGATCGACGAAGGCCAGTTGGGCGAGGTGGTGGAATTCCATTCGCACTTCGACCGCTTCCGGCCGCAGGTGCGCGACCGCTGGCGCGAGAGCGACATCCCCGGCGCCGGTCTCTGGTACGACCTGGGGCCGCATCTGCTCGATCAGGCGCTGCAGTTGTTCGGTACGCCGCAGGCGATCGGTGCGGATCTGCAGCGTCAACGCAACCAGGCGCGCAGCGACGACTACTTCCACGTCACCCTGCGGTATCCGCGGCTGCGCGTGATCCTGCATGCCGGCTCGCTGGTGGCCGACAGTGGCCTGCGCTTTGCCGTGCACGGCACCCGTGGCAGCTATCTCAAGCACGGGCTGGATACGCAGGAAGACCAGCTACGCGCCGGACGCCGCCCCGGAACCGCCGGTTGGGGGGTGGACCCACTCCCGGGCACGCTGACGCGCGTGGACGACGAAGGCCGCGTGCACACCCATCAACCCGACACCACGCCGGGCGACTACCGGCAGTGCTACGCCGCCTTCCGCGATGCCCTGGCATGCACCGGCCCGGCGCCGGTCAGTGGCGCCGACGCGGTGCAGGTGATGGAGCTGCTGGAGCTGGCGCAACGCAGTGCCGCCTCGGGCCAGGTGCAATGGCTGGAAGGCGCAAGCGCGGCTTCGCGCGGCTGATGCACGGCCGGGCGCCGGTGCAGGCGCCCAGCCGATATTCGGCATCGGCAATGACGCGCTCGCGTCCTGCGGTGCCACGTGCGGGCACCGCATCAATGCGCACTGCACTCAGTCAGCGGGCACGCCGGCAGTCGCCAGACACAGACGCGATGGAACAGACCTGCACTGCGCGCCATGCAGGCGCGCAGGCGTCGGCGCGATCGCTCAGACGTCCTTGCTGCCGATCGTCGGCGCGGCTTCCGTGGTGGTCTTGACCGCATGACCACCGAACTGGTTGCGCATTGCGGCCAGCAGCTTGTCGGTGAACGAATCCTTGTCGCGCGAGCGCAGGCGCTCCATCAGCGACAAGGTGATGATCGGCGCCGACACTTCCAGGTCGATCGCCTCGGCCACCGTCCAGCGGCCTTCGCCCGAATCGGCCACGAACGGTGCGATACCCGCCATGGTCGGATTGTGCGCCAGCGCATCGGCGGTGAGATCCAGCAACCACGAACGCACCACGCTGCCGTCGCGCCAGATCTCGGCGACCTGGTGCAGGTCCAGCGCAAAGTCGGTCTTGTGCTGCATCAGCGCGAAGCCCTCCGCATAGGCCTGCATCATTCCGTACTCGATGCCGTTGTGGACCATCTTGGTGAAGTGGCCGGCGCCGCTCGGACCGACCCGGCCCCAGCCCTTGTCCGCGGCCGGCGCCAGCGTGGCCAGCACTGGATGCAGCGTGGTCACCGCCGCTTCGTCGCCGCCCACCATCAGGCTATAGCCTTCCTGCAGGCCCCAGACGCCGCCACTGGTGCCGCAGTCGACAAAGGCGATACCGCTGGCCTGCAACAACGCGGCGCGGCGTTGCGAATCCTTGTAGTACGAATTGCCGCCGTCAATGACGATGTCGCCAGGCTGCAACAGCGGCAGCAACTGCGCCAGGGTGTCGTCGACGATCTTGCCCGCCGGCACCATCAACCACACCACGCGCGGGCTCGGCAGCGCGGACACCAGCGCGGCCAGCGCATCAGCGGTGACAATGCCCTTGGCCTGCGCACTGCGACGCGCGCTTTCGCCCGGATCGTAGCCATGCACGCGGTGTCCGCCGTGCACCAGGCGCTCGGCCATGTTGGCGCCCATGCGGCCCAAACCCACCATACCCAGTTCCATAATCGCTCCTCATGATCTGATCAGTGCAGGGTGCCATGCCCGGCGTACGCCGGCGTGGCGGAATTCTCAATGGATTGTTCCGCGGCGGTGCCGGCGCCGCACTGTTGCAGCTGCCAGTCGATCCAGCGCCAGTACAGGGTGCTGCGCAGGTTGTGCAAGGTCAGGTCGATGGCATACGGCGTGCGCGGGTTGCGATCGAGCAGGCGCGCCACGTGGTACCCGATCGGCTTGATGCCCTTGGGATGCACGTACACCAGAAAGCCCTGGTAGAACGGGTCATCCAGCAGGCCTTGCAGCGTTTGCAGGCGTACCTGCTGCTGCGGGTCGAGCGTGGCACGCAGCGCGTCATCGCGCTCGTACAGCAGCCGCTCGAAGCGCCGCTTGCCCGGACCGCGCAGCTCCCTGGCCAGCTCCCAGATCTGCCGGTTGCGCGCGTCGTAATGCGCCAAGCCGCCGTGCTGGGCCAGCGCCTGCGCGGCTGCGTCGCTCACATCCACCACTACGAAGTTCTCGGCCTGGTTGTGGATGTCGTCCAGGTACGCCTTGTCGAACACATGCGCAATGAACCCCGGCGCGCCGACAAATGCCTGGCGCCCCAGCTGCGCGGTCCTGACCGCCTTGCCGTCGGCGAAGAAGTCGCCGGCATGCGCACCCAGCAGGATGCTGTCGGTGTCGTGGAGGGTCAAAAAGGTGCCGATCGACAACTCGCCGGCGCTGAACACCTGATCGAATCCCGCATCGCCATACAGTTCGCGCTGCGTGGCCAATTGGGCCACCTGCCGTCCCACCCCGCATTCGGAACGCACCTGGCCGCGGTAGAACGCATCCAGCGCCTGCGCATTGCTGCCGCGCGGTTGATAGCCGCGCCCGAAACTGCGAAAGCCGCTCCAGCCCTGCGACGCCGCGCCGCGCCAGCCGAAGCCGATCCAGCCCAGTTGCAGCGCCGAAAACCGGTAGCCCGGGTTGTCCTGCAGCCGTGTGGCGGCGCGCCGCGTGGCCGCACCGAGTTCGAACGCGTACGCGCATTGGGTCGCCGTATCGTCCAGCAAGGCCACGAGCGTGGCGGCGCGTTGTTGCGCGTTCCAGCTGGCCGGCAGCGTCAGCTGCAGATCGCCGGCCGCGCGCGCCTGCGCCAGCGACGCGCGCGTGCATGGCTTGCCGCGCTGGATCACCGGCGCACTCACCGCAGCGTTGCCGATCTCCCAACCGAGCTGGCGCAACAGGGCATCGACGCAGTCCACCGGGGCCTTGCGCGCGGCCTCGCTCGGCGTGGCCAAGGCGGACTGCAGCAGCTGCGCGGCGAGCAACGCGGCCGCGCACAGGCGCACGCCGAGGCGACCACGCCGTCCATGCGGTGCAGCCGCAGGTGCGGCTGCGAACGCAGGCCGCATGCGTCCTGCCTGCAATCGCTTGCGGGAGCTGCGGAAAACACTCATCTAGTTGCGGTGACGCGGATCGGCAGCAAGGCGCTGCACCCTCAGACGTAGAAAGCCCCGGCAGGACCGGGGCTCGCTGGATTCAATACATCATTCTCAGCGACGTTCGCAGACGCGCTCGACCTGACGATTGCCATTGGTCTGCTGGCGATTGCCCTGGATGGTGCGGCCCGCTGCACCACCGGCGACCGCGCCAGCCACGGTGGCCAGCTTCTTGCCGTTGCCGCCGCCGACCTGATTGCCGAGCAGTCCGCCGATGGCAGCGCCGGCGACGGTGCCGCCAATCCGATTGGGATCGGTCGAGTTCTTCTGCACTTCGACATTGCGGCAGCGCACGCGCGTCCCGTCGCCGAACTTGCGGCCTTCATCTGCTTCGGTATAACGCTGCTGATGCGACCGCGTCTGCGCCTGCGCCAAGGTGCTCGTCGCCATCAACGCGATCAGGGACATACCCACGAGGGAATTGCGCATCTTCATCGTCTGTCTCCATCTCGCCCCTTCGGCGAGTCATGGTTCCACTTTCGCCAGTTGGTCGAGAACGCAACGTGAAGCGTGCGGCCAGCGATTCAGGCTTTGGCACAGAGCCTGAATCACGTCCTCACGGCTGTGTTGCCGGCTCGGTTTGCGGCACCTCGGCCGGCGTCGGTGACGGGTCTTGCGCTTCCACCGGCAACGGTGCCACCGGCGGCTGCGCGACAGGGGGCTGAGCGCCCGGTGCTGCAACCGGTGACGGCGCGGCAGCGGGCGTGTTGGTCGCCTCGCCCGTCTGAGCGGCCGCAGTCGCCGCAGGCATGGGGGCCGCCGGTGCCACTGGCATTGCATGCGCAGGCGATGGCGGCACCGCAGCTGCAGTCGCGGGCACCGCCTCGGTAACCTTGGGCAGATACGAATTCAGACGATCGAAGAACCGCTTGTAGAAGGCCGCGTCCTGCACCGTGGTGCTGGATACGCGCACCAGCGAATCGCCGCTGCTGCCCACCGGCAGCGACAGCGAGCCGAGCACGCCCACCCCGACGCTAGCCGAGGTCGAACTCTTCTTCAGCGCGTAACGGTCCTGCAATGCGCTGACGAACACCTGCGCCTTGCCGCCGTCCTGCGTGGCGCAGGAAATGCGCAGGTTGAGTTGTTCGCTCTGCTCGGCTTCCTTGAGCTGGAAGTTCTTGCTGCCCTCTACCGCGGCGGCATCGGCACGCGTCACCGCATAGCCCTGGCTCAACAACACCCGTCGCGCGGCCTCGCAGGCCTGCGGCGAGGTGGCTGCCACATTGCGCGAATAGGTGTCGTCGGAATTGAACGACTCGCGCATCAGCATCGTGTCGCCCTTGCTGCCGCCGCAGCCAGCCAGGGTTGCCAGCGCGCCAAGCAGGGCGCCGTGCGCAATCAGGGAAGAACGAGACATGGAGACATTCCGGCATCCAAAACCGGCACAGAGCATAGCCGCAACCCATGTGCGCGCGGCGTCGCCTGGCCGGCTCAGGGCAACGGCGGTTCATCCACTGGCAGTTGCAGGTCCAGCTGCAGGCGGCTGCCGTCTGCACCGATGCGCTCGGCGCGCAGATAGTGGTGCGCACGCACCGCCGCCAGCGCGACCGGCGCCCGGCACGGCTCGCCCCACAGGCTCAGGGCGAATCCCTGCGCCTGCAGCCACACGGTGAGGCGGTCCCAGAGCGGCTGCTCGGCCTGCAGGATCAGGTCCAGATCCGCCGGCCCCTCCGGCACCGACGCCGGCGACTCCAACCAGCGCGCGTAGCTGCCGTGCACCTCCACCGGCAGGCCGTTTGCCCGCAACGCATGCAGCAGCTGCGCTGCCTGCTGCAGGTCCAGCCGCGCACGGCAGTGCTGGAAGATCAGTGCGTATTCGTGGCTGCGATCGCTCTGCGTGCCTGCAGGCGCCAGCGCTGCGCCCGGCCGCCGGTAGCACAGCACCCGCTCCTCGCGCAGGGTGAACAGGCTGGCAAGGATCCGCCCCAGATCCCAGGCCTGCGGGATCACCCGCCCGCCGACGACGACGTTCTCCACCATCGCCACACCGAACCCACCCGGTCGCAAGCGCTTGCGCAGCGCATGCAATACCGCGCGCATGCCGGACAGATAGCCCGCGTAATCGGCACTGGCGTACAGCTGCCCGGGCAGCACCTCACCGTGCCAGCGGCAACCGAAATACGGCACGTTGGTCAGGCACAGGTCGATCGCCGCGGCAGGCGCGGTGTCGACCAGCGTGCCGACCACCACCGGCGCCTGCACGCCGTGCCGCTGCAGGCGCGTGCGTGCCAGTTGCGCGCGTGCGGCATCGATCTCCATGCCATGCGCGCCACGCCCTTCCAGCGTGGCCGCCAGCAGCGTGCTGCCGAATCCGCAGAACGGGTCGAACACCTGCGCGCCCGGCGCGCTGAAGTGCCGCACGAACGGGCGCATCTGGTTGACCCAGCCACAGTCGCGCCCGCCAAGTGGATCGGCTGCGCGCAACGCCTCGGGCAGTGCCCAGGACGGGTCATCCGGTGTGGGCGTCCACCAGCTGCGCTGGTCGAGCTCATCCACCGGCCGGCTCCCACAGCACATCGGCATCCGGGTCCCAGCCCGCACACAGGCGGCCATTGGCAAAGAACACCAGCTTGTAGAGGTCGCCGGTGGCATGGCGTGCGTGCATGGCCGCGTAGTCGGCACTTTCGAACACCACGTCCAGGCTGTCTTCGCTGCGCATGCGCAGATTCCAGAAGTAATAGCCTTCGGTCATGCCATCCGCCTGCCAGCGCGACCACCACCGCTGCTGCATGCAGTCCGCCAACAGGCGCTCCATGCCGATGCGATGCTGCGCGATGTACCGCCAGGTGCCGTTGCTGCGGTACGCATCGTCCAGACGCGACAGTTCGCGAAAGATCACCTGTGTGGCGCCACAGCTGCGCGCCCACGCGAGGTACTGCGCCACGGCATCGGCAGTGTCCACCCCGCCCCGCTGCACGATGCAGACCAGCCGCACCGGCAGGTGCGCTGCAAGGCGTTGCGCCGTGCGCGCAAAAGTGGCCGCATCGGCAATGGGTTCGCCGGGACGAAAGCGCATGATCGCGTCGTTGCCGGCCTGCAGCGGGTGGTGGCGCGACAGCTCGATCCACGACAGGCCGAACTCGACCAGGGCATCGATCAGCTGTGCCCCCTGCGCGCGCGCAAGGCCTGCGCCATTGCTGTACAGCACGCGCTGCTCCACGCGCGGGCCGTTGGGCGTCGTCGCCAGCGTCTGCAGCAGGGTCTGCAACCAGTCCGGATCGTCGGTCATCTCCAGGCCGGACAACGAATACGACAACGGCACCTCGTGCAGCAGCTGCAAGGCAGCGCGCAACTGCGCAAAGTAGTCCGGCCCTGGCCGCAACATCGCTGCTGCCGCGCCACCATGATGCTGGCGCAGGTTTTCCGAGCAGAATCCGCAGCGCGCCGAGCACGGCCGTACCGACGCATACGGAGTGAACGTGATCGGCAGCGCTACCCGGTACGCGCGCGCACCGATGCGCAGTGCATGCCATCGACCGCTCTCGCCCTGCTCCGGCACGCGCCGCCACAGGCTGGGGGCGGCGGCGCGCAACCCGGCCAGCAGCGGCGAGGCAGACAGCAACGCGTTGTCATCGATCGCGCGCATGGCGGTGCCTGCGTGGCGAACGTCAGCGGCGCGCGGCGTCGGCACGTGCGCGCACCTGTTCCAGGGTCCACTCCTGCTGCATGACGCCGTTTTCCCACACCGTCACCAGCGCATCGTCGCTGTCTGCATGCGTGCCGACGTCGTCCAGCAACGCGCTGCGATAACTGCCGTCGCCGCGGTTGCGCAGCAAGGTCAGCCGACCGCGCTTGCTCTGCTTGCCCTTGTCGGTGACCGGGTCCTTGTAGACATCGATCCATTGGCCGTCCACGCGCACGGCCGAGCACTTCAGCGCGAACTTCTGCGTATCGCGATCCACCTTCTGCAACAGCGCACCGCCCATGCCGAAGGCGACGTTGTCGGCGGCATACCCGGCAGCGGTGATGCGTTCGAGGATCGCGCGCAGCGACTGTGGATTGATGCCATCGCCCTGGATCACCCGCACATGGTTGAGCACCTTGTAGCCCTTGCCGTTGAGCCGATGGCCGAAGGCCTCGTCCAGCAGCACCAGGCAGTGCTCGACCACGTCCACCGGGTCGCCCGAATCCGGGCGGATCACCACCGTCGCACCAGAGGCGATCACCTGCTCGCGCAAGGCGGTGCCCCAATGCTCGCGGATCGCGTGGTAGATGTCGTAGCTGTCCGACACCACCGCCACCAGCGAGCCGGGACGCGCGAACTGCGTCAGCATGTTGCGGTACGCATCTGCCTCGCGCTCGCGGCCCCAGCTGGTGATGGTGCTGTGCTCGGCGGCGGGAATCGAATACCCCGCCACCGGCGTGTGGTAGTGCGCACGCGCCAGCAACAACGCCGACAAGGTATCGGTGCCGAGGAAGTTCACCAGATGCGCCGCACCGCCCAGCGCGGCCGAGCCAAGACTGGAGACACCACGCGCGCCGAAGTCATGCAGCTTGAACGGCAACTGCCCTTCCGGATCGTCGCTGGTGCGCTGCAGGTAATCGCGCACGACCTGCTTCACCTGCCAGCTCACCGTTGCCACCGTCACCGGGTACCACACGCGCAACAGCAGTGTTTCCAGATACGACGGCACCCAGAACGCCTTGGGATCGGTGGATTCGATCGTCATCAACACATTGTGCGTGGGCACGACCGCGCCTTCGGGCACGGCGCGGATGCGGATCGGCAGTTGCCCGCCGAGACGATCGACGATGTCGCGCCAGCCGGCTTCGTTGAACGGCTCGCCATGCGCGGCCAGCAAGGCCTTCGCATCGTCGATGTCTGCATGCGTCACCGGCCGGTTGATCGCCTCCTTCAGGATCGACTGCAGGCCGAAGAACACGGTCTGGTCGTAGACGCCACCGCGGGATTCGACATAGAAAAACGCCGCATCGGTGCCAGGTGGATACTGCAGCCAGTGGCTGGCCTTGTAGCTGTCGGTGTTGAGCAGCAGGTTATCGAGGTAATGCATGACGGAAGCTCCTTCGCGTCGGGTGAACCGGCGGTCTGTCCGCCGGCGGGAGGCTACGGTTCGAGCCGATCTTGGATTGCGCGCGGATGCCTTTGGTGGACGACGGCACGCGCCCGTTGTCGCTCTCAGCCGCGACCCAGAAAGAATTCGAGGATATGCAGGTGATCTTCGTACAGGCGCGGCCCCATCGCCATCACTTCGGCAAGCGGAATCCAGCGCGCCTTGTCGGCATCGTCGCCCCCGCGCACCGCAGGCAACTCGCCGGCCGGAAACTCGAAGTGGAAGGCATGGGTGATGGTGCGCCCGCGCAAGCTGCGCTCGGGGTGATCGAACACCTGGCGCCCACGCAACGACCCCTTGAGCACCGGCACCGGCACTTTCAGCCGGGTTTCCTCGCGCAGCTCGCGCAGGCAGCCATCCAGCAGGCCTTCGTCCTGGCCGACGAAACCGCCCGGCAATGCCCACAGGCCCTTGCCCGGCTCGGCGCGGCGACGCACCAGCAGCACGTGGCCCGAATGCACCACCACCGCATCGGTGGTGACGAAGGTCGGCGGATACGGGGCGTCCTTCCACGCGGCGCGATACTGCTCGATGAAGCGGTATTCGGCCACCAGCTGTGCGTAGCTCGGCGAATTGCGCCGGAACGCTTCCAGCATGTCGTACACCGGCGCCGGCACATTGCCACGCAGCATCAGCAGCCCACCGTGGAAGCCGATCTCGCCGGCCTCGAACAGGTAGCGGCGCAATTCGGTGGCCGACAGCGTGGCGGTATGTTGCACGTCTTCCAGCGGCCACTGCGGAAACTCGCGCAGGTAATAGCTGCTGGCGTCCTTGTCCATGCCGATCAGGCCGATGCGTGCATCGAGCGTGCCGCCATCGGCCTGCACGGCCTCGGCAACCTGCCGCTGCACCTCGGCAATCCACAGGCTTTCGTTGTACAGATGGTCGCGCAACGGGCGCAGGATCAGCCGCGGGCTCTCGCCCGGCAACGCGGACTCGATCATCACCGCGCGTTCGGCGACGGTCCACGGATTGCGAATGGTGCGGGGGGTGTCGGCAGAGCCGATCAACACGATGAGCTTGTTCGCCTTGCCCAGCGCATGGCGGGCGACGGCGGCGTGGCCGTTATGAAAGGGCTCGAAACGCCCGATGAACACGAGATAGTCGTACTGCGATGCCATGAGAATCCCTCACGGTTGGCTAGGCAGCCAGCGGTCTATCCGCTGGCTTGCTGCAAATGCTACGCCGATGCGCGATAACGTCAAGCCGGCGCGGTGTCGCAATGACATTTCGGTCATGCAGGCCGATTAGACTCGCCGATTGGTCCTTGAGGAATCCGCCTGCATGCCACGCTTGTCCTTTCGCGCTATCTCATATTCCTTGCTCGCCGCACTCGCGCTGCTGTGCATCGCCCTGCCTGCATTGGCCGCACCCGCGCCTGTGCCCTTGCGGGTGATGTCGTTCAACGTGCGCGTGCCGGTGGACACCGACGGTGACAAGCGCTGGGCCGTGCGCCGCACGGCGATGGTGGCATCGATCGAACAAGCGCACCCGGACGTCTTCGGAATGCAGGAACTGGTGCAGGAGCAGGCGCAGTATCTGGCTGCACAGCTGCCTGATTACCGCTGGTTCGGCAAGGGCCGCGACGCCGACGGCAACGGCGAACACATGGGCGTGTTCTACGACAGCCGCACGTTGTCGGTGGTGGAATCGGGCGACTTCTGGCTATCGGAAACGCCGCAGGTGCCCGGCAGCCGCAGCTGGAATACCGACCTGCCACGCATGGTGACCTGGGCCCTGTTCGAGCGCCGCAGCGACAAGCGCCGCTTCTATCTGCTCAACACGCACTTCGCCCACCGCGACCAGGACGAGGCCGCCCGCGAGCACAGCGCGCGCGTCATCCTGTCGCGCATCGCGTCGCTGCCGGCCGACATGCCGGTGGTGCTGACCGGTGACTTCAACAGCGATCCTGACCAAGGCACCTACCGCATCCTCACCGCCACGCTTGGCGATGCACGTGCCCGCGTCTCGACGCCGCAAGGCCCGGAAAAAACCTTCCAGGACTTCACCACGCAACCGACCCGACGCATCGACTGGATCCTGTTCCGTGGCCTGACACCAACACGCTTTTCCACGCTAGATACCCGCCCAGGCGGTGTGTTGCCCTCCGACCACTACCCGGTGCTGGCCGAATTCGCCTGGCCGCATTGATCGTGCCGGCGAGGTGACGCTGTCACGATGCCGGCCCGTCTGACGGCACGCAGGTCAATCGCGTTGCAGCCAATCGACCAGCGCTTGCAGCATGGTCGATGGCGCGGGCCCGTGACGCAGCACGATCGATAGTTGCCGAGGTGCCCAGGCTTCATCCAGGGGCACCGTCACCAGCCGATCGCGCACGCATGAGCGTTGCACTGCGGCGTGCGGAAGAATCGCCACGCCCATGCCTTGTGCGAGCATGCGGCACAACGCGTCGATGCCTTGCACCTTTGCACGGGTGCGCAACTGCACGCCGGCGCGGTTCACGTGTACGCGCAGGTGCCGCTGCAGGGCGCTGTCGCCGGCCAGGCCCAGCGTGTCCATTCCGGCCAGCTCGTTCAATCGCAGCGTCGAGGCGCCAGCCAGTGGATGCGTGGCAGCCATCACCAGCACCAGCCGATCCTCACGGAACGGCAGCACCTGCAGGCCACTGACATCGGCATGGCCTGCGACCACGGCGATGTCGGCGCGTTCCTCGCGCACCGCATCGGCGGCTTCGTCGCTGCCCTGCTCGGTCAACGCCAGATCAAGCTGCGGGTGTGCGATGAGAAAATCCGCCAGCCGTTCGGGCAGCCATGCCGACAGCGCCGCGGTATTGGCCGCCAGCCGCAGCGTCACCTGCCCGCCGCCACCGTAGCCGCCCAGCTCCAGCTGCAACGCCTCGGCCTGCCGCTGCAACTGCCGTGCGTGCCGCAGCAACACACCGCCAGCCGGGGTCAGGCTGACACCGCGGCGCCCGCGTTCCAGCAGGACGGCGCCCACTTGCAGCTCCAGCGCACGAATCCGCGCGCTGGCAGCCGCCAACGACAACGCCGCCCGTTGCGCGCCGGCAGTGATGCTGCCTGCCTCGACCACCGCGATGAACAAGCGTAGATCGACAAATTCCAGATGCATGAGCGCTCCACAGGCACGTGTACGTCAATCGATGTGCACCGGCCGCCGACAAGGCAGCTTGGTCAAACCGCCACCTAGCTGGCCATGGATCCTTCCACGCCCCCGCGTCCCGTGCCTCAGCCTTCGGCTGTACCGAAGCCTGCATCAAACAATCCCGCATTGTCCGCCGCGGAACAAGCCCGGATCCTTGCCTGCATGGAGACCTTGCACACCCATTGGTATCTGATCGCAGGTATTTTCTTGCTGGCTGGCTGGGTCAAGGGCGTGGCCGGAATGGGCTTGCCGACCGTGGCAATGGGGCTGCTGGGTCTATGGCTGACACCTGCCGAGGCAGCGACGTTACTGGCGCTGCCTTCGCTGGTGACGAATGTGCAGCAAGCCTGGGGACCAGACACGCTCGCCCTGTTGCGGCGCCTGTGGCCATTGCTGGCAACCGTGACGCTCGGCGCCTGGCTGAGCGCAGGAGTGATGACAGGCGCCGATCCCACCCTGGTCCGCGCCGGGCTGGGCGTGCTGCTGGCGCTGTATGCCCTGCTTGGGCTGGCTCGCCGCCAGTGGACGCTGCAGGCGCGTCACGAACCCTGGGCCGGACCAGTGGCCGGGCTGGTCACCGGTCTGTTGAGTGGCGCCACCGGCGTGTTCGTGCTGCCATCACTGCCTTACCTCACTGCATTGCAGCTCCCGCGCGAGTCGTTGATCCGGTCTTTGGGCTGGTGTTTCGGCGTTGCGACGCTGGCGCTGGCCGTCGCCCTGGCCTGGCACGGTGCGCTACCGGGCGCGGCGATCGCTCCGTCACTGTGGGCGCTGCTGCCCACCGCCATCGGCATGTGGCTGGGTGCCTGGGTGCGCCATCGCATTTCCGCCGAGACGTTCCGGCGCTTTTTTTTCGCCACGCTGCTGGTGCTCGGCCTGCAAGGCATCTGGCAGGCAATGGCGTAAGGTCACATCGGACGCACTGAACACTGCAAGGCATACCGGTACGGCAGCCGGCTGGTCGATCCGCAATCACACCCGCTCGCGCCGGCAAGACCGATATGAAGAGTCGGCCAACAAAAACGCCACCGCAGTGCGGTGGCGTTTTTTATTCCTTCAACCCGATGGAGTCGCCGGGCGCTCGGCAGACGATCAGTCGGCCCAGCGTCCCGGTGCGGTCGACTGCGGCAGCACCTGCGCCGACAGCGGTTGGTCCTGCGACAGCAGGCCCAGCGCATCGGCCAGGATGGCGGCCGATTCGTGCAGCAACGGGTCCGGGCGCTTTTCCGCGGCCTTTTCGCGTGCGGTGTCCTTGACGATGTCGCGCTCGTTGCCGGTCAGGCCGTCGTCGCTGTCTTCGGCAAGCGGATCCAGCGGCAGGCCCAGCTGCTTGCGCAACTGCTGGCGGTCCTTGCGCTGCTGATCCTGCTTCTGACGCTCGGCAACGCGCTCGGCCTCGTTCAACGAAATGTACTTCTTGGCCTTCTCATCTCGGAACTGCTTGACGTCCTCTTCCCACCACTGGAACTCCTTGTCGGTGGCGATACGCGCGGTGTGCAGGACCTGCAACTTGGGCAGCAGCGGCGCGAAGTTGCCGTACTGGGTATGCGGCGCGGCGGCAATGCGCGTCCACGGCAGCGCATTGTCGTAGGTGCTCTCGCCGAACTCGGTGGCATCCACACTGGCCGGGAATGCGATGTCCGGCACCACGCCCTTGTGCTGGGTACTGGAGCCGCTGACGCGGAAGAACTGCGCGATCGTCAGCTTGACCTGCCCATAGCGCTGGCCTTCTGCAGCCGGCCAGCGGTCCAGGTCGACGATGTTCTGCACCGTGCCCTTGCCGAAGCTGGTTTCACCGATCACCAGACCGCGACCGTAATCCTGGATGGCGCCGGCAAAGATCTCCGACGCCGACGCCGAGCCGCGATTGATCAACACGCCCAGCGGACCATCCCAGGCGACCTTGGGATTGCTGTCGCCATTGACGGTGACGCGGCCGCCGGATTCGCGCACCTGCACCACCGGACCCTGCTCGATGAACAGGCCGGTGAGCTCGATCGCTTCGTCCAGCGAACCGCCGCCGTTGTTGCGCAGGTCCAGCACCACGCCGTCGACCTTGTCGGTCTTGAAGCCGGCCAGCAGCTTGGCGACGTCGCGCGTTGCCGAGGCATAGTCGGTCGCGTTGCGGCGGCGGCCTTCGAAATCCTGATAGAAGCCCGGCAGCTTGATGATGCCGATGCGACGCTCCGGCTCGCTGCCCTTGGCCGGCAGGGTGATGGTTTCGCCCTTGGCGGCCTGTTCGGCCAGTCGCACCTTCTGCCGGGTCAGCGTCACCGTGCGGTGCTTGCCGTCGATGCCCGACTCGGCCGGGATGTATTCCAGGCGCACCTGGGTGTCCTTGCTGCCGCGGATCTTGGACACCACATCGTCGATGCGCCAGCCGATCACATCCTCGATCGCGCCGTCCTTGGCCTGGCCCACGCCGACGATGCGATCGCCCGGCTTGAGCGTGCCATCCACCGCCGCCGGACCACCCGGGATCACCTCGCGGATCACCACCATGTCGTCCTGCTTCTGCAGCTGCGCGCCGATGCCTTCCAGCGACAGTGACATCTGCTGATTGAAGTTTTCGGCCGTGCGCGGGGTGAAGTAGTCGGTGTGCGGATCGACCGCATTGGTGTAGGCGTTGAGGAAGAACTGGAACACGTCCTCGGCCTTCAACTCGTTGACCGAATCGGCCAGCGCGGCATAGCGCTTGTCCAGCGTCTTGCGGATGTCCTCAGGCTTCTTGCCGGCCAGCTTCAGGCGCAGCCAGTCGTTCATCACCGACTGGCGCCACAGCACGTCCAGCTGCTTGTCGTCGGCGGCCCACGGCACGTCCTTGCGGTCGTACTCGAACTTGTCGCTGCCGGTGAAATCGAAGTCCTGCTTGAGCAGGTCGCGCGCGTACTTGACGCGCTGATCCACACGCTTCTTGTAGACCGAAAACACCTGGAACGCCGGATCCAGCTTGCCGCCGCGCAACGCATCGCCCACACCCGCTTCCAGCGGCGCAAAGCCGGTGATGTCGGTCTGGGTAAAGAACTGTTTGCTGCCGTCCAGGGTTTCCAGATAGCGCTTGAACACGTCCTTGGTCATCGCCTCGTCCAGCGTGCGCGGACGGTAGGCGTAACGGCTATCGGAGAGCAGGCCATAGACCAGCTTGGTCGCGGTGGCCTGGTCGGGCGTGGCTGCGGCCGGCAAGGCCGTATCGGCGCGTGCGAGCAATGCCATCGGGGTGGTCAACACCAGCGCCAGCAGGCCGGCCTTCATGGACGCAGAAACGTTGTAGGTCATCGAATGGCTCTCGGCACAGGGCCGACGAAAGAAAGGCGGTGAACGGATCGGACAGCATGACAGTGCCGAAAGTTGCTGGCGTTGTCATCCGCTGGCTGAATCAGCCTAGCGCCGGGCCTGTAGCGGATTGTGAACGCGACCGTACCCTGCAGGCCAGAACGCGAAGGCCGGATACGACAAGACCCCGCAAGAGGCGGGGTCTAGTGCGTCGCTCGGCATCGAAATCGTTGCAACCGCTCGCACGCAGTTGCCACGTGGGATGCGCCCGGCCAGCACGGAGCCGCGCTGCCAGACGGCGCATCTGCCCGGGCTGGCGACCGCAGCCGCCTGAGCACGGGGGCGATCGCCTGCCTTAGGCAGCCACGCCGGCGCCGGCCGCCTGCCGGTCGGCATGGTACGACGAGCGCACCATCGGTCCGGAGGCGACGTGGCTGAAGCCCAGCGCATTGCCGTACTCCTCCAGCGCCTTGTATTCCTCCGGCGTCCAGTAGCGCATCACCGGATGGTGGTGCGGCGTCGGCTGCAGGTACTGGCCGATGGTGATCATGTCCACATCGTGCGCGCGCAGGTCGCGCAAGGTGGCCTGCACCTGTTCCATCGTCTCGCCCAGGCCGAGCATGATGCCGGACTTGGTGGCGATGGACGGATGCTGCGCCTTGAAGCGCTGCAGCAGGGTCAGCGACCACTGATAGTCGGCACCGGGACGCACGTTCGGATACAGGTCCGGCACGGTTTCGATGTTGTGGTTGAACACGTCCGGCGGGCTGAGCGCCAGGATCTCCAGCGCGCGGTCCATGCGGCCCTTGCCGCGGAAGTCCGGGGTCAGGATCTCGATGCGGGTCCTGGGTGAACTGACCCGGATGGCCGCAATGCAGTCGACGAAATGCTGGGCACCGCCGTCGCGCAGGTCGTCGCGGTCCACGCTGGTCACCACCACGTACTTCAGGCCCATGTCGGCCACGGTGGTGGCCAGGCTGGCCGGCTCGTTCGCATCCGGCGGCTTGGGCCGACCGTGCGCCACATCGCAGAACGAGCAGCGCCGCGTGCACACCTCGCCCAGGATCATGAAGGTCGCGGTGCCGTGGCTGAAGCACTCGTGGATGTTCGGGCAGCTGGCTTCCTCGCAGACCGTGACCAGGCGGTTTTCGCGCAGCTTGGCCTTGAGGTTCTGCACTGCATTGCCGGACGGAATCCGCACGCGGATCCACGACGGCTTGCGCAGCACCGGCGCATCGACGAACTGCACCGGCGAGCGATTGATCTTGTCGCCACCGATCTGCTTGACGCCGGTCTGCAACGGCGCAGGTGCGGCGGAGTCGCCGGAGACGACCTGCAAGGGAATGGAACGGGCGATAGGCTGGGTCATGGCAATAACGGGCGCTCAGGCCGGAAGCGAAAGGTCGGGCAACGCGGACGCGGGCTGCAGGACGAGACCGAACTGGCGCGCCAGCTGATCGAGCAGCACCGCCTTGACGGCGTCCATCCCGGAGGGGCCGCCCAAGTCTAGCACCGAGGTCACCTGCAGGCCCTGGTAGCCGCAGGGATTGATGCGGTGGAACGGCTCCAGGTCCATCGCCACGTTGAACGACAGGCCGTGGAAGGTGCAGCCGCGCCGCACCCGGATGCCGAGCGCGGCGATCTTGGCCCCGCCCACGTACACGCCCGGCGCGCCGTCGCGGCGCTCGGCGACGATGTTCCACTCTTCCAGCGTGTCGATCAGCGCCTGCTCGATCTTGCACACGTAATCGCGTACGCCGATCCTGAGCCGGCGCAGATCCAGCAGCGGATAGACCACCAGCTGGCCCGGGCCGTGGTAGGTCACCTGGCCACCACGATCGACCTGCAGCACCGGAATCTCGCCCGGCGCCAGCACGTGCTCGGGCTTGCCGGCCTGGCCCAGCGTAAACACCGGCGCATGTTCGACCACCCACACCTCGTCGGCCGTGGCGTCATCACGCGCATCGGTGAACCGCTGCATCGCGCGCCACACCGGCGCGTACTCCTGTCGACCGAGATCGCGCCACTGCGCCGGCAGGACGGGGACCGGGCCCGCCAGCGCCTGCACCGCTACAGCGTCCACTTCACTTCCGGATGGTCGCGCAGCGCCTGGTGCGCAGCGTCGAACTGCGCGCGGCTTTCGGCGCGGAAGCCGATCTTGACCGAGACATACTTGCCGCTGGACGAATGCTTCCAGCTGATGCTTTCCTCCAGCAGCTCCACGCCGGTGGCGGCGAGCAGGCGCGGAAGTTCGCTTTCCAGCCCGCGCTCGGCCGCGCCCATGGCGCTGAGCTCGAAGGTGCCGGGAAACTGGAAGCCGTGATCGGGGTTGTCGGTGCTGATTTCCATTCGCCCATTATCGGGACGATGGCGGACAAACCCAAGTCCGCAGTACGTGGGAAAGAACAACGGGGCCACCGGGGCCCCGTTGTTTCACGCCAGACGCGTCACGCCCGGCATGGATGGCGCTAATTGCTTATTTGGACAGTTCCAGCATGGCCGACGAGACCCAGCCGCGATTGCCCATTTCGTCTTCGACTTCCCACATGACGCCTTCCTTGGTGCCGGTCGGGTACAGCATCATGCCCGGCTCCAGCGTGCGCACGGCTGCGCCAGTGCCCTTGGCATTGCCCAACAGACGCCCCGCACGGGTCACGGTCACAGCCTGCTGCACATTGGACGCAGCCGCGTTGCCGGACAGACCGCCGAGCTGGGTGACGACGTCGGTGTAAGCCTGCAGATAGGCCAGGGTGATCACCTGGCCGATCTCGGTGTTGGCATAACCGCCGGCACCGGCCGCGCCGTAGTCGCCGCCGGTGAAGACGTTGCCACGCGCGCCCCAGCCCAGGTCGGTCTTCTTGGCGTTGCCTTCGGCCATGGCGACCTGTTCGGAGGAGCGCACATCGGTGATGGTCAGCACCACGTCAGCGGTCTTCTTGTTGAGGTTCAGGCCACCGACCAGGTTGCCGGCATTGCCACCCACCAGGCCGCCTAGCATGCCGGCAATGGCACTGCCGCCGGCATTGTGGTTCTGCGAAATGAGGTCCGGCGTCATCACATAATCGGCTGCGCGGATCTGGCCCTTGCCCACGTTGGAACGTGCGCGCAGATCGCCGTTTGCCGCCATATCGCGCTCGCGCTGCGATGCCGCCATGCCCGCGCCACGGTCCACCAGGGTGAAGCAGCGGGAACGGTTGACGAAGACCTTGATCAACTTGGATGGCGCCGGCAATTGCTGACCGGACCACCAGTTGACTGCGTCCTCAGGCTCGATCACCGACAGGCTGCCCAGCGGCTTGGCACACACCGGGATCTGCGCGACGGCATCCTTGCGCTGATCCTGTGCGGAGCCCTTGAAGGCATCCTTCAGTCCGGCCAGGGCCGGCGCGCTGACGCTGGCCAGTGCAATGCCAACCACGCCGGACAACAGCGCTGCGCTCACAGAAATCGTCTTGCTCATATTGTTCCCCTGACACCTGCGCTGCCGTCGGCAAACGCGATCCGTTGTGATGAAACGGCCTGAGAAGGCCGCCGTTCCTTGGGGCTGGTTTCCCCGGGGGCGGATCATATGCTATTCGCGCGAGCTTTTCATGGCCGTCATACCGCAAATGGAACGGACTGGTGTTCCAGACCCCGCCGCTGCATCCAGGCGGCTCGGGCATGATCCCTCCTGCACATTCACGCGGCGCAGCCGTGGCCGCAGGCACCTTTGCCCCACATCGTCCTTACTACCTTCCCAGGCCCTCCATGCTTCGACCGCGCGCGTTGACCGCTGCCCTGCTGCTTTCTCTTTCCGGGCTGTCGATGCCGGCCCTGGCCGCCGACCAGTGCGACTCCAGCAGGATGAGCCGGACCCCGCCGGCGGTGAACTTCCGGGTCGACAATGACCTGTTCGGTGGGGAGGACCAGGATCAGGGCTACTCCAATGGTGCGGTACTGACGCTGGTCTCGCCCAACCTGGTCGACTACACCGACGACCCCTGCCTGCCGCGCACCGCGCGCTGGGTCAACGGCTACCTGGAGCGCCTGCATCCGGGCGAGTTCGAGCAGCAGAACATGGTGTTCTCGATCGGGCAGGCGATTTTCACCCCCACCGATCCCACCCGCCGCGATGTGATCCCCGATGATCGCCCGTATGCGGGCATCCTGCTGGCGAGCTTCGGCTACAACGCGCGCAACGATGCGCAGCTGCGCACCACCCAGCTGCAGATCGGCGTGGTCGGCCCATGGGCGTTTGCGCAGGAAGCGCAGGACGCCATCCACGACATCCTGGGCGACGAGAAGTTTCAGGGCTGGGACAACCAGCTGCACAACGAGCCGCTGATCAACCTGGTCCACGAGCGCATGCGCCGTTGGCCGGGCGATGCGGCGGTCAATGCGGACGGCTTCGGCTGGGACTTCATTTCGCATTGGGGCGGCTCGGTCGGCAACATGGCCACGCATCTGAATGCCGGTGGCGAGGCACGCTTTGGCTGGAAACTGCCGGACGACTTCGGCAGCACCCCGACCCGCCCGGCCGGCGAGAACACCGCCCCCAGCCGGCTCGGGCGCGCCAGCGGCTGGTCGGGCCATCTGTTCGTGACCACCGATGCGCGCTGGGTATTGCGCGACATCACCCTGGACGGCAACACCTTCCGCAACAGCCACAGCGTGGACAAGCGCGCGTTCGTGGGCGATGTCGGCTACGGCCTGGCGGTGATGTACGGCCGCTGGAAGTTCGCCATCGCCCGCTACCACCGCACCCGCGAATTCGACACCCAGCGCGAAACGCCGGTGTATGGCAGTTTCACGATCAGTCGGATGCTTTGAGGGCTGGGAATCGGGAATTGGGAATAGGGAATTGGGAATAGGTAGAGCAAGAGCGACACCCCGCCTCTCCGATTCCCGATTCCCGATTCCCGATTCCCGATTCCCGATTCCCGATTCCCGATTCCCGATTCCCGATTCCCGATTCCCGATTCCCGATTCCCGATTCCCGATTCCCGATTCCCGATCCAAAGAAAAAGCCGGCTTTCGCCGGCTTTTTCTTTGGATCACTCCGATTCCCACCACATCCAGAACGCATCCCAGAGGCGCTTGAAGAATCCGCCTTCTTCCACGGCATTGATGGCGACCAGCGGGGCCTGGGCGATGATCTTGCCGTCCAGGCTGACCTTGACGGTGCCGATCTGCTGGCCCTGCTTGATCGGGGCCTGCAGGTTCTTGGCCACTTCCATGCTGGGCTTGAGGTCGTTGTAGCGGCCGCGCTGCAGGCTGACCAGCAGCGGCTGGGCCACGCCGAGCTGCACTTCGTCCTGCTCGCCCTTCCAGACCTTCTGCTTGGTCACGACCTTGCCGGGCGCGTACAGGCTGTGGGTTTCGAAGAAGCGGAAGCCCCAGTTGAGCAGGGCCAGGCTGTCGTCGGCACGCTGGCGCTCGGACGAATCGCCCATCACCACCGCCACCAGGCGCTGGTCGCCGCGCTTGGCCGAGCTCAGCAGGCAGTAGCCGGCCTCGGAGGTGTGGCCGGTCTTGATGCCGTCCACCGCCGGGTCGCGCCACAACAGCAGGTTGCGGTTGTTCTGCTTGATGCTGCCGACCTGGAATTCCTTGATCTTGTTGTAGGCGTAGGTCTCCGGGTAGTCGCGCACCATCGCGCGGCCCAGCATGGCCAGGTCGTAGGCGGTGGAATGGTGGCCTTCGGCGCTGAGGCCGTGCGCGTTGACGAAGTAGGAGTCCTTCATGCCGATCTTGGCGGCGTAGCTGTTCATCAGCGAGGCGAAGGCCTCTTCGCTGCCGGCCACATGCTCGGCCAATGCGATCGCGGCATCGTTACCGGACTGGATCGCCATGCCCTTTTCCATGTCTTCCAGACGCGCGGTCTGGTTGACCGGGAAACCGCTGTAGCTGCCGTCGGTGCCGGCGCCGCCCTCGCGCCAGGCGCGCTCGCTCATCATGACCTGGTCGTCGCGCTTGACCTTGCCGTTCTTGATTTCGGCAGCGACCACGTAGGACGTCATCACCTTGGTGATGCTGGCCGGCGCCAGCTGCTGGTGGATGTTTTCACCGGCCAGCACCTGCCCGGTGGCGTAATCCATCAGGATCCACGACTTGGACACGGCCGGAGCGGGTGCGGGCGGAACCGGGACGGCGGCCGGCGCAGCGGCAACGGCAGGCGTCGGCTGCGGCGCAGGCGTCTGGGCGCAGACCAGGCCAAAGGCGAACGTGGCCACCGCAGCGGCAGCGAAGCGGAATTTCATTGAAGAACGACTCCTGACGGGCCCGAAGGCTGGGTAATGCGAAATTGTAAGGCGCCGCGGCGATCAGGGCGACGCGCCAGCGGCCGCGCGCGCCTGCGCAGTTCAGCGATGGCGGCAGGTGACGTGCCGAGTGCGGCTGACAGCACCCGGGCATCGGGCGCGCGAACAGGGCGCGCAGGGATCACGGTTGCTCGACGACAGCTTGCGAAGTCAGGCGCCGGACCCTCCGCCGACGCCTTGGCAGACAGTTCGACCCGGCCTAGTTGGCAACGATCTGCGGACGCCCGAAGCCCAGGCCGGCGATGCGCTGCGCGATTTCCGAGGCATTGGCGTGGTCGCGCGCGTTGACGCGCAACCGCCACAAGGTACGGCCGCCGCTGACGATATCGCTGACGCTGGCGCCGGCAATGCCGGCCGAGGCGAGCTGCGACAGCGCGCGGTTGGCGTTTTCGCGGCTGGCGAAACTGGCCACCTGCAGCAGGATGTCGCCCAATGCCGCCTCGGCCACGCTCGGCGCCTTGACCGGTACCGGTTCGCTCCTGAGCGGACGTGCTGGCGCGCTGTCGGCAGGCTTGATCGCCGCCACCGCGACCGGGGCGGCTGGCGCGACCGCTACCGGGACAGCCGAGGCAGGCCGCGGCGCGGCGGCAGACGGCTTGCCGGTGGCCACGCGCACGCCCTGCGCCTTCATCCAGGCATCGAAATTGTCGGCATTGCCGGGCTGGCGCGAGTCGGCCACGCGGTAGCGCCAACGCTCGCCCGCGGGAACCGCAGCAGTCCCGGCACTGCTTGCCACTGCGGCGGCGACCGGAGCGGCGGCGCTGGCGGCCCCTGCGCGCGGAGCGGCGGACGGCACTGTGCGGGTAGGCAGACGCTGCACCAGGCCATCGATCTGGCTGGCGCTGGCGGCCGGCCGTGCGGCGGCCACCGCGGTGCTGACCGGTGCGCTGCCGCTGCGGCGCTTGGCCAGCAGATTGCCGTTGTCGGCTTCGGTCAGGCCACGCACCTCGACGTTGCCGGTGCCCTTGCCGGTGATGCCCAGCTTGACCGCGGCGGCGTAGCTCAGATCGATCACGCGCCCGTCGTGGAAGGGGCCGCGGTCGTTGACGCGCACCACCACCGAATCGCCGGTGTCGGTATTGGTCACCAACGCAAAGCTGGGCAGCGGCAAGGTCTTGTGCGCGGCGGTGAAGGCGTACATGTCGTAGACCTCCTTGTTGGAGGTCAGCCGGCCGTGGAACTTGCTGCCGTAATACGAGGCGGTCCCGCGTTCGACATAGTCGCCGGGGCTGTCCATCACCACGTAGCGCTTGCCCAGCACCTCATACGGCGAGCGGTTGCCGACCGCCGAGCGCGGCTCGTTGGTGACCAGCGGTTCGGGGATGCAGGCCACGTTGGGCACATGGTCGGGCGTGGTGTCCTTGACGCCGGGCTTGTACAGGCCGCCGGCGGTGTAGTCGCCGCGCGTGGACGGGTCTTCCTTGGCGGCCGCGTACGGCGAGGTCGAGGGGCAACCGGTGGCGACATACGCCGGCCCCTTGCCGTCGACCTTGACGCCCTTGATGGCGCCGCTTCCGCCAGTGCCGGCGCTCTTCTTCGGTGCACTGCTACAGGCCGCCAGGCCAAGCATCAGCGCCATCGGGATCAGCCACTTGGGGCCTGTCGTGCTGTTCATGCCGGGGGTAACTCCTTGCCGGCGATGGCCTCGGACAGCTGGAACACGGCCATCGCGTACATCTTGGAAATGTTGTAACGGGTGATCGCGTAGAAATTCTGGAAGCCCAGCCAGTACTGCTTGCCGTTGGCATCGTCCAGGGTGATCGGCGTGGCGGTAGTGCCGGCCACCACCGGCGCATCGGGGTGGTAGCCGCGCGCGGACAGATCGGCCAGCGTGTGCACCGGCGACCAGTCGGTGGGATTGAATTCCTCGTGGCCGGCGGCCAGCGTGGCCGGCACCGCGACCTGGCCACCGCGCACCCAGCCGCCCTTCTTGACGAAGTAGTTGGCCACCGAGGCGAACACGTCGTTGTGATCGGTGAACAGGTTGCGCTTGCCGTCGGCATCGCCATCGACGGCGAACTGGCGGTAGCTGGACGGCATGAACTGGCCCATGCCCATCGCGCCGGCATAGCTGCCGATCAGCGTGGTGACATCGAGCTGCTCTTCCTTGCCGAGCGCGAACAGCTGGCCGAGTTCATCGCGGAAGAACAGCTCCCGACGCACTTCGCGTTCGAGCTTGGCCGGGTCGCCGCTACGCGGGTAGCGGAACGCCAGCGTGTACAGCGCGTCCAGCACGCGGTACTTGCCGGCATTGCTGCCGTAACTGGTTTCCACCCCGATGATGGCCACGATTACCTGCGCCGGCACGCCGGTGGCTGCTTCGACCTTGCTCAGCTCTGCACGATGTTCGGCCAGGAACTTGCGGCCGCCATCGATGCGCGCCTGGGTGATGAACATCGGGCGGTATTCGTTCCACGGCTTGACCCGCTCGGCCGGGCGCGACATCGCGGTGACGATGGCGTCCTTGAACTGCGCCTGCGCCAGCACCGCTTCGATCTGTGCGGCGTCGATGCCGTACTTGGCGGCGGTGTCGCGCACGAAGTTGGCACGGGCGATCTCGAACGGCACCGGGGTCAGGTCCACCGGCGGCAGCGCGGGCGCTTCGGCAGCCGCACTGACGGGCGCGACCGGGGTGCTCGGCGGCTTGGCCGGGGGCGCGCTGGCGGCCGGCGGCGGGGTCGGAGGGCTGGGCTGGGTCGCGCAGGCGACGAGGCCGAGGGTGAGCAGGCAGGTCAGAGTGCGTCGAATCATCGGCCGAGGGTAACAGAGAACAGATGAACTTCTGGCAATAAGGCCATGAA
>NZ_QEZI01000013.1:0-169596 GCF_003993525.1 Xanthomonas sp. BRIP62411
GACGTGCTCCGCGCCCGGGCCCGGGTTCGGGCGCGGCCCACGTCTTGCGACGCGGGCGATCCAGGACACGCGCGCCAATGGCGTGCAAGCGGCGCCTCTTCGCCTACCGGGAGAGGGGCCTTACGTCCTTCTCCCATTGGAGAAGATGCCCCGCAGGGCGGATGAGGGCAGGGCGCAGCGCCGCATTCCCAACCGCTTCATCGCAATCTCAGCCGCAGCGACGCCACAACCGGTAAAATGCGGCGGTGGATGTCTCTCATTTGCTCGATCATTTAAACCCCGCCCAGCGCGAGGCCGTTTCCGCGCCGCCGGGGCATTACCTGGTGCTGGCCGGCGCCGGCTCCGGCAAGACGCGCGTGCTGATCCATCGCATCGCCTGGCTCAACGAAGTCCAGGGCGTGCCCAACCACGGCATCTTCGCGGTGACCTTCACCAACAAGGCCGCCGGCGAAATGCGCCACCGCACCGACCTGCAGCTGCGCAACGGCAGCCGCGGGATGTGGATCGGCACCTTCCACGGGCTGGCGCATCGGTTGCTGCGCCTGCACTGGCAGGATGCGCGGCTGCCGGAAGGCTTCCAGGTCATGGACAGCGACGACCAGCTGCGGCTGGTCAAGCGCGTGGTGCAGGCGCTGGAGCTGGACGAGGGCAAGTATCCGCCCAAGCAGATGAGCTGGTGGATCAACGAGCAGAAGGACGAAGGCCGCCGTCCGCAGCATATCCAACCCGAGCCCAACGACGACTGGACCGAGGTGCGCCGGCAGGTCTACGCCGCCTACCAGGAGCGTTGCGACCGCTCCGGCCTGCTGGATTTTGCCGAGTTGCTGCTGCGCGCGCATGAACTGCTGCGCGACACCCCGGTCTTGCTGGCGCATTACCGTGCGCGCTTCCGCGAGATCCTGGTCGACGAGTTCCAGGACACCAACGCCATCCAGTATGCCTTCGTGCGCGTGCTGGCCGGCGAGACCGGGCATGTGTTCGTGGTCGGCGACGACGACCAGGCCATCTACGGCTGGCGCGGCGCCAAGGTCGAGAACGTCCAGCGCTTCCTGAAGGATTTTCCCGGCGCGCAGACCGTGCGGCTGGAGCAGAACTACCGTTCCAGCGCCAATATCCTGGGCGCGGCCAATGCGGTGATCGCGCACAACCCGGACCGCATCGGCAAGCAGCTGTGGACCGACTCCGGCGACGGCGATCCGATCGACCTGTATGCGGCCTACAACGAGGTCGACGAGGCGCGCTATGTGGTCGAGCGCGCCCGGCAGTGGGTGCGCGACGGCGGCAGCTACGGCGAAGTGGCGGTGCTGTATCGCAGCAACGCGCAGTCGCGCGCGCTGGAAGAAGCGCTGATTTCCGAGCAGCTGCCGTACCGCGTGTACGGCGGCATGCGCTTTTTCGAGCGCGCCGAAATCAAGGATGCGTTGGCGTACCTGCGCCTGCTTACCAACCGCAGCGACGATGCCGCGTTCGAGCGCGCGGTCAACACGCCCACGCGCGGCATTGGTGATCGCACGCTGGATGAAGTGCGCCGCCTGGCACGCGCCAATGCGTTGTCGCTGTGGGAAGCGGCGATGTTGTGCACGCAGGAAAACACCCTGGCCGCGCGCGCCCGCAATGCGCTGGCCACGTTCCTGAGCCTGGTCGGCCAGCTGCATGCCGAAACCGGCGACATGGAACTGGCCGAACGTATCGACCATGTGCTGATGCGCTCGGGCCTGCGCGAGCATTGGGCCAAGGAAAGCCGCAGCGGGCTGGATTCGGAATCGCGCACCGAGAACCTGGACGAACTGGTGTCGGTGGCCTCGCGCTTCACCCGCCCGGACGATGAAGACAGCCAGGGCATGACCGAGCTGGTGGCCTTCCTGGCCTATGCCTCGCTGGAAGCCGGTGAAGGCCAGGCGCAGGCCGGCGAAGAAGGCGTGCAGCTGATGACGCTGCATTCGGCCAAGGGCCTGGAATTCCCCATCGTGTTCCTGGTCGGCCTGGAAGATGGCCTGTTCCCCAGCGCACGCTCGCTGGAAGAAAGCGGCCGGCTGGAAGAAGAGCGGCGCCTGGCCTATGTGGGCATCACCCGTGCGCGCCAGAAGCTGGTGTTGTGCTACGCCGAATCGCGGCGCATCCACGGCCAGGACAACTACAACGTGCCCTCGCGCTTCCTGCGCGAAATCCCGCGCGAGTTGCTGCACGAGGTACGCCCGAAAGTGCAGGTCTCACGCACCGCGTCGCTGGGCGCGACGCGCGGCGGGCCGGTACACGGCGTGGTCGAAGCCGCACCGATCAAGCTCGGTGCCAATGTCCAACACCCCAAGTTCGGCGGCGGCGTGGTCGTGGACTATGAAGGCGCCGGTGGGCATGCGCGCGTGCAGGTGCAGTTCGACGACGTCGGCGCCAAGTGGCTGGTAATGGCCTACGCGAATCTGACGGTGGTGTAGGCGGGGCGAGCAATCGCCTGCATCGCGGGGTGTGTTCGGTAGGCGGCAGCCGCGTCCTGATCTGGCCGGACAGTGTCATCGGCACTGCCGGCAGCATTGGTGCATCGCCCGATGCATTCACCGCGGCATCCGTGACACCCTTGCGTTCGAATCGAACGCAGACAGACCCACGGCCCGATGCGCACCGAAAAACACAAGATGCTGGCAGGCGAGCTCTACAACGCTGCCGATGACCAACTGCAGGCCGACCAGGCGGCCGCGGCCGACTGGATGGCGCGCTACAACGCCAGCGCCGCGCAGCCGCCTGCCCACCGGCACGCGCTGCTGGTCGAGCGCTTGGCCGAGGTGGGTGCAGGCGCGGTGATCCGCCCGCCGTTTCATTGCGACTACGGCTACAACATCCGCCTGGGCGCCGGCGTGTTCCTCAACTTCAACTGCGTGATCCTGGATGTCTGCGAGGTCAGCATCGGCGAGGGCACGCAGGTGGGCCCGGCGGTGCAGTTCTATGCCGCCGACCATCCGCGCGACGCGGCAGGACGCGCCAGCGGGCTGGAGTTCGGGCGACCGATCCGCATCGGGCGCAACGTGTGGATCGGTGGCGGTGCGATCATCCTGCCGGGCGTGTGCATCGGCGATGATGCGGTGATCGGCGCCGGCGCAGTGGTCACCCGCGATGTGCCGGCCGGCGCGACCGCGCTGGGCAATCCGGCGCGCGTACGCGCACGTCGCGACGCTGCCGATGCGGCGCCAACCGATTGAATATTGCAGCAACCCGCGTGGCGGCATTGATGCGGATCAAGGCGTGTGCCGCAGCGGACTGTCAGGCTGATTCCACCGGCAGCCAGGCCGGTCATCCAAGGAGGTCACCATGTACAAACGTATCCTGATCGCCATCGATGCGTCCGAGTTGTCGCATCGCGGGTTGTTCCAAGGCCTGGAGTTGGCCAAGGCCACCGGTGCCAAGGTGGATATCGTCACCGTGTCCGAGCCGTGGGCGATGGGCATGTACGACGCGATGGGCTGGAGCGTGGGCTACGAGGCAAGTCCGGAGTACCGCAAGGAACGCGAAGCTGCCGCAGAGAAGATCCTGCGCCCCGCGCTGGAGCTGGCAGCCGCGGCCAATATCAAGGCCACCTCGCGCCACGTGCTGGACCGCTTCGCCGCCGAAGGCATCGTGCAGACCGCCAAGGAGTGCAACAGCGATCTGATCATCATGACCTCGCACGGCCGCCGCGGCATGCGCCGCGTGCTGCTCGGCAGCCAGACGGTGGAAGTGCTCACGCACAGTTCGATTCCGGTGCTGGTGATCCGCTGATCGCCGGACGTCTTGCTGCGCAGGACGACCTGCAGCGCATCGCGCGCTCAAATCGCACATCCTCTTGGCAGCACGTCTTTTCGTAGGAGCGCGCCCGAGCGCGACGAAGCGTTACCGGCAACATCCCATCGCGCGTAGGCACCGCTCCTACGCCGATTGGATCAGCGTTCCATCGGCTCCGGCCGAGCTGCAGCAAGGCGTGTGGCGTGTGCAAGACGCCGTAGCGCTTCGGGATGCAGCAGGTCGCGATCCAGCAAGGCTGCGGAGCGCACCGGCGGCATGCCGGTACGCACCGGCGCGTCTTCCCGGAGCGGGTGCGGGCTCAGCTCGCGCATGAAGCGCCATAGCGGCATGGCGTGCCCGCGGCGTGGCGCATGCGTCGGCCGCGCGGCACGGCACTGGCGGCGCCACTGCACCGGCGGCATGCCGAAACGCTGCTGGAAACAGCGTTGGAACTGGCGCTCCGATGCAAAGCCTACTTCGTACAGCAACCAGGTCAGGCTGCACTCCGGGTAGGCCTGCAGATAGCGGTGCGCGGTGCACAGGCGCCGCTCGCGGATATGGCGGGCCACCCCGCCACGCGACTGGAACAGCCGGTACAACGACGCACGCGACACCGCGAACGCCTGCTGCAGGGACTCGGTACCGAGCTCGGCTTCGCCGATATGCTGCTCGATATAGGCCAGCAGCTCGCTCATCAGCGGCGCGTGCGCCTCCACCGATGCGGAGGCCTGCGGGACGATGGCACTGTCATAGCCGGTGTTGCTCATGCGGGTGCTACCTGCGGCCCGCTCCCCGGGGCCTGTCATCTGACCAACCGAGAAAAGCGGCGCCAGGCCATCACCGCGTTTCGTGAACCCGGCGCTGCGTCACGCGTCGGTGTGATCGACGCCGATCCAGGCCAACCGGCCGGCCCCTTCCTCGATGCACCGCGGCGCTGGAAAGCTGCATGGACGCTGCCTGTGCCTTGGGTGGCGGCCAACGCAAAGCCAATCGCAACGGCATCGCATCGAGGTCAGGGTTGGGAAGGCGCTGGCTGGAGAAAATGCAGCATGGCAGGCAGACCGTTGCGCGGGATGCTTGGGTACCAAGCCCCGGCTGATCGAGCGAGCTAAACCGTTTGGTTTTGAAACGCCCACCCGATCGCCAATGCGGGATACTGGGTTCTCACGCAGGCGAGATGGCCCGATGTCCGAGCTGCCGATCACCGAGTTGTTGCAGGCCTGGCAGCGCGACGAACCCGGCGCGGGCGATGCATTGGCGCGGCAGGTGTACACGGCGCTGCGCGAGACCGCGTTGCGGGCGCTGCGGCGCGATGCACGCGCGGGCTTGCAGGCGACCGAGCTGGTGCATGAGGCGTGGATGCGGCTGGAGCAGGGCCAGCAGGGGTTTCAGTCGCGCGCGCATTTCTATTCGGTCGCCGCGCTGCAGATGCGCCATCTGTTGGTGGATCTGGCGCGGCGGCAGGCCAGCGCCAAGCGGCTCGGGCAGGCGGTAACGTTGACGATCAGCCTGTCCGATGGCGCGCCGCGGCCGGAGGCATTGCTGATGGTGGCCGACGCCTTCGACAAGCTGGCGCGCGTGGATGAGCGCAAGGCCAAGGCATTCGCGCTGACCGAACTGGTGGGTTTCAGCGTGGCCGAGGCGGCCGCGCAACTGGAGGTGTCGGTGCCGACGCTGGAGCGCGATCTGCGCTTTGCGCGGGTGTGGCTGGCGGCGCAGCTATGAGCAGTGCCGCCACCTCCTGGCAGCGATTGGAAGCCTTGTTCCATCAGGCCTGCCAGCTGCCGGTGGAAGCGCGCCAGGCGTTTGCGCGCGCGCAGGCCGGCGAGGACGTGGGGCTGCGCGATACATTGCTGGCGATGCTGGCAGTGGAATCGCAGGCCACGCTACGCGTACGCGCACCGTTGAAACAGGCCGTGGCGGCATTGCGCGCGCCATTGCCGGAACTGCCGGCCGGTACCCGCTTCGGTGCATGGGCGATCGACCGTCTGATCGGTGCCGGTGGCATGGGCCAGGTATATCTGGGCCATCGCGCCGACGGTGCGTACGAGCGCGAGGTGGCGATCAAGCTGGTCGCCGCCGACGCGCTGGATGTGCAGGGCCGCGCGTTGTTCGAGTTTGAATGTCGCTTGCTGGCGCAGATGGTGCACCCGGCGATCGCGCAGATCCACGACGTGGGCACCGACGCGCACGGCCGCCCATACCTGGTGATGGAATACCTGCGCGGCGAGCCGATCACCTGGTGGTGCGATGCGCATCTGCTGTCACTGCAGGCGCGTGTGCTGCTGATGCTGCGGGTCAGCGAAGCGGTGCAGCATGCGCACCAGAAAGGCGTGATCCATCGCGACCTCAAGCCCGGCAACGTCTTGGTCAGCGACGTCGACGGGCGGCCGATGCCGGGCGTGATCGACTTCGGCATCGCGATCGATGCGGCCAACCCGGCCATGCGCTTCGCGCAGGGGCGCGGCACGCCCGGCTACATGAGTCCGGAACAGGCGCGCGGCGCGCAGGACGTGGATGCACGTAGCGACATCTATGCACTGGGCGCGATGTTCTATGAGTTGAGCTGCGGGCTGGCGCCGGTGGCCGGGCGCGATGGGTTGCCGCAGCCACCATCGCAACGCGTGGCGGCGGTACCGGCCGACGCGCGTGCGCGGATCTGCGCGGCACGCGCGACCACGCATCCGCGACTGCAGCAGCAACTACGCGATGGCCTGGATGCGATCGTGTTGTGCGCGTTGGCGCCGGAGCCTGTTGCACGCTATGCATCGGTGTCGGCCTTGATGGACGATCTGCATCGCTGGCTCGACGGGTATCCGCCACGCGCCCTGCAGGCCGGCCATTGGTTGCGCGTGCGCAAGTTTGCCCAGCGCCACCGCAGTGGCGTGTTGGCTGCCGCCCTGGTGTCCACTGCGCTGATTGCCGGCCTGGGCGCAACGTTGTGGTCGCTGCAACATGCTGCGCGCGATGCGCAACGCGCGCAGGTCACCGGCGATTTCATGAGTTCGGTATTGTCCAGCGTGGATCCGGGCATTGCGCAGGGTCTGGACAAGACGCTGATGCTGCGCGTGTTGCAGCAGGCGTCGCAGCGTGCCGCGCGCGAGCTGGCCGACCAGCCGGACGCGCGTCTCCAGGTGGAGCTGACGCTGGGCCGCACGCTGATCGCGCTTGCCGACTATCCGCAGGCGGCGGCGCATCTGCGGACTGCGCATGCACTGGCGCAGCGCAGCAAGGGCGCTGCCAGCCTGCAGGCATTGCAGGCAGCGTCGATGCTCGGCCAGGCGCTGACTGGCGCCGGCAAGGCGGGCGAGGCCGAACAGGCGCTACGCCAAGGCATGGCGCAGGCAGCGCACGGCAACGCGAGGCAGCAGGCGCTGGGCAATGAAATGCGTGCGTGGCTGGCGTGGACGCTGCGCGGCCAGGGTCGCATGCGCGATGCACTGATGGAGGCCCGACACGCCTATGTCGCTGCCGTGGCCAACACGTCCACCACAGCCGACCAACGCATCGACGCGGGCAATGTCTATGCCGGCATTCTGGCCGACGTCGGGCAACTGACCCCGGCGATTGCATTGCAGCGCAGCCTGCTGCGCGAGCGGGTTGCCGCACATGGTCCCGACCACCCGCTGGTCGTGCCGATGCGCAACAGCCTGGCCATGTTCTTGCTGATGCAGCGCGATTTTGCCGCAGCCGAAACCGAACTGGCCGCGCTGCTGCGCGTCACCCGCAAGCTCTATGGCGATAACGCCGCCGATACCTTGATGGTGGAAGGCAACCTGGCCCATGCATTGCGTCAGCAGGGCAAGCTGGCCGAGGCCGGCCCGCATTACCGTGCCGCGATGGAGCGTGCGCGCACCGTGTTCGGCGACGATGCGCAAGCCACCATCACCTCCCGCAGCAACCATGCCCTCTGGCTGCTGGATGCCGGGCAGGTGGATGCCGCATTGGCCGAACAACGCGCATTGCTGGCCTCGTCCCTGCGTGTGTTGGGCCGGGGGCATCCACAGACCGCCGAGATCCTGCGCGGCATGTCCGAGGCCGAGCGCAGGCTCGGCCAGCGGGCTGCCGCACGCGCTCACGCACAGCAGGCCTTGCAGATCCTGACCGGCATCTACGGTGATGCCGAGGAGCCGTTGCGTGCCGCACGCCTGACCTTGGCGCAGGTCACCCCGGCCAGTGCGCCTCCTGCCACTGCCAGCGCACCGAACACGGCCGCGGTTGCGCAGCGCTGAGAGCCCGTGTCGGGTTGGCCGGGTGCCACCGGCCGAGCGTGGCTGCCATTGCAAAGGTTGAAGCGTGGCCCCGCCGCTCGTGGGCCTGACAGGCCTGGACGCGTGCCCGATGATCGCCGGCGAGGCACCGCCTGTCGGCGTGTCGGGGGTCGGGCCTGAGGCCCAAGGCACTGACCATGCTGATCGGCGGCCTGCCCACGACGCGCATCGTCGGCCTGGCGATGCGATGCACCTCGGCCCCCGTCTGGCAGCGTGGCCGGCGTGCCCATCGCATCAGCCGGCATCCGGATCGTCACCGCAGTCGGCGCGCCGCTACCTCCATCAACGCCACCAGTGCCGCTGCCGGCCTACTCGATCCAGCCACGCCTCCGGCTCACCGTGCCGGCCCCCGCCGTTGCCGTCGGCGGGCAGCGCCCGGCCGGCCACAGCGTGGGGTTTGCAGATCTGTCCACCAGTGGCACCCGCCCCGGGCCTGACCCGCACCGACCCGCGCACCAATTCGCTGCCGCAACGCCGCAAGGTGCCGTCACCGGTACCAGCGACTGAAGAGCCAATGGACCGACAGCCTACGATTCCCGATTCCCGATTCCCGATTCCCGATTCGATCCCGAATCCCGAATCACCAGCTATACAGCTTCCAATACACCTTGTTGACCTTGTCCCTCTCGGCATCGGTATGCCCGTCGTGATCGCGGTCGTACAGGAAGTAGGGCGCCCCGCGTGCAGGCGTCACCCGCACCATTTCCAGCTGGCCGTTGACGCGGTACTCGTCGACCTTGTCGCCGTTGCCCATGGTCTTGCTGGTCACATCCGCGCCGGCCGGCACATCGCCGACCGCACCGCTGGTGGCGCAGCCGCCGAGCAGCAGTAACGGCAGCAGCAAAAGACTCGCTCTGATCATTGTCGTCATCCGTTCTAGGTCGTCGGCCAGTATGCGCTGGCAAGGTGTAGCGTGGGCGTGCAGCGTAGAATTGGCGCATGAGCAGATTAGTCCTGATCGACGGGTCCAGTTACCTGTACCGCGCGTTCCACGCGCTTCCGCCGCTGACCAATGCCCAGGGCGAGCCCACCGGTGCCTTGTTCGGCGTGGTCAACATGCTGCGCGCCACCTTGAAGGAGCGCCCGGCCTATGTCGCGTTCGTGGTGGATGCACCGGGCAAGACCTTCCGTGATGACTTGTATGCCGACTACAAGGCCAATCGCCCGTCGATGCCCGACGACCTGCGCGCGCAGGTGCAGCCGATGTGCGACATCGTGCATGCGCTGGGCATCGACATCCTGCGCATCGATGGCGTGGAAGCCGACGATGTGATCGGCACCCTGGCCCTGCAGGCCGCCGCCGATGGCCTGAGCGTGACCATCTCCACCGGCGACAAGGACTTTGCCCAGCTGGTGCGTCCCGGCATCGAGCTGGTCAACACCATGAGCGGCAGCCGCATGGATTCGGAGGAGGCGGTGATCGCCAAGTTCGGCGTGCGCCCCGACCAGATCGTCGACCTGCTGGCGCTGATGGGCGACACCGTCGACAACGTGCCCGGCGTGGAAAAGTGCGGCCCCAAGACCGCCGCCAAATGGCTGGCCGAATACGAGTCGCTCGATGGCGTGATCGCCAACGCCGACAGGATCAAGGGCAAGATCGGCGAGAACCTGCGCGCCGCGTTGCCACGGCTGCCGCTCAACCGTGAGCTGGTCACCATCAAGACCGACGTGACGCTGGCCAGTGGCCCGCGCGCGCTGGACCTGCGCGAGCCCAACGCCGAGACGCTGGCGGTGCTGTACGCCCGCTACGGCTTCACCCAGGCGCTGCGCGAACTCGGCGGCGCCGCTGCCCAGGCCGGCCTGCCGACCGAGCCGATGGCGCTCGGCGCCGCCGCCGCCAGCGCCCGCACCGAACCCGGCCGCGCCCGCGGCACCGGTTTCGTGTCCGGCCCGGTCAGCGCCCCGGTGGAGGTGGACCCGGCACTGTCGGCACCCGGCCAGTACGAGACCATCCTGACCCAGGAACAGCTCGACGGCTGGATCGCGCGCCTGCGCGCCGCCGGCCAGTTCGCCTTCGATACCGAAACCGACAGCCTGGATCCGCTGCAGGCCGACCTGATCGGCCTGAGCGTGGCCGCCGAGCCCGGCCAGGCGGCGTATCTGCCGTTCGGCCACAACTTTCCCGGCGCCCCGGCCCAGCTCGACCGCGCCCAGGCGCTGGCGCAGCTGGCGCCGCTGCTCACCGACCCTGCGGTACGCAAGCTCGGCCAGCACGGCAAGTACGACCTGCACGTGATGCGCCGCCACGGCATCGCCCTGGCCGGCTATAGCGACGACACCCTGCTGGAAAGCTTCGTGCTCAATTCCGGCAGCGCCCGCCACGACATGGACAGCCTGGCCAAGCGCTACCTGGGCTATGACACGGTCAAGTACGAGGACGTCTGCGGCAAGGGCGCCAAGCAGATCCCGTTCGCCCAGATCAGCCTGGAGGACGCCACCCGCTACGCCGCCGAAGACGCCGACATCACCCTGCGCCTGCACCAGGTGCTCGGCCCCAAGCTGGCCGCAGAACCCGGCCTGGAGCAGGTCTACCGCGACATCGAGATGCCGCTGGTGGAGGTTCTTGCACGCATCGAGGCCAACGGCGTGTGCGTGGACGCGGCCGCACTGCGCCGCCAGAGCGCGGACCTGTCCAAGCGCATGCTCGCCGCCCAGCAGAAAGCCACCGAGCTGGCCGGGCGCAGCTTCAACCTGGATTCGCCCAAGCAGCTGCAGGCACTGCTGTTCGACGAGCTCAAGCTCCCCGCGGTGGTCAAGACGCCCAAGGGCCAGCCCTCGACCAACGAAGAGGCGCTGGAGGCCATCGCCGACCAGCACGAGCTGCCGCGGGTGATCCTGGAATACCGCGGCCTGACCAAGCTGCGCAGCACCTACACCGACAAGCTGCCGGAGATGATCCACCCGCAGTCCGGGCGCGTGCACACCAGCTACCACCAGGCCGGTGCGGCCACCGGGCGGCTGTCCTCGTCCGATCCGAACCTGCAGAACATCCCGATCCGCACCGAGGACGGCCGCCGCATCCGCCGCGCCTTTGTCGCCCCGGCCGGGCGCAAGCTGATCGCCTGCGACTACTCGCAGATCGAGCTGCGCATCATGGCCCACCTGTCCGGCGACCCCGGGCTGGTGGGCGCGTTCGAGTCCGGTGCCGACGTGCACCGCGCCACCGCCGCCGAGGTGTTCGGCCGCACCATCGACACCGTCAGCAATGATGAGCGCCGCGCCGCCAAGGCGATCAACTTCGGCCTGATGTACGGCATGAGCGCCTTCGGCCTGGCCCGCCAGCTCGGCATCGGCCGAGGCGAGGCGCAGGACTACATCGCGCTGTACTTCAGCCGTTACCCCGGCGTACGCGACTTCATGGAGACCACCCGCCAGCAGGCGCGCGACAAGGGCTACGTGGAGACGGTGTTCGGCCGCCGGCTGTATCTGGATTTCATCAACGCCGGCAGCCAGGGCCAGCGTGCCGGCGCCGAGCGCGCCGCCATCAATGCGCCGATGCAGGGCACCGCCGCCGACATCATCAAGCGCGCCATGGTCAGCGTGGACGGGTGGATCGCCGAGCACGCGCAGCGCGCGCTGATGATCCTGCAGGTGCACGACGAACTGGTGTTCGAAGCCGAGACCGATTTCGTCGACACGCTGCTGAGCGAAGTGACCGCGCGTATGTCGGCTGCTGCTGAATTACGCGTGCCGCTCGTGGTTGACTCGGGGGTTGGCGACAACTGGGATGAGGCGCATTGATGCAGGAGTGGCGCAGATATGCTGAACGCGCAGACCAGACATAATGCGTCTCGGACCTGCGCCGATGGAATGAATAACCGCTAAATTCTACATTTTTTTAACAGGTATCTTCACGATCCATCAATGTAGAAAATGGTGTTATATCCCTCGACGGGCGCAACGCCTGTCGTCAGATCTCTCCCATCCCCTGGAGCAGATCTCGGAACGGAAACTACTCCCCAAGTTTCCGTTCCCTGGCCCCGCCGACCTCCCCCTGGTCTGCGGGGCTTTTTATTTTCGGCGTCGAATTATTTTGCTACGCAACATAACCGGTTCAGCGCATTGCGCATTCACCGGTACCGTTGGTAATCACAAATTTAAATGGGCTGAATTAATTCAATTAATCAACACAGCGTTTCATCAGTACCGTGTTCTTTATCTGGATTCAGCCCAGCCAGTCGCGCGGTACCAGATAGTCCATCAGCCGCGCCTCGGCGCTACCCGGTTCCGGCGTGAAGCCATATTCCCAGCGCACCTGTGGCGGCAGGCTCATCAGGATGCTTTCGGCACGCCCGCCACTTTGCAGGCCGAACAGCGTGCCGCGGTCGTAGACCAGGTTGAACTCCACGTAGCGGCCACGGCGGTAGAGCTGGAACTCGCGTTCGCGTTCGCCGTAGGGCGTGTCCTTGCGGCGCGTGACGATCGGCAGGTAGGCATCCAGAAAGCCGTCGCCGACCGCGCGCTGGTAGGCGAAGTCGCGTTCGAAATCCTGACCCAGGTCGTCGAAGAACAGCCCGCCCACGCCACGGGTCTCGTTGCGGTGACGCAGGAAGAAGTACTCGTCGCACCAGCGCTTGTGCGCGGCATAGCGTTCCTCGCCGAACGGCGCGCACAGCGCCTGCGCGGTGCGGTGCCAGTGCAGCACGTCCTCGTCGACCGGATAGAACGGGGTCAGGTCGAAGCCGCCACCGAACCAGGCCGCCACCACTTCGCCATCGCGCTCGGCGCGGAAGTAGCGCACGTTGGCGTGGGTGGTGGGAACATGCGGATTGTGCGGATGGAACACCAGCGACACGCCGCAGGCGCGCCACGTCGCCCCGGCCAGCTCGGGCCGATGCGCACTGGCTGACGGCGGCAGGCGCGAGCCGGACACATCGGAAAACCCGATGCCGGCCTGCTCGAACACCGCGCCATTGCGCAGGATGCGGGTGCGTCCGCCACCGCCTTCCTCGCGTTGCCATAGGTCTTCGGCAAAACGCGCGCTGCCATCGATGGCTTCCACGGCAGCGCAGATACGATCCTGCAGGCCGGTCAAATAATCGCGTACACGGTCGAATTCGTTCATGTCACGATTCTAAGCGCTGCGTCGCGCTTCTTGCAGTCGGGCAAACGCGCCCGTTTGTCGCAGGGCGAGGCGCTGCGTCGTGTGGGGATCGGGCGCATGAGCAGCCAGGCTTTGCTGCCTCGTCTCACACCAGGCTTCACGCCTGGCGTTTCCCGCTCGGACTGGGCGGTGTGGGCGAGGCAGAAGCACGAGCAAAAGCAAAAGCAAAAGCAAAAGCAGAAGCAGGGCGTTGATCTGCTGGTTTGCTGCAGGGCCCTTGCCCGCCCACCATCGCAGGACACGCCGCAAGTACGTCCATGTAGGCTCTTACGCGGCATCCATGCCGCGTAAGGTCCCGCGACGGTAGGCGGGCAAGGACCAGTCGAGATGGCCGGTGTACATGGAAAGAGCAGAAGCGGGGGTGGCGGTCGGGCCAAGGTCCCGCGGCGGCGGGCGGGCAAGGACCAGTCGGGATGGTCGGTGTGTATGGGCAAGAACGGAAGCGGGGTGGCGGTTGGCCAAGGTCCCGCTGCGGCGTGCACGGACCATCGGGGATGGTCGGTGTGCATGGCTGGGGACGCAGGCCAACTTCAACCAGCGATCATGCCTTGCGCGAGGCCGTAAATTCGGCGCGCACCGCAGGCGTGCACAACCGCCATGCCAGCGCCGCGTGGAGACAGCCGATCGCCAGCACGCCCAGGCCCGTCAGCAGCAGCGCCGCCTGGCGTGTTGCCTGCAGGCGTGCCTGCAGCTCCGGCCACTCGGGGCTGTGCAGGACGTCGGCCGGCAGCATCGCCTGCACGCCCTCGAACACCGGCCCGATCAATGCCAGGCCGCCGACATTGAGCAGCCCGGTCACCAGCAACACCACTACGAACCCGACCCGCGCCCACTCGCGTCGCTGCAGCAAGGCCCAGCTCAACCATGCGAAGGCGACCGACAGCACCACGCCTACGACCGACAATGACACGGCATGATCGATCAGCCACTGCAACGAGGCGGGCAGGGTGATCCCTTCGGGCAGGCCCAGCGTCGCCGCGTCGGGCATCAGCGCGATCATCACGATCTGCAACAGGTTGGACATCGCACTGACGACGCCCAGCAACAAGGACACCCACGCCAGCGGCGTGACGAAGCCGCCGCGTGGTCGGGAGGCTGGTGCCGGCGTGCTCATTGCAGCGAGGCGATATGGGCGGCCACGGCAGCCTGGCCCGGAGGATCCAGCGCTGGCTGCAGTTGCGCGTACCAGCCCGGCAGCGCGTCGGCCGGCAGGCACTGGCGCAACAACGGTGTGCTGCGCTCCAGGAAGGCGTCGAGGAAGGGCAGCCCGCGCACGTAGAGGAAGTGGCTGTCGGTGATCGACATTCCGGCGTAGGCCTCACGCAACCACTCCAGATGCGGCAAAGCGTGTGCGCCGTGACCGGCGCGGGTCAGCGCGGTGAGGAAACTGGTGCGTGCGGTGGCCGGCGAGGTGGAACGCTCCTGCGCGTTCAAATCATCGAAGGTCAGCAACCACTGCTCGCCACGATCGATCTCGTTGCACATCACCGAGGTGGTCGCCAACTGCAGTGCGTTGTGTGCGGTGGGTTCGAGCTCGTACAGCGCCAGCCAGTGCGGATACGCCTCGTGATAGCGGTCCAGCGCACTCAGCGCAAGTGCGCACAGGCGTTGCGCGTCGGCACCCAGGTGCAGCTGCGCCTGCGCAGCGTTGTAGGCGCCCAGCTGATCGCCGCGCTGGAACAGGGTCAGTGCGGGCTGCAGTGCCGGGTCGATCTCGACGTCGGTCGCGGTGTCATCGGCTGCAGCCGCCGGCGCTGCGGTGGGTTCGGTTCGGGGCGTCGTGGCCACCGGGGTCTTGCGTCCAAACAAACGGTCCCACAGGCCCATCGCGATTACCTTCTGCACGCCGCGGAAGTGGAGACCGCTGCGGTGCCGGCGGCGCTCCGGTCGGGCGGCGGGCCGGCAGAGGGGAGCGCAATGCGCCAGCGATCTGCCGATCCTGCACCAAGCTTAGAGCTAGTTGCGTACGTGGAGGTGAGTACCGACATGGTGTCGCGTGGCATGCGTAACGCAGTGGCGCATCACGCGTGCGACGTGGCTGGCCTGCAGCTTGCTGCAGGATGCGGATGCTGCCGCTGCGACATGCCATCGGCCGGACGATGTACCACCCATCGCCCGGTCGCAGCGCCATGGCTTACGGCTTCACCTGCTCATTGAACAGCTTGAGGATGCGCTTGTATTCGTCCAGCCACGAATCGGCGCGGGTAAAGCTGTGGCGTTCCAGCGGATACGGCGCCACCTGCCAGTTGTCCTTGTGCAGCTCCATCAACTTCTGGGTCATGTCGACCGAGTCCTTGAAGAACACGTTGTCGTCGATCATGCCGTGCGCGATCAGCAGATGGTCGCGCAACCCGTCCGCGTAGTTGATCGGCGATGAGGTCTTGTACGCGTCGGGGTCGAGCTCGGGCGTGTTGAGGATGTTGGAGGTGTACTCGTGGTTGTACTGCATCCAGTCGCCCACCGGACGCAGCGCCGCGCCGGCCTTGAACGTGCCGGGGCTGCGGAACAGCGCCATGTAGGTCATGAAGCCGCCGTACGAGCCGCCGTAGATGCCGGAGCGCGCACGGTCGCCCTGCTTCTGCGTCACCAGCCACTCCAGCCCGTCCAGGTAGTCTTCCAGCTCCGGATGGCCCATGTTGCGGTAGATCGCGGTGCGCCAGTCGCGGCCGTAGCCTTCCGAGGCGCGGTAGTCCAGGTCCAGCACGATGTAGCCCTGCTGCACCAGCAGGTTATGGAACATCTGCTCGCGGAAATACGGCGTGTAGCGCTGCGAGACGTTCTGCAGGTAGCCGGCGCCATGCACGAACATCACGATCGGATACTGCTTGCCGGGCTCGGGGTTCTGCGGCCCGTAGTACTTGCCCCAGACCGTGCCGGCGCCATGCCGGGACGGCACCTGCACGTACTGCGGTGCGATCCACGGCTGCGCCTTGAAGGCGGGGGTGCGGGTGTCGGTCAGCAGCGTGGCCTGGCCGCCTGCGGCCGGCACCACGGCCAGCTGCGGTGGCAGGTAGCTGCCGGAATAGCGCACCAGCAATTGCTGCCCGTTCGGCGACAGACGGAAGCCTTCCACGCCATTCAAGGCGGTGACTTCGGTGAGCTGGTCGCTGCGCAGATCCAGCTTGCACACCTCGTAGTCGCCCGGCCATGTCTGATTGCACAGAAAGAACATGCTGCTGCCGTCGGCGCTGGGTACCGGCATCGACACTTCCCACTTGCCGCGCGTGCGCTGGCGCGGCTTGCCGTTGCCTTCCACGGTGTACAGCTGCGAATAGCCGGATTCTTCCGACAGCAGCCACAGCGTGCGGTTGTCGGGCAGCCAGCCGAAATCGTTGAAGTCCCAGTTGATCCAGGCGCTGTCGCTCAGGCGATGCCGCGGCTGCAAGGTGGCGTTGGCCAGGTCCACGCTGGCGATCCAGCGGTCCTTGTTGTCCACCGCGCGAATCTCCACCGCCACATTGCGCCCGTCATCGCTCCAATGCACCGCCGGCCCGCTGCCGTCGCCATCGCTTTCCACACGCACGGCGCGGTTGCCCTTGAGCGGATCTTTCCTGGCGGCCTTGCGCAGCGCGGCCAGCGGGTCGGTGGCAATGCCCGGCAGCGTGTCGAACGACAGCGCTCTGGCGGTGCCGGCGCTGACATCCACCAGCCACAGCGCATGCGCCACCGGTGCATTGCGACCGACGCGGGTACGCACTTCCTGGAATTCCTCGTAACCGGATTCGGTCACGTACTTGGGCATCTTGCCGGCCTGGCCCTCTTCGGCGCCCTTGGCCTGGGTGACCACCAGCAGATGGCGGCCGTCCGGCGACAACGCGCTGTCGACGATCTCCACCTCATCGCCCAGATACACCGGTGCCGCCGCACGGGTGGCATCGGCGCGGCGCCAGGCGTCTTCCTGCGCGCGTAAGGCATCGCGCTGCTCACGATCGCGACGCAGTGTGGCCAGCGTGGCCAGCTGCTGCTCGCGCAACACGTCGGCCTTGGGCGCGGCGTTGGGATCGCGCTCGGCCTTGACTACCGCAACCTGCGCGGTGCCGGCGTCGGCGCGCCAGTGGTACCAGTTGTTGCCCGCCCGCCAGATCGCACCGCCATCGCTGGCGAACTGCGGCCGCGATTCGACCTCGTTGCTGCGGGTCAGCTGGGTCAGCGCGCCGGAGCGCAGGTCGCGCAGGAAGATGTCGCCATTGCGCGCAAACAGCATGCGCTGACGGGTCGCATCGTAGCTCGGGTTATCCGCATCCAGGCCGGCACGGGCGTTGTCGGCCACGCGTTCGGCGGTGCCGCCGCCGGCGCCCTGGCGGTAGGTGTCGCGCACCGGCGAGCCATCGCGCTTGAGCAGGTATTGCACCTGCTTGCCGTCCCACTGCCACCAGGCCTGATCCACCGACGGCCCGATCCAGTCCGGATCGGCCATCACCTGTTCGATGGTGAGCGGTGTGGCGGACTGCGCGTGCGCGGTGACAGCCAGCGACAACAAGGACAGCGGCAACAATCTGGGCATCGGTAACGACTGGACGCAACAAGGAGCGGACAAGCCTAGCAGCTCGCTTCCATCGGAGGCTTGGGCCACAGGTCATGGACGTTGGGCGGTGCGTGCGTCATCGACGAGGCAAGGCATTCGCCACTGGCGGACGCGACCAGGTGCGGTGCGCGCATGTCGGCCGACGTCAGCGCATCGGCGCGATGCACTCCACGCCGCGCGCCGCTCCAGCAGCGACGTGGGGTCTGGGTCATGTACGCCTTCGGCCAGCTTTGAACCGCCGCCACCGCCGCGTAGCTGGAAACCTCCCGACTTGCCAGCAGCGCAGGTGGCGGCCAAGCTAGCGCGCTTTTGCGATTGTCGGTTCCCATGTCCAGCCTGCCTGTTCCTGCCGTTTCCCACCCGATGGCCGTCGGCGCGCCCGGCCGGCCGCTGGCCTGGCGCGCGGGGCAGTCGGTCGACCTGGCCACCTTCATCGCGCACGTGCACGGCCTGGCGCAGCAGCTGCCGGACGGTCGCCACGTGGTGAACCTGTGCGAAGACCGCTATCGCTTCATGGTCGCGTTCTATGCCTGCGCGCTGCGCGGCCAGGTGTCGCTGCTGCCGTCCTCGCGCGCACCGGCCGTGGTCGGCGAGGTGCAGGCGCGGCATGCTGATGCGTACTGCCTAGGCGATCTGGCGCTGGAGCTGGCGCCGCCGCGCTACTGGCAGTTGCCGGCCGAGTTGCCGCAGGCTGCGGGCCCAATCCCGCAACTGGCCGACGATGCCCTGGTGGCCATCGGCTTTACCTCCGGCAGCACCGGCAGCCCGCAACCCAACCCCAAGACCTGGGGCAGCTTCCTGACCAGCACGCGCCAGGACCTGGTCGCGCTGGAAAGCCTGTGGGCGCACACAGACGCGGTGCCGCACGTGGTCGCCACGGTGCCGCCGCAGCACATGTACGGCATGGAATTGTCGGTCCTGCTGCCGATGGTGACCGCGCTTGCGGTGCATGCGGGCCGCCCGTTCTTCCCGGACGATGTGGCGCGCGCGCTGGCCGATGTTCCCGCCCCGCGCGTGCTGGTGACCACGCCGGTGCATCTGCGCGCGCTGGTGGAATCGGGCGTGGCGTTGCCGCCGCTGGTCGGCATCGTCTCGGCCACCGCGCCGTTGGCGCAGGACGTGGCCGCTGCCGCCGAGGCGCGCTTTGGGGGCGAGGTGCGCGAGATGTTCGGTTCGACCGAAACCTGCGTGTTCGCCGTGCGCCGCACCGCGCTGGAAGCGGCATGGACACCGCTGCCCGGCGTCCGCCTGGAAACGCAGGCGGCAGGCACCTTGGTGCACGCGCCGCATCTAGCCACGCCGGTGCTGCTGGCCGACATGATGGACGTGGCCGCCGACGGCCGTTTCCAGGTGCGCGGCCGGCAGGCCGATCTGCTGGAAATCGCCGGCAAACGCGCCTCGCTGGCCGATCTCACCCGTCGCCTGCTGGCCATCCCCGGCGTGATCGATGGCGTCATCGTGCAACTCGCACCCGACCCCGGCCAGGCGGTCGGGCGCATCGCCGCACTGGTGGTCGCCCCGACTCTGGACGAGGCGCAGATCCTCGACGCCCTGCGCGTCAGCGTCGACCCGGCGTTCCTCCCGCGCCGCCTGCGCAAACTCGCCGCACTGCCACGCAACGAAACCGGCAAGCTGCCACGCGATGTGGTGCTGGGTTTGCTCAACGGCTGAGCGATACTGGCCGGACACCAAGGAGGCGTGGCCGCATGCGCAAGGGATCTGCAAGCAGATTAATACTCATCAGTGCGGCAGTCGTAGTGGCGATGTGCCTGGCGTGGCTGCGATGGCATCGCCTGGATCAGGCAGTTGAGGCGGATCCTGTGCATGCGGCCACTGCTGTTGTCATGCCGGCCGGACAATCCAAGCCTGTCGTCGCTTCTGCGCCTCTACCGCCAGCTGACACGCCGCTGCGCCAAGTCTTCGACGACCTCAGTCGTCGCGCGGAGCAAGGTGATCCAGCGGCCGCATGCCGCTTGGCTATCGAGCTTGATCGCTGCGATGTGATCCAGCAGCAACTCGCCACTTACGACGAGTTGGTGTGGCGCGCACAGCGTGCGCGTGAGCGAAAGGTCGTCACCCCCAATGCGAACGCCGACTTTGCTGCATGGGACAAGATACTGGATGGCATGGCGACGGGACTGCTCAAAGCTGCGGATCGTTGCGAAGGTGTACGGCAGGTTTCCGTGGCCGAGCGGGTCGCGTTGTGGCGACAAGGTGCGCTTGGTGGCAATCCGGGGGCGCTTGCGCACTACGCGGTCGGCAACGCGTTTCGGCGTCGCGACATGCTGGAGCTTCTGCCGGAACTGCAGCGCTATCGAAAAGAAGCGGAATCGATGGCGCTGCAGGCGGCCTCGCGCGGAGACCTGCAAACCTCCCTGGCCTTGGCGGCGGCTTATTCGCCTCGCCGCGATACCGGTGAGCGCCTTTTCCTGGCGCAGGTGGTCCAGACGGATCTGGCCCGATCGTTGGCGCTGTATCGACGTGGCAGCCAGCAGCTGCCGGCAACTGCCGGCCCGCGCTCGCGCGAGGTGATAGACGACAACATCGCCTGGTTGCAGAAGCGCGCGACAGCCAGCGATCTCGCAAGAGCTGATGTGCTGGGCAATGCGTGGGCGCGGCAGTGGTCTGCTACGCCAAAGGCTGGGTCAGCCGCGTTGACGGTGAACGAAGAAGGCGGTGTGGACGATATCGAACCAGCGCAATGCGCTCAATGACTCACCCATGCACCCCGTCGATCTCCACCGCCAGCTCGTCGCGGCAGATCACCGCGTGCAGCAGCAGGCGCGGCACCGCATCGCCGAAGCGGGCGTCCAGTGCCTGGGCGACCTTGGGCAGGTCGTCCTGTTCGCGCACGTAGACCTTCAGGCGGGTGCCGGCGCCGAACTGCGCGGGCAGGGCGGGGGCGTGCTGGCGGGCGGCGCCGAGCAGTGAGTCGAAGTTGGCGAAGGTCTCTTCCAGCTGCGCCAGCAACTGGCCGGTGTGCATCGAGGCATGCCCGACCACGGCGGCGGTGCCTGACAGCAGCAGCGGCATGTCGCTGCCGGCCGGCGGCAGCATGGCGCGCGCGAAACTCGGTGGCTGCGGGCCGTACTGGCGCGGGTAGTTGTAGGCGCTGACCTGGCGCGGATTTTCCAGCGGGGTGCCGGCGTCGCTGGCGGCCAGCCAGTAGATCTGGATGATGCGCTCGGCATCGCAGCGTCCCACCGCGGTGGCGGCCGGCAGCTGCGCATTGTCGAAGGCACCCAGGCCGCGCGCACGGCCCACGCAGAACTGCCGGTAGCGTTCGCGGTCGCCCCTGCCCAGGGTGATGGCGTCCAGATAGTTCCAGATACGCAGCAGGCGCGGCGTCTGGCTGCCGGTGACGAAGGCGGTGATTTCCGCATAGGCCTTGGCGGCGGCGGTTTCGATATCGACATCCTGCTCGTCGATCTCGATCACGCCGAACTGCAGGCGGCCGTCGCTGGCCCAGGCGATGTTGCCATCGCGGCCGCTGTGCACGGCTGCATCGCTGCGCCACACCTCCAGCATCTCGGCCTGATACGGCTGCAGCGGCACGCGCAGGTAGCGCGGGTCGTCCAGGCGTGGCGCCGCGGTGCCGAAGCCGAACACGGCCAGCACCTGCGGGTCGGCCAGCAGTGCGGACGGGTCGGTCTGCTCGACATAGTCGACCTGCAGACGGGGATGGCGCACGCTGTGCGTGGTCTGGGCCTGGGAAGCGGTCATCGGGTGTCCCGTCGTTGCGTGTCGCGTTGCAAGGTCTCGCCGTCGAAGCCGAGCGTGGCCTGACGTCGGCGTTGGCGCCAGGACTGCCAGGCGCGCGGCATCATCGACAAGGTGGTCAAGGCATAGATGGCGCGGAACGCACGCAGGCGCAGGCGCACCCTGGGGCTGTCGAACACGTCGCCGGCCAGCATCGCCACCACCGCTTCCTCGATCCGCCAGGTGTTCTGCGGTTGCGCGAACAGGGCGCGCATGGTCGGCGAGGTGAAGCGGTAGATGAACCACTTGAACTCGTCCACGCCGCGCCTGAGTTCGCGCTGCAAGGCGCGCTGCAGTTTCGCCTCGTGCTGCGGCATGCGCAGGGCCTGGTCCACCATCGCCGCACCGCGTTCGGCGCTGTGCATGGCCAGAAACACGCCCGACGAAAACATCGGGTCGACGAAGGTGTAGGCATCGCCCAGCATCAACCAGCGCGGGCCGGACATGCGCGTGCATTCGTAAGCGTAGTTGCCGGTGGCATGCACCGGGGCCACGCGTTCGGCGCCGAGCATGCGCGCGTTGAGCTCGGCATTGAGCGCGAGCGTGCGCATGAAAAAGCCCTCGCTGTCGCCCTTGCGGGTCTTCATGTATTCCGGGTAGCAGACCGCGCCCACGCTCATGATGTCGTCCGGCAACGGAATCAGCCACATCCAGCCATGTGCGTGGCGGTAGATGCTGATGTTGCCGGCATCCTCGCCCGGCCGGCGCGCCACGCCGCGGAAGTGGCTGAACAACGCGGCCGACTGATGTTTGGCATTGGCGCGTTTGAGCTTGAAGCGGGTGCCCAGGAAGGTGTCGCGGCCGCTGGCATCGAGCAGATAGCGCGGGCGGAACCGCTGCACCCCGGCCACGCCTTGCGCCTGCAGCACCGGCTGCTGCCCGTCGAACTCCACCGCTTCGACCTTGACCTGATCGCGCGCATCCACGCCCACTGCCCGCGCGCGCTCGAACAGCACCTGGTCGAACTGCGCACGTGGCACCTGGAAGGCGAAATCGGCCTTGGCATCGAGCGCATGCGAAAAACGGAAGGTGTTGTAGCCGCCGCTGTCGTTGGGAAAGTCCGCCCCGCGCTTGAGCACGCCGATGTCGCGCACGTCCTCCAGCACGCCCAGGCGTTCGAGAATCGGCACGTTCATCGGCAGCAGCGACTCGCCGATATGGAAGCGCGGATGCTGCGCCTTCTCCAGCAAGGTCACCTGCCAGCCCTGCTGGGCCAGCACGATCGCCGCCGTACAGCCCGCCGGCCCGCCGCCGATGATCAGGACATCCGGGCACTCGGGCCCGGGAGCCGGCCCGGCTGCCGGCATGGCGGTCGGGGTGGGGCGAACAGCAGTGGAAGTCATCCTGGAACGAACCTGCAGCGGGCGAGCGTCATGCAGTCATGATAGCCTGACCGGCGGCCCGGACAGGTATGCCGGCCGCCGAATCGCTGTTGCAGAACGATCGACGCCATCGACAATGCGGCCGCAAGGCAGCCGCGGCGAGTGCTCGGAATCGGCCGGCACGGCAACGTACACTGTGTTGCGCAATCGCCCACGCCGACCTGACGGTTGTCTGTGACGCTGTGGTGGTTGTGCTGAAGTCCCTCGCTCTGATCCTGTCGCCCGACCCTCACCTGGAAGCTCTCTGGATGTCCTCGCAAACCGCTGCCGAACGTGAACTGGCCGAACTCCTGGTCGAAAGCCTGAACCTGGAAGACGTCCAGCCCGCCGACATCGATCCGGAGGCGCCGTTGTTCAATACCGGGCTGGGGCTGGATTCGATCGACGCGCTGGAACTGGCGCTGGCGATCAGCAAGCGCTACGGCTTCCAGCTGCGCTCGGACAATGACGAGAACCGTCGCATCTTCGCGTCGCTGCGCGCATTGTCGGCGCATGTCCAAGCCAACAAGACCGTCTGACCTGCCCACTGCAGCGCCTGCCGATGCGCCCCCGTGGGTGCTGGGGCTGGGCGTGCTGCTGGCGGTGGCGTATTCGCCGCTGGCGCATTGGGCCAACGCCAGCCATCGCCCGGACCTGGCGGTCATCGCCGGGGCCTTGCTGGTGCTGATGGTGCTGATCGAACCGATGGTCGCGCGCCGCGCCTGGGCCTGGGCGCTGGCCGTGCTGACCTTGCTGGGCCTGAGCGCGTTGTGGCACTCGCCGTACGCGATGCTGGTGCTGGCCGCGCCGCCGGTGGTGTTCACCGGCTGGATCGCCTGGTTCTTCGGGCGCAGCCTGCGCCGCGGGCGCACGCCGCTGATCAGCCGCATTGTCGAAGGGCTGTATCGCCAGGCCGGCATGCCGATCAGCCCGGAGCAATACCGCTACACGCGCCGTCTCACCCTGGCCTGGGCGTTGCTGCTGTGCGCGCTGACCCTGGTCAACCTGGTGCTGGGCCTGTGCGCCGAGCCCAGTGGCGTGCTGGCGCAACTGGGCTACGCCTCGCCGCTGCCGATCAGCGACGCGCGCGCGTCGTTGTTCGCCAATCTGCTGGCGTACGGGGTGGTTGGCGGGTTCTTCGTGGGCGAATATCTCTTGCGCGGCCGCTGGTTTCCACAGCGCCCCTATCGTAATCTGCCAGACTTCTTGCGCCAGATGGCGCGGCTCGGGCCGGAATTCTGGCGCGATCTGCTGCGCTGAGTGCGTGGCCAGGGCAGCGACGTACGTGCACATTTTCGGGGACAAGACAAAAATGCCGCTGGCAAGGATGCCGTCGCGCCTGGCGTGGGCCGTGTTCAATCTGCTGCAACTGGCCTTCACGCTGACGTTTACCGCTGGCGGAATCGTCTATGCCCTGGTGCTGCTGGCGATCACGCGCGATGCCGACCGCCTGCTGCGCATGGGCGCCTGGATGTGGTCGCCGGTGCTGTTTCGCGGCGCCGGCGCCAAGGTGATCGTGGAAGGCCGCGAGCGCGTGGACTGGTCCAGGAATTATCTGTTCGTCAGCAACCACCAGTCGGTCATCGATATCTGCGCGTTGTTCTACGCCTTGCCGGTGCCGCTGCGGTTCCTGCTCAAGGACGAGATGCTCAAGGTGCCGTTCGTGAACTGGTATGCGCGGGCCACCGGCATGCTGTTCCTGGACCGCGACAGCCGGCGTGCCGGGGCGATGGTGCGCCGGCAGGCAGCGGCGCTGCTGCGCGAGGGCAAACAGTTGTGTCTGTTTCCCGAAGGTACCCGCAGCCGCAGCGGCGCATTGTTGCCGTTCAAGGCCGGGCTGTTGCAGGCCGCTATCGATGCTGGCGTGCCGGTGGTGCCGGTGGCGCTGGATGGCTGCGGCAAGGTGCTGCCGGTGGAGGGTGTGTTCAGGGTGCGCCCGGGCATCATCCGTGTGCGTATCGGCGATCCGATCCCGGTGACCGGGCCGGATGCGCCGGATCGCCAGCAATTGACCGAGCAGGCACATGACGCCGTGGCTGCGATGCTTCAACCCAGGATTTGAGTTGCCCGCTTATGGATTTTGTCGTGCCGCATGATCATCCCTGCCTGCCCGGGCACTTTCCGGGGCGTCCCGTGGTGCCTGGCGTGGTCGTGCTCGACCATGTGCTGCAGGCGGTGGAAGCCGCCCATGGCCCACGCGCGGCGGCGCGCCTGCCGCAGGTGAAGTTCGTGCGGCCGTTGCTGCCGGGGCAGGTGGCATCGATCACGCTGGAAGGCGTTGGCCCGCGCTGGCGCTTTCGCGTGCAGCGCGCCGACGAGCTGCTGGTCAGCGGCGAACTGGTGGCGGAGGCGGCGCAATGAGCAGCCAGTGGAAGCAACGTCCCGAAGGCGGCGGACGTTTCGCGCTGTGGCTGATCCGCGGCATCGCCCAGCATGCCGGGCGCGCGGTGGGACGCGCGCTGCTGTATCCGATTACGCTGTACTTCCTGCTGGTGCGTGCGCCCGAGCGCAGCGCCTCGCGTGCCTATCTGACCCACGTGCTGGACCGCCCGGCCACGCTGCGCGACGTGGCGCGGCATATCCACACCTTCGCCTCGACGATTCTGGACCGCGTGTACATGCTGTGCGGGCAGATGCAGCGCTTCCGGGTCGACATCACCGGGCTGGATCAGCTGCATACGCAGATGGACCGCGGCCGCGGCGTGCTGATCTTCGGCTCGCACCTGGGCAGCTTCGATGCGCTGCGCGTGCTGGCCACCGAGCGGCCGGACGTGCAGGTCAAGGTGGTGCTGGACAAGGCGCACAACCGCGCCATGACCGAGCTGCTGGGCGCGCTGAATCCGCAGCTGGCGGCCAACATCATCGATGCCGGCATGGACGCGACCTCGATCGTCATGGCGATCAAGGACGCCACCGATGCCGGCGCGCTGGTCGCGCTGCTGATCGACCGCCCGCGCGAGGGCGACCCGGCATTGCCGGCGATGTTCCTCGGCCGCAACGCGATGTTCCCGACCTCGCCGTGGCTGATCGCCGCAGCGCTCAAGGTGCCGGTGGTGCTGGCGTTCGGCCTGTACCGCGGCGGCAATCATTACGAGCTGGCGTTCGAGACCTTCAGCGAAGGCCTGGACGTGCCGCGCCGCCAGCGTGCGCCGGTGCTGGCGGTACTCATGCGCGATTACGCGGCCAGGCTGGAACATTACACACGCTACGCGCCGTACAACTGGTTCAACTTCTACGATTTCTGGAACACCCACCATGCCGATGTGCCGCACCCTGCCGTGGATGCTGATACTGCTGTTCAGCGCCGCACCGCTATGCGCCGCACCGCCTGAGACGCTGGACGTGGGCCAGGTGCTGCAGCGCCTGGCACGCCCCGCACCGGTCAGCACCGAGTTCGTCGAACTGCGTGGCTCGGCGCTGCTGAAGACGCCGCTGCGCGTGCAGGGCCACTACCGGCGTCCGGACGCGCAGACGCTGGTGCGCGAGGTCAGCGCACCGTATCGCGAGACCACCACGTTGCAAGGCGACCAAGGCGTGCTGGAACGCGAAGGCAAGGCGCCGCGGCGTTTTGCGCTCAGCCGCGTGCCCGAGCTGGCCGGATTGAAGTCCGGCTTCGGCGCATTGCTGGCCGGCGACCGCGCGCTGCTGGAGCAGCACTACCGCATCAGCGGGCAGGGCCAGCTGCAATCCTGGGCATTGACCCTGCAGCCCAAGGACGCCGCTGTCGCCAGGCAGGTACGCGAGTTGCGGCTGTACGGGCGCAATGACGAGTTGCGCTGCATCGAAAGCCTGCCGGCCAAGGGCGAGGTGCAGCGCACGCTGCTGGCCGGTGCCGCGCGCGAGGCTGCACGCGTGACCGATGCGGCGGCGCTGACCACGCTGTGCCACGGGTCGGGCGCGTGACGCAGCGCGCCTGCGGCGCCAGCAAGGCGCCCGCACAGCCCGATGCCGCGCGCGCGGCCGGTGCACGTTCGGCCACGCAGCTGGAGCTGATACATGGCATTTGAGTTGAATGCCAACCGCCGCATCGGCCTGGCGCTGCTGTGGCTGGCCTTGCTGGCGGTGGCCGGGTTCTGGTTGAGCGAGACGCTCAAGGTCACCGGCGACCTGCGCAAGTTCATGCCCGCCCCGCGCACGCCGGCGCAGAAATTGCTGATCGAAGAACTGGGCGAAGGCCCTGGCTCGCGTCTGTTGCTGATGGCACTGTCCCATAGCGACCCGGCCACGCTGGCCGCGCAGTCGCAGGCATTGCAGCAGGTCCTGGCCGCACAGCCGCAGCTGTTCGAGCTGGTTGGCAATGGCGGCACTGCGGGCCTGGATGCGATCCCCGAGCGCCTGCTGCCGTATCGCTATCTGCTCAGCGACAGCTTCGACACCGCGCCGCTGGACGCGCACACCCTGCAGGCGGCATTGCAGTCGCGCGTGCAAGATCTGGGCTCACCCGCCGCTGCGATGGTGGAGCCGTTGTTGCCGCGCGACCCCACGCTGGAAGTGCTGCATCTGGCCGAGACCCTGCAGCCGGCCGCGGCGCCGCAGACGCGCAACGCGGTGTGGTTCGACCGTGCCGGCACCTCGGCCCTGCTGATCGTGCAGACACGCGCAGCCGGCTTCGATCCCACCGGTCAGCAACTGGCCTACGACGCGGTGCAGGCGGCGTTTGCCAAGGTCAGCCAGGGCACCTCCACGCAGCTCGTCCTGACCGGCCCCGGCGCCTTTGCGGTGGAAATCACCGCGCGCACCCAGGGCGAGGCGCAATGGATCGGTACGCTGGATACGGTGGGGCTGGTGCTGTTGCTGCTGGTCGCCTACCGCAGCTGGAAGATCCCGGTGCTTGGCGTGCTGCCGTTGGCCAGTGCCGGCCTGGCCGGTCTGGGCGCGGTGGCCGTGTTGTTCGAGGGCGTGCACGGCATCACCGTGGCATTCGGCTTCACCCTGATCGGCGTGGTGCAGGATTACCCGATCCACCTGTTCAGCCATCAGCGTCCCGGTCTGGATCCGCGCGACAACGCGCGCCATCTGTGGCCGACGCTGGCCACCGGCGTGGTGTCGACCTGCATTGCCTATGTGACCTTCCTGTTTTCCGGTGTGGACGGCTTAAGGCAGCTGGCGGTGTTCACCATCGCCGGGCTGGCGACCGCTGCGATCACCACCCGTTGGCTGTTGCCGGCGTTGATCGACCCGGCGCCGCGCGACTACGCCGATTCGCGCATCCTCGCCGCGCTGTGGCGTGGCATCGCGCGGCTGCCACGGCCGCGCATCAGTCTGGCGGTGATTGCGCTGATCGGCATCGCGGTGATCGCGTTTGCACCGGGGCAATTCTGGCAGAACGATCTGTCGAAGCTGACCCCGGTGCCGCCCAAGGCGTTGGCGCAGGACACGCAGCTGCGACAGGAACTGGGCGCCCCCGACGTGCGCTACGTGCTCGCATTGCCTGCCGCCAGCGACGAGGCAGCGCTGCAGGCCAGCGAGCAGTTGCGCCCGCGCCTGGATGCGCTGGTGCGCGACGGCGCGCTGACCGGTTACGACATGGCCGCGCGTTATCTGCCCAGCATCAAGACCCAGCGTGCGCGTCAGGCCGCGTTGCCGGATGCTGCGCAAGCGCGCGCATTGACCGACAGTGCGGTGGCCGCCACGCCGTTTCGCAGCGATGCGTTTGCGCCGTTCCTGCAGGACCTGGACGCTGCCAAGCGCGCCGCGCCGCTGTTGCCGAAGGACCTGGCCGGCTCGCCGCTGGCGACCTCGGTCGGCGGGCTGCTGCTGGGGCGCGGCGATCGCAGCACCGCGCTGGTGTCGTTGACCGGCCTGCGCGATCCGTCGGTGGTGGCTGCCGCCGTGCAAGGCAGCGGCGCGCAATTGCTGGATCTCAAGGATGCCTCCGAATCCCTGGTTGCCGCCTATCGTGGACGTGTGCTCGGCGCGCTGGGGCTGGCTGCGCTGCTGCTGGCGGTGACGGTGGCAATCGCGTTGCGCAGCCCGCGCCGGATCGTGCGCGTGTTGCTGCCGATGGCGCTGACCACGGTGCTGATCCTTGCGATCCTGCGCGGCATGGGGGTGGAGCTCAACCTGTTCCATCTGATTGCGCTGATCCTGGCGGCAGGCCTGGGCCTGGATTACGCGCTGTTCTTCGACCATGCCGGCGACGATCACGCCGACCAGCTGCGCACCTTGCATGCCTTGATCGTGTGCAGCCTGATGACACTGCTGGTGTTCGCGTTGTTGGCCGCGTCCAGCATCCCGGTGTTGCGGGCGATCGGCAGCACGGTGGCGTTGGGGGTGTTGTTCAATTTCATCCTGGCCTTGCTGGTATCGCGCGAGCCGGCGCTGGAGCGCGCAAGAAACGGAGGTGCACATGCAGGGACGTGACGCGATTGCCGCCTTGATTCCCCACCAGGGCAGCATGTGCCTGTGGGAAGAGGTGGTCGACTGGGATGCGCAACGCATCGTGTTGCGCAGTCACGCGCATCGCAGCGACACGCATCCGTTGCGCGCCGATGGCCGCTTGCGTGCGCTGCACCTGTGCGAATACGGCGCGCAGGCGATGGCGGTGCATGGCGGTTTGCTGGGGCATGATCCCAGCCAGCCAGCGCGCCTGGGCATGCTGGTCGCCCTGCGAGGCGTGGAGTTGCATCTGGCCTATCTGGACGACCTTCCTGCTGCGATCGAATGCGAAGCAGTGGTATTGATGCAGGCCGACGACAGCCAGCAATACAGTTTTCGCCTGACCCACCAGGGGCAGTTGCTCGCCGAAGGCCGCGCCACGGTGATGCTGGTCGCCGGGCGGGCCCTGTAGGAGCGCGCTTGCGCGCGATGAAGCGTTACCGTTGAAGCCTCATCGCGCGCAAGCGCGCTCCTGCCGAATGTGGGCGATCGATGCGGGCGGTCTATTCCTGCACTTGCTGCCAGTCGTTAGGATGAGGCTCTTTCCGCCGTCATTTCTGCGGCTTCCATCGAGGCGTCCATGAGCACATCCATTCCACAGCGCCGCGCGCTGGTCACCGGCGGCAGCGGCGATCTCGGTGGTGCGATCAGCCGTCACCTGGCGGCGCAGGGTCGCCATGTGATCGTGCACGCCAATCGCAATCTTGCCCGCGCCGACGCCGTGGTCGCAGCGATCGTGGCCGACGGCGGCAGTGCCCAGGCGGTGGCGTTCGATGTGGCCGATGCGCAGGCCAGTGCAGCGGCGCTGGCAAGACTGCTGGAGGTCGGCCCGATCCAGATCGTGGTCAACAATGCCGGCATCCACGACGATGCGCCGATGGCCGGCATGAACGCCGAACAGTGGCATCGGGTCATCGACGTGTCGTTGCACGGGTTCTTCAACGTCACCCAGCCGTTGCTGCTGCCGATGGCGCGTACGCGCTGGGGCCGCATCGTCAGCGTGTCGTCGGTGGCGGCAGTGCTGGGAAATCGCGGGCAGACCAACTACGCCGCGGCCAAGGCCGCCTTGCACGGCGCCAGCAAATCGCTGTCACGCGAGATGGCCAGCCGCGGCATTGCCGTCAACGTGGTCGCGCCGGGCGTGATCGAAAGCGAGATGGTCGGCGAAAGCTTCGCGCCGGAGGTGATCAAGCAACTGGTGCCGGCCGGCCGCGTCGGCAAGCCCGACGAAGTGGCCGCATTGGTTGCGTTCCTGTGTTCGGAGTCAGCTGGCTATATCAACGGCCAGGTCATCGGCATCAATGGCGGCATGGGCTGAGAGCCGCTGATAGAACGACGATGCCTCCCCCCAGGTGGGCGCGGCTAGTTTGGTTCCCATCAGCGCACGACCAGGTTGGCAGTTGCGGTGTCCTCGCCGCTGTGAGTTTGCTGCAGGGCCCTTGCCCGCCCACCATCGCGGGACACGCCGTGCATCCGTCCATGGAGGCTCTTACGCGGCATCCCTGCCGCGTAAGGTCCCGCGATGGTGGGCGGGCAAGGACCGGGCGAGATGGGTGGTGTGCCTGTGCAAGCAATGCACCTCGCGCGGCCGTTCGATGCGTTGCGGTTTGATCGGCGTCTTCCGATCCGGCATTTGGATCAAGCTGGCGCGGATCCAGAAAAAACGCGCCGTCGCCGGCGCGGTCTTCAAGCTCACGCTGCGTCGGCGTACCAGGCGGCGGTGAGGATGGGTTCGCCGACGGCGTTGGCGGTCAAGGCGTCCAGTCCATGGTCCGGCAGTCCGGCATGGCGTTGACGCGCCTTGTGCAGGATCTCGTGCGCCAGCACCGCCATCTGCGCGACATTGCGGTGGATGCGCGCGGCAAAGGCATCGTCGTCGAGGGTGTCGTGCAAGGCGCCGTTGAGTTCGTTGAACCAGCCGATCAGGTATTGATCGAGCAGGCGCCCATCGTCGCTGGCCAGGCCTTGTGCAGTGTTGTGCTGGCCCCAGTCGTGCAGCACGCGCTGCATCGCCAGATTCATGTCGCGCGCGTAGAAAAAATCCGCCTTCATGCGCGAGAGCAGGCTGAGGTCGGCGATCCGTCCGCTGCAGAACAGCGGCGCCAGCAGCGACCAATAGTAGGTGTAATCCCAGATCACCTTGACCGGCATCACCTGCGCATCGCCGAACAGGGCGTACTGATCCTGATACAGGGTCAGGGTGTTTTCGTAGAACGAGAAATACAGCTGCTGATACAGCTCGACATACGGGCTGAGCGATCTGCCGGCGCGGTCGCGGCCGATCAGTTCGCAGATGTAGGTATTGGAAATTGCGATGAAGTCGCTGCCGGGCGAATAGAACGGGTCCAGGAACAACCCCGCTTCGCCGGTCAGCGCCCAGCGCTGCGGCGAGAACACCTGCGTGCAGCCATAGGAGAAGTTGCGCAGGAACAGGAAGTCCTGCAGCCGGTAGTCGGCCTTGTCGAGCGTGGCGGCGACCTGCGGCTGATGCGTGCGCAGCCAGGTCATCGCCTTGTCGTGGGTGTTCATCGTCTCCAGCGGATGCATGGCCGCATCGCAGACGATGCCCAGCGAATGCGCGCCGGAGGAGAGCGGAATCAACCAGAACCAGTAGCCCGGCCCGCACATGTGGTTGGTCGAGCGCCAGCGATCCGGCGGCGTGCAGCGCTGCAGCCAGCTGCTGTCCTGCGACCAGCCATTGGGGTCGATCAGGCCTTCCACGCGCCACCACACTGCATTGGCGTCGTGCGCGTTGTCCTGCGCCAGGCCGAGCTTGCGCTTGAGCAGGCCGGCGCGGCCGCTGGCATCCACCACCCAGCGTGCGCGCAGCGTGCCGGCCTCGCCTGCGCGCTCGTAGCGCACGGCGTGGTCGGCATCGTCATCGGCCAGGTCCACGCCCTTGACGCTGCAGCCGTCGACAAACGTGATGCCCTGCGCGCGGGCGCGCTCGCCGAGGAAATTCTCGAAGCGGCCGCGATCGATCTGCCACGACGGCGTCGGCAGGATCTGGCTGACGCCCAGCTCGGTGCAGCGGTCGATGTCCTGGCGCCTGTCGGAAAAGAAGAAGCGGAAACCGAACTTGCGGATCTGCTCGGTCTCCAGGTGCTCGCGCAGGCCCAGCACGTCGGCGAAATAATGCGCGCCGATTTCCACCGTGGATTCGCCGACCTTGAACGCGGCCTCGCGCACCGGATGCGCACGGCGCTCCAGCACGGTGATCGCCAGTTCGGGGTCGCGCTGGCGCAGCTGCAGCGCCAGGCTCAGGCCGGCCAGGCCACCACCGGTGATAACGACATCGGCACGCTGTGCATTCATGGGGATGGCTTGTTGGTGGTGACCGCAGGCACAGTAGCAAATTCGCCGTCGGCGTCGTCGATCAGCACCGGGTTGGCACGCACGCGGCGGTATTCGCGCCAGATATGCCCGTAGCTCCAGGCCTGCACGACCACGTGCGAGGTGATTTCCCACAGGTCGCGCACCAGCCGGAAATGGCTCTTGCGGAAGGTGCCCGGCGAGGTGCCGGCGTAGCGGGTTTCGATCGGCACCGCGACCACGCGCGCGCCGGCCTGGCGCGCGGCGGAAATCAGCAGCTGCGCTTCGAACACGAAGCCTTCGCCGGGCACGTCGGGCAGGGTGAATACCGAGGCCGGATACAGGCGCTGGCCGCTCTGGCTGTCGACCAGCTGGAAGCCGCAGGCCCAGGCGATGCCCCAGTCGCCGAAATCGTTGCCGATGCGGCGGATGGTGGGCTGGGTGGCGCGCTTGCGCATGCGTGCGCCGACGATGACACAGCCGGGGTGGCGGTTGGCCGCGGCCAACAGGCGCGGGAAATCGGCCGCCTTGTGCTGGCCGTCGCCGTCCATGGTCATCACGGCGCGCATGCCCATCCGCTGCGCCTGCGCAAACCCGCTGCGCAACGCGGCGCCCTTGCCCTTGCGCTGCGGATGCCGGATCAGGGTGATCGGCAGGTCGGCGATGCAGTCGGCGGTGCCGTCATCGGAGCCGTCGTCGATCACGATCACGTTCGAGCAATAGGTCAGCGCATCGTTGACCACTTCGCGGATGCGCAGCGACTCGTTCAGGGCCGGCACCAGGATCGCGGTGTCCTCGCGGGTCAGCGGCTGCCGGCTCACTGCTGGACCTCCAGCTGCAACACCCGGCCCGGGCCGGCGTACAGCGCCACGCGCTCGCCGCCAGCGGCGAGCAGGTCGAACAACGGCAGCATCGGCGCCATCGCATTGCCGGCGACCTGCCGCGACAACGGGCCCTCGCCCGATGTCGGCGTGCCGTCGTCCAGCCACGCCCGCAGCTGCGGCTTGCCGGCCTGGCCGGGGGCGCCCAGCACCAGCGCGCCGCCGAGCAGTCCCTGGCTGGGTGCGACCCGGCCCAGCGGCCCGACCGAGCGGGCGTCGTAGCCGGCCAGCAGCACCGCGTCCATGCCGGCGGCGCGTTGGACCAACGCCTCCAGCAGGCCCTGCGCGAAGCTGCCCAGGCTGGCGCTGATCGCCGTGGCCGGGGTCATCGCCCCGGCGCCGATGGTCCAGTAGCCGGCCGCGGCGTTGTGCACCGAGTTGTGGAACTTGGTCGGCGAGATCGCCAACGGGTCGCTGGCCAGCGTGGTGCACATGTAGTCGGAGATGGCCAGATCGCCATAGGTGGAGGTAAAGATCGACGGCAGGCTGGCCGGCGCGCGGCCGGCGGCGTGACAGGCGGCCAGCGCCGCTTCCAGCGAGACCGCCACCGTGTCCGGTGCGCGGCGGCGCTCATTGGCGGCCAGCAGCTGCGGCGCCGGGCGTGCCCCGGTGTCCTGCAGCGTGCCGTCACGGACGAAGGCCGCCGCGGCGTCCCAGCTCGGCAGGCCCTGGGTCCAGAAGCCGATTCCCTCGATGGTGGCAGCCAGCATCAGCGGGCCCGCCCGAACAGCAGCGAACAGTTGTTGCCGCCAAAGCCGAAGGAGTTGTTCATGGCGTAATCGATCTTGGAATGGGCATTGTCGAAACGGATCTGCGGGCCGCAGGCCGGGTCGGGCACGGCGCTGTTGAGCGTGCCCGGCAGCACCCCGTCGCGCAGCGCCAGCAGCGCGATCACCGATTCGACGATGCCGGCCGCGCCCAGGGTGTGGCCGGTCCAGGCCTTGGTCGAACTGGCGTGCAGGGTGGTGGGGAAGATCGCCGCCACCGCGGCCGCCTCCACGCTGTCGTTGGCCGGGGTGGCGGTGCCGTGCAGGTTCAGATAGCCCACCGCATCGGCGTCCAGGCCGGCGCGATCGAGCGCATCGCGCATCGCCAGCTGCGCGCCCAGGCCCTGCGGATGCGGGGCGGACATATGGTGCGCATCGCTGGATTCGCCATAGCCGTACAGCCAAAGGGTGGCGTGCGGTGCGGCAGCGGTGCGTTCAAGCAGGGCAAAGCCGCCGGCCTCGCCCAGGCTCAGGCCGACCCGGCGCGCATCGAACGGCTGGCACAGCTCCGGCGCCACCACCTGCAGCGAGTTGAAGCCGAACAGCACGCTGCCGCACAAGGTATCCACGCCACCGACCAGGGCGGCATCCACCACCCCGGCATCGATCAGGCGCGCAGCCTGGGCGAACACCTTGGCGCTGGACGAACAGGCGGTGGCCACGGTCACGCTGGGGCCGCGCAGGCCGGTGGCGTGCTGCACGAAGTCGCCCAGCGAGTGCGGGGTGTGCACGATCGGACGATCCAGATCGTCGGGGAAGCGCGCGCCGTCGGCGTCTTCGACCAGGCGCGTATAGGCCTCCTCGCTGGCACCGATGCTGGAGGTGGAGGTGCCGATGATCACCGCCACGCGCTCGGCGCCGTAGCGCTGCGCGGCAGCCTGCACGGCCTCGGCCATGCCGTCCTGCTGCAGGGCCAGCCAGGCCAGGCGGTTGTTGCGGCAGTCCCAGCCTTGCAGGGGGGGCGGCAGGACGACGTCTTCCACGCCCTCCACGCGGCCGATCCAGCAGGGCAGCGGCTGCGGGCCGAAATCGTTGCGACGCATGCCGCTGCGGCGAGCGGTCAGGGCGGCAGCCTGGGCATCGAGCCCGGCGCCGAGCGCGGTGGTGGAGGTAAAGGCGGTGACGGCGACCGGGGCCATCTGGGACGGATGCTGCGCTTGGCTCACGGTGGTCTGCTGGCAAAAAGTGGGCTCAGTATATCGATGGCGGGTCTGCCTCCCGTCGATGGCGCAACTGAACGTGCCGGTCATGTCGCTGACGGGGCAGGACTTTTCGCGTGCTGCCGCGCTTTCGCCATCGGCGCAATTGGGACACAATCCTGCGACATACTTGCCGATCGAGCGCGACCACGCGCGCATGCACGCCTACGTCTATAAAAGCCAACGCAAGCAGGACACCTTCGTCTATCTCGCCACGCGCGACGACTTCTCCGGTCTTCCCGCCGCCGTGCACGCGCAGCTGGCGCCGTTCGCGTTCGTGCTGGAGGTGGCGTTGACGCCCGAGCGCCGCCTGGCGCAGGCCGACGTGGCCACGGTGCGCGACGCACTCGGCAAGCATGGCTTCTATCTGCAGCTGCCCAAGACGGTGGTGCTGGCGGGCGAGTGCGACTATGACTGAGGCCGCACGGGCCGCACGCGTGCGGGCCGCAGCGCTGGCCGGGGCGGCCGGCGTGGCGTTGTCGTTGCTGGGCGGCATCGGCGGCGGCGTTGCCGCGGTGGCGCTGTGGCTGGCACAGCCGGCGTTCGCGCTGGCGGTGTCGTGGGCGCGCGGTACCCGCGCATTGCCCAGCCCGCCGCGCGCGGTTGCGCAGGCCCTGCCGCCGCTGCTGACGGTCTGGGGCGTGGGCCTGCTGGCGCTGGCCGCCCTGATCAGCTGGCCGCTGGCCGCCCTGCGCGACAGCGGCAGCCTGGCTGCCGCGTTGGCCCTGAGTGTGGCGGTCAGCGCTGCGCTGCTCGGGCTGTGGCGGACCTGGCCGCTGTGGGGCGAGGTCGAGCGCGATGGCGGCGCCCTGGCCCCGCGCTGGCATGCGCTGGCGACGCAGGAGTTGCACGCCTGGCGCGGCCTGCTCGCCGCTGCCCTGGTGCTGGCGATGTGCACGCTGGTGGTGGCGCTGGCCTGGCCGGGCTGGCTGTCGAGCAGCTTGCGCTGGAGTCTGGCGATCGCCGCCAGCGTGCTGCTGCCGGCCGCCCATCTGCTGTTGCAACGCACCGCCGCGCCGGGACGCAGCGACGCCCCGGCGGCGCTGCAGGCGGCCGATTTCTTTTCCGAAGCGGCGGCCGAGCCGCGTCCGCTGGAGCCGGTGGCCCAGCATCAACTGGTGCCCGAGCTGTTCGAGGCCGCGCGCAGCGGACGCGTGGACCGCGCGCTGCAGTTGCTCGATGCCGGCGCCGACCCGCAGGCGATGCCGCTGCCGGAGTGGCGCGACCAACGCAGCCTGCCCGCGCTGGCCGCGGTGCTGCCGGACCTGCGCCTGCTGCGCGAGCTGATCGTGCGCCGTGTCGACGTCAACCAGCCGCATCGCGGCATGACGCCGTTGCTGGCCGCCACGCGCGACAGCTGGCACGGTCGCCCGGACGCGGTGATGACGCTGCTGGCCAACGGCGCGGACCCGCGCGCCAGCGACAACGACGGCAATACGCCGCTGCATCACGCGGTGCGCAGTTCCGACCCGGGCGTGGCCGCGCTGCTGCGCGATGCCGCCGCCGAACTCGACGCGCTCAACCACGAAGGTCACTCGCCGCTGGCGATGGCCTGCCAGGTCGGCAACTGGCGGCTGGCCAAGTTCCTGCTGGAACGCGGCGCCCACTCCGAACCGGACGGCGGCGCGCCGGTGCTGCTGGCGGCGGCCGGCACCGAGGAAGACGACCCGGCCGGCGTGCAACTGCTGCTCAAGCACAAGGCGCGCGTGGATGCGCGCGACCGCCAACGCCGCAGTGCCCTGCACGAAGCCGCACTGGCCGGGCACGGCGACATCGTCGAGGCGCTGCTGGCGGCCGGCGCCAATCTGGAAGCGCGCGATCTGCTCGGCCGCACGCCGTGGCTGGATGCGGCGCGGCAGGCACGGAGCGGCGTGCTCGAACGCTTGGTCGCACGCAAGGCCGATGTGCTGGCCGTCGATGGCGAGGGCCGCAACGCGGTGATGCTGGCCTGCGCCGCCGACAACGTGTCGCCGGCCCTGATCCGGCGCCTGCTCGACCTGCAGGTGCCGGCCGACAGCGCTGATGCGCACGGCCGGCGCGCGGTGGATGTGGCCGCCGAAGCCGGGCGCTGGGCGATCGTGCAATTGCTCGACCCCGCCTATCCGTTGCCGGCGGCGGTCAGCGATGCGCACGGCGAGACCCCCGGCGTGGCGCTGCTGCCCGACCGCCCGCCCCTGGTGTTGTTGCGCGAAGGCCTGCAGTTCGGTCAACGCGACGGCCTGGTCGCGCTGGCCCGCCTGTGCGGCCCGGAAGAACTTGGCAGCCTGCTGCACGACGCGCATCTGGCCTTGAACGCCGATGCGGTGGACTGGCTGCTGCGCCATGGGGCCGATGCCGAAGTGCGCGATGCCTGCGGCGACGTGCCGATGTTTGCACTGCTCTCGCGGGGCGTGGAGGCGGTGCCGGCACTGCAGGCGCTGCTGCGCCATGGCGTCTCGCCCGCCGGTGCGGGCGGGCTGACGCGGCTGCTCAGTGCCTGCGTGCAGCACGATGCGGCATCGCGCGGGCTGGAACAGTTCGCGCTGGAATTGCTCGAACGCGGCGCCGACCCGTTCGCCGCATCGGCGGCCGGCGATCCGCCGTTGTCGCTGGCGGTGCGGCTGGGCTGGCTGCGCCTGCAGCAGTGGTTGCTGGAACACGGCGTGGACCGCGAGGCGCGCGACAGCCACGGCATGACTGCGCTGCACCTGGCCACCGCGCTGGGCCGCGAGGCATCGCTGAAATTGCTGGTCAAGCAGGGCGCCTCGCCGGAAGCGCGCGCTGCCGACGGGCAGACCCCATTGGGCGTGGCGCTGTCGATCGGCCGCCGCGACCTGGCCGACTGGCTGGACTGGCGCATCTGGTCGCTGCCGCAACGCAGCCTGCGCGAGGCGGATGTACCGGCGGCCGCGATGGTCGGCGACACCGATGCGGTGCGTCGCCTGATCGATCTCGGCCTGCCGGTCGACGCCGTCGATGCGCAGGGCTGTACCGCGCTGTTGCGTGCGGCCGGTGGCGGCCATCTCGGCGTGGTGGCGCATCTGCTCGGTCGCGGCGCCGATCCGCAACGCGCAGCCAATAGCGGCGCCACGCCGTTGTCGGCGGCGGTGAGCATGCGCCAGACCGAGATCGTGGCCGCGTTGCTGCAGGCCGGCGCGCAGATCGAGCACCGCCTGCCCGGCGGCGTCACCGTGCTGATGCTGGCCTGCGCGCTGGGCCTGCCGGATATCGTGGCGCGCCTGCTCACCGCGGCGGCCGACGTGCACGCCAACGACGACCAGGGCCTGGCGCCGCTGCATTGCGCCGCGCTGTACGGCTTCACCGCGCGCGACAAGAGCCGCCTGCTGGCCCTGCTGGATACCTTGCTGCTGGCCGGCGCCGACCCGGAGTATCTGGCCGGTGGCCGGGTCAGCCCCCTGCTGCTGTTGCTGGGCGCGCGCGCCGAACCGGGCACCGCCTGCGACGAGCAGGTGGTGCTGGCTGGCGTGGAACGCCTGCTCGACGAAGACGTCTCGCTGGACGTGGCCGATCAGCGCGGTTTCGGCCCGCTGCACCTGGCCGCACTGCACGGCCTGCCGCTGCTGGTGCAGCGCCTGCTGCGGGCCGGCGCCGATGCCGACCGCCGCGACGCGCTCAACCGCACCCCGCGCGAGATCGCGATCATGCGCGGCTTCATCGATGTGGCCGGCCAGTTCGAGCCCGCCTTGCCGGGTGTGTCCTCGATGGCGCGCTTCCTGCGCGAAGGCCGCTGAGCCAGCGCGGCGGGGCACCGCTGCGGGTGCTGTTCGTGTGCAGCCGCAACCGGCTGCGCAGCCCCACCGCCGAGCGCGTGTTCGCCGACTGGCCGGGCGTGCAGACGCAATCGGCCGGGCTGGCCGCCGATGCGGACGTGCAGCTCACCCCGGAGCTGTTGCACGAGGCGCAGCTGGTGCTGGTGATGGAGCGTCGCCATCTGCAGCTGTTGCGCAAACGCTTTGCCGCGCATCTGCGCCATTGCCGGGTGGCCTGTCTGCAGATTCCCGACGACTACGCCTACATGGACCCGGCACTGATCCGTCGCCTGGAACACACGGTGCCAACATTGCTGCGTCTGCCGGCGTTCTCGTAACCTGATCCCGACACTGCGCGTGCAAGACTGGGCCTTCACTCGCACGAAGGAAGCGCCTCTACGATGAGCGTGCGTATCGAGGACCATGCCATGCTGGGTAATTGCCACAGCGCGGCCCTGGTCGACCACCGTGGCACCATCGACTGGCTGTGTCTGCCACGTTTCGATTCCGACGCGTTTTTCGCATCCCTGCTGGGCGATGAGCAGCACGGGCAATGGGCGTTGTCGCCGGCCGGCGACTTTCGCAGTGAACGTACCTATGAAGACGACAGCCTGGTGTTGTGCACGCGCATGCACACCGACACCGGCACGGTGGAACTGGTCGACTTCATGGTCGCCAGCGAGGAAGGCGACGGCCACCAGCACCTGGTGCGGATCGTGCGTTGCGTGCAGGGCGAGGTGCCGATGCACATGCGCCTGACCTTCCGCTTCAACTACGGCCGCACCGTGCCCTGGGTGACGCGTATCGATGGCGGCATCCGTGCCATCGCCGGGCCCGACCAGCTCGCCCTGCGCTCGCCACAGGCGCTGCATGGCGAGGACATGGGCACCGAAGCCGACTTCACGCTGCGCCAGGGCCAGAGCACCTGGTTCCTGCTGAGCCATGGCCTGTCGCATCAGCCCACGCCGACGGCGATCGATCCGGAACAGGCGCTGCAGCGCACGGCCGCGTTCTGGCACGGTTGGGCGCGTCGCTGTACCGATGTCGGCCCCTGGACCGAGCAGGTGCGTCGCTCGCTGGTGGTGTTGAAAGGGCTCAGCTATCTGCCCACCGGCGGCATCGTCGCTGCGCCGACGGCCTCGCTGCCCGAGCATCTGGGCGGCACCCGCAACTGGGATTACCGCTACTGCTGGCTGCGCGATTCGGTGTTCACGCTGATCGCCCTGCTGCAGGCCGGGTATCGCGACGAGGCAGAGGCGTTCCGCGATTGGGTACAGCGCGCCATCGCCGGGTCGCCGGACCAGTTGCAGGCGCTCTACGGCATCGCCGGCGAGCGCCGGCTGCAGGAATGGGAAGCGCACTGGCTGCCCGGCCATGAAAACTCCAGCCCGGTGCGTATCGGCAACGGGGCGGTGGATCAGTTCCAGCTCGACGTCTACGGCGAGTTGATCGGCGCGTTCCACTACGCGCGCGAAAAGGGCGTGGCACCGCTGTCCGACGCCGATGGCTCGTCGGCATCGTTGCTGGAAAAAGTGCTGGAGACGCTGGAAACGCTGTGGCGGCTGCCCGACGAAGGCATCTGGGAGATCCGCGACGAGCGCCGTCATTTCGTGCATTCCAAGGTGATGGCCTGGCTGGCCTTCGATTGCGGCGCGCGCGATGGCATCACCAATGCCGATGCGGCCAAGCGCGCGCACTGGGGCCGCATCGCCGAGCAAATCCGCGCAGAAGTGCTGGAGAAGGGCGTGCACCCGGACGGGCATTTCGTGCAGAGCTATGGTTCCGACCGTCTGGACGCGTCGCTGTTGCTGATTCCGATCGTCGGGTTCCTGCCGGCCGAGGATCCGCGCATCGCGGCCACCGCCGATGCCATCGCACGCGACCTGACCATCGATGGATTGGTCGAACGCTATCGCGCCGACGACAGCGCCGACGGGCTGCCGGCCGGCGAGGGCACCTTTCTTGCCTGCAGCTTCTGGCTGGTGGAAAACTATGCATTGCTCGGGCGCACCGAGCAGGCACGCATGCTGCTCGAACGTCTGCTCGGGCTGTGCAACGACGTGGGCCTGCTTGCCGAAGAGTACGACCCGCGCAGCAAACGCATGCTTGGCAACTTCCCGCAAGGGTATTCCCACGTGGCTCTGGTCAATGCGGCATTGCGCCTGCACGGACGCATGGGCGAAAAGGAAACACATCCATGAACGAACAAGCCACAACCCCGCCGTGCATCATCGTGGTGTTTGGTGCACGCGGTGACCTGACCAAGCGCCTGGTGATGCCGGCGCTGTACAACCTGCGGCGCTCCGGCGCGCTGGGCGAGCAGTTCGCCATCGTCGGCATGGATCATGGTGATATCAGCGAGCGCTCGTGGCGCACGATGATGGGCCAGTCGATGACCGAGCTGCTCAGCAGCCGCGATGCCGAATTCCAGACCGACGAGTTCGATACCGACACCTGGGAGTGGCTGCGCGAGCGCATGCATTATCTGCGCGGCGATTTCACTGACCTGGGCGCCTATCAAACCCTGGGTGGCGCGCTGGAGAAACTGCACAAACGCTATGGCACCCAGGGCAATGTGCTGTTTTACCTGGCCACCGCCGCGCGCTTCTTCGAGCCGGTACTGCTCAACCTGGGCGAAGCCGGGCTGGTCAGGCAACGCGAGGGCGAGGGCTGGCGTCGGGTGATCGTGGAAAAGCCCTTCGGACACGATCTGCCCAGCGCCGTCGCGCTCAATGCCACCGTCGCCAAGGTGCTGCACGAGGATCAGGTGTTCCGCATCGACCACTTCCTCGGCAAGGAAACCGTGCAGAACATCCTGGCGTTCCGTTTCGCCAACGGCCTGTTCGAGCCGGTGTGGAACCGCGACCGCATCGATCATGTGCAGATCACCGCCGCCGAAACCATCGGGGTGGAGGGGCGCGGACGCTTCTATGATCCCACCGGCTGCCTGCGCGACATGGTGCCCAATCACCTGTTCCAGTTGCTGGCGATGATTGCGATGGAGCCGCCGGCCGCGTTCACCACCGAGGCGATGCATCGCCGCCGCGCCGAAGTGATCGAAGCAGTGCGCCCGATCAAGCCCGAAGACGTGGTGCGCGGCCAGTATGCCTCCGGCGCGGTCAACCGCAGCGCCGTGCCGGGGTATCGCGAAGAAGACACGGTGCCGGACGATTCGGAAACCGAAACCTATGTGGCGATGAAGCTGCAGGTCGACACCTGGCGCTGGGCCGGCGTGCCGTTCTACCTGCGCACCGGCAAGCGCCTGCGTGAGCGTACCACCGAGATCGCGATCCGCTTCAAGCCGGCGCCGCTGGCGCCGTTCCGCAGCACCGAAGTGGGCGGCTACGGCCCCGACTGGCTGGTGCTGCACATCCAGCCCGACGAAGGCATCTCGCTGCAGTTCGACGTCAAGCGCCCCGGCGCGCAGGTCAGCCTGGCACCGGTGCGCATGGACTTCCGCTACCGCGACTGGTTCCCCAAGGAATACACGGTGGGCTACGAGCGCCTGCTGCAGGACTGCATGAACGGCGAGGCCGGCCTGTTCCAGGACGCGGCCATGGTGGAAGGTGCCTGGCGCATCGTGCAGCCGATCCTGGATGCCTGGAAACAACCGCCCAGCGACTTCCCCAATTACGCCGCCGGCAGCGCCGGCCCCTCGGCCGCCGATGCCTTGCTGGCCATGAATGGTGGACACGCCTGGCGCGCGCTCACCCCGGGCCGCAAGCCACCGCCGCGCCGCGCACCGGACGCACGTGGCAGCGCCACCACGCCGGTCAAGAAAGCCACCGGGAAGACGGTCAAGAAGGTTGCCAAGGCACCGGCCAGGAAGATCACCAAGGCGGCAGCCGAAAAGGTCACCAAGGCGCCAGCCAATCGCGCATCTGCGGCCGCATCAAGACCATCGCAGGATGCGGCTACGTCGCCGGGCAGCGCGGCAAAGAAAGCCGTGAGCAAACGCGCAACCGGCAAGGTCGCAAAGACCGCCGGCAAGACCGCGGCAGGCAAGCGCGCAGCGAAGAAGTCGACCAGCAAGACTGCGGCGCGCACGCCACGCCGCTGAGGGATGCGAGCGGCATACGGCCGCCGCAGCTCCACGTAGGAGCGTGCCCGCGCGCGACGGGCTTTATCGGTAACGCCCGGGTCGCGCGCAGGCACGCTCCTACGAACACGGCAGCGATTGTGGGTGGTTGGTGCAGGTTCGCCATCCGCATCGGCTTAGGACTTGGACGCGATCGAATGCTCGCGTGCAGGTCGTCTTCAAGCATCGACTGCGCAGCTAACGCTGACGAAAGATGCACCACATCCGCGTAGGAGCGTGCCTGCGCGCGACGAGGCGTTATCGGTAAAGCCCCGTCGCGCGCGGGCACGCTCCTACGAAGGGCTCAGCGATCGAGCGTGGTGGGTGCAGGCTCGCCGTCCACATCGGCCTTGACGTCGGCTTCGAACAGATGCATCAGGTCCGCGCGTGCATCGCGCGAGGTCTGGATCACCTTGGCTTCGTCGTCATAGACCAGGTGCTGGCGATGCAACAACTCTTCGTCGTGCTGGCGGAACCGTTTGACGTGCTCCTTGGCCACCGCCTCGCCCAGCCCGAGCGAGGTCAGCACGCGTTCGCTCAGTTCCAGGCTGGAGGCGAATACCTCGCGGAACGGTTCGGCGCCCAGGTCCATCAGCTTCCAGGCATGCTGGCGATTGCGTGCACGTGCCAGCACCGTGGCCTGCGGGTACAGGCGGCGGATCAGCCGCACCGCCTTGATGTTGGTTTCCGGGTCGTCCACCGCGATCACGAACACCTTGATGCGCTCGGCACCGGCGGCGCGCAGCAGTTCCGGGCGGGTGGGGTCGCCGTAGTACAACTGGCTGCCGAAGCGGCGCAAGTCCTCCACGGTGTCCGGATTGTGTTCCAGCGCCACGAACGGCACATGCCGCGCGGTGAGCAGGCGCGCGACGACCTGGCCGAAGCGGCCCATGCCGGCGACCAGCACCTTGGGCGTCTGCGCATCGATGGCGTCGAACGGGCGATCGGACGTGGGCGCGTGCAGCCGCAGCGGCCCGTTGAGGATGCGCTGCATGCCGAGCAGCAACAGCGGCGTCAGCGCCATCGAGACACCGACAATGGCCACCAGCCGGTCGTGGTTGGCGCGCTCCAGCAAGCCGACGCGATCGGCCTCGTTGAACACCACAAAGGCGAATTCGCCGCCCAGCCACAACACGCTGCCCAGCATCAGGCTGCTGCGCAGCGGCAGTCTGGCCACGCTGCCGATCCCGACCAGCAGCGAGAACTTCACCACCAGCAGGATCGCCACGCCACTGGCGATCAGCCACGGCTCGGCGACCACCCGGTTCAGGTCGATGCCCATGCCGACCGAGATGAAGAACAGCCCCAGCAGCAAACCTTCGAACGGCTCGATCTGCGATTCGAGCTCGTGGCGGAATTCCGAATCGGCCAGCAGCACGCCTGCCAGAAACGCGCCCAGGCTGGCGCTCAATCCGGCTTCCTGCATGATCCAGGCGGTGCCCAGCACCACCAGCAAGGCGCTGGCGGTGAACACTTCCGGCATGCGCGTGCGTGCCACCATGTTGAACAGATAGCGCAGCACGAAGCGCCCGCACAGGATCACCAGCGCCAGCGCCGCCACCGCCTTGGCCACGTCCTGCCATTCCAGGGTGGCGTTCTTGCTGCCGCCCAGCAGCGGAATCGCCGCCAGCAGCGGAATGGCGATCAGGTCCTGGAACAGCAGGATGGCAAATGCCAGGCGCCCGTAGTCGCTATTGAGCGCCTTGCGTTCGGCCAGCAGCTGCAGCCCCACCGCGGTGGACGACAACGCCAGCGCCACGCCGACGATCAACGCGCTTTTCCAGCCCAGGTTGCCGAGCATCAGCAGGCCGCCCAGGATCAGCGTGGTCACCACCACCTGGGTGGCGCCGGCACCGAACACCGAATGCCGCATCACCTTCAAACGTGCCGGCGACAGTTCCAGGCCGATCACGAACAACAGCATCACCACGCCGATCTCGGCCGCGCCGCTGATGCGCTCGGCATCCTGCACCACGCCCACGCCGTCGGGGCCGAGCACCACACCGGCGACCAGGTAGGCCAGCACCGCGCCCAGGCCGAAGCGCTTGAACACCGGCACCGCCACGATGGCGGCCAGCATCAGCACCAGAGCCAGTTCCAGACCACCGCTATGCATGCGCACTCTCCGTTGAGAGGTGCATTATGCCGCCCGCGGCGGCCTGTCGGCCCGGATCAGCGTGTCCTGCCTGCAACACGGCAGGCGATCGCCGCCAGCGGGCGCCGGCATCGCCATCGAACGCCGGGGCAGCCTAGGGCGCAACGCACGCGCCCTGTTCCGGCGGCGGCCCGCTGGCTGCTTGCCACTGTGGATCTGCCGCAGGGCATGCGTGCGGCGTCCGCTGCCCGGCGGCCCGATCGCGCCTTTCAAGCCATGCCGTGCACCGGCGGCTGGACGCGCGCTGAGCGCCGCCCACGCAGGGCATTGACCCCGCCAGCCCAGGCGCGCAGACTGCGCCGCGCCGCCGCCCGGATCACCGGTCGGTACGCACTCTCGGAGCCCTCTCTCATGTCCAGCGACAGTCACCCTAGACCCGGGTCGATGACCCAGTTGGCGCGCGCCTGAGGCTTCAGGTTCGCCGGCTGTCATCGACGACGGTCGTCACCAGGCGAACCCCATGTACAACGAAACCCTGCGCCTTGCCCAAGGCGTCGATGCCTTGATCGCACCCATGGCCGACTTCAATACGGCCGATGCGGTGGAATACCTCAACACCCTCGACCGCGACGATGCCGCCCATGTGCTGGCCGCGCTGCCGCCGCCGCGTGCGGTGAAGGTGCTCGAACAACCCGAGCTGCACGACGCCAGCGCCCTGGTCGCACAACTGCCGGCCGAGCAGGCCGCCTCCCTGCTCGGGCAGATGGCCGACGACCGCGCCACCGACATCTTCCATGGCCTGGATGCCGAGCAGCGCCAGGGGTTGCTGTGGCTGCTCAGTGCCGAGGCGCGGCTGTCGATCCAGGCCTTGATGCGCTACCCGCCCAATACCGCCGGCGCGCTGATGACCACCGAGTTCGTGGCGGTGCCGGCCGACTGGACCGTGGGCCGCACCCTGCAGCACATCCGCGAGGTGGAGCGCAGCCGCGAGACGGTCTATGCGATCTACCTGCTCGACCCGCACACCCGCGTGCTGACCCAGGTGGTCACCATGCGCCGGCTGATCACCGGCGCGCCGGATGCGCCGATCCTGGAGGTGGCACAGGTCAACCCGCCGGTCACGGTGGACCCGGCGCTGGACCAGGAAGAAGTCGCCCGGCTGATCCGCCGCCACGACCTGCTGGCGATCCCGGTGGTGGATGCGCACGGCCATGTGCTGGGCATCGTCACCGTGGACGATGTGCTGGACGCGCTGATCGCCGAATCCACCGAGGACGTGCACAAGTTCGGCGGCATGGAGGCGCTGGACAAGCCCTACATGCAGATCGGCTTCGGCCAGATGATCAAGAAGCGCGCCGGTTGGCTGAGCGTGCTGTTCCTGGGCGAAATGCTCACCGCCAGCGCGATGCAGCACTTCGAGGACGAGCTGTCCAAGGCGGTGGTGCTGACCCTGTTCATTCCGTTGATCATGAGCTCGGGCGGCAACTCCGGCTCGCAGGCCACCTCGCTGCTGATCCGCTCGCTGGCACTGCGCGAACTGCGCTTGGGCGACTGGTGGAAGGTGGCCCTGCGCGAACTGCCCACCGGGCTCACCCTGGGCGCCATCCTGGGCATCCTGGCGATCGTGCGCATCACCCTCTGGCAGACCGCCGGCCTGTACGACTACGGCCCGCACTGGCAGATGGTGGCGCTGACCATCGGTGCGGCGCTGATCGGTATCGTCACCTTCGGCTCGCTGTCCGGCTCGATGCTGCCGTTCGTGCTGCAACGGCTCGGCTTCGACCCGGCCAGCGCCTCGGCGCCGTTCGTGGCGACCCTGGTGGACGTCACCGGCCTGGTGATCTATTTCAGCATTGCCGCCGCGATCCTCAGCGGCACCTTGTTGTAGCGCCGCGGGCAGTGCGCGGGGCGCGAACAATTGCGCCCCGCCATGCTCCGGTCGAGAAGCCGCACGCATTGCGGCACATCGTCCGGTCGTTGACGCTGCGTCTCGGCACTCGGCACTCGGCACTCGGCACTCGGCACTCCGCGCCGGTGCCGGTGCCGGGCCAGGCCGTACCGGCGGTCCAGCCTGCATCGCTGCACGGCCCACCGTGCAGCGATGCGCAGCGGCGATCGCGCCTCAGAAGGTCACATACAGCGTGGCGCGCAGGTTGCGGCCCGGTTCGCTGTAGCGGCCGATGCCGTCATCGGTGGCATAGCCGTACAGATAGAAATCGCCGCGGGTGACATTGCGGATGCGCGCCCACTGGTAGTAACGCTCGTCGAACAGGTTGTAGACGCCGAGATTGACGCGTACGTGCGCGTTGACGCGGTAGCTGCCGAACAGGTCGACCACGCTGTAGGCATCGCTGAGGAATGGCTCGGCCGCAGCGCCGAAGATGTCGTTCTCGACGTTGACGTCCTTGGCTTTCTTGGCCAGCGCATGGGTGATGTTGGCGGTGACACGCAGGCGCTCGTCCAGACCCTGCCAGCTCAGGCCGAGCACGCCGCGATCCGGATTGATGCTGTCCAGCGGGCGGCCGTCTTCCAGCTCGCCCTGGTTGTGGGTCCATGCCGCGCGCAGCAGCCACGCATCGCCGAGCCTGAATTGCGCATCCAGTTCCACGCCCTTGACCTCGACCTGGCCGACATTGCGCAGCGTGGTGTAGGCGTAGCCGTTGCGCGTGGTGCACACGCCGCGGGTACAGGTCTGGTAGAGCGTGCCGGCATCGGTGGTGACGGTCTCGCTCTGGATGAAGTCGTCGTAGCGGTCGCGGAACACCGACAGGCCCACGCGCGCCCAGTCGCTCTCCCAGCGCCAGCCCAGTTCCAGGTTGAGGCTGCGCTCGGCCTCCAGTGCGGGATTGGCGGCCACGGTGGGCACGTTGACGGTGGCGCCGGTGTCCACCCGGGTCAGCGCGGTGATGCTGGTCGGGGCATACATCTCGGCCGTGGTCGGGGCACGGAAGCCGCGCCCGGCCTGGAACCACAGCGTCTGCTGCGGGGTGAAGGCATAGCTGATGCCGGCCTGCCAGGTGGGCGAGGAGAACGTCACCTCGCCCACCGTGCCGGTGCTGTCGACGAAGGTGGGCGACAGCGTCGGCGCGTAGCGGTAGTGGTCGTAGCGCGCACCCAGGGTCAGCTGCAGGCGGTCGTCGAGCAGGCCGATGCGATCGCGCAGGTACACGTTCCAGCTGTCGGCATCGGTCTTGGGCACCTGCGCCGGATCGATGGTGGCGGTGTCCAGCGTGCCGGCATTGTTCCAGCGGTAGTCGATCGCGCTGTAGTCGATGCTGCGGCGCTGCCAGGCCGCCCCGTACAGCAGCGCCTGCGACCAGCCGTTGCCATGCAGCTGCTTGTCGAAGTCGACCGCGATGCGGTCCAGGGTCTGCTCGGTGTCGCGATCTTCGGCCCGGCGGCACGGCAGCGCCACCGTGCAGCGCGTGGTGGCGGCGGTGGCCGGCGTGCTCGAGCTGCCGCTCTGGGTCAGGATGCGGGTGGTGCCACGGCTGTCGGTCTGCTGGCGGTCCAGCTGCGCCTGCAGGGTGTCGAACAGGGCGTTGTCGGCATTCCAGAGGTAGCGCAGGCCGTAGCGGTCACGGTCGTTGCTGTCGTCGCCAACGCGTTCGGCGTAGCTGGGCGCGCTGACGCGGCTGAGATTGTCGACCCGGTTCTGCGCGCGGTTGCGCTCGTACACCACGCCGAAGCGGTGCTGTGCGTTCGGCACCACGTCGAGTTTGGCCAGCACGTTGTCGCTTTCGTTGTCGATCGGGTCGGGCGTGCGCCGCGCGCTGCCGGTGTCGGTACTGGAATACCAGCCCTCGGACTCATGGCCCTCGCGGCGGGTGTAGCTCAGCATCGATTCGACGATGCCGCTGCGGTTGGCGACGGTAAGGTTGCCCAGCCATTGGTCGTTGTGGCCGGTGTAGCCGGTCTTGAGGCCGACATGGCTGTCGTTGCCCTGGGCCTTGAGGTAGTCGTAGGGATCCTTGGTGGTGAATACCACCGCACCACCGAGCGCGCCGCTGCCGGCACTGATGGAATCGGCGCCCTTGACGATGTCCACCCGCTTGAGCGAATCGACGTCCACGCCGCCGCGGCCGGCGCGGAAGAACTCGTAGTCGCGCGCGGTCTCCACGCCCTCGGCCATCGACAGGCCGTCGATGGTCATCGCCACCCGGTCGCCTTCCAGGCCGCGGATGTTGAAGCCGTTCTCGCCGAAGCGGCCCATGTCGGCGATGCTCACGCCGGGGATGTAGCGCACCAGGTCCTCCATGCTCTCGGCCTGTTCCTGCTGCAGCTGCGCAGTGTCGAGGGTGGTGACGTTCTGGTTGCCGGAGGCGCGCTTGTCGCGCGCGGCCTTCACCTCGACCGGGTCGAAGGTGGTGGCGTCGGACGGTGCCTGTTCGGCATGCAGCGGGAAGGCCAGGCCGGTGGCGATCGCCAGGGCCAGCAGGGTCGGTGTCGAGGTCATCGTGGAGTCCACAGTCAGGAAGAGGAAGGAGCGCCGGACGGCGCGGACCTGGCTGCAAGCGGCAGAACACCGCAGTCGCGTAGCTGGGTGGGCCCGCCAGCGGCGGGCCAGGGGGCACGGGCGCCAGGGCCCGCGCGGCAGGTCAGTCGGCCCGGGCCGGCGTGGTGGCCGGCGCGGTCGCCGGCGCCGGCGGCGGCAGCGCGGCATCGCTGGCATCGACCACGCCATCGTGGTTGCGGTCGACGCGGGCGAAGGTGCGCAACCCCGACGCCTGATATTCGGCGAAGGTCATGCGCTGGTCCTTGTCGGTGTCGAGCACCTTGAAACGCACATGCACCTGGCGGTCGTCGGCCTGCTCGAGCGCGGTGAGGCGACGGTTGAGGCGGTCTTCGAACTCCACCCGGTACTCGTCCGGCGCCAGCGCCCCGTTGCGGTCGCCGTCGGCGCTGGCGAACTGCGCCGCGCGCAGGCCGGCGTATTCCTTGCGGCCCACCTTGCCATCGCCGTTCTCGTCGTACAGCGCCAGGAAGCCCTCGGCCGACTGGCTGTCGGGCATGCCGGGGCGGCCGCCGTCGCGATCGAAGGCCTGTGTCCTGTCGCCAGGGGGCGCCTTGGCCGCCGCCGTCAGCGCCGCCTGGCCGCGCGCCCAGTCCTGCGCACCGGCGGCGTCGAATTCGGCGCGCGCCACCTGCCCGTCGCCATCAGCATCGAGTGCGGCAAAGCGCTGCCTGCCGTGCGCGGCCTGCGCGCTGCGTTCCTGCTCCAGCGCCTGCTGGCGACGCTGGCGGAATTCGGCCACGTATTCGTCCTCGTCGACGCTGCCGTCGTGGTTGCGGTCGGTGGCGTCGAAGCGGGCGCGGCGAAAGGCGGCGAAGTCGGCGGCGGTGATGCGGCCGTCGCGGTCGTCGTCATGCTGGGTGATGAAGGCCTGCACGTTGTTGCCGTGACCGCCGAGCAGCGGGCGCGGCCCGGACTGGGCGAGTGCGGTTGCGGGAAGCAGCAGCGCGCACAGGCACGCGCCGGCCAGGGAGCCAGTGTTCATGGATTGCCTCTTGAGGGGGGAAACGGTGGCGGGCCGTGGCGCTGGCTGGGCCTGCAGGCGTGTCGGTACGCCGGGCGGAGACACCGCGCCGGTGAAGTCGGGCCAGTGGGGCATGCAACCGCCGCAGCGGTTGCGCGGCGCTACGGCTCCAGCACCTGGAAGGTGAGCGTGGTGCTGTTGCTGTACTCGCGCACCGGGGCGTCGGCCGGGGCCGGGGTGCGGTGGCGGGACAGCGCCAGCCAGGTGCCGGCGCGGTCAAGCTTCATCGTGGCGCGGCCGGCCGCGTCGGTGGTCAGGCTGACCAGCGTCGGGGTGCGGTCGGAAGTCCAGACCGCCTCGCTGATGTCCACGGTCTGCCTGGGCAGCGGCACGCCGTCGTACTGCACCGTAAAGACGAAGCGCTCGCCGACATACAGGTCGTTGGGATGGGAGACCGGCACCAGTTCCAGGCCACGGTTGCGCGGCGCCAGCGCGGTGCGATCGGGCTTGCCGACGCTCAGATAGGTGTCGGCCAGGGTGCGCGACTGGAAGCTGGCGAGCAGCGTGGCGCCCTTGGGCATGGGCACGTTCGGATCGCGCACGGTCTGCCGTTTGCCATCCAGCTCCCAGGTGCGGAATTGCGCGCCCACGCGCAGGCCGGTGCTGACCCGGTAGGTGCCGGGCTGCTTGCCCAGGGTGTGTTCGACCACGGTGCGGGTGTCGAGCGCCTGCACCCGGGCCGGCGCGACATCACGGCCGTCGGGCCCGGTGATGCGGAAGTGGCTCTGGTCGAAGGCCGCCTCCGGGACGAAGAAGGTCTCGGCGAAGGCCGCGTCCAGGGTCACCGTCTGGCCCGGCTGGGGCGTGAAGGTGTTGGGTGCAAGGTAAGGGGTGTGCGCAGAGGCGGAGGCAGCGAGCAGCAGCGCCGACAAGGTCAGCAGTTTCATGGGGGGCCCTGTTCCGAGTGGGTCGCTGGCGGCAGGGCGCGGGGCGGCGCAGGAAGCTGGCTGACCACACGATATTAACGAAAATGCGAATCGTTCACAACAATAACAGGCGCTGCGTCGCGCTTCTCCAGCGCGGGATCAATGACGTGCGCTCGGGCCGACGTGTACCGTGTCCGCTTTCCCCGCCGTCTCTTCGCCATGAGTACCTACCACCTGCAGCAGGTCTTTCGTCCCACCACCGTGGCGGTGGTCGGCGGCAGTCCGCGCGATCGCTCGGCCGGGCGGGCGGTGGTGCGCAATCTGCGCGCGGCCGGGTTTCCCGGGCAGATCGGCTGGGTGAGCCCGCGCTATACCGAGATCGACGGCGTGCGCACGGTGGCGCGGCTGACCGATTTGCCGTGGGTGCCGGACCTGGTGGTGATCACCGCGCCGGCGCGCATCGTGCCGCGCATCGTCTCCATCGCCGCGCGGCGCGGGGTGGCTGCGGCGATCATCCTCACCGCCGGGCTGGGCAGCGGCCCCGGCTCGCCGGCCGCGCGGATGGAAGCGGCCGCGCGCGCCAAGGGCATGCGCATCCTCGGCCCGCACTGCCTGGGCGTGATCGCCCCGCATGCGCGGCTCAATGCCAGCATCGCCGCGCATTGCCCGCAGGCCGGCGACCTGGCATTGATCTCCGAATCCAGCGCGATTGCCGCCGCGCTGGTGGAATGGGGCGTGGCGCGCTCGGTGGGGTTCTCGGCGGTGGTGTCGCTGGGCGACACGCTGGATGTGGATTTCGGCGACCTGCTCGACTACTTCGCCACCGACTACCGCACCCGCGCGATCCTGCTGTACGTCGAACGCATCGGCGATGCGCGCAAGTTCATGTCGGCCGCCCGCGCCGCCGCGCGCGCCAAGCCGGTGGTGGTGGTCAAGTCGGGCCGCCAGTTCCGCATCAATCCCAATGCCGATACGCATGCGCAGGCGCTGGCCGGCTCGGATGCGGTGTATGGCGCCGCATTCGCGCGTGCCGGCCTGTTGCGGGTGGGCGCGCTGGACGAATTGTTTGCCGCCGCCGAGACGCTGGGCCGGCTCGGCAGTTTTCCCGGCCGGCGGCTGGCCATCCTCAGCAATGGCGGCGGGGTGGGGCAGCTGGCGGTGGACCAGCTGGTGCTGCGCGGCGGCACCCTGGCCGAGCTGTCGGCCAAGACGCTGGAGCGGCTGGATCAGTCGTTGCCGCAAGGCTGGTCGCGCAGCAATCCGGTGGACATCATCGTCGATGCCGACGGGCCGCGGTATGCCGCGGCGATCGAAGCCTTGCTGGACGACCCGGAGAACGACGCGCTGCTGGTGGTCAACGTGCCGACCGCGTTCACCTCCTCGGCCGATGCGGCCAAGGCGCTGACCCGCGCGCTGGACCAACGCAACCGCTACCAGCGCGAAAAGCCGGTGTTCGCGGTATGGCTGGGCCAGGACGATGCGGCGATTGCCGCGCTCAACGCCGCGCGCGTGCCCACCTATGCGACCGAATCGGACGCGGTGCGCGGCTTCACCCACCTGGTGCGCTATCGCGAGGCGCAGGCGGCGTTGATGGAGACCCCGCCCAGCCTGCCGGAAGATTTCGTGGTGGATGCGGCCATTGCCCGCACCGTGGTCGACGACGCCCTGGCGGCCGGCCGGCGCTGGCTGGACCCGGTCGCCACCAACCGCCTGCTGGCCGCCTACGGCATCCCGATCGTGCCGCTGCAGGTGGCCGCCACCGCCAACGAGGCCGCCTTGCTGGCCGACCCGCTGTTGGCCGTCGGCCGCACGGTGACCTTGAAGGTGCTGTCCAGCGACATCGCGCACAAGTCCGATGTGGATGGCGTGCGCCTGAACCTGTCCAGCGTGGCGGCGGTGCGCGAGGCGGCGGCCGGCATCCTGGCGCGGGCGCGCGCTGCGCTGCCGGATGCAGTGATCGAGGGGGTGATCGTGCAACCCACCGTGCTGCGGCCGAAGGCGCGTGAACTGATCGCCGGCATCGCCGACGACCCGGTGTTCGGCCCGGCCATCGTGTTCGGCCGTGGCGGCACCGCGGTGGAAGTGATCAACGACCGCGAGCTGGCGTTGCCGCCGCTGGACCTGCGCCTGGCCCACGAGCTGATCGGGCGCACGCGGGTCTCGCGCATCCTCAAGGCCTACCGCGACGTGCCGGCGGCCGACGAGCGCGCGGTGGCGCTGGTGCTGGTCAAGCTGGCGCAGCTGGCCGCCGACATCCCGGAAATCACCGAGCTGGACATCAACCCGTTGCTGGCCGACCGCGATGGCGTGATCGCGCTGGACGCGCGCGTGGCGGTGGCGCCGGCGCGCAAGCTGCACAAGGGCCGCGGCCATCCGCGCTTTGCGATCTTCCCGTATCCGAAGGAGTGGGAGCGCCAGATCGGGCTGGGCGATGGCACGCATGCGCTGGTGCGTCCGGTGCGCCCGGAGGACGACGCCTTGTTCCGCGCGTTCTTCGCGCGGGTCACCGACGAAGACCTGCGGCTGCGCTTCTTCCAGTCGGTCAAGCATTTCAGCCACGAATTCATCGCGCGGCTGACCCAGCTCGATTACGCGCGCTCGATCGCGCTGGTGGCCATCGACCCCAAGACCGGCGACATGCTCGGCGCGGTGCGGCTGCATGCCGACGCCGACTACGAGCGTGGCGAGTACGGCATCCTGATCCGCTCCGACCTCAAGGGCCACGGCATCGGCTGGCAGCTGATGCGCATCATGATCGAGTACGCGCGCTGGCTGGGCCTGAAGCAGATCGAAGGCCAGGTGCTGCGCGAGAACCGCACCATGCTGGCGATGTGCCAGAGCCTGGGCTTCGGGGTACGCCCGGATCCGGACGATGCAACCCTGATGGCGGTGACACTCCCTATAATGGGCGAGCCACGCCCGGCCTGACCTTGGGTCACGCCGCGGTCCCCCCCTCCTCACCGCATGCCGGATCTGCCGGGCCTCGCCCCGGCCCGTTGCTCCGGCTGTCGTCTTGGCCCGCCTGGGAGTGTCAATGTTTCGCGATTTCAGAATGTCGTTCTTGGTCACAGCGATCTGCCTGGGCCTGGCTGCCTGGTGGGGTCATACCTCCGCCATGGGCATCTGGCAGGCCCTGTGGCTATGCCTGGTGCTGAGCGTGCTGGAGGTGTCGTTGTCATTCGACAACGCGGTGGTCAACGCCGGCGTGCTCAAGCACATGAATGCGTTCTGGCAGAAGCTGTTCCTCACCGTCGGCATCCTGATCGCGGTGTTCGGCATGCGCCTGGTGTTCCCGATCGTGATCGTGTCGGTGGCCACCGGCATGGGCCTGGTGCCGGTGATGCAGATGGCGCTGAAGGAGCCGGACCGCTACAGCCAGGTGCTGACCGACAACTACCCGTCCATCGCCGCCTTCGGCGGCATGTTCCTGCTGCTGGTGTTCCTGAACTTCCTGTTCGACCAGGAGCGCAAGCTGCACTGGCTCGGCCCGGTGGAACGGCTGGTCGGCAAGCTGGGCAAGGCCGATGCGATGTCGGTGATCGTGGCGGTGACGGTGCTGCTGGGCACCAAGCTGTTCCTGCCCGACGCCATCTTCCAGAGCGTGCTGTTCGCCGGCCTGGGCGGCATCCTGCTGTACCTGCTGGTCGGCAGCGTGGACGCGCTGTTCGAGGCCGAAGAGGGCGAGGACGGCATGGGCCCGGCCAAGCGCTCTGGCATTGCCGCCTTCCTGTACCTGGAAGTGCTGGACGCCTCGTTCTCGTTCGACGGGGTGATCGGCGCGTTCGCGATCACCCGCGATGTGGTCATCATCATGCTGGGCCTGGCGATCGGCGCGATGTTCGTGCGCTCGATGACGGTCTACCTTGTGCACAAGGGCACCCTGGACGAGTTCGTGTTCCTGGAGCACGGCGCCCATTACGCCATCGGCGTGCTGGCGATCATCATGCTGGTCGGCACCGTGTACCACGTGCCGGAGGTGCTGACCGGCCTGATCGGCGTGGCCTTCATCGCCGCCTCGGTGTGGTCCTCGATCCGCTACCGCAAGCGGCACCATATCGGCCCAACCGAGATCTGATCCCGCGCATTGGCCGCGCTAAAGGCGTCAGGCGGTTCACTTGAGAGCGCTCGCAAAGCGTCTTCGCGGTCATCCGGTGGACGCTGCTGACGGACGGACGGGCGCCGTTAGGTCTGTGGCTTGGCTGCAGGGCCCTTGCCCGCCCACCCTCGCGGGACACGCCGCAAGTACGTCCCTGTAGGCTCTGGCGCGGGATCCATGCCGCTCAAGGTCCCGCGACGGTGATCGGGCAAGAGCCAGTCGAGATGGGCGGTGTGCATGGTTTTCAATAAAGCAGCCGACCAACTGTCTGGTGCGGTGAGGGCACCGCGCTCTTGACGCTGTGAGTTTGCTGCAGGGCCCTTGCCCGCCCACCATCGCAGGACACGCCGCAAGTACGTCCCTGTAGGCTCTGGCGCGGCATCCATGCCGCTCAAGGTCCCGCGACGGTGGGCGGGCAAGAGCCAGTCGAGACGGTCGGTGTGCAGGGTTTTTAATAAAGCAGCCGGCCAACTGTCTGGTGCGGTGTCCTTGCCGGTTGCGGGACCGTGTGGCGGCATGGATGCCGCCACTGAGCCCCCAAGGACGGGTTCACGGCGTGTCCCGCAAGCGGTGAGGGCACCGCGCCCTCGACGCTGCGCGTCCTTGCTGCAGGGCCCTCGACCGCAACGCCCAATAGAGAGAGCGGCAGCGCACACCTGGATTCGGCAGTGGCGAGTTTGCTTCCCCAGCTTGGGCGTGCCGGCGGAGCGGCCCGCCAGGCGCGCGGTGCCGCTTGAGGCGGTCACGGCCAACTGACCGGCTTCAGCATCGATGTGTGTCGCAGCCAACCCAACCGGACCCAACTGGTCGATGGAAATGCCGGTTTAGGCCTTGACTGCGCAGTCCAATTGGACGGGTTCCCAGCCTCTTGCCGACCGTTCGTCAGACAGTGCTTTGTGCTGTAAGGGTTTTCGGGAATTTCCTACATTTGGTGTTGACCCCTCCGGGTGACCCCACTATCTTGGGGGAGTCGGTGGTTGGTCGCCCCAAGGCGTCCGGACCAGTGAGAGCATGATTTGCAGCAGGTTGCCAATCAAACGCCTCTCCGCGGCGGCAGCGATGAACGATCACAGCCATCCGGGCCTCGCCTGGAGCAGGCGGCGTGGTCTCGTTGCGCCGCTGTTGTTTCGCCACCGACCACTGCGCGACAGCACACCGCGCGGTGGCGGCCGTGGAATCTCCGGTAAGGAGATGGCTGGTGAGGCGATGCCGCCGCGGACCCCGTGTCCTGCGTGCTGGTCGTTGCGCACCGCCATCGCTGTCCAGGGAGTCCGGATCCGGCCGCAGCCCGTCCCCCAGCCGGGTTCGTGTGCCTACGCATGGAGGACGCATGACCACCAACGACACCCTTGCCGCGATCGCCGCCGGTACCGCAACACCCACCAGCGTTCCCGCCGGTGTCAGCGCGCCCGGTTGCGGCGCGCCGGAATTGACCGACCCGTCGGACATCGTGCCGCCTCCCCGCCAAGCCATTGCAATGCACGCACAGACCATCGAAGAACAAGCCGTCGCCACCTGGATCACCAAGGAAGCCGGCAACCGCCGGATCCCGTTCGAGCCGGAGCGCCTGGAGCGCGCCATCGACCAGATCCATGCCGAATTCCCGCAGCTGGACGTGTCCGACTACAAGCGCTCGGTGTTCGGCTTCGTCGATCGCAAGGACAGCGTCAACGCCGACGACCTGGTCGACCATCTGATCCGCGAGGCCGAGGCCCGCGTCGATCTGACCACCCCGGAGTGGGAGCACTTTGCCGCGCGTCTGTACCTGCGCCGCCTATACAAGCGCGCCAGCCGCAACCGCTTCTACGATGCCAGCCAGAAGTACGGCTCGTTCGTCGGCCTGCAGGAGAGCCTGGCCGACCGCAATGTCTATTCCAACGACATCCTGCGCCGCTACTCCAAGGACGAACTGATCGAAGCCGGCAAGATGATCGAGCCCGAGCGCGACAAGCTGTTCGCCTACAACGGCCTGTACCTGCTGGCCACGCGCTACCTGGCCACCGACAACTCGCGCGGCGTGTTCGAGCTGCCGCAGGAGCGTTGGCTGACCATCGCGCTGTACCTGATGCAGGACGAGATCGGCAACGGCAAGGGCAGCCGCGAGCGCCGCATGCAGCTGGTCGGCGAGGCCTACTGGGCGCTGTCCAACCTGTACATGACCGTGGCCACCCCGACCCTGGCCAATGCCGGCAAGGTCGGCGGCCAGCTGTCGAGCTGCTTCATCGACACCGTCGACGACAGCCTGCAGGGCATCTACGACTCCAACACCGACGTGGCGCGCGTGTCCAAGCACGGCGGCGGCGTGGGCGCGTACCTGGGCTATGTGCGTTCGTCCGGTTCGGCGATCCGCGGCGTGTCCAATTCCTCCGGCGGCGTGGTGCCGTGGATCAAGCAGCTCAACAACACCGCCGTGTCGGTGGATCAGCTGGGCCAGCGCAAGGGCGCCATCGCGGTCTATCTGGACATCTTCCACCGCGACATCGAGGCGTTCCTGGATCTGCGCCTGAACAACGGCGACCAGCGCCTGCGCGCGCATGACGTGTTCACCTCGGTATGCATCCCCGACCTGTTCATGGAAGCGGTCGAGCGCCGCGGCGACTGGTATCTGTTCGATCCGCACGAAGTGAAGCGGATCAAGGGCTGGTACCTGCAGGACTTCTACGACGAGAAGAAGGGCGACGCCAACAGCAGCTTCCGTCGCAAGTACGAGGAAGTGGTTGCCGACGAGCGCATCACCCGCAAGACGGTCAAGGCGATCGAGATCTTCAAGCGGATCATGGTCAGCCAGCTGGAAACCGGCAACCCGTTCATGTTCTATCGCGACGAAGTCAATCGCAAGAACCCGAACAAGCACGAGGGCATGGTCTATTCGTCCAACCTGTGCACCGAGATCCTGCAGAACATGAGCCCGACGCGGATGATGCAGGAGATCATCAGCGGCAATCAGATCGTCACCACCAAGAAGGCCGGCGACTTCGTCGTGTGCAACCTGTCCTCGATCAACCTGGGCCGCGCGATCACCGTGCAGGCAGACCAGGCCGACCTGCTGGGCGCCGACGTGCTGGAGCGGTTGATCCCGATCCAGGTGCGCATGCTCGACAACGTGATCGACCTGAATCAGCTGCCCGTGCCGCAGGCCACCATCACCAACCAGAAGTACCGCGCCATCGGCCTGGGCACCTTCGGCTGGCACCATCTGCTGGCGCAGAAGTCCATCCACTGGAATGCCAAGGAAGCCGAGGACTACAGCGACGAGCTGTACGAGCGCATCAACTACCTGACCGTCCAGGCGAGCATGGAGCTGGCCAAGGAAAAGGGCACCTACAGCGTGTTCCGCGGCAGCGACTGGCACACCGGCGAGTACTTCCGTGCGCGCGACTACAACAGCCCGCAGTGGCTGGAGCTGGCCGCGCAGGTGGCCGTCAATGGCGTGCGCAATGCCTGGATGCTGGCGGTTGCGCCGAACATGAGCACCGCGCAGATCGCCGGTTCCACCGCCTCGATCGACCCGATCTACAGCGCGTTCTACTACGAAGAAAAGAAGGACTTCCGCCGTCCGGTCGCCGCTCCGGGCCTGTCGCTGGAAACCTGGCCGTACTACGAAAAGGGCGCCTACAAGGTCGACCAGTTCGCCAGCGTGCGCCAGAACGCGCGTCGCCAGCGCCACGTCGACCAGTCGATCAGCTTCAACTTCTACGTGCCAAGCACCATCCGTGCCAGCACCTTGCTGGACCTGCACATGACCGCCTGGCGCGAAGGCCTGAAGACCACGTACTACGTGCGTTCCAACGACATCGACATCAGCGAGTGCGAATGGTGTTCGAGCTAAAGCGCATGCAGTAGCGAAGCGCATTCGCGCTTCGCTTCCACGGTTCGCGTTGCGAACCGTGGACCCTGCTTCACCAGCTCCCACACCCCGCGCCTTCGGCGCGCCCCCTCACGCAGGGGGCTTTCTTCCAGAATGATTGCTGCCGTCGTCCCCGCTGCACACGCGCGCGACGCCTGAAACACGAGTAGAGACCCATGTCCGCAACACCGCTTGAGCGCATCAAGATCCTGGAGCCGCGTCACCCCAACCGCTCCACCGCCATCATCAATGGCGAAACCTCCGGCATCCTCAACTGGAACGACATCCCGTACCCGTCCTTCTATCGGGCCTACAAGGAGCTGTCGACCAACTTCTGGATCCCCGACGAGGTGGACATGAAGGGCGACGCGCGCCAGTACAACGAGCTGTCGGCGCGCGAGAAGAATGCCTACGACTCGATCATCGGCCTGCTGGCCACGCTGGATTCGCCGCAGACGCGCTTCATCTACAACGTCGCCGAATACATCACCGACCCGGCCGCGCATGCCAATGCCGCGATCATCGGCCAGCAGGAAGTGATCCATAACGAGAGCTATAGCTACGTGCTGGCCTCGATCACCGGCCTGGCCGACCAGAACCGCGTGTTCGAGATCGCGCGCACGCATCCGACCATCATCAAGCGCAATGCGCCGATCATGGGCGCCTACGAAGACTTCATGCGCGACAAGACGGCCGAAACGCTGATCCGCGCGCTGATCCAGTCCTCGATCCTGGAAGGCATCAACTTCTATTCCGGCTTTGCGTATTTCTACAATCTGGTCCGCCAGAACCGCATGACCGGTACCGGCAAGATCATCAGCTTCATCAACCGCGATGAGCTGGCCCATTCCAAGTTCATCAGCGAGCTGATTCGCGCCATCATCGGCGAGAACCAGGCGCTGCAGGGCGACCAGCTCACCGATTACGTGCACAAGGCCTTCGAGCACGCGATCGACCTGGAAACCCAGTGGACCGCCGAAGTGCTGGACGGCATCGACGGCATCGACGTGGACGAGATGATCCGCTACGTGAAGTACCGCGCCAACAAGATGGCCGGCATGCTCGGCATCGAGAAGCTGTACGAAGGCGCCAACGACAACGTGATGCCGTGGATCAAGGCCTACGCCGACAACTTCACCGAAACCAAGACCGACTTCTTCGAGATGCGCAACGCCTCGTACAAGAAGACCAACTCGGATAACGGCTTCGACGATCTGTGAGCCCATTCAGAGATCACTGTTCCCCCATTCGATTTTCTTAGTGGCGCGACCACTTCCCACCTTACACCAGCGAAGAACATCGGATGTTTTATTCAAGACGACTGAACCCAGACACCGGGAAAGTGGAGGTTTGGGAGTGTGAGTGGTCAGATCCTGGTACAGGAATGGCAAAGAAGGAGTTCATCCGCAAGTATTGCGATGAAGGCCAAAAAGAAAGCTTTGCAGAAAAGCATTCCGCAGCCTCGGCTATATGCTGGGCGCCGGGGAGAACTATCGGAAATATTGCCGTAAATTCGGAGGGCGTTTTTGGTAGCTTCTCCAGCAGGGCTGGAGATAATGCCATTCTTCCCTGCCACATCGTTCCATGTGGAAAATTCAGGAACGGTGCAGAACGATGGTACTGCAAGACGCACCAGATGCACTGGGGAACAAAAGCAGACCTGGCTGCGGTGCCAGCTTCCGGAGAGGTAACTTGCAGCAATCATCTTGTGGAGATGAGTTACGTCGTAGACCCTCTTGTTATTGATTTTAACGAGTTTGAAGAGATTGGCGTTTGGTGCTCCCTCCCTCCAGCACTATCTAGCAAAACTATTGAACCCCGCGCCCCTAAGATCCACGTGCACAAACGGCTGGCTGGCAACGCAATGAAGGTATTAGACCGCGACTTTGATGCGATCGTCTGTTCGTACAATCAAAGCCTGGGACTTTTTGCGAGTAATGAAATCACACAAATTCAGATTACTCCTCCTGCCGCATTTGAGTTCGTCAAGTCCTTAGAGCAAGAGCGAGAGATGAGCTGTGTGACGTGCAAAAAGTGCGGCTACCCTCATCTTGATCTCGGTTCGTTTGCCCACACCGCGCACGCGAAACATTTTTGCGGAAACTGTGGCAACGACAGTGTCTGGAGCGAAGGGAAAATTGTGTCTACCCCTTTGAAGCCACTGCATGACCAATTCAACAACAGCGACACCTATGTGCATCCAGATCGTGAATTGAATCTTGACGATTACGCTGGCTTCGATTTCGAATTGTGGCCATCAACCCCTGCGGTTCTTTGGACAGCCAATCGACCGCAGGAGAAGGGTATCCATGTGCATGTCATCCAGAATGGACGTCGCATTGTTGATGAAACCTTCGGAAGAGTTTTTCTAGGAACCCAAGAGCTTGACCGAGACGAATTGTGGGAAAGAATGACCAGTAACACTCTTTATTAGGATTAGCCCGGAACGTTCTACTTGCGCATCCTCCTCGCCCACACATCGCTCAGCGGCAACACCCGCGATGTCGCGCGTGCGATCCACGCGCGCTGTGAAGAGCTGGGCCATGCGGTAACCTGGATCGATGCCGACATCCAGACGCTTGCCCAGGCCTGCCCGGACGGCGTCGCGCATGACCTGTACATCCTCGGCAGCTGGAGCATCAATGCCGGTCGTACGCCGCCGGAGATGAAGCGCTTCATCGAGCAGCTTGTCAACGCGGTGGGCAAGCCGGAACGCCTGGCGGTGTTCGGCACCGGCGAGACGCAGTGGGGCGAGGAGAACTACTGCGGTGCGGCCAGGCGCATCGCCGCGTTCTTCGGCACGCGCTACCCGCGGCTGGAGATCGAACAGATGCCCCACGGAGAACGCGACGCCACCAAGATCCAACGCTGGACCGACCACATTCTTGCCTGTACAGAGACATCCCCCCATGCAAACTCTCCACGCCTCCACGCCTGACGACTACGTCGCCGCCCTGGCTGCGCATCCGCGCTTGCTGGTCGACTACTACAAGGACAATTGCCCGGGCTGCAAGATGCTCGACATGTCGCTGACCAAGTTCGCCGCGAGCGAGGACGCTGCGGGCGTCGCACTGCTCAAGGTGAAGCTGGAAGTGGTTGGCGAGGATTTCTTTCGCAGCCTGGGCCTGCGGCAGACGCCGACCTTAGCGTTGTTCAAGGACGGCAGCGAGGTGGCGCGCCTGCCCGGCTTCCAGTCGCCCGCGCAGGTGGAAACCGCGGTCAAGACCAGCCTCTGAGCCACCGTGGCGCGCAGCCGCCTGCGCGCTCGCGGTTGCACGCCATTGCATCGGAAAGGTGGCTGCATGCCGCCGCCTAAGCGAGCGAGCGCGACGCAATCTGATGCTCACGTAGGAGCGGCCCCGGCCGCGACCGCCGTCCCGACAAACCCCATCATGCGCGCGGCGGTACACGACAGCCACGCCGAATGCCGGCCACCGGCCAACACGCCAACGGCAGCCGCGCGCAAGCGCAAACGTAGCGCCTGCGTCGGCAAGATGGCCGCCAATCACCACTGCGCTACGTTCCGGCGTACGCCGCTGCGGCTGACCGCCTATCCTGTCTGTGTCAGGCTGCTGCAATCGCCTTGGCACGCAGCGCCTCTCCACTGGAACCCCTCATGTCAGACAGCTTGCAGACCCAGCCACCGATCGAAGCCCGCATGGCCGAGATCGTGTTCCCCAACCACACCAACCATATGGGCACGCTGTTCGGCGGGCAGGCGCTGGCGTGGATGGACAAGGCCGCATTCCTGGCGGCATCGCGCTATGCGCGGCGTGCGGTGGTGACCGCGCGCTCGGACCAGGTGGATTTCAAGCTGCCGATCCGCCAGGGCCAGATGGTGGAAACCATCGCGCGGGTGGTGTCGGTGGGGCGCAGTTCGATCAAGGTGGAAGTGGAACTGATCGCCGAGGACCTGCTCAGCGGCGTGCGCGAGCTGTGCACCCGCGGCCACTTCGTGATGATCGCGCTCGGCGATGACGGCAAGCCGACCTCGGTGCCGGCACTCCCGATGACGGACAAGGGCTGAGGCTGCAACCAGCGCTGTTCTTGCCGCCGATGCAGCCGGCCAGGCACCTGTCCTGCGCGCATGGCAGGGCGCACCGGGTGCACATGCGCACCCCGCAAGATGCGCCTGCGTAACCGGCAGCCGCCTGCGCTTGCCTATTCCTCGACCTCGCGGTCTTCGCGCTTGGTTTCTGCCATCGCCTCGGGTTCCAGCTCTTCGGCGCTGCGATTGAGCTTGACGAACACGCCCCAGGCAATCAGCAGCAATGCCGCACACGAGCCAACCGCCGCGGCATATGGCAGCTTGGCCGGATCGGCGTGCATCAGCTCGAAGATCGACACCAGGGTTTCGATCGCCAGTGCGATCACGATCACCACGAAGAAGCGCGACAGATAGCGGCGCACGCGTGTCGGCCCGCTGACCTTGACGTCGCGCAGGATCTCTTCCTCGAAGATCGTCTGGCCCAGCTCCAGCGTCACCAATGCCACCGTGAGCAGACCGACGGCTTCCAGCACCACGTTGAAGCGGTCGCGCACCACCATGTCGCCGCCGGGAGTGAAGCCATGCCACAACTCCAGCCCGGCCATCGTCACCAGGCCCGCCGCGCACAGCACGAAGAACGCCAGGATCACGAAGTGACCGGCACGGAACAGATGGCTGAGCAGCTTCATGATGACGACGGCGAGGGAGGGCTGCAGAGCATCGTGTGCGCGGCGTGGTGGTGGTGCGAAGGCTGCGCCGACCCCCGGCGCGCCCTCATCCGGCGCTTTGCGCCACCTTCTCCCGCAGGCGGGAGAAGGGAAGGGATCTGCGGGAGTAAGCGGTGGGGGCGAGGAGGTCGCTGTGGTGGTGCGAGGGCTGCCCCGACCCTGCGCCCTCATCCGGCGCTTTGCGCCACCTTCTCCCGCAGGCGGGAGAAGGATTTGCGGGGAGCAAACGGCGGGGTGGCGAGGAGGTCGCTGTGGCGGTGTGAAGCTGCGCCGACCCTGCACGCCCTCATCCGGCGCTTCGCGCCACCTTCTCCCGCAGGCGGGAGAAGGGAAGGGATCTGCGGGAGTAAGCGGTGGGGGCGAGGAGGTCGCTGTGGTGGTGCGAGGGCTGCCCCGACCCTGCGCCCTCATCCGGCGCTTCGCGCAATCTTCTCCCGCAAGCGGGAGAAGGATTTGCCGCGGTGTAGGGACGCAGGCCGCTCGTCCAGTCATGCAGCGGGGCTGCCACTGCCTTCTCCCGCTTGCGGGGGAAGGTGCCCGAAGGGCGGATGGGGGGCGACGCGCACGCCCGCCCACCATGCCCATCAGCTATGCCGCAACACCTGATACGCCTGCAGATGCACGTTGGCGGCCATCAGCAGTGGTGCGTTGCGTCCGGTTTCGCGCACGCGCCTGAGCATGTCGCCGACGATCTGCGCCGCTTCGACTTCCTGGCCGGCTTCCAGGTCGCGCAACATCGAGGCCTTCAATGGCGAATCCACCTGCAACAAGGTCTGCAGCGCCTTGGCGCGCGCGCTTTCCGGAATCGGCTGGCCGGCCGCATCGGCAGCCCACAGGCATTCGTTGTACACGCCGTTGATCAAGGCGCGGCCGTCGTCGGTGGCGACGATCGCCCCGACCGGTGCACGCATCAGGCAGGTGGCCGCCGCCAGCGCGGTGAGGAAGCTGTACTTGATCCACTGCTCCTGCGCGATCTGCGCGCTGGCCACATGATCGATGCCGGCCTGCGTGCAGGCTGCCGCAAATGCCTGCACGCGCGTCGACTCCGCACTGCCATCGCGCTCGCCGAAGGTCATCGCCGCCGGCTTGCCCAGGTGCAGGATCTCGCCCTGCGCGCCCTTGGTGGCGCTGATGAAGCACAACCCGTCCAGCACGCGTGCCGCACCGAAACGCTCGTCCAGCACCGCGTAATGGCGCAGGCCGTTGAGGATCGGCAGCACCGTGGTGTGCTCGCCCACCGCCGGCGCAATCGCCTCGATCGCGCTGTCCAGGTCGTAGGCCTTGCAGCTGAGGATCACCAGGTCGAACGGCCGCTGCGCCACCAGCGCCGGCAGATCCTGCGCGGTGACATGCGCCACGGGCAGCTCCGCATCGCCCAACGGGCTGCGGATGCGCAGGCCATCGGCCTGCAGCTGCGCCGCGCGCGCATCGCGCACCAGGAAGGTGACATCGACCCCGGCCTGCGCCAGACGCCCGCCGAAATAGCCACCGGTACCGCCGGCGCCGAGGATCAAGATACGCATCGCCATCGTCATCAGCTCCGCAAACCCACGCCACGGCGCAGCAGCCACAGCGCCAGCGCGCTGAGCACCGCGACAAAGCCCAGCATCAGCGCGTAGGCGACCCAGATCGGCACGTCCGAGCTGCCGAGCAGGCCATAGCGGAACGCGTTGACCATGTAGAAGATCGGGTTGGCGTGGGTGGCCGCTTCGGCCCAGGGCGGCAGCAGCTTCACCGAATAGAACACGCCGCCCAGATAGGTCAGCGGGGTCAGGATGAAAGTCGGCACGATCGCCACGTCGTCGAACTTCTTGGCGTACACCGCATTGACGAAGCCGGCCAGCGAAAAGATGGTCGCGCCCAGCAGCACGGTGGTCAGGGTGACCAGCGGATGCGGAATGCGCACCGGGGTGAAGAACATCGCGATGATCAGCACCAGCGCGCCGACCATCACCCCGCGCAGCACCGCGCCGGAGACATAACCCCACAGGATCACCCAGTTGGGCATCGGGCTGACCAGCAGCTCTTCCACATGCCGGCCGAACTTGGCGCCGAAGAAGCTGGAGGAGATGTTGCCGTAGCTGTTCTGGATCACGCTCATCATCACCAGGCCCGGCACGATGAACTGCATGTACGTGTAGCCGCCCATGTCGCCCACGCGCGAGCCGATCAGCCCGCCGAAGATCAAGAAGTACAGCGTCATGGTGATGGCCGGCGGCACCAGGGTCTGGCCCCAGATGCGCAGGATGCGCTGCACTTCGCGGCGCACGATGGTGCCCAGCGCAATCCAGTTGCGGCGCGCGTTGGTGGGTTCGGTCACGGTGTGGATCTCGTTCATGGCTGGCCTCCGCTGCGCGGCTGCGCTGGCGGCGTGCCGTGGGGCACGACAGGCGTGGATGCGGTGGCGGCGGCATCGGCCGGTGCAGGGGCGTCGCCGGTCAGGCGCACGAACAGCTCTTCCAGCCGATTGCTCTTGGTGCGCATCGAACGCACCCGGATGCCGGCGCTGCCGAGCGTGGCGAACACGCGGTTGAGATCCATCGCGCGCGGCATGTCCAGGTCCAGCGTGTGGCCGTCGATGGCAGTGAGCGTGGTGCCTTCGATCACCGGCAGTTCGGCCGGCAGGTCGCCGTCGATATCGAACAGGAAGCCCTCCACGTCGAGCTTGGCCAGCAGCTCGCGCATCGGGCCCTGGGTGACGATCTGGCCGTGGTTGATGATGGCCAGGTTGCGGCACAGGTGCTCGGCTTCTTCCAGGTAGTGCGTGGTCAGGATGATGGTGGTGCCGGCGGCGTTGATCTCCTTGAGCACGCGCCACATGTCGCGGCGGATCTCGATGTCCACGCCGGCGGTGGGCTCGTCCAGGATCAGCAGGCGCGGCTGGGTCATCATGGCGCGGGCGATCATCAGCCGGCGCTTCATGCCGCCGGACAGCGTGCGGCTCATCACCTGGGCCTTTTCCCACAGGTGCGAGCGGCGCAGCTCCGCTTCGGCCAGCGCGGCAGCCTGCTCGCGCGGCATGCCGTAGAAACCGGCGTAGTTGACCAGGATGTCGAAGGGCTTTTCGAACAGGTTGAAGTTGACCTCCTGCGGGACCAGGCCGATCAGGCGCATCGCATCGCTGCGCTGGCCGACCAGGTCGGTGCCGAACACTTCCACCTGGCCGGCGGACAGGTTCACCAGCGAGCTGATGATGCCGATCAGGGTGGATTTGCCGGCGCCGTTGGGGCCGAGCAGGGCGAAGAAGTCGCCTGGCGCCACGTCCAGCGACACGCCCTTGAGCGCCTGGGTGCCGTTGTCGTAGGTCTTGCGCAGATCGCACACACGCAGCGCGGGTGCGGTGGTCGGAGATGGGGAATTCAAGATGTTCCTTCGCGTCAGCGTGACGGCGCAGCGAGTTACAGGCCGTTATTATAGAAGCCCGCGGGGGCAAGCCCCGATCACAGACTGTCCTAAATACGTTCGTGCCCGTTCAATTCCCCCTCAAGCTTGTCGACCGGCGCATGATCGCGCCCACCGTGGCCCACTGCCAGTTCCTGCGTGACGACGGGCAGCCGCTGGATTTCCAGCCCGGGCAGTTCATCCAGATCCATTTCACTGCCGCCGACGGCACGCCGACCAAGCGCAGCTATTCGCTGGCGACCATCCACGACCATGCGTTCGGACCGGGCGAGGCGGTGGATATCGCGGTGAGCTTCGTGCCCGGCGGCTCGGCCACCGCGCTGTTCGAAGGCCTGCAGATCGGCGACCAGTTGCAAGCCAGCGGTCCCTATGGACGTTTCTGCCTGCCGCCGGGCGACCACAACCGGCGCTATGTGCTGATCGCCACCGGCACCGGCGTCACCCCGTACCGCTCGATGCTGCCGCTGCTGGCCGAGGCGATCGCCACCCGCGGCGTGCAGGTGCTGCTGCTGCAGGGCGCGCGTACGCCGGCCGAGCTGCTGTACGGCGACGACTTCCGCGCGTTTGCCGATGCGCACCCGCAGTTCCGCTATATGCCGTGTTTTTCGCGCGAGCTGCCGGAACAGCCGCATGCCGATGTGCGGCACGGGTACGTGCAGCAGCAGCTGGCCGAATGCGCGCCCGATGCGCAGGGCGATATCGCCTACCTGTGCGGCAACCCGGACATGGTGGACAGCTGCATCGACGCCCTGAAGGCAGCCGGCCTGCCGAACGCGCAGATCCGCCGCGAGAAATACGTCAGCCCGGCACCGGCAAAGACCTGAGGCTTTCCGCGCGAGGCCGGCGCCGGCCTGGTTGCCCCCGGCGATGGCAAGGCCCGCCCACAGCTGGCGCTGCCGGGCCGCTAGGCCGCCGCCAGCGCCGCCCGCGGGCGACGCAACTCGACGGTGATGTGCACCAGTTCTTCGTGGATCTGCAAGGCGGCGCGCACCAGGTCCGCATCGATGTCGGCCGCAGTGACCAGGCTGACCACGCAGGCATAACGATCGCTGCCCACACGCCAGACATGCAGGTCGCCGATGGCGATGGCATGCGGCAGCCCGGCGATGACCTGCTTCACTTCTGCCACCACCGGCGCATCCATCTCCGCATCCAGCAGCACCCGGCCGGTACTGCGCAGCAGGCCCCATGCCCACACGGTGACCAGCACCGCGCCGACGATGCCCATGATCGGATCCAGCCACCTCACGCCCCAGTACATGCCGGCGAGCAGCGCGACGATGGCCAGGACCGAGGTCGCGGCATCGGCCACCACGTGCAGATACGCGGCGCGCAGATTGAGATCGGCATGCCCATCGTGGTGATGACCATGACCATGACCGTCATGCGCGTGGTCGTGCCCGTGGTGGTGGCCATGCGCATGGCCATGCGAGTCGCGCAACCACCAGGCGCAGATCAGGTTGACCAGCAGGCCGATGACGGCGATGACGGTGGCTTCCTGGTACTGGATGGGCCTGGGCGAAAACAGCCGTTCCACCGACTGGAACGCCATCAGGCCGGCCACGCCGAACAGCAGGATCGCGCTGGTGTAGCCGCCGAGCACTTCGACCTTCCAGGTGCCGAAGCTGAAGCGCAGGTCGCCTGCATTGCGCCGCGCGAAGCGGTAGGCGAACAGCGCCAGGCCCAGCGCCAGCGCGTGCGAGCTCATATGCCAGCCATCGGCGAGCAGGGCCATGGAGTTGAGCGTCCAGCCGCCGACGATCTCCGCCACCATCATCACCACGGTCAGGATGACCGCCTTGCGGGTGCTGCGCTCGGCCAGCGGGTTGGCGCTGGCGAAGGTGTGCGACTTCGCGCAGTGCGGCGCGGCATGCATGATCGACATCGGGAGGGGCCCTGGCTACGATACCCCCCTATGGTATCTCAGATACCCCCAGGGGGTATATGGCAATGGCGCATCTGAATCAGGACAAATCCAAGCTGCTCGCCCGCGTGCGCAGGATCCGTGGACAAGTGGAGGGGCTGGAGAAGGCCCTGGCGCAGGACGTGGACTGCACGGCGTTATTGACGCAGGTGGCGGCGTTTCGTGGCGCTGCGCAGGGCTTGATGGTGGAGTTGCTCAGCGAGCACTTGAAGCATCACGTCGCCGCGCCCGACGCGCTGAGCGAGCGCGAGCTAGCGGTCGACGACATCGCCGCCATTCTCAGGACATATCTGAAGTAAGCGCGGCCATCGGAAGCACCGCGTTCGCCGCCAGGCGGATGCGGCCGGCGCCAGGACCCGGCACGTGCCATGCGCGCACTGCGGTTCCTGCGCGCCGTCCGCCCTCGCCCGCGTGCACGGGGCAAGGGCTTGCCGTGCACTCAGCGCGCTGAAGGCTCCAAGGTCATCAGCACCACGTCGTTGCTGCGCATCGGCACGCGGATCTCCACCACGCCGTCGGCACCGACACGTACGCGGCGGTCCTGTTCGGGCGTATCGCGCGTGGCCTGCTGCAGCTGCGCCAGCTGCCGCGGTGCCAGGTCCTTGGGCATGCCCATGTCGATGTACAGCGACAGCGGGTCGTTGCGCCGGTAGCCGGTCTTGCGCACCTGCAGCCGGTAGTTGCCGGCTGGCACCTGCGCCAGCCGGAACACCAGCGCTGCGCTGTCGGTGCTGGGCACTTGCTTGGTATAGAACGGGGTATTGCTCACCGCCTGCACCGGCTGCTGCCAATCCCAGGCCACTGCCGCGATGCGCTGGCCATCCACCGCCGCAAACGCATGCGCATCGCCCAGCGGAATGTCACGGCCCTTGAGCGCGTGCAGGTACTTGTAGGCGAACCAGGCCGGCTTGCGGATGCCCTCGCGATTCATCAACCCGAAGCCGCCGTGGAAGGGCGTGGGCGGCGGGCCGGGTTCTTCGAACAGATCGGTGTAGGTCCAGTAGCTCATGCCCTGCACCAGGCCTTGCACCTGCTTGAGCTTGGTCAGGATATAGGGCGCGCTGATGTAGCTGTCGTGGACGAAATCGCGCGGCGTGTAGCTGCTGCTCCACTCGGTGAAATACAGCGGCAGATCCGGAAATGGCGAAGCCTGGATCTGCGCGCGCACCCGGCGCACATCGCCGACGATGGCGTCCGGCGATGCCGACAGCTTGACGTCCTGCTTGCCGTCTTCATCGAGAAAGCCGCCGTCCACGCCATAGGTATGCGTGGTGACGAAGTCGATCGGCAGTTTGTTCTTGGCAACATAGGCCAGCAGTTCCGGCACCCAGTCCGCACCGGCGGTGGAGGGGCCGCCGACGCGCAGTTGCGGATCGATTGCCTTGATCGTGCGTGCGGTGTTCGCATAAAGCTCGAAGTAGGCCTGCTGGTCGGCGTTTTCCCAGAAATCCTTGAGGTTGGGCTCGTTCCACACTTCGAAGTACCACTGGCGTACTTCCTCGGCGCCATAGCGCGCCCGGATGTGGCGCACGTATGCATCGATCAGCTGGGTCCACTTGGCCGGGTCCGGATGCGAGGTGTTGCCCTTCCAGTAGAACAGCGTCTGCTCGGAGGTCTTCATCGCGCCGGGCGTAAAGCCCAACTCGACGAACGGGCGGATGCGCTTGGCCAGCAGCGCGTCGTAGAGCTGGTCCAGCTTGGTCCAGTCGTACACCAGTTTGCCGTCCACCTCCTTGACGGTGCCGAGCACGTCATGGAACACGTCGTGGAAGCGGATGTAGCGAAACCCCAGCTCTTGCACCGCTGGCACCAGCTGCGCCTGGCTGTCGCTGCGGATCAAGGTGCCGGGAAAGTCCGAGCCGATCGACAGATCGTAGAACCGGTCGACCGGCCCGCCGGCGCTGCCCAGATCCACCTGGATCGTACGCGGCGCTGGCGCCTGCGCCATGGCAGAGGCCGCCATGCAGCCGCCCAGTGCAATTGCCAACAAGATCTTCAGACGCATTGGCGCTCCCGCCGAGGTTCGATCGGGGGAGCGTAACCCAGCTCGGGTCCCGCGCTGCACGCCGCAGCTGCTTGCGTCTGCTTCTTGCGATCGTCGCGCCGCAGCGTGGGAAAGGCGCACACGATCGACCATGTAAAGGGTGCTTGACAGCTGGCCACGGCAGGCGCATCTTGCCTGTCAAGTTGACTTGACAGGCGAAGGGAATGCGTCATCGGCAACTGCAATGCAGACCGGCATGGTCGGCGCAGCCCTTGCTGCGCGGCGGAGTCGGAATCCGCAGCGCTGGCCTGCCACTGCCTGCATCGACACCTGCGCGGCACGGCGCATGAGCGGCTGCAATCGCAACGCGCTGATGGCGCTCTGCCTGGGTGCGGGCCTGCTTGCCGTGGGGGTGCTCGGGCATTGGCGGCTGCTGCCGCTGAGCGCCTACCTTGCCGGGCTGTGCGTGGGCGGGGGCGTGTCGTGCCTGTTGCTGTCGCTGCTGCTCTGGCTGTCGCGTGGCAGCCTGCGCGACAGCACGCGGCCGGTCCTGGCGCGACGCTATCACCGCGAGTTCGGCGTGCCGATGGGGATGTATGTGGTGGTGATGCTGTTCTGGAACCATGTGCTTGCCCGCGTGGATCCGGGCTGGGCGCGCGTGCTGATCGCCTTGTTGCCGGCGGTGCTGGTCGCCCTGGTGATCCGCGCGGTGGCGCGCTACGTGCGCGACTCGGATGAGATGCAGCGACGCATCGAGCTGGAGTCCATCGCCATTGCCGCCGGCCTGCTCAGCAGCGCGTACATGACCGGCGGCTTTCTGCAGGCCGCCAAGCTGATCGACATTCCCGCGACGGTGGCGATGTTGTGGGTGTTTCCGATGTTGTGCGCCATCTACGGCGTCACCAAAAGCATCAACGCACGACGGTTTCAATGAATAGTCGCGTGCGCGAACTGCGCGAGGCCAGTGGCTGGTCGCAAGGCGAGCTGGGCGAGCGGTTGGGTGTGTCGCGGCAGACCATCAATGCACTGGAGACCGGCAAGTACGATCCCAGCCTGCCATTGGCGTTTCGCATCGCGCGCTTGTTCGGGGAATCGATCGAGCACGTCTTTCTTTACGAAGACGGGCAGTAGTCGCGCCGGTCACACCCGACCGGCTGCGGTGTCAGGGGACAGGGATATCAGGAGAGATGGTGAACATGGTCAAGCAACCCACACTGGTGGCAGCGCTGCTGCTCGCGCTGCTGGCGAGCGGATGTCAGCGGGCGGACCAGCCGGCTGAAAATGCAGCTGGCGCGACCAAGGCTGGCCTGGCCGCGCCCGGCAGCGTACGGCCGCGTGCTGCAACGGCGCAGACCGGCACCGCCGCCGGCAATCGCTACGGCGCATTGCACTTTGCACCGTGCACGTTGAGTTCCGGCAGCGCGGCCGGCAATATCGAAGCGCAGTGCGCCAGCCTGCGGGTGCCGGAAAACCCGGCCGCGCCGACGGGGCGCAGCATCGACTTGAAGATCGCCTGGCTGGAAAGCGATGCCGGTGCGGGTAGCACGCCGGACCCGGTGTTCTTCATCGCCGGTGGGCCGGGGCAATCGGCCACGCAGGTCGCCGCGATCGTGGACATGGGTCTGCATGAAGTCCGCAAGCAGCGCGACATCTTCCTGGTCGACCAGCGCGGGACCGGCGGCTCGCATCCGCTGGAGTGCCGCGATGCCGCCGGCAAGCCGCTCATGCTGGAAAACAGCAGCGCCGCCACCGCCGAGCAACTGACCGATTACGCGCGCCAGTGTGCACAGGGGCTGCGCAATGACGCCGATCCGCGCTATTTCACCACCAGCGAGGCCGTTGGCGATCTGGAGGCGGTGCGCGCGGCACTCGGCGTGCAAACGCTCAATCTGATCGGCGGCTCCTACGGTACCCGAGTGGCACAGCACTATGCGGCGCGCTATCCGCAACACACACGCACCCTGGTGATCGATGGCGTGGCGCCAAACGATCTGGTGATCGGCGGCGAATTTGCGCGGACGTTCGAAGATGCGATCGCGTTGCAGGCCAGCCAATGTCGCAAGGAACCCGCCTGCGCCAAGCGCTTTCCGGTGGACACGCGCACGCAGCTGCGGCAGGTGGTGGAGCGCCTGCGGCAGGCGCCGGTTGCAGTGGATTACCGCGATCCGCGCACCGGTGAACTGCACCACGAGCAGGTTACGGCCGATACCGTGGTCGGCCTGGCATTCGGGTTTTCGTATGCGCCGGAAACCGCCTCGTTGCTGCCGCTGGTGCTGGACGAGGCGGCGGCGGGCCGTTACGCCTCGTTGATGGCCTTGGCGCAGATGAGCGCATCGGACATGTCCGACCAGATGAATCGCCCGATGCAGTGGTCGGTGCTGTGCAGCGAGGACGCCGGACGCTATACCCCGCCAGCCGCCAAGGACGGGACCTTGCTGGGGGCGGACGTGGCGCAGATGTTCTTCGCGCCCTGCACGGCCTGGCCGACCAAGCCGGCCCCGGCTGCCGATGCCGCGCCGTTCAAGTCCAACCTGCCGGTGTTGTTGCTGTCGGGCGAGCTGGATCCGGTGACGCCGCCGCGCTATGCCGAACGTGTACTGCAGGGCCTGCCCAATGGCCGCCACCTGGTGGCGCCGGGGCAGGGCCATGGCGTCTTTCGCCTCGGCTGCATGCCCAAGGTGCTGGGTCAGTTCCTGCAGACCGCCAATGCCAAGGCACTGGATGCGCAGTGCGTGGCCAGCCTCAACAACGTGCCCGCGTTTACCTCGTTCAACGGATGGGAACCATGAGCCGTACCGACCACGCCACGGAGGTGCACGCATGATCGTCGTCGACAACCTGCACAAAGCGTTCAAGACCAAGACCGGGCCGGTGAAGGCGGTCGATGGGGTCAGTTTCAGCGCCGCCGATGGCCAGATCACCGGCCTGCTCGGCCCCAACGGTGCCGGCAAGACCACCACCTTGCGCATGCTCTACACGCTGATGTCGCCCGACCAGGGCAGCGTCACCGTCGATGGCGTGGATGCCACCCGCGACCCGGTGACCGTGCGCCGCGCGCTGGGCGTGTTGCCGGATGCGCGCGGCGTCTACAAGCGGCTGACCGCGCGCGAGAACATCGCCTACTTCGGTGAGCTGCACGGGATGTCGCGTACGCGCATCGCCGAGCGCACGCGCCTGCTGTCGGCGGCGCTGGACATGGACGACATTCTCGATCGCCAGACCGAAGGTTTCAGCCAGGGCCAGCGCACCAAGACCGCGATTGCACGCGCGCTGGTGCACGACCCGCGCAACGTCATCCTCGACGAGCCCACCAACGGGCTGGATGTGATGACCACGCGCGCGATGCGCGGCTTTCTGCAGCAACTGCGGGCCGAGGGCCGCTGCGTGATCTTTTCCAGCCACATCATGCAGGAGGTGGCGGCGCTGTGCGACCGCATCGTCATCGTTGCCAAGGGCACGGTGGTGGCCTGCGGCAGCGCCGACGAACTGCGCGCCGCCACCGGGGAAGACAATCTGGAAGACGCCTTCGTCAAGGCGATCGGCTCGGACGAGGGGCTGCACGCATGAGCACCACATCGTTGTTGTCCACGCTGTGGACGGTGCTGCGCAAGGAACTGCGCGACATCGGCCGCGATCGCCGCACGCTGGCACTGGCCTTGCTGCTGTCGCCATTGCTGTATCCGATCCTGATCCTGGGCATGGGCGCACTGAGCGAAAGCCGTGTGCGTACCCAGATCGACAAGCCGTTGGAGATACCCATGCTCGGCCGCGAGAACGCGCCCAATCTGGTGCGCTTTCTGGCCGCGCAGGGGCTCAACGCGGTCGATGCGCCGGCCGATCTGACCGCCGCAATCCGCAACCAGGATGTGGATGTGGCACTGCGCATCAGCGCCAGCTACGCCGACGACTGGCGCGCCGGGCGCCCGGCCCTGGTGGAGGTCATCAAGGACAGCACGCGGCGCGAGGCCGACGTGCCGAGCCTGCGCCTGCAGGCCGCGCTCGGCAGCTATAGCCAGCAGGTCGGTGCACTGCGCCTGCTGGCGCGCGGCATCGATGCGCAGGTGGGCAGGCCGCTGGAAATCGCCGCGCAGGATCTGGCCACCGCCGAAGCCAAACGCGGGCAGATGATGGCGATGCTGCTGCCGGTGCTGCTGGTGATCACCTCGTTCCTGGGCGGCGCCTCGCTGATCCTGGATGCCACCGCCGGCGAGCGCGAACGCCAGTCGCTGGAACCCCTCTTGGCCACGCCGGCGCCGCGCAGCGCGATCGTCAGCGGCAAGATCGCCGCCGCCTGCGTGATCGGCATGCTGTCGTTGCTGCTGACCTTGCTGGCCTTCAAGGTCAGCGCCCAGCTGTCCACGTCGAACCTGGGCCGCCAGCTCAATGTCGGCATCGTGCCGATGCTGCAGATGCTGTTCATCCTGGTGCCGATGCTGTTTATCGGCACCTCGCTGCTGACCTATCTGGCCGCCGCCGCCAAGAGCATGAAGGAAGCGCAGGCGCATATGACCTGGCTGTTGCTGCTGCCGATGCTGCCGGGCTATGCGCTGATGGCGTATCCGTTGAAGACGCAGTTGTGGCATTTCGCGGTGCCGTTCCTGGCGCAGAACCAGATGCTGCTCAAGGTGATCCGCCACGAGCAGATCGACGCCCAGACCTGGGCGGTGTACCTGCTGGCGGGCTTTGGCCTGGCCGCGCTGCTGTGGTACGCGGCGGTAAGGCGCTATCACCAGGAACGGCTGGCGATTTCCGGCTGATGCTCCTTCTCCTGCCGGGAGACGGTGTCGCACAGCGCCGGAGGACGGTGCAAATTGCCGGTACGAATGCGCAGTGACGCATGTCGATGTTGACGTTGATTGATTGAACGGTGTTGTTGTCTGCGCAGTGCGTGACGTCGACTCTGTCGCCGTACCCGCACCCCAACCCCTCTCCCGAGGGGCGAGAGGCAACGGGCTAGCAGCTAGCAGTTCCTTCTCCCCTCGGGAGAAGGTGCCCGAAGGGCGGATGAGGGTACGTAGCACCAGGAAACAAAAAGCCCGCATCGCTGCGGGCTTTCTGTTTGGCGCCTGACATTTGCCGGGAGTGCAGTGCATCGATCATCGGCAGCCATGAGCCATGAGCCATGAGCCATGAGCCAACAATCAATCAATCAATCAACCAATCAACCAATCAACCAATCAACCAATCAACCAATCAACCAATCAACGACCAAGCAATCAAGGAATCAACGACCAGGCAATCAACGGACTCACTCACTCAGCCGCATGCAGAACTACCTGATCGCCCAACGCCCCACTCAACCCCCCGGGTTGAACGACAGCGTGCGCCGCGTGGTCACCGGTGCGGCCACCGGTTCGAAACGCCAGCGCTTGACCGCATTGAGCGCTTCGCGGTCGAACACGCGCGGTGGGGTGGCGCGCAGCACGCGCGAGGCGGTGATCGAGCCGTCGGTGCCGACGGTGAGTTCCACCAGCACTTCGCCGGAGGTGCCGGCGCGCAGCGCTTCGGGTGGGTAACGCGGTGCCGGGGTGCTGATCGGGCGCAGCGATTGCGCGGCCGGTGCAGCTGCGGTGGCCGCCGGTGCCGGGCGCGGGGCGGCCGGCACCGGCGCCGGGGTCTCGGCCTGACGGCGTGCGGCGGCCTGGCGTTCGGCCTCGGCGGTCTGCTGGCGGGCGGTTTCCTGTTGCGCGGCGATCTGCTGCGCAGCGGCCGCCTCGCGGGTTTGCTGTTCGGCCAGACGCTTCTGCTCGGCGGCCTGCTTGGCCTTGTCCTCGACCAGCTTCTTGGCCTGCTCGGCATCCTGCTCGGAGCGGCTGGCGGCGGTCTTCATGCCGGTTTCCAGGCCACTTTTCAGGCGCGGCAGTGCCGGTGCCTTGGGGTCGACCTTTTCGATCAACGCGATCAGGCGCTGTGCTTCGGGGAATTCTTCGCGGCTGATGCCCTGTTCGGCGGCGATCAGCGTGTACGGCAGCAGGTCGGTCAGCGCGCTGTTGACGGTGGCGTCCTGCGGCTGCTTCTCACGCAAGGCCAGGTAGTACTCCACCGCATTGTCGCCGGCCGGGGCGTACATGCGGTTGTCCTGCAAGGCCTTGGTGGCCGATGCGCGCAACTGGTCGGCAGCCATCGATTGCACTTGCGGCGACACCGCCGTGGCCGGCGTCGGCGCGGTGGCCGGTGCCGCAGGCGTGGCGCCGGTGGCAGGCGCGGTGGTGGCGGCCTTGTCGTCCTGCTTGGAGCAGGCGGCCAGGCCAACCAACAAAATGACCGGCACGATCCGGCGTGCCATACGGCCCTGTGTCAGATCCAACATGCGTCCCCCTTACCCCGATTGCAAAAGATGCTGCGGCGAGGCCGGCCATTGTTCCCGCAATGGACGGCAAAGCGGCAATCTAGCATTGCTGGGGCGGTCTAAGCCAAGGGGGGGCGCCTGCCGGGCGCGAAATTCATCGCGCTCCGGTGGCCAGTGCGGCGTTGGCCGGCAGCCGCGTGGCTGGCTCGGGCAGCGGCGGCGCAGGGCAGTAGCGGTGCAGGAAGTCCGCATGCGCAGGCAGCCGCGCCAATGCGGCATCGACCCGTGTGCGGATGGTTTCCAGGAAATGACGAAGCTCGGCATCGCCCATCAGGTCGGCCACCGGGTGATGCTGCTTCGGCGTGATGCCCTGGCCCAGCATCACCTGCACCCAGGAATTTTCCGCAAACAGCTCGTTGGCCTGGTGGAACACCCGCCCGCTCTGGCGGAACAACTCCACCCGATGACGCAGCGTGTCGGGGATGTCCATCGCCGCGCAATCGCGCCAGAACGGCGTGTCGCGGCGGTCGGTGGCGTGGTAATGCAGGATCACGAAATCGCGGATATGGGTGATTTCGGCGGCGGCCTGGCGGTTGTATTCGGCGATGTCGACATCGTTGATGACCTGCGGAAAGGTCTGCATCAACCGGATGATGCCGCGCTGGATCAGATGGATATTGGTCGATTCCAGCGGCTCCAGAAAGCCGCTGGCCAGCCCCAGCGCCACGCAGTTCTTTTCCCAGACCCGATGCCGCTGATTGGGCGTGAAGCGCAGTGCCCGCGGCTGGCTCAGTGCGCGGCCGCTGAGATTGTGCTGCAGCACCTGCGCGGCGCTGTCCTGGTCCATGTAGCGGCTGGAATACACGATGCCGTTGCCGACCCGGTGCTGCAGCGGAATGCGCCACATCCAGCCCGCCTGATCGGCACGCGAGCGGGTGTAGGGCACCGGCGCGCCGACCGATTCGGTCTGCACCGCCAGCGCGCTGTCGGCGAACAGCCACTGCGACCAGTCGTCGGTGCCCACGCCCAGCGTCTTGCCGATCAGCAGGCCGGCAAAGCCGGTGCAATCCAGGAACAGATCGCCTTCCACCCGCATGCCGTTGTCCAGCGTCAGCGCGGTGAGATAGCCGCTGTGCGCATCGGTCTCCACGCTGCCGATGCGGCCTTCGATGCGCTGCACGCCGAAGCCTTCGCTGAAGCGGCGCAGGAAACGCGCATAGAGTCCGGCATCCAGGTGATAGGCGTAATTCATGCCGCCGTTGGGCAGATGCGCAAAGCGGCCTTCCTGCGCGGCGCGCAGTTCCAGGCAGTAGTCGCCGAAGTCGCGCGCCACGCCACGCTGCCGGCCCTTCAACCAGAAATGCTGGAAGCCGGCACTCCAGTGATCGGTGCCGGTATGGCCGAAGGAATGGATGTAGTGCCGGTCGACATCGCGCCAGTGCTCGAAGCCGATGCCGAGCTTGATGGTGGCCTGGGTGGCGGCCATGAACGCGGCCTCGTCGATCTCCAGCAGGCGGTGGAAGGTGACCAGGCTGGGGATGGTGGCTTCGCCCACGCCCACCGTGCCGATCTCGTCCGATTCCACCAGCACGATCTGCAGGTGCCGGCCCAGCACCTTGGATAACGCGGCGGCGGCCATCCAGCCGGCGGTGCCGCCACCGGCGATGACGACGCGGCGCACCGGGCGCTGTTGTGGATCTGCAGGCGTGGTGTCGGTCATGGCATCAGATCCTCAGCGATTCAGGCGTTGCAGCAAGCGCGCGCGCAGGCTGCGGGCACGGGCCTCGTCCATCGGCGCCAGCACGCCGCGCGCAGACTCCGGCACGTGTGCGGCGGTGTCCGCGTCGGCATCGAACACGTAATGGTCGAACACGTCCTGCCAGATGGCGCGTTGCTCCGCTGGCAGGTCGCGCATGGTGAGCAGCGCCAGCATCAGCGCGTTCATCGGCGAATCCATGTAGGCCGGGCTCTGCCGCCACCAGAAATTCACCAGCACGTTGAACGGCGTCAGCGCCTGGACGTGATGCCACCACATGCTGGGAATGAACAGTGCATCGCCCGGTTCCAGCTCGGCCACCAGCGCGTGTTCCAGCGCCTGCGCATAGCGTGGAAAGCGCTGCAGGTCCGGCGCGGCGATATCGACCAGGCTGACCGGCTGCCCGGCCGGGGTGAGATCGAGCGGGCCGATATACAGGTTGGCCAGTTGCTGCGGCGGAAACAGGGTAAAGCGGCGCCGCCCGGCGACCACGCAGGCCAGGTTGTCGGGCAGGTCCTGGTGGGCGGCGATGCGGGTGCGGTTGCCGATCCAGATGCTGGCCAGCGGCTGCGCCTGCGGCAGGGCGATCGGGTTGTGCGCGCGCAGGCCGGGCAGGTAGGTGTCCAGCGTGGTGGAGCCGACATAGATCGCCGGTGGCTGTGGGTTGTGCAGATCGCGCAGCAAGGTCTCCAGCACCACGTTCAATGGCACCCGTTCGGGGCGGAAATTGAAGCCACTCATGTCCGCGTTGTAGAAGAAGCGCCCATCGATCTCCGGCGGGCCGACCTGCGCCACCACCGCCTCGCCGCGATCGAAACCGCGCAGGTAGGCGGCCGCCACCTGCGCAGAGCTCGCGCCGGCCTGCGCCAGCGGCCAGTCGCGCACCAGCCCGCGCAAGACCAGCGGCGTGGTGGAGCGCAGCATGGCCGGATCCAGCTGCTGCGGGTCCAGCCCGTGTCGCTCTTCGATGGCGCGCGGCTCAGCCAGCATGGCGGCGCTGCAGGCGGTCGAGCAGGTGGCGGAACTGCGCGATCGAGGCCACCGCCATGTACAGCGGTTCCAGATCGCCATGCCGGTGCAGATCGAGCAGTGCGGCATCGTCGAGCGCGCGCAGGCGTTCTTCGTGCACGGCGTAGAGCCCGGTCAGACGGCATTCCAGGCCGTTCTCCAGCGTGGCCTCGAACACGAACGGTTCGAGCAGGTCGTAGCCCAGCAAGCGTGCGACGAACGCCTCGCTCGCGGTCAGGCCATCGTGCAAGGTGCGCAATACCTGGCTGATGTGGTCGAGAAATTCGGTGGTACCGCCATGTTCGCGAAACAGCACCTCGCCTTCGCTGCGGCTGATGCGCGGGCTGTCCAGGTCCACGTGCACCATCGGTCCGTCCGCCTGCTCGCCGATCAGAAACGGTTGCCGCTGGATCGCCAGCGGCACGTACGGCGCATCCCAGCGCGTACCGTCCAGGAACAGGTTCTCGCCCAGGCGCAGGCCCAGCAACGCCAGCGGCTGAAAACTGCGCTCGCCGCTGCGATGGAACACGATCGGGTATTGCGCCTGGAGTTGGCGGAATTCCTGCGGAAAGGTCGCAGCCGACATCACGTCATCGCCGAAGGCGGCGCCGTGCGCGGTGATCACGCGCAGATCGCGGTGATCGAGGTTGTTCAACAACACGGCATTGGTCATGGGGGGCAGGCAGATCACGCGGGGCGCGTGGCCCATGCTTGGACAGTTCCCCTCCGCGTGGCAAGTGCCGGATGCAGCAACTGCGGCCAGCGCGCGGAAAGGCGGTGCGGGTGTCCCGGCAGGCGCGCTGCCGGGACGCTCGGTACCTCACTCAGATCACCAGAACTTGTAGCGCACGCCCAGCATGTAGCGCGGGCCGGTCTGGGTGGCGTAGATGATCTGGTTCGGGTGACGGCCGTGCTGGCGCTGCACCTCGTCGGTGAGGTTGATCGCCTCCAGGCTCAGCGACAGGTTCTCGGTCCACTGGTAGCCGATGCTCAGATCCAGCTGGCCATAGGCTTCGGTGTAGACCGGGTTGGGCTGGCCGCTGCCGTCGAAGCGTGCGGCCAGGAACTCGTCGCGCCAGTTGTAGGCCGCACGCACCTGCCACTTGTCCCGATCGTAGAAGCCGACCACGTTGGCCGAATCGCTCAGCCCTTCCAGCGCGAACTGCTCGCCGATCACGTAGTTGTCGTAGGTCAGGCCGGAGTCGACCATGGTGTAGTTGGCCGACACGCCAAAGCCGCTGTCGCCGAACATGTGCTGCAGGTTGAATTCCCAGCCGTCCAGCGAGGCCGAGCGCTGGTTGGCCGGCGCAGTGATGGCGAAGTTGGCCACCGGGTCGCCCGGCTGCCCGCTGATCACACCGGTGGCATTGCCATTGGAATCGTCCGTCCCGCGCACCACACCCGGCGCACCGCCGCGGTTGCGGAAGATGTAGTTGCGGATGCAGGTCAGGTCCGCCGAGGCGCAGCCGTTGCCCAGCGCTTCGTTCCAGTACGCACCGCCCACCGGCGTGTTCAGGCCCAGCGAGGCATCGTTGCGCGTGGTCACGCCGATGTAGTTGTCGATGTTCTTGCGGAAGAAGCCCACCGAGGCGTAGCTGGCATCGCTGTAGTACCACTCCAGCGACAGGTCGATGTTGTGCGAGAGCAGCGGCTTGAGGCCGGGATTGCCTTCCTGGCCGGTGCCGCCTTCCAGGCGCGCGATCTGGTTGAGCGTCTGCCCGCCCTGGATATCGCCCCAGCCGGGCCGGCCGATGGTTTCGCCGTAGCTGCCGCGCAGCACCAGATCCTCGGTGAGCTTGAAGCTCAGGTCCAGGCTGGGCAGCCAGTACTCGTACTTGCCGCTGCCGCTGGCGAATGCCGAGTCGGCCAGGCGGATCGGCAACTCGTTGTTGGCGACCCAGTCGATGCCCACCGCCACCGGCACCAGCGCCTGTGCGTCCACCTTGGTTTCTTCGTAACGCACACCGGCGGCCAGGCTGATCGGCACGCGCAGATCGTCCCAGCTGTTGTTCCACTGCAAATAGGCATTCTTGGATTTTTCGGTCACGCGGCGGTCGGTGGTGAACACCGGCGAGGTGCGGTACAGCGCGTCGTCGCCGGCCACCTGCGCGGCGGCCTGGCGGGCGCGTTCGAAGTCGAACAGGAACAGTTGATCGAACTGCGCCGGGTTGCCGCTGCCATCGATCGCATCGAAATACTGCGCGAACGAGCTTGGAATCCACAGATCGTCCGGATAATCGGCCGCGGTGCCGGCACCGCCCCAGGTGTCGCGCTGCACGTTGGAAAATGCCGAGCGGTTCTTGACCTCGGTGCTGCCGATGCCGAACTTCAACTGCGAATAGTTTTCGAAGGTGAAGTCGCCGTTGACCTGCGCCTGGTCGATCTCCGACTTCATGTAGCTGTTGCGGAACGCCGAGCCGGTGACCAGCGTGCGCGACGGATCCAGCCCGGTCAGGCCGAAGCCCAACTGCTGCTGCAACACCGGGAAATCCTTGCTGAAATCCACCACCGAGGTGCCGCGGTAAAAGCCGGACACGCCCAGCGAATTGCTGGAACCGAACGGGCTGTCCGCACCGGCTTCGGCGGTGGAGCGGTGGATGTCGAAGTTGAGCTTGAACTGATCATTGACCGCCCAATCCACGTTGAAGCCCAGCGACTTGTTCTGGTTGCGCGTGGCCGCATTGGAGCCGGCGGTGGCCAGATCGCTGGTGGCCGGATTGACGATTTCCGAGTAGCTCACCGGTCCTGCCACCGGGCCGTTGGTCCAGGCGCTGGCCGACGGCCCGTAGTTGAACCACACCGACATCTCGTTGCGCTGCTGCTGGATCTTGTTTTCCGAATAGGTGTAATCCAGCGTGGTGGTGATGTTGTCCAGCGGCTTGTACTGCAGTACCAGCTGGCCGTTGGTGCGCTGGCGCTCCACGCCGACCACGCGGTAGTTGAGGTTCTGCGGCACCGAATAGATATCGTTGGGGCCGGGGCGGTTGACGATGTTCTCCGAGCCGGGCGCGCCCGGCTGCGGGATGGTGCCGTAGGCGGTGGCATCGCCGCGGAACGAACGCCAGCCGTTGGGCACGCCGACCTGGCTATAGCCGAAGTCGCGCTCCTGATAGCTGCCGCTCAGCGACACGCCGAAGCGTCCATCGGCCGAGGTATTGCTGAAGATGCCGGAGATTTCCGGGGTCAGCGAATCGCCCTGCAGGCGTCCGGGCAGGTTCTCGTTGGAGCTGTCGTGCACGCCCTTGAGGCCGACGTTGGCATGCAGGCCCGGGTTGTCCAGCGGCCGGCTGGTCTTGATGTTGATGGTCGCACCGATGCCGCCGGTGGGCGTGCTGGCGCGGCTGGTCTTGAACACCTCGATACCGGAGATCGACTCCGACGCCAGGTTGGCGAAGTCGAACGCACGCGAGTTGGAGGCGTTGGACTCCTCGATGCTGGCGCCCGGCATCTGCCGGCCGTTCAGCAGCACCAGGTTGAAGTCCGGGCCGACGCCGCGCACGGTGACGCGCGAGCCTTCGCCCAGCGAGCGGTCGATCGACACGCCGCTGATGCGTTGCAGCGATTCGGCCAGATTGGTATCGGGGAACTTGCCGATGTCCTCGGCCACGATGCCGTCGACGATGCCCTGCGCATCGCGCTTGACGTTCATCGACGAGGTGAGGCTGCCGCGGATACCGGTGACCTGCACCGCATCGAGCGTGGCCGGATCGGCCTGGCTTGCGCCCGGAACGGTGGACGCGGACTGCGGCGGCGGTGCGGTCTGCGCGGCCAGCGGCGTCGACAAGGCAAACAGCAGGGCAGACGTCAGACGCCGCGTGCGCGGCAGGGTGCGTGGCTCTCTCACAATGATTCTTCCCCAAGTGAAGATAAGCCGGCCCCAGGCGGGACAGGCGAAGGTCGATGAAACAGTCGTGCATTTGTGAGCGCAGCCTTAACCAAGTCAACTTGCACTGCAGCATCGGCCGCGAGCAATCGCGTCACACATCGTTCCAGTCAGCACCACGGCGAGCGCACGCGCAGGTCGCGGGCTTGGTCGTACCATCGGTTGTCGAGGCGCGCGGCTGCGTGCCACCCCCTGCCGAACTGGAGCGCACGATGATCGACCTGTACTACTGGCCCACCCCCAACGGCCACAAGGTCACCTTGTTCCTGGAAGAAGCCGGGCTGGACTACACGCTCAAGCCGGTCAACATCGGCAAGGGCGAGCAGTTCGAGCCGGCCTTCCTGCAGATTTCGCCCAACAACAAGATGCCGGCGATCGTCGACCACGCACCGGCCGACGGCGGTCCCGCACAGAGCGTGTTCGAATCCGGCGCCATCCTGCTGTACCTGGCCGAGAAGACCAGCCGCTTCCTGCCGCGCGATGCGCGTGGCCGCATCGCCGCGCTGGAATGGTTGTTCTGGCAGATGGGCGGGCTGGGGCCGATGAGCGGCCAGATGGGCCATTTCAACGTCTATGCGCCGGAAAAGATTCCCTACGCGATCGAGCGCTACAACACCGAAGTACGTCGCCTGCATGGCGTGCTCGACAAGCGCCTGGCCGCCTCCGCGTTCCTGGCCGGCCCCGAGTACGGCATCGCCGACATGGCCAGCTATCCGTGGATCGAGGTCTACGCCGACATCCGCCCCGATTACGCCGACTTCCCGCATCTCAAGCGCTGGCACGACGCCATCTCCGCGCGTCCGGCCACCCAGCGCGCCTATGCGCTCAAAGAACAGGTCAACCCCAACGCCGGCAAGCCACTGGGCGAGGAAGAACGCAAGCACCTGTTCGGCAAGCGCTGAAGCAAAGCGGCGGGCGCGGCTGCGTAACAGCCCATGCGGCGATAGCGGCGACTGGTGCAATTGCGCAGCAATAACAGCAGGCAGCAACGGCAAGCAGCATCAGGAGTTAGCAGCGGCATGCGCGTGCATCAACTGCGTGCGACACACCCGGTGCCTTGAGCCCCTCTCCCCCCCGGGAGAGGGGTTGGGGGTGAGGGTACGCAAGTGGAGCCAGACCCACCGCCCCCCGGAACCTGCGCAGCGCGCCACCTGCGACCATCGGGCCATCGCACCTGTGCCGCGCAAGGCAGGGCGAGGACGACTCCAGAACCACGCTGCCGCACATGCGCGCAACCAGGCACAGCCCGTCATCGCACACACGCGCCATCGCCGCGCTTCTCAAACACCTTACGCGCCCGCATCCTGTGTGCTATCTCAAGACAGGATCTTCGATGCGCGCCCTGTTCGCCGCCCTTGCCCTCATGCTCAGCACGCTCCCCACCGCCCACGCCGAAAAAATCACCCTCGATGCCATCACCGGCCCGTTGCCGTTGTCCGGCCCGACGCTGATGAAACCCAAGGTCGCCCCCGACGGCTCGCGCGTGAGCTTCCTGCGCGGCAAGGACAGCGACCGCAATCAACTGGATCTGTGGGAGTACGACATCGCCAGCGGCCAGACCCGCCTGCTGGTTGACTCCAAGCTCGTGTTGCCTGGCACCGAGACGCTCAGCGATGTGGAAAAGGCCCGCCGTGAGCGCCAACGCATCGCTGCCTTCGCCGGCATCGTCGATTACCAATGGGCGCCGGACGCGCACGCGTTGCTGTTTCCGCTCGGCGGCGAGCTGTATCTGTACGACCTGCGCAAGACCGGCAGCGCCGCAGTGCGCCAGCTCACCCACGGCGAAGGCTTCGCCACCGATGCCAAGCTCTCGCCCAAGGGCGGCTTCGTCAGTTTCGTGCGCGCGCGCAACCTGTGGGTGATCGACCTGGCCAGCGGCAAACAGCTGCAACTGACCCGCGACGGCAGCGAGACCATCGGCAATGGCGTGGCCGAGTTCGTCGCCGACGAGGAAATGGATCGCCACACCGGCTACTGGTGGGCGCCGGACGATTCGGCGATTGCCTTCGCGCGCATCGACGAATCGGCTGTGCCGATCCAGAAGCGCCCGGAGGTCTACGCCGACCACACCGAGGTGATCGACCAGCGCTATCCGCAGGCAGGCCAGCCCAATGTGGCCGTGCAGCTCGGCGTGATCGCCCCGCGTGCTGCAGCCAAGCCACAGTGGATCGACCTGGGCAAGAACCCGGACATCTACCTGGCGCGGGTGGACTGGCGCGATGCGCAGCGGCTGACCTTCCAGCGCCAGTCGCGCGACCAGAAAACCCTTGCGTTGATCGAAACCACGCTGGCCAGCGGCAAGCAGCGCGTGCTGGTCACCGAGACCTCGCCGACCTGGGTGCCGCTCCACAACGATCTGCGCTTTCTCAAGGACGGCCGCTTTGTCTGGAACTCCGAGCGCAGCGGCTACGCGCATCTGTATGTGGCATCGGAAGACGGGCGCACGCTCACCCCGCTGACCTCCGGCGACTGGGTGGTCGATGCGTTGCTCGCCGTCGACGAGCACGCCGGCACGGTGTATTTCTCCGCCAGCAAGGAATCGCCGACCCAGACCCACATCTATGCGGTGCCGCTGGCCGGCGGTACGATCGAAAAACGTTCGATGCCCCGCGGCACGCACGCGGCCAGTTTCGCCGGCAATGCCAGCGTGTATGTCGATAGCTGGTCCAACACCACCACGCCGCCGCAGATCGAGCTGTTCCGCGCCAATGGCGAAAAAATCGCCACGCTGCTGAAGAACGACCTGGCCGATCCGCAGCACCCTTACGCCAGATACCGCGACGCGCAGCGCCCGGTGGAATTCGGCACGCTCACCGCTGCCGACGGCACCACGCCGCTGCAGTATCGCCTGATCAAGCCGGACAACTTCGACCCGGCCAGGCGCTATCCGGTGATGGTGTACGTGTATGGCGGCCCTGCCGCGCAGACCGTGCTCGATGCCTGGCCGAGCCGTGGCGATGCGCTGTTCGACCAGTACCTCGCCCAGCGCGGCTATGTGGTGTTCTCGCTGGACAACCGCGGCACGCCGCGGCGTGGCCGCGCCTTCGGTGGTGCGCTGTACGGCAGGCAGGGCACAGTCGAAGTGGACGATCAGCTGCAGGGTGTGGCCTGGCTCAAGGCGCAGCGCTGGGTCGATCCGGCCCGCATCGGCGTGCAGGGCTGGTCCAACGGCGGCTACATGTCGCTGATGCTGCTGGCCAGGCACAGCGAGGCCTATGCCTGTGGCGTGGCCGGCGCACCGGTCACCGATTGGGGGCTGTACGACACCCACTACACCGAGCGTTACATGGACCTGCCGGCCAGCAACGCCGACGGTTACCGCGGCGCGCGCATCGCCACCCATCTGGGTGGCCTGCGCGCCAGGCTGCTGCTGATCCACGGCATGGCCGACGACAACGTGCTGTTCACCAACTCCACCGCGCTGATGAGCGCGTTGCAGGCGCGCGGCACCGCCTTCGAATTGATGACCTATCCCGGTGCCAAGCATGGGTTGTCCGGCAGCACCGCCTTGCATCGCTACAAGACCGCGGAGGCCTTCATCCAGCGCTGCCTGATGCCCTGAGCGGCCGGCGGCCGGCTGCAGGGGACGCGGCCACTGCAGTGGTACAGCGGCCGCCGCCGCGGCCCCGCGGCGATGTTGGCCGCGCCGTGGTGTTGCTCACCGCCGAGGTCATCTGCAGTCGTGTGCCAAGACCTGGTCTGCAAGGACGTTGTCATGTCATCGCTGCCGCCGGTTCCGGCTGCAGCGCCTGGCAAGCCGCAATCGCCAACGTCTGCAGCCTGGTAACGGGTCCGCAAGCGCCGCCGCACTCCTGCGACCATGACCTAAGGCGCATTGCCGCAGCCGCTGCGGATGGGTAGGGTCGCGCTACTCAACTTGCGGATCCACCCCATGAAACCACTTGTTCTCGCCGTTGCGCTGGCGCTCGGTGCTTCGCTGCCATTGCAGGCACAGACCGGTCAGCCCGGGCAGGCCCAGCCTGCCACGCCGGCCTGGGTGCAGACCAGCAACGGCCACGCGCAGATCCTGCTGAACGCGCAGGCGCCGTTCCAGCCCGAATACGCCAGCTTCTTCGGCGTGCCCGGCTACGACGACCAGGTCATCGACCTGGGGCCGAACAACGCCGCGCGCTACCGCGATGCGATGAGCAAGGCGCGCACCGCGTTGCAGGCCAAGCTGGCGACCGAGCGCGACGTCAACGTGCGCCAGGACCTGCAGATCATGATCGCGGCGGCCGAACAGAACATCGAAGGCAGCCAGCTCAACGAGCGCTACCTGCTGCCGTGGAGCGACGCGCCGCAGCTGGTCTTCAGCGGCCTCAATGGATTGCTGTCCGACCAGACCGTGCCCGAGCGCCGCGCCAAGGCGCTGGATCGCCTCAAGCGTTACGTGGGCCTGGTGCCGGGCACGACGCCGACCACCACGCTGGCCCGCCAGCGCTACGAGGAACAGCTTGGCAACAAGGCCCTGCTGCAGCCGACCGAGCGCGAAGTGGAGCAGGCGTTGGCCAACGTGGACACCTACGTCGCCGGCATCGGCGAGTTGTTCGCCAAGTACAAGATCGCCGGCGCCGACGAAGCGCTCAAGGCGATGTCCACCCAGTTGAAGGAGTACGCCACCTGGACCCGCACCACGGTGCTGCCGAAAGCGCGCAAGGACACCCGCCTGCCCGAGCCGCTGTATGCCTTCCAGCTCAAGCAGGTCGGCATCGACATCGCCCCGCAGCAGCTGATCCAGCGCGCGCAGCTGGAATTCATGGAAACCCGCTCGGCGATGCGTCAGCTGGCGCCGCTGGTGGCCAAGGCCAAGGGCGTGCAGGGCAGCGATTACGTGCAGGTGATCCGTGCGCTCAAGGGCAACAAGATCGCCGACGACCAGCTGGAAACCCACTATCGCGGCGTGATCGACCAGATCGACCCGATCATCCGCCAGCAGCGCATCGTCGATGTGCCCAACCGCCCGATGCAGATGCGCCTGGGCAGCGCGGCCGAAAGCGCCGCGCAACCGGCACCGCACTTCCTGCCGGCCCCGCTGATCGGCAATACCGGCCAGCAGGGCCAGTTCGTGCTGCCGCTGGGCAACCCGACCGCCGATGGCGCCAAGAAGGAGCAGTACGACGACTTCAACTTCGGCTCGGCCGCCTGGACGCTCAGCGCACACGAAGGCCGCCCCGGCCATGAGCTGCAGTTCACCGCCATGGTCGAACGCGGCGTGTCGCTGGCGCGCAGCCTGTTCGCGTTCAACTCGGTCAACGTCGAAGGCTGGGCGCTGTATGCCGAAGCCGAAATGGTCCCGTACGAACCGCTCGACGGCCAGCTGATCGCCCTGCAGTTTCGCCTGCTGCGCGCCGCCCGCGCCATGCTCGACCCGATGCTCAACCTCGGCCTGATCGACCGCGAACGCGCACGCCAGGTGCTCGAGGACGATGTCGGCCTCTCGCCGGCCATGACCCGCCAGGAACTGGACCGCTACACCGTCCGCGCCCCCGGCCAGGCCGGCAGCTACTTCTACGGCTACACCCGCATCCTGGAACTGCGCATGCGCACCGAACTGGTCCTGGGCAAGAAGTTCGACCGCCTGGCCTTCAACAACTTCCTGCTCGACCAGGGCCTGCTGCCGCCGGACCAGTTGGCCAAGGCGGTGGAGACGCAGTTCATCCCTGCGCAGCAGGGCAAGCGCTAAGCAATTCAGACGGCGTAACGCAGCAGGGCACGATGGAGCTTGAATCGGCCAACTATCGCGCCCTGTTGCAGCACTGCCTTCGCAAATGCTTTCGAATCGTTGAGGCTCGCCTCAGCGCATTGGAGGCGACACCTCTGGCGCCGCGCGCTGCTGCGCCCCGGCCGGCACCCAGATCGCCATGCCGGCCGCGCGCTTCTGGGTGGTCGGGATGCCGATGCCCAGGCCGCCGCCGACGCGGCCGCCGTAGCTGCCGCCGCCCACCGACAGGCCGCCGCCGGAGCGTTCCGAACCCACGCCGACGATGACCACGCCATTGGCGCCGAGCTTGGCGGCTTCGCGCTTAAGGCGCTGCACGGCCGCATCGGTCTGGCCCTGGGTGCCGAAGCCGGCGGCGCTGGTGGATTCGAGCTGGGCGATCTCCACCGAGCCGACCGGTGCATTGGAGTACACCTGCACCTGCGCCGGGTCGATCGGTGCGCGCGCCTGGCCCAGCATCACCCTGGAACTGCTGGCGCAACCGGCCAGGAGCATGGCGAGCGCAGCGGCAATGACGACATGCTTGTTCATGATGCGGCCCCTGTTGACGACAGTGATGACGATGATCCGGCGCCCGGACTGAATCGCGCCGGACTTCGCCGCACCCTAGCCGTGCCCACGTGAGGCTACCGCCAAGTCGCCATTGGTCAGGGTGACCATCTGCCCACGGCGTCTTGGCGGCCGCGGGGCTAAGCTGAGGCCATTCTTCAAGATGTCGAGGTGATACGTGGGATTGATCAGCCTGCTGTGGGGCATCGTGGCGCTGCTGTGGATGGTGCTGGCCTTCATCCCGTTGCTGGGCTGGGGCAACTGGTTCCTGATCCCGTTTGCGGCGGTGGGCGCGCTGATTGCGGCGATCGCGCTGCTGTTCACCTCGGCCGGCAATCGCGGGCGTGCCAAGACCGGTCTGCTGCTCAACGGCCTGGTGATCGTGGTCGGGGTGATCCGCCTGAGCCTGGGCGGCGGCGTGATCTAGCGCGCGGTGGCGTCCAAGCAGGTCGCGCGAGCCGGAAGCGCCTTGCACCGGCTGGCGATGAAGAAGGTCGCCGCGTGACACCGCCGCCATCCGGACGCGGTCCCTAAGGGGCGAGCCGACCGTGTGCCCCGGCGAATCACGCTGGCATGAATCGCGGCGCGCTCCTGTCCGTTGCAGCGCTGCGACACTGCGTCGCAGCGCGGCCGACAGCGGATGGCGGGCGTAAACTTGCCGGCTGCCGACAGGAGCCCACGATGGCCCATCCCCATTACCGTCCCCGCCGCATGCGCCACGATGCGTTTTCGCGGCGCCTGATGCGCGAAAACACGCTGACCACCGACGACCTGATCTGGCCGGTGTTCGTGCATGAATTGTCCGGCCGTGCGCCGATCGCCTCGATGCCGGGCGTGGAGCGTCTGTCGCTGGACGACTTGCTGCGCGAAGCCGAAGCGGCCCTGGAACTGGGCATTCCGGTGATCGACCTGTTCCCGGTGATCGACCCGGCCGGCAAGAGCCTGGACGCGGCCGAAGCCTGGAATCCGGACGGCCTTGCACAGCGTGCGGTACGCGCGCTGAAAGCGCGCTTTCCCGAACTCGGCATCATGACCGACGTGGCGCTGGACCCGTACACCACGCACGGCCAGGACGGCCTCATCGACGCCAAGGGCTATGTGCTCAACGAGATCACCGTCGAGGCGCTGGTCAGACAATCGCTGTCGCACGCCGAAGCCGGTGTGGACATCATCTCGCCCTCGGACATGATGGATGGCCGCATCGGTGCGATCCGTCGTGCGCTGGATGCGCAGGACCATCTCAACGTGCGCATCATGGCCTACTCGGCCAAGTACGCCTCGGCGTTCTACGGTCCGTTCCGCGATGCGGTCGGTAGCGCCGGCAATCTCGGCAAGGCCGACAAGACCACCTATCAGATGGATCCGGCCAACAGCGACGAGGCGATGCGCGAGATCGCGCTGGACCTGGAAGAGGGCGCCGACATGGTGATGGTCAAGCCGGGCATGCCGTATCTGGATGTGGTGCGGCGGGTGAAGCAGGAATTCCGCGTGCCCACCTTCGCCTATCAGGTCAGCGGCGAGTACGCGATGCTCAAGGCGGCGGCCGCCAATGGCTGGCTGGACGAACGTCGTTGCGTGCTGGAAGCGCTGATGGCGTTCAAGCGCGCCGGTGCCGATGGCGTGCTGACCTATTTTGCCCCCCAGGTGGCACGTTGGTTGCGGGAAGGCTGAGTGCGGTGATGCGGTGGCGTGCAGGCAAGGAATCGCTGCTTGCAGGTCTGGCTTGATGCGATGAAGACGCACTGACTCCGCAGGCCGCGGTCTTCCGCGGCCTGGGCTTCGTGCAGAGCGCAGCAGGCGCCTGGATGAGTGAGGGTCGTGCTGTGCAGCCAGCCTTGACCACGGTGATTGCAGAGGACCGGCAGATACCGGCAATGCGGCAATGATCGGGTGATCCCCATCGCCGCATCGCGTTGCGTCAGTGGCGTGAATCCCGAAAATCCGCAGCCAAACTGCGATAACGATTCTCATCTACAATAGCGGGCCCCACTGTTTCAGGCTGTTCGCGCGTGCTCAAGACCGTCCTGTTCCAACTGCACTGGCTGCTCGGCATCACGGCCGGGCTGGTGCTGTCGGTAATGGGGCTGACCGGCGCGTTGATGTCCTTCGAGAACGAGATCGTGCGGTTAGCCAACCCGGCGATCGCACAGCTGGCGCAGCGGCATGCGGCAGGCGAGCGGCCATTGCCGGTGGATGCGCTGCTGCGTCGGCTCGACCTGGATCAACGGCAGGCAGTCACGCGCATGCTGATCGATCCGACCGGCAAGCGTCCGTCCACCGCACGCCTGGCCGGCAAGGGGGGCGGCCGGGTGTATTTCGACCCGTATACCGGCGACAAGGTCGCCGCTCCGCGGTTGAGCGGCGCGTTTGCCTTCATCGAGGATCTGCATCGCCACCTGGCCGCCGGCAAGCGCGGCCAGGCAGTGACCGGTGCAAGTACCCTGATCCTGTTGTTCTTCTGCGCTTCCGGCCTGTATCTGCGTTGGCCGCGACGCTGGTGGAGCCTGCGTACCTGGTGGGCGGTGGAATGGCGACGGCAGGGGCGCAGTTTTCTGTGGAGCCTGCACGCGGTGTTCGGCACCTGGTGCCTGCTGGTGTATCTGCTGGTGGCGCTGACCGGGCTGACCTGGTCCTACCCCTGGTACCGCGACGGCATGGTGGCCCTACTCGGCACCGAGCCGGCGATGCGCGGCGACGGGCGCGATCATCGCCCGGCCACGGTGAATTTCGCGGCCGTGCAGCGCACCCTGGATGCCATCCCGGCCACGCACAGCACGGCATTGGACCTGCGCATCCCGCCGCGTGCGGGTCAACCGCTGAGCGTGCGCTTCCTGCCCGACCATCCCGACCACGACCGCGCCTACGACAATCTGGAAATCGAGCCGGGCAGCGGTGCGTTGCTGCGTCGCCAGGACTATGCGCTGCTGCCGCGTGGCCAGCAGTTGCTGGTCAGCATGTTCCCGCTGCATTCGGGCAGTTTCTTCGGGCTGCCGGGCCGCATCGTGGTGATGCTGGCCAGTGTCGGCATGTCGGTGTTCTTCGTGACCGGCTGGATGCTGTATCTGGATCGCCGCCGCAAGAAGCGCGCGCTGCGTGCCGCGCGCGAGGTCCTGCACGGTGCGCCGGCGGCCTCGCAAGCCGAGCCCTGGTTGATCGGGTTCGCCAGCCAGAGCGGGTTTGCCGAACGGCTGGCCTGGCAGGCGGCCGGGCATCTGCAGGCCGCCGGTCTGCCGGTGCAGGTGCGCTCGCTGGCACAGCTCGGCGCGCAGCATCTGCAGGGCACCCGGCATGCCTTGTTCGTGGTCAGCACCTTTGGCGATGGCGAGCCGCCCGATACCGCGCGCAGCTTCGAGCGCGAGCTGTTGCGCCAGCGCATGACGCTGTCGCAGCTGACCTATGCCGTGCTGGCCCTGGGCGACCGCCAGTACGCGCAGTTCTGCGGGTTTTCGCGGCGCATCGAGCAGTGGCTGCAGGCGCAGGGCGCGCAGCCGCTGTTTCCGGCGGTGGAGATGGACAACACCGATCCGCAGGCCCTGGCGCAATGGCATGCGCAATTGGCGCAGATTGCCGGCGCGCCGGTGGCGGCCGTGCCGCTGGCGCGCCCGACCCTGCTGCAGTGGACGTTGGCGACGCGCACGCATCTGAACCCGGGCAGCGAGGGCGCCCCGATCTGGCAGATCGATCTGCTGCCACCATCCGGCACGCAGTGGCAGGCCGGCGACATTCTCGAAGTGCAGCCGGCGCATGCCTACACCCACGTCCGCGCGTGCCTGGCCGCCTGGGGGCTGCCGCCCGACGCGCTGGTGCATGTCGATGCGCAGCTGCTGCCGCTGCAGCAGGCCGTCGCCGAGCGCGTGCTGCCGGAGCCGCCCACGCGCCCGCCAACGCCGCATCCGGATCCACAGACCTGGCTGGATGCCTGCGCCTGGCTGCCGACCCGCGACTACTCGCTGGCCAGCGTGCCGGCCGACGGCGTGGCGAGTGCGGTGGTGCGCCTGACCACAGCCGCCGACGGCAGCCCCGGCCTGGGCTCGGGCTGGCTGATCTGCCACGCACCAATCGGGATGCAGATACGCGCGCGGCTGCGCACCAATCCCGGTTTCCATCGCGTCGAACAGGCGCCGATGGTGTTGATCGGCAACGGCACCGGTATCGCCGGCTTGCGCGCCCTGCTGCGCGAGGCCGAGCTGGCCGGCGTGCACGGGCACTGGCTGCTGTTCGGCGAACGGCAGGCCGCGCACGATGCTCTGTTCGCCGACGAACTGCAGGCCTGGCAGGCGCGTGGTCACCTGCAGCAGCTCGATCAGGTGTTCTCGCGCGACCAGGCGCACAAGCGCTACGTGCAGCATCACTTGCGCGAAGCCGGCGACACCTTGCGCCACTGGATCGACCGCGGTGCCGTGATCCATGTCTGCGGCAGCCTGGACAGCATGGCGCGTGAGGTCGATGCCGCGCTGCGCGAACTGCTGGGCGAGACGCGGCTGGAGTCGCTGACCGCGGCGGGGCGTTACCGGCGCGATGTCTATTGAGCGAGGTCATGACCGCTGCATTGCGGCGTTGGAGTGCCGACAAACCATAGCGAGCGCGCGTCAATCAGGTGCGAACGGCGTGGAGGAATCGCAGTGCAGCCGGAGAGTTAATCGGCCGCTTCTGTCGGATGCAGTCAAAAGCCTGGCTAATCGAGTGCGTGGTGCCCTCACCCCTTGCGGGACACGCCGTAAACCCGTCCCTGGGGGCTCGGTGGCGGCATCCACGCCGCCACACGGTCCGGAACCGGCGAGGACACCGCACCAGCGAGTTGGTCGGCGCTCATCTCAAAGGTTGTCTGTCGTGCGGCGTGCATCAGACATGGAGCCGATGCTTCGATGATCGAACAAGGCGCATTCAGCACCGCTCTTACCATGCACACCGGCCATCTCGACTGGTCCTTGCCCGCCCGCCGTCGCGGGACCTTACGCGGCATGGATGCCGCGTAAGAGTCTCCATGGATGGATTCACGGCGTGTCCCGCGATGGTGGGCGGGCAAGGGCCCCTCGGCAAAGCCGCAGCTCAGCAGCCGAGCAGCTCAGCTGCCCTGCAGCCAGGTCTCAGATCAACAGCCGGGCAGTGAAAACGCACCGGGCGAGACGTTCTATCGCTGATCAGCCGCCCTGCACCAAGGGCCCGGATCAGCACCTCGCCATAGACCGACGCGACATAGTCTGGCTGGCCGCTCCTTGCCTGAATCTGCACATCCAGCCACCTCAACGGCAGCTCGTATCTCCCTCCGCCGCCGGTGCCTTCATCCGGTAGATGTCCAGCTGCCCCGCACGCGGTGCGCGCGCGCTGCCGGTCACCAGCAACTCGCCCGGCTTGGCCGTGTCCACCACCGCACCGAAGGTGCGTTCCTGCGGCCCGTTGAACGACAGCGGCAGCGCATGGCCCACGGTGTAATGGCCGTTGTTGCAGGTCGCCAGCACCAACTGGCTGGGGCCGTCCCGTTGACCGCGTGCCCATACCAGCCCCCGTCCATCGCCGAGCCAGGCCGCATCCAGCTCGTCGGCAGCGCTGTTGATGTCGCTCAACGGCACCGGCGCCGCAAAGGCCTGCCCGTCCCAGCGCGCCACGAACAGGTCCATGCCGCCGGCGCCGCCGTGGCCGTCGCTGGCGAACAACAGACGCGTGCCGTCCAGCGACAGCGTCGGGGAACGCTCGTTGCCGCGGCTGTTGATCGGCGCGCCCAGCGATTGCACCGCGCCGACCCGGCCCTGCGCATCCACCGGCGCGCGATACAGGTCCGCGCCGCCGGTACCGCCGGGCCGGCTGGAGGCAAATAGCAGCCAGCGGCCATCGGCACTGAACAGCGGGGAGGTCTCGTCCTGCGCGGTGTTGATCGGCAGCACTTCGGCGTTCTGCCAACGCCCGCCGCTCAACCGGGCCTGCCACAGATCCCAGCCGCCGGTACCGCCAGCGCGGTCGCTGGCCCAGACGATGCGTTGCCCGTCCGGACTCAGCGAGGCGCGCGCCTCGTTGGCCGGCGTGGAGACCACACCCATGCCTTCGATGCCGAATTCGGCAAGCCCCGAAGCGGCCGGGACGCAGAGTAAACTTGCCGCCAGCGCGAGCAGCGTCCATCGAAGTTGCATGCGGTGTTCCTGTCTCAAGTCGCGCACAGTCTAGTCAACCAGAGAGCGTTTCATGCCCGTATCCCGTTATGCCGTGTTCGGTCACCCCGTCGCCCATTCGCTGTCGCCGGCCATCCACGCCGACTTCGGGAAGCAGACCGGCATCGCGCTGGACTACACCGCCATCGACGCAGCGCCGGAAGCATTCGCTGCCGCGCTGGAGCGCTTCGCCGACGAAGGCGGCAAGGGTGCAAACGTGACCCTGCCGCTGAAGGAGGCTGCCTGTGCGTTGTCGGCCAGCCTGAGCGAGCGTGCGCGTCTGGCCGGTGCGGTCAATACGCTGGTGCGCAACGACGGCCGCTGGGAGGGCGACAACACCGATGGCGCCGGCCTGGTGCGCGATCTCACCGACCGCCACGGGCTGGATCTGCGCGGTCGCCGTGTGCTGCTGCTGGGCGCCGGCGGTGCCGCGCGCGGCGTGGCGCCGGCGCTGCTGGAAGCGGGCATCACCGAAATGGTGGTGGTGAACCGCTCGCCCGAGCGCGCCGATGCCTTGTGCGATGCGCTTGGCGAACCGGGGCGGGTGGTCTCGCGCTACATCGAAGACCTGCGCGACCTGGGCGACTTCGAACTGATCGTCAATGCCACCGCAGCCGGGCGTGATCGCGACGCCGGTGCGTTCGCCATGCCGCTGGGTCTGGTTAACAGCCTCACCGCAGCGGTCGATCTCAACTACGGCGCCACCGCTATCGCCTTCCTGGCCTGGGCACGTGCGGCGCAATGCCGCTACGCCGTCGATGGCCTGGGCATGCTGGTGGAGCAGGCCGCCGAGAGTTTCGCGCTGTGGCATGGCGTGCGCCCGGACACCGACCCGGTGTACGCCGCGCTGCGCGCGCGCGAGGCCCTCCTGGTCAGTGCCGACTGAGGTGGGCAGCGTCACCGCCACCGATATCCTGCTGACCCTGGTCACCAGCCTGCTGTCGCGCGTGCCGATGCTGATCGCGCTGCTGCTCGGGCTGGTTCTGCTGTGGCGTGCCTCGCAAAGCCCGTTGCGGCGTGCCGGGCTGGGCGCGCTCTGGCTGCTGTTGGGCTGCCTGTTTGCCGAGGTTGCCTTCCAGGCGATTCCGATGCTGCTGCTGCAGCAAGGCAATGTGCGTCAGATCAGCACGGTGGTCAGCATCGCCCACTTCGTGCTGATGGCGGTGCAAGGCGTGGGCATCGGCGTGCTGGTGTGGACGCTGGCAGGCAGCCTGCAACGGATGCCGCCCGCCACCGGCCCGCGCCCATGATTCCGCTCAAAGCCATCGCGCTGGTGGTGGTCGGGCTGGTCAGCGCCGGGCAGGGCGGGTGGACGCTGCTGCATCCGCAGGCGTTGGCCGCGGTCAATCGCGGCGGCCTGCTGTACGAACGCTTCGGGCCCACTGGCGTGGGCGCCGGCATGTTGCTGATGGGCATCGCAATGGTGGTCATCGGACTGGTCTGGGCGCGCCATGCATGGCCGCGGCGGCCGCAAGGCCGCTGACAATGTGAAGCGACGCTGCCTGCTCGTTGCAGGTGGCGCAGGGTGGTTCGGTCGGCATCCATTGCGCGACCCTTCGGGTCAGGACTTGCGGCCAGTGCCTGCCGGCGCTGATCGGATCCGAGGCATGCGGTGGCCGTGCAGCGTGCGCACCCGGGAACAGGGCGGCGGCGGCGCCCTGCGCCAGCAAACACGTTCAGCCGAGCGCCGTGCCGGTCGCAGGCGCTGCGCCGGTCCGTGCGAAAATAGCCGGATGAATGAAGTTGCCCCACCGGCCGCGCCGTCGGCGCCCGTTCCCACCCAGCGTGTTCTGACCGACCCGATCAAGGCCGGCATCCGCGAGGCTTACGCCAAGCTGCAGGCCAACACGCCCGGCTTTGCCACGCGGCGGGCGCAGAGCCAGATGATCGGCCTGGTCTCGCGCGCGCTGGCCACCTCCGGTGGCATCGGCATTGCCGAGGCGCCTACCGGCGTCGGCAAGAGCCTGGGCTATCTCACCGCCGGCGTGCCGATCGCGCTGGCCACCAAGAAAAAGCTGGTCATCAGCACCGGCACCGTGGCGCTGCAATCGCAGCTGGTGGAGCGCGACATCCCGGCCTTCCTCAAGGCCACCGGCCTGGAAGCCACGGTTGCGCTGGCCAAGGGCCGCACCCGCTACCTGTGCACGCGCAACGCCGCCGAGCTGCAGGGCGAAACCAGCCAGGAAGGCATGTTCGACGACGAGCAGGTACTCTACGACCGCCCGCTCAGCCCGGCCGACGCCGATCTGGCCAAGCGCCTGGCCAAGGCCTACGCCGAGCGCAGCTGGAACGGCGATCTGGACGATGCGCCCGAACAGGTCTCGGTACCGCTGCGGCTGCGCATCACCACGCCGGCCTCCGGCTGTGCCGGCCGCCGCTGCAGCTACGCCGCGCAATGCCCAGTGCTGAAGGCGCGCACCGACGTGCGCGAAGCGCAGATCGTGGTCACCAACCATGCACTGCTGCTGTCGTCGCTGTCGCTGGGCGATGCCGAGAATGGCCAGCCCTTGATCGCCCCGCCCGCCGACATGCTGCTGGTGCTCGACGAAGGCCACCACATCGCCGGCGTGGCGATCGACCAGGGCGCGGCCAACCTGCCATTGGACGAGATGGCCAAGCGCACCGGCCGGTTGCAGATCCTCATCGCCGCCGCCTACCGCGCCGTGGACAAGGACAAGCTCGGCAACCTGCTGCCCAACGAGGCCATCGAGGTGGCCGCGCGCGTGTCCAAGCTGCTCAAGGCCTTCCATGCCGAGGTCGAACGCGTGTGGAAGCCCGAGCCCGGCGAGCGCGATCCCCTGTGGCGTGCGGCCAATGGCAAGCTGCCGCCGCAGTGGGGCCCGGCCATCGAAGAACTTGGCGAAGAAACCCGCGCGCTGTTCAACTGGGTGCATGCCGCACACAGTGCGATCGCCAAGGGCAAGCAGGACGATGCGGCGCGCGAACGCCTGCAGCGCAGCCTCGGCCTGGCCCTGGAGATGGCCGAGCAGCAACACAATCTGTGGAGCGGCTGGCGGCGCGAGGACAAGGAAGGCCAGCCGCCGATGGCGCGCTGGATCACCCTGTCGCGCGACGGCGATCTGATCTGCCATTGCTCGCCGGTGTCGGCCGCGCAGGTGCTGCGCACGATGATCTGGAACGAAGTGGATTCGGTGGTGATGACCTCGGCCACCTTGACCGGTGGCGGCGATTTCCAATCGTTTGCCATCGACAACGGCCTGCCCGATCACGCCGAGATGGCCTCGTTGGCCTCACCGTTCGACCTGCCCAACCAGGCCGAGTTGATCGTGCCCAATTTCCCGGTCACCCCCGACGACCGCGAAGGCCACCCGAAGGAAGTCGCACGTTACCTGGTGCGCGAACTCGACTGGACGTCCAAGGGCAGCATCGTGCTGTTCACCTCGCGCTGGAAGATGGAAAAGGTCGCCGACCTGATGCCGCTGGCGCAGCGCAACCGCGTACTGGTACAGGGCGAGGGCAACAAGTCGCAACTGATCACCGAACACCTGCGCCGCATCGCCGCCGGCGAGGGCTCGGTGCTGTTTGGCCTGAACTCCTTCGGCGAAGGCCTGGACCTGCCCGGCGATGCCTGCACCACCGTGGTCATCACCCAGGTACCGTTCGCAGTGCCGACCGACCCGCAGACCTCGACCTTGAGCGAATGGCTGGAAAGCCGCGGCCACAATGCCTTCAACCTGATCGCCATCCCGCACGCGCTGCGCACGCTCACGCAGTTCGCGGGCCGCTTGATCCGCAGCTCCAGCGACCACGGCCGCGTGATCATCCTCGACTCGCGCCTGCTGACACGTCGCTATGGCAAACGCATCATCGACGCGCTGCCGCCGTTCAAGCGGGTGATCGGCTAGTCCAGGGCAGCCATTTCTTTTTGCTCTAGAGAGATTCCTGGGCGCGGCATATGGTTATGCGATGCAAGGCGCTTGACAGGACTCAATTCTCTGGATTAACTGGAACTGAAGGAAGTAGGCGCGTCTCTTAGCGAAGCAGGGAGTGCATATGCCGGGCAGTTTCTTCAGGGAAGAAGTGTTGCGCGCACGCCGAGAAGCCTGGCTCGCGCCGGTGCGCCTTGAGGCGCCAAGGTTCGGTTGGCCGTGCTTTGCCACCGCGGTGTTTCTCGTGGTCACGGTGTTCGCGTTGCTGTGCTTTGGAAGTTTCACCAGGCACGAAGCCGTCAATGGCGCATTGGTACCAGACGGTGGCCTGTTGACATTGACGCCGCTCAGCGCGGGCATGGTGTCCAAGGCGTTCGTGGTCGAGGGAGCCACGGTACGGGCTGGTGACCCTGTGCTGGAAATTTCGGGAGAGCAGGACAGCACTTCGCTCGGAGACACGCAGGCATCGGTCATCTCGCAGCTTGAGATAAAGCGCAGTCGTCTGAACGCAGATATGCAGGCGCAGGATCAGCTGTACGCCGCCCAGCAGCGCGATCTGCGCCGAAGGATCGCCTTGCTGCAGGCGCAGGTGGACAACACCGCCGAACAAATCCGGTTGCAGCGCCAGCGCGCAGACAGTGCGCTTCGACTCTACGAGCAATGGGTGAGCGCCGCAGAAAAGGGGATATTGACCAAGGTTCAATTACTGCAGCAGCAAGACATTGCAATCCAGAACCAAAGTCAACTCAAGGAGTTGCAAAAGCATGCGCTAGACCTGCGCGTGGAGCATTCTCAACTGCAATCTCAGCTGGAACAAAATCCTGCGACCTTGGAGGCAAAGCGCAACGAAATTGCCAGGCAGATCGCCGACGTCGCTCAATCCCTTTCGGAGAGCGAGGCGCGCCGTTCCATCGTCTTGCGCGCTCCCGCCGACGGAATCATTGGAAACATGTTTGTCCACGCCGGGCAGCCTGTTAGCGCGCAACAGCCGCTGGTCACCTTATTACCCAAAAATATTACCTTGCGCGCTGAACTTTGGGTGCCTTCCAAGGCCGTTGGATTCGTGACGCGTGGCGATCGCGTCCTTCTTCGCTACCAGGCGTTTCCGTATCAGAAGTTCGGTCGCCACGCAGGGCGTGTGGTTGAGGTCTCGCGTAGCGCGGTCACTTCGAAAGAGTTGTCGTCGCTGCTGGGCCAGCAGATTGAGGAGGCCCGCTATCGTGTCATCGTCGAACTGGAAACACAGCATATTGTCGCCAACGGAAGAAACGAACTGCTGCGTCCGGGCATGGTTTTGGATGCCGACATACTTCTGGAGAAGCGCAAGCTGATCGAATGGATGTTTGAACCCGTTTACGAAATGACGGGGCGTTTGTTGGATAATCCGGCCGGGAAACAGGCATGATCGACACCACATCGGTCCACCAGCTATTGTCGAACCGTGCGCAGATCGTCCCGGTGATGCAGACGGAAGCGGCCGAATGTGGTCTTGCCTGTCTGGTCATGGTCGCTGGATATCACGGTGACAGAATCGATCTCGCTCAGGTCAGGCGGCGATTCAATATCTCGCAGAGAGGCGTTCGCCTTGAGCGGCTGGTGCAGATTGGTCGTGCCATGGGTCTGGATGTTCGGGCAATGCGAGCCGAGCCTGACTATCTGCAGGACCTGGAACAACCATGCATCCTGCATTGGGACATGTCGCACTTCGTTGTTCTTGAAGGCATAGTGCGAGGCGTTGCGCTGCTACACGACCCTGCACGGGGGACGTTGCGGCTACCGATGTCCGAGGTCGGAAAACATTTCACGGGCGTCTTGCTGGAACTGCAGCCTGGCACAGACTTTCGGCCTTCCGTCGAGGCGCCAAAGGTGTCCTTGCGATCCCTGACAGGGCGAATTTTTGGCCTGAGGCGCGGATTGCTGCAGATATTCGGCTTGGCGTTGGCGATCGAGGTGCTTGCGCTACTTCTGCCTTTCCAGATGCAGTGGGTTATCGACCACGTGCTGGTTTCAGCCGATATGCAGCTGCTTAAGATCCTGACCATTGCTTTCTTGCTTACCGTCGTTTTCCAGACCATGCTGACAGTCGCGCGGAGCTGGATCGTCAGTTGGCTCGGCGCATCATTGAATACCCAATGGATCACCAACCTGTTTGGCCATCTAATGCGGCTTCCACTTGAGTACTTCGAGAAGCGGCATATGGGCGATGTGTTGTCGCGCTTTTCTTCTTTGAAGTCCATTCAGACGACATTGACTGGAAGCTTTGTGGAGGCGATGCTCAACGGGCTTACAGGATGCTTGGCCGTGGTGATTCTGATGGCCTACAGCCTCCCACTTACAAGCCTGGTCCTGGCAGCTTTCACCCTGTATCTCGGCTTGCGTCTGGCGTTCTATCGACTGCAATTCGTGACCAGTCGTGATCAGTTGGCATATGCGGCACGTCAGCAAAGCGAGTTGATGGAGTCGGTGCGGGGCATACAGGCGATCAAGCTTGCCAACAAGCAGGGGCTTCGCCAGGGCAGATTGTTCAGTGCCACAGCTCAGAGTGTGCGTCTGGAAATGCAGACGCAACGTTTTGGCCTTGCATTCAATGCGCTCAATCAGGGACTGTTCGGGACGCAGAGAGTGTTTCTCATCGCCATCGGCGGTTACTTGGCATTGAATGGAACCTTGTCGGCAGGCATGCTTGTTGCCTTCCTAGCGTACGCGGATCTTTTCACCAGCAGGGCTGCGGGCTTGGTCGATAAGTTCATCGAACTCAAGATGCTGCGTCTGCATGCGGAGCGGATCGCGGATATCGCCACGACTGCCCCGGAGCTAGATGAAATTTCCAGTTATAGCGGCCCGGAGCCCGTTCCTGAAATTCTCGTCAAGGGGCTGAGTTTCCGTTATTCGGACGACGATCCATGGATCATACGCAATCTCAATCTGCGCATCGAAGCGGGTGAGTCGGTTGCCATTGTGGGCCCTAGCGGCTGTGGCAAGTCCACATTCGCCAAGTTGCTGCTGGGTCTGATCGAGCCGACTGAGGGCACCATCGAGGTCGGCGGTGTCGATATCCGCAAATTCGGGCTGGAAAACTACAGGGCGATGGTGTCGGCAGTCATGCAGGATGATCAGCTATTTGCCGGATCGTTGGCCGACAATATCGCATTCTTCGATCCGGATTCGAGTATCGAGCGGATCGCCAGTGCCGCACAGCTGGCTGCGATCCATGACGATATTGCCAGGATGCCGATGGGATACGAATCCCTTGTCGGCGATATGGGTTCGATCCTGTCCGGCGGTCAACGTCAGCGCGTCATCCTCGCGCGCGCTTTGTACCGGCAGCCGAAGATCCTCGTACTGGACGAGGCGACCAGTCATCTGGATTCCACCAGAGATCAAGTGGTCAACGCGCATATCAAGGCGATGAAAATGACCAGGATCATCATCGCGCACCGGCAGGAAACGATTGCCTCTGCCGACCGCAGGATATCGCTTGTGGCCGATTCGCGAGATAAGCAGGCTGCCAGTCATGGCGCCGAGAAACTTGATGCCAGTGATGGTGTCGAGAAGCACGTCGGTAATTTCGCCGGCGAACTACCCTGAAACAGCCAAGGAGTAAGTAATGGAAAACTTTGAACTCATGGAAAACTCGCGTCCCGTCGCTCAGCGCTTCGCACGTGAGATGACTCAGGAAGAAGTCAGTGCTGTGTCCTGCGGTGGTGCTGGCGATACGTTAGTCATCATCATTGTCGAGGCCATCGACACCGAAACGATCATTATCGTCAGCTAAGCGTCCCCCGGCATGGCGACATGCAGATGTCGCCATGCTCCTGTCGCGCCTTGGAATGTGTTGTGTCTATGGACAAAAATATCAGGAATGTGTTGATCGTCGCCCCGCGCAGCGATACGCATGCGCCCGCGATTGCTGCGATGATCGCCGCGTCGGGACACGCCGTGAGCCTGTTGGACACCGGGCAGTGGCCGTGTGGCCTCGACGGGTCTTTGCTGTATGGGTCGCAAGGCGTGAGTGTTGTTCGAGATGGCGTTCCGATTGTCTACGATGCGGCTTGGAGCCGCCGTTTGTTGTTCAATAAGTCGGTGCCTACGCATGTCCACGATCAGGACATAAAATTCATCAGGACCGAAGGGCTGCTGTTCGATCTGGGGGCAGTGGCCCTGCTCGCAGCTGGGCACGGCGTAAAGCGTTGGGTCAATGCGCCGCTAGCTGCACTCGCCGCTGATCAGAAGCCGCTGCAGCTCGCCGCTGCAGTTGCCAGTGGTCTGTTAGTGCCGGAGACCTTGATCAGCCATCGTCCCGACGATGTTCATGCATTTCGTCAGAGACATGCCGATGGTGTTGTCGTCAAGCCGTTCAATGTCGGGGCATGGGCGGATGGTGAAAACTACAGCGTCTCCTATGCGACACGCATTGCTCCGAAAGAACAGCTGGCGGATGGGGATCTGCGCGCGTGTCCGACGACCTATCAGCAGGTTATTAGTCATCAAGCGGACCTACGGGTGGTCTGCATGGGGGGGGAGTACTTCTGCATGCAGATGCGTCATTCCTTGTTGGGCGAGATCGACTATCGTGCTGTCAGGCATAAGACGACCATGCACTACGAGTGGATATCTTTGTATCCCGGCTTGCAGGCAAAGCTGGATGTGCTTCGATCAGCACTGGGGATCGACTTCTTCTGTGCAGATTTTGTCGTCCCCATCGCTGGGGGTGAGCCGGTATTCCTGGAGCTCAACCCAGGTGGACAATTCCTCTATCTGGATGACAAGTCGCCTGGGATGGACATCGCGGGCAAGTTTTGTTCGTTCCTGGTTTACGGGAAAACCAGTAGGTATCAGGAATTTCCACGCTTGGAAGAAAAGCCCGTAGCTGTCCAGAGTGGGACGGGGGTCAAGAGTTTTCCAGAATCGGGAGTTGCGTGCTCATGAAAGTGGTGATGCTAGGAGTGCTGCTGTGGCAGCTGGCGACGATAGGGCATGCTGTTGCTGAAACAGGGCAGAATCTGCAGCCGGACCACCACTCAATGAATGCTACCTACCGCGAACAGCTGCTGGCACTGGCCGATGCAGATCAGAAGATCCGCGAGCAGATTCGTGGTGCTTTCACGGCGCAACAGCTACAGGCCAACCAAGGCGCAGCGAAAGACATGGCAATGCGTCTGGTTGCGTCGCAACGGGAAAACCAGGCTGCGCTGTCTGCATTGATCGAGAAATTCGGCTTCCCCGATGTCGCGTCGGTTGGCGAAGACGGGGCGCATGCTGGTTTCCTGGTCGCGCAGCACTCCACTGACCGCACGTTTCGCGATGGCTTCCTGAAGAGCATCGAGGTTGCAGTGGCGCGCGGGTCTTACAGCACCGCGGACATGGCATTGTTCGTGGATCGTAATCTGATCATGTCGGGCAAGCCGCAGCGCTACGGTACCCAGCGCAAGGCGGACGGCAGCCTGTTCGAGCTGGAGGATCCGGCGCAGCTGGCACGCAGACGGGCAGAGGTCGGTTTGCCTGACGAACAGGGCGGTTCTGGCGGTCTTTGAACCTTGCGGAGATCGCCAAGTGCGATGCGATGGCTGCGCTGCTTGTCAACGCATGGGGCGCGTGCATGCCTGGGTCAAAAAGACGTCGCGATGTACGGGTGCCTTGGTTTTCGCTAGCGATGACACCCGGCCCTGTGCGTATTTTCACCGCATGCTGTTGCTGGTTCGTGAGCCTGCCGATCTTCTGCACTGCAGTATTCTTACAGCCACCAACGCACTGCGTGCGCCGCTGTGAATCAGGTCTGGTCACCGCATCCGCGGCATAAGCGGCATGATCTTCAACGTACCGCCGCTTTGTTACGCGATGCATATCACGCTCTGTAGTCATCATCATGTTCGCCTATCGCAGCGATCATAACTAACGACTTCTCACGCTTCGGCCCGCTGGCCATGATTCAGCTCCCTCAAACGAGCTGACGCCATGCGCCCTGGATCCCTCATGGTGCTAGCCCTGCTAGCCCCCACGCTGATCGCCCCGCCGGTCTTCGCCCAATCCGTCCTGACCCGCGACAACGGCGCCAAGGTCGGTGACAACCAGAACTCGCAGACCGCCGGCGCCAATGGCCCGACCCTGCTGCAGGATGTGCAGCTGATCCAGAAGCTGCAGCGCTTCGATCGCGAGCGCATCCCCGAGCGCGTGGTGCATGCACGCGGCACCGGCGTCAAAGGCGAGTTCACCGCTACTGCCGATCTGTCCAGCCTGACCAAGGCCAAGGTATTCAGTGCCGGCGAAAAGACCCCGGTGTTCGTGCGCTTCTCCTCGGTGGTGCACGGCAATCACTCGCCGGAGACCTTGCGCGACCCGCACGGCTTTGCCACCAAGTTCTACACCAGCGAAGGCAACTGGGATCTGGTCGGCAACAACTTCCCCACCTTCTTCATCCGCGATGCGATCAAGTTCCCCGACATGGTCCATGCCTTCAAGCCGGACCCGCGCACCAACCTGGACGACGACTCACGCCGTTTCGATTTCTTCTCGCACGTGCCCGAAAGCACCCGCACGCTGACGCTGCTGTATTCCAACGAAGGCACCCCGGCCGGCTATCGCTTCATGGATGGCAACGGTGTGCATGCCTACAAGCTGGTCAATGCCCAGGGTGAAGTGCACTACGTCAAGTTCCACTGGAAGACGCTGCAGGGCATCAAGAACCTCGATCCCAAGCAGGTTGCCGCCGTCCAGGCCAAGGACTACAGCCACCTGACCAACGACCTGGTCGGTGCGATCAAGAAGGGCGACTACCCGAAGTGGGACCTGTACGTGCAGGTGCTCAAGCCGGAAGACCTGGCCAAGTTCGATTTCGATCCGCTGGATGCCACCAAGATCTGGCCGGACGTGCCGGAGCAGAAGGTCGGCCAGATGGTGTTGAACAAGAACGTCGACAACTTCTTCCAGGAAACCGAGCAGGTCGCGATGGCGCCGGCCAACCTGGTGCCGGGCATCGAGCCGTCCGAAGATCGTTTGCTGCAGGGCCGTATCTTCTCCTACGCCGATACCCAGCTGTATCGCGTCGGCACCAATGGTTTGAGCCTGCCGGTGAATCGTCCGCGTGTGGCGGTCAACAACGGCAACCAGGATGGCGAGGCCAATCACGGCCACACCACCAGTGGCGTGAACTACGAGCCGAGCCGCCTGGAACCGCGTCCGCAGGACACTGCTGCGCGCTATAGCGAACTGCCGCTGTCGGGTACCACCCAGCAGGCCAAGATCACCCGCGAGCAGAACTTCAAGCAGGCCGGCGAGTTGTATCGGTCCTACAGCAAGAAGGATCGCGCCGATCTAGTGCAGAGTTTCGGCGAGTCGCTGGCCAACACCGATACCGAGAGCAAGCACATCCTGCTGTCGTTCCTGTACAAGGCCGACCCCGAGTACGGCACCGGCGTGACCCGTGTCGCCAAGGGCGACCTGGCCCGGGTCAAGCAGCTGGCCTCCAGCCTGCAGGACTGATCCACCCACGGCATCGCGGCCTGTGCCGCGGTGCCGTTTCGCTATCGGGAGAGCCATATGCGCACCCTGCTGTTTCTGATGCTCGGCACCCTGTCTGCGGCTGCCAACGCTGCCTCGCCCACAGCTGCCTCCACCAGCGCCACGACTGCCGCCGCCGACCCGGCGCAGATCAAGCTGCAGCTGCGCGAGTACTTCTTCGACGCCGCACGCGAAGGGCGGCAGGACATGCTTGCCGAGTTCATCCGCTCGCACTACGACCTCAACACCCGCGACGAGAAGGGCTACACCGCCCTGATCCTGGCCGCCTATCACGGCCAGCGCCCGGCAGTGGAGCAACTGCTCAGCGCCGGCGCCGACCCCTGCGCGCAGGACAAGCGCGGCAACACTGCGCTGATGGGCGCGATCTTCAAGGGCGAGCTGGGCATCGCCAAGCGCCTGATGCAGGCCGACTGTGCTCCCGACCAGCGCAACAATGCCGGGCAGACCGCGGCGATGTACGCAGCGCTGTTCCAGCGGACCGACGTGCTCAAGGACCTGGCCGCCAAGGGCGCGGACCTCAGCCTCAAGGATGGGCAGGGCAACGATGTGACCAGGCTGCAACGCGGCGAGTTCGCGACGTCCCCGGCGCGCTGAGCGCGCCTGTCATGCGTGGCCGGGCAGGCGTGCGTGATGCCAAGCGTGCGTGGTGCCAGGCGTCAGCAAGCTTGCACAGGCGCCATGCGGCCGATGCCGGCATGAGCCAACGGCGATGCTTGCTGCAGCGTGCCGTACCGCAATGCACCTGGTGCACAGGCCAGTCGCCTGCAGGCCGCAGCCGAGCGGATTGCACGCCTAGCGCTCGGCCGTCTTCGAAGCGCTGTCGGTGGTTGCGACGGCAGCTCCGTCCCGGTGGCCGTCGGATGAGCCGCTGATCGGCATCGCCTGAGTCCTGCACCTCGATACACGGAGCCTCGGCGGCGTCGCTGCAGCACTCCATCTACCGGTGCGTACCAGCGACGCCCGCTCGGCTATGACCACCGACGTGGTTCGGGGGGCAGCCGTTGCGCACCGAGCGCACCGCATCCTCGCTCTGAGATCGGCTGGCCGCGCCTCGACTTACTCAATCTGCCTTCATCACCTGCCGAGATGGGCAACCATCGCCCCCGCCAGGTTCGGAGGTCAGCCATCGTGCACCGAGCGCAGCGAATCGTCGCTCCCGGAGCGGCTAGTGGCTCGCCGACCTGCTCAATTTGCCTCCACGACCCGCCAAAAAGTGCAGCCACCGCCTCCGCCGGTTTTCTGCCGCAGGCGCGTTGGATCTCTGGCGCATGTGGTGATTTTTACGCCACTGCGTCAGGAGTCTCCTGACGTGGAAATGCTTGTGCGCCAAGGGTTTGACAGAAGTCTGAGTGCGCGCTGACTTGCCTAAAATTTGTTCGGGAAAACCGCAAAAAACAGTTCAAGAAAGCGCTGCGAACGCCGATGCTTCCGCTATCGCACACTGGAACCCCCCGGACCATGAAGCTCGATCCCTCCATCCCTTTCCTGATGTCCCTGCTGGCCATGGTGCTGTGCACCGCCACTGCCGTGGTCGCCCTGGTGTTCGGTCAGGTACACGTGCTGGCCACGTCGTGGAGCTTCTACACCGTGCTGGGCACTGCCCTGATCACCCTGGTCGCTTCGTACCATGCCCTCGGCAAGCCGCTGAGTGCCGAAGAGCGTGTGGGCTTCCGCAACCCGTAACTACAGATGCGGTCCAGGCGCAGGAAACTACGCTGCACCGGACCAATGAGCTTCGCGCGTCACCGATGATGCACTGCGTTCGCCCTGTCCAGGCGAACGCCGCCAGACACCGCGCATCCGGCAGCGATGCCGCCTGAGCCGCCTGATGACGCTTGCACCGGGCAAGCGACGGGAACGAGAACAGCGCCGGCGCGATGTTGTTCGCTCCTCCCGATGGCACAAAGCCGCCCGATGTCGTCCACCGAAGCGCGCTGCCAGCACGTCATAAAACGTGCGTCCTGCGTGGTCTCGGCCAGCCCAGATGGGGCAATCACAGAGTCCAGTGAGCGGATGATCCTGCAGGGGACTCCGGCAGTAAGCCGTGCAGGACGCCATGCCGCGCTGCGGCAGATTCATCCACGCCCGTGTAAGCTGTTGATCCTGCTTCGCATTCCGATGGCCGCCTGCTGCGGCCACATGTCGATGACCGCTTCCGCCGATCGCTACGCCGCCTCCCTGCGCCTGTCCGTCGCTCCGATGATGGACTGGACCGACCGCCATTGCCGGGTCTTCCATCGCCTGCTGGCACCCTCGGCGCGGCTGTATACCGAGATGGTGCACGCCAATGCAGTGATCCATGGCGATCGCGCGCGGCTGATCGGCTTCGATCCAGTCGAACACCCGCTGGCGCTGCAATTGGGCGGCAGCGAGCCGGCGCTGCTTGCGCAGGCCGCCGCGATCGCGCAGGCGTGGGGCTACGACGAGATCAACCTCAATTGCGGCTGCCCGTCCGACCGGGTGCAGGCCGGGCGCTTCGGTGCCTGCCTGATGCGCGAGCCGGCGCTGGTTGCCGACTGTGTCGCCGCCATGTGTGCGGCGACCACGTTGCCGGTCACGGTCAAATGCCGCCTCGGCGTGGACGATGACGACGACTACGCCGTGTTTGCCAGCTTTGTCGACCAGGTGGTCGCAGCCGGCGCGGCCATGGTGGTGGTGCATGCCCGCAACGCGTGGCTCAAGGGCCTGTCGCCCAAGGAAAACCGCGAGGTGCCGCCGTTGCGTTACGACTGGGCCTATCGCCTCAGGCAAGAGCGCCCCGCGTTGCCGGTGGTCCTCAATGGCGGCATTGCGACGGTGGAGTCCGCCATGGAGCATCTACACCAGGCCGACGGCGTCATGCTCGGTCGCGCCGCCTACCACGACCCCTACGTGCTGCATCGCCTGGATGCGGCCTTGAACCAGCGTGCGGAGCAGCCGCGCGATGCGTTGCTGCGCGCCTTGCGGCCCTACGTCGAGTCGCAGCTGGAACGCGGCCTGGCGCTGAAGCATATGACCCGGCACGTGCTGGGGCTGTTCCATGGCCAGCCGGGCGGACGCGCGTTCCGGCAGGTCCTGAGCGAGGGCGCACACCGGCCGGGTGCCGGTTGGGATCTGGTCGAGCAGGCCTTGCAGCGCACCGACACCCAGGGCTGGCGCGTGGTGGCCTGAACTGGCTTGCAGCTTGCATTAGCTGACCGGCATACGGATGTCTGGCATGTAGCGGGATGCCGCCGGTCAGGCGCGACTGCGAAACCCGGCGCTGAACCGCTCTATGGCGGCCGGATGGATTCATTTCGCTGAACCGCGTTAACACAAAGCTAAAAAGTTCAGATGGGATTCACCCCGAAAAATCAAGAATTTGGGTCTATTCTCGGGTTCGACCATGCGGTGCCCGGTGGCCGTCTTCACGAATTTTGAATGTTCCTGAACAACCCGCTAGGATTCATTGTGACCCAGCCGTCCTGCCGCGCCCGCTATGTCGTCCTGGTTGCCCTTGGGGTTGCCATGGCAGCGCCGTTGGCATGGGGACAGGCGTATCCGATGTCGCATGCGGGGCGCGAGGCGTTGCCGCCGTCTGCGCGCGGCAATGGGCGCACGCTCTCGGACACCATCCGGCAGGTGCAGCGGTCCACCGGTGGACAGATCCTCAGTGCCGAGCGCGTGCCGTTCGACGGGGGCAATCTCAACCGGATCAAGTACATGAAGGATGGCCGCGTGCATACCGTGTACGAGTCGGAGCAGATGCAGGCCACGCCGCCGCGCAGCCAGGCTCAGCCGGATGCGCCACCACGCGACGATAACCACTAAACGTAGATAGTTCTGCGTTCAGTCTTATAAATTCCCCGGCCATTGGCCGACAACGTAACTAGGGAGAGTGCATGCGTATCCTTTTGGTCGAAGACGAAGCTCCGCTGCGCGAGACCCTTGCCGCGCGCCTGAAGCGTGAAGGCTTTGCTGTCGACGCTGCACAAGACGGCGAAGAAGGCCTGTACATGGGCCGCGAAGTCCCGTTCGATGTCGGCATCATCGACCTTGGCCTGCCCAAGATGTCCGGGATGGAGCTGATCAAGGCGCTGCGCGACGAGGGCAAGAAATTCCCGGTGCTGATCCTGACCGCGCGTTCGAGCTGGCAGGACAAGGTCGAAGGCCTCAAGCAGGGTGCCGACGATTACCTGGTCAAGCCGTTTCATGTCGAAGAGCTGCTGGCGCGCGTCAATGCGCTGCTGCGGCGCGCGGCGGGCTGGAGCAAGCCGACGCTGGAATGCGGCCCGGTCGCCCTGGATCTGGCCGCGCAGACGGTCAGCGTCAATGGCGCCAACGTGGACCTGACCAGTTACGAGTACAAGGTGCTGGAGTACTTGATGATGCATGCCGGCGAACTGGTCTCCAAGGCCGATCTGACCGAGCACATCTACCAGCAGGATTTCGATCGCGATTCGAACGTGCTGGAAGTGTTCATCGGCCGCCTGCGCAAGAAGCTCGATCCCGATGGTGAGCTCAAGCCGATCGAGACCGTACGCGGTCGCGGCTACCGTTTCGCCATTCCGCGTACCGAAGGCTGAGTCCGCGCATCGGCAAGCAGGAAGATCAGGTGCCGGGCCGCTCCAAATGGTATAGACGCTGGCGGCCGCGCTCCCTGCAGGCCCGCCAGCTGCTGGCTGCCAGCCTCAGTCTGGTGGCCTTCCTGGCCCTGGCGGGGTATGCGCTGGACGTGGCGTTTGCCGATACCGCCGAGAAAAACCTGCGCGAGCGGCTGAAGAACTACGCCTCTGCGTACGCGGCCAATATCGATTTCGTCCGCGACGGCTCGCTGTATATCGGCGGGCAGCCGCCAGACCCGCGTTTCGATGTGCCCGGTGGCGGGCTGTACGTGGAAGTCGTGCGCCCGGATGAAAGCTGGACCTCGATGTCGGCCGAGGGCCCGAATATTCCGCACGGGCGCATGCTCGAGCCGCGCCAGGAAGAATTCATCGGCCCGCTGGAGATGACCCAGATCGACGGCAGCGTGGGCCAGTTGTACCGCTACGGCCTGGGTGTGAGCTACGTCGAGCGCGAACACGGCGGGGAGATTCCGTACACCATCTACGTGATGGAAGATGCGCGCTCGATGGGTGCGCAGCTGCGCGTGTTCCGTGGCGCGGTGTGGTTCTATCTCGGCAGTGCCGGCGTGGTGCTGCTGGTGCTGCAGGCCTTCATCCTGCAATGGAGCCTGCGTCCGCTGCGGCGGGTCATCAACGAGTTGACCAAGGTGCAGCGCGGCGAGATCCAGCGCATGAGCGAGCAGCATCCGCGCGAGCTGGAGCCGCTGACCGAAAGCATCAACGCCTTCATCGAGAGTGAGCGCGACAATCTGGACCGCCAGCGCAATACGCTGGCCGATCTGGCACACAGCCTCAAGACGCCGATCGCGGTGTTGCGCACCCAGCTCGATAGCGGGCAGTCCGAGCGCGATCTGCACGAGGAAATGGACGTACAGCTGCGCCGCATGAACGACCTGGTGTCCTACCAGCTCGCACGCGCGGCCTCTAGCGGCCACAAGCTGTTTGCCGCACCGCTGCCGATCGAGTCGACCGCCGAAGAAATCGTGCGCGGACTGGAGAAGGTCTATTCGGTCAAGGGCGTGTTGTGCGAGTTCGATATTTCGCCCGACGCGCGCTTTCATGGGGAGCCGGGCGACCTGCAGGAATTGCTGGGCAACCTGCTGGAAAACGGCTTCAAGTGGGCGCGCAGTCGCGTGCTGCTGACCGCCCAGCCCGGTCCCACCACCGGCAGCCGTCGCGCCGGTTTGATCCTGTCGGTGGAAGACGATGGCCCCGGCATCGCGCCGGAAGACGTGGCCAAGATCCTGCAGCGTGGCGTGCGCGGCGACGAGCGCGTGCAAGGCCACGGCATCGGCATGTCGATCGTGCAGGACCTGATCAAGGCCTACCGCGGCGAACTGCAGGTGGTGCGCTCGCAGGAACTGGGCGGTGCCCGCTTCGACGTGACCCTGCCGCCGGGACTGTGACCGGCATGGGTGGCGGAATGAACCGGTGGTCAACGTCGCAGCGCGCTCCGACAACCGTTTAACGCCCCGCGCGTTGGCGTGACCATACTGGGCCGATTGCAGGCCGCTGCGATGGAGAGCTGCATGTTCGAGCGCAATGCACAGATGCACTGGCTGAGCGCACATCCGGTGGGCACGCGCCGCCGTCATCGATGGCAGCTGACGTGGCTTCTCGCGGGTTGTGCCTTCGCCATGTCGGGCAGTGCTGCCAATCCAGCACTGACGCCGACCCAGACACGCTGGCTGCAGCGTGCCACCTACGGTGTGGATGCCGGTAGCGCAGCGCAACTGCAGCGGCTCGGGCCCAAACGCTACGGCAAGCTGCTATTGCAGGCCGGCGACGATGCGGCACTGCCAGCGCCGATCCGTGCCCAACTGCAGCAATTCGATGCATTGCACACGCCCTTGCTGGCCTTGCTGACGCAGTACGAGGCCGACAAGATCCGCCTGCAAGGCATGCCCGATGGCGACGAAAAGACGGCATTGCGCAAGGCGTGGCAGGCGCGTGGCGGGCAGATGCTGACCCAGGCGCGTCAGGCGCAGCTGCTGCGTGCGGTGTATGCGCCGGAACAGGTGCATGAGCAGCTGGTGTGGTTCTGGCTCAATCATTTCAGCGTGTACGCCGACAAGGGGCGCGTGAAATGGATGGCGGCCGATTACATGGAAAACGCGATCCGCCCACACGCCACCGGCAAGTTCGCCGACCTGGTGATGGCCACGCTGGAAAGCCCGGCGATGCTGGAGTATCTGGACAACGCCAAGAACGCCAAGGGCAAGGTCAACGAAAATTACGCACGCGAACTGATGGAGCTGCACACGCTGGGCGTGCATGGCGGCTACAGCCAGCAGGATGTGCAGCAGCTGGCGCTGATCCTTACCGGTGCCGGCCTGGTGCCGGTCAAGGCCGAGGGCGCTCCGCCGCTGGCCGCTACCGCGCCGGGGCAGCCGCAGGTGGTGCGCAAGGGGCTGTTCGAATTCAATCCTGCGCGTCATCAACCTGGCGACAAGACCTTGCTTGGCCAGCGCATCGCCGCCGGCGGCCTGGATGAGATCGCGCGTGCGGTGCAGTTGCTGGTGCGGCAGCCGGCATGCGCCCATTTCATTTCGCAGCGCTTGGCCGAGTACTTTGTCAGCGACACGCCACCGGCCGCGTTGGTCGAACGCATGGCAAACACCTTTCAGCGCAGCGATGGCGATATCGCCAAGGTCATGCAGACCCTGCTGGATTCAGCGGAGTTTGCGCAGGCGCAACCGCGCAAGTTCAAGGATCCGAATCGGTTTGTGGTCTCGGCGATGCGGCTGGCGTACGAGGGTCAACCGGTGGTCAATGCCGCGCCGATGGTGAGCTGGGTGCAGCAACTCGGCGAGCCGGTGTTCGGGCGCATCACTCCCGATGGGTGGTCGCTGCAATCGCAGGCGTGGACCAGCTCCGGGCAGCTGGCACGCCGCTTCGAGGTGGCGCGTGCGTTGGGTGGCGGACCCAGGCAATTGTTTCGCTTCGATGGCGATAACGACACGCCACTTCCGGCGCTGACGCGGATCGACACGCGCCCATCGTATCGCTGGGTTGCGCCGTCGCTTTCCAGCAGCACGCGTGAGGCGCTGGACCAGGCGCGTTCGCCTGCGGAATGGAACGGATTCCTGCTGTCATCGCCGGACTTCAACTATCGCTGATTCAAGGGGCGCCGATTCAACGGCCGCCGATGCAATACCCGCTGATCAACAACCGACCAGCGATCACCGCCACGGGAGTGCGCCATGCAACGACGTCGATTTCTGCTCGCCTCCGCAGCGGCCGCCAGCCTGCCCTGGAGCGGTCGCCTGTTTGCTGCACCACGCGACAGTGCACGCATGCTGGTGGTGTTCCTGCGTGGCGGCTATGACAGCAACAACCTGCTGGTGCCGCATGCCAGCGATTTCTATTATCAGGCGCGTCCAACCCTGGCGATTGCGCGGCCGGATGCGGCCAATCCGGACAGTGCCATTGCGTTGGATACGCAATGGGGGCTCAACCCGGTGATGCGCGATGCGCTGCTGCCGCTATGGCAACGCCAGCAGCTGGCGTTCGTGCCGTTTGCCGGCACCGACGATCTGTCGCGCAGTCACTTCGAAACCCAGGACGACATCGAATCCGGGCAGGCCGGCACGCAGCGTCGCGATTATCGTTCCGGCTTCATGGCGCGCCTGTCGGGCGTGCTCAGCGGAGTGCCGGCGATTGCCTTCACCGATTCGCTGCCGCTGACCTTCCAGGGTGGCGGCGACCTGCCCAACGTGTCGTTGCGGGGCATCGGCAAGGGCGGTGTGGATGCGCGACAGGCGCAGATCCTGTCGCAGATGTACGACGCAACCCCGCTGGCGGCGGCTGCGCGCGAGGGACTGGCACTGCGTCAGCAGGTCACCGCGCAGCTGCGCGAAGAGATGGAGCAGGCCGGTCGCGGCGCCGCCAGCGCGCGCAGCTTCGCCGACGAAACCCGGCGCATGGCGAGCCTGATGCGCGAGCGTTATCGACTGGGCTTTGTCGATGTCGGTGGTTGGGACACGCACGCCAATCAGGGCAGTGTCGAAGGCGGCCTGGCCAACAATCTGCGCAATCTGGGCGAAGGACTGGCGGCGTACGCCGAGGCCCTGGGGCCGGCATGGAAGGACACCGTGGTGGTGGTGCTGTCCGAGTTCGGCCGCACCTTCCGCGAGAACGGCAGCAAGGGCACCGATCATGGGCATGGCACCACGTACTGGATACTGGGCGGCAGCGTGCGTGGCGGCCGGATCGCGGGCGAGCAGGTCGCCGTTGCGCAGGCACAGCTGCTGCAGAACCGCGATTATCCGGTGCTCACCAATTACCGCAGCCTGTTCGGCGGTGTGTTGAGTCGGTTGTGGGGATTGTCGCCTGCGCAGCTGGACCGGGTGTTTCCCGGGGCCAGGCCGCGCGATCTTGGGTTGGTGTGAGTGCGTGGCAGTGCGCGAGCGATGTCGATTCGTCCCGCGTGTGGCCGAGTGCGGCATCGCGCATTGGTGTGCTCAGTCGCTTGAAACGCGTGCGATTGATGCGCGCGACAGCATTGCACGACGACAGCCCAACGCATGCAGGCATGTCACCGCACCATCAGCGCTGCGCTGACGCCGCAAACGGCGATGGTCCATAGAAGCGCGTCAGCTGTGCAGCGACATCCGGCATGACGCGCGCCAGCAGCTGTGGCGCGGAGAAGTGGTATTCGCTCACCACTGCAAAGAATTCGTCCGGTGCTTCGGCGGCATACGGGTCGATCTCGGTGTCTTCGCCGGCATCGACGCGTTGGCAGAAGGCGTCGAAGGCCTGCTGAAAATCGCGTGCCCAGGCGCGCTGCGCATCGCGCGGCAGCGGCGGAGTGCCGTCGAGGGCGCCATCGAGTGCATCGAGCTTGTGCGCCATCTCATGCACGATCACGTTGAAGCCGGCCTGCGGGTCGTCCAGGTCGGCCTGCACGTCGGCCCAGCTGACGATCAGCGGGCCTTGCTCCCAGGCCTCGCCGATCAGGGTGTCGTCCCAGGCATGCATCACCCCGGCCGCATCCACATGCGTGCGCTGCACGCGGAACGCGTCTGGGTAAACGATCAGCTGCGACCAGCCACGCCAGCCGGTCGCGCCGATGTTCAGCAGCGGCAGGCAGCAGCTGGCAGCCAGCAAGACGCGATCGTGCGGCTGCAGCTGCAGCCCGCCGAGCGGGGAAATCGTTTTTTGCCGCAGGAACTGCGCGGCCAATGCACGCAGACGTTGCTGGCGGGGCGGGTCGAGCGCAGCGACCCAGGCGCAGCGGCGGCTGGCCGCAACCCACAACGCATCGGGAATATCGAGCGGCGGCCGGCGCAGCCGGCGCAACAACCACTGGATCAGCGGAACATGCCCGGCAGGAAGCTATGCCAGCGCGGCATCGTGCGCATGCGGGGGAACAGTCCGTCGCCGTCGCTGCCGCCGCCGCCGGTGGCTGGCGCGGGCTTGTGCGCCGGAGCGCGTGCCGGGGCTGCCGGGTCGCCGTTGGGGGTCCTGCCGCGTGCCGCCGAGTTGCTGCTGACGCAGCTCTCATGATCGCCATCGGTCAGCGGGTCCGATGCCAGTGCGGCAAGCGGAGCCAACAACAACAGCAGGCAAACCGTGATTCGGCGCATCGTCCACATCCAGGGCAAGCGGCGTGAGTGGCCGATCATAACGTGCTTTTCACTCCCTCACGCAAGCCAGGCTGGGCGGGTGGGAGCGCTTGGCGCATACTTTCACGGATCGATTTGGGAACCTTGCCGTGGATGACCGCGCCTTGCTGGCCAAACTTGCGAGCGGCCGGCTATCCGGCGATGCGTTGGCGCGCGACGCCGGGCTGACCCGTGCGGCGGTGTGGAAGCGGATCCAGCATCTGCGCGCGGCCGGGGTCGAGATCGAAGGGCGGGCCGGGGACGGCTACCGCCTGGCGGCACCGCTGGACCTGCTGGACGAGGCGCGCATTCGTGCAGCGCTGTCGGCCGATGCGCTGGCAGGCCTGGCTGCGCTGGAGGTCGCCTGGACGCTGGAATCCACCAATACCAGCTTGCTGGCGCGTCCGGCGCCGGAGCAGGGCGTGACAGTGCTGCTGGCCGAGCGGCAGACCGGCGGGCGTGGCCGGCGTGGACGCCAATGGACTTCGCCGCTGGGCGCACACATCTATCTCTCGGCCTCGCGCCGGTTCAGCGGTGGGCTGGGGCAGTTGGCCGGGCTCAGCCTGGCCGTGGGCGTGGCGGTGGCCGAGGCCTTGCGTGATTGCGGCTTTGCCGATGTCGGGCTGAAGTGGCCCAACGATCTGCTGGCGCGCGAGCGCAAGCTGGGCGGCCTGTTGATCGAAGGCGGCGGCGAAATGGCCGGCAACGCGCGCGCGGTGATCGGGCTGGGTTTGAACGTGCATATGCCGGCCGCCGCCGCCGTTGTGATCGATCAACCATGGGTGGATCTGGATACGCTGGCCGGCCACGCGGTGTCGCGCGATACCGTGGTGGCGGCGGTCGTGTCGGCGCTGCTGCCGGCGCTGGCGCTGTTCGAAGCGCAGGGGCTGGCGCCGTTCCTGAGCCGCTATGCGGCCCTGGACGTCTTGCGCGGCCGCGCGGTGCAGGTCGAAGAGGCCGGCACCCGGCATCACGGTGTTGCGCTTGGCCTGGCAGCCGACGGCGCTTTGCGGGTGCAACTGGGCGAGACGGTGCGGCTGTTCCACTCCGGAGAAGTGAGCGTGAGACCTGCATGAGCGAGTGGCTGTTCGACCTGGGGAATTCGCGGTTCAAGTACGCACCGCTGCAGGGCGACCGCGCAGGCGATGTGCAGGCCTGGCCGCACGGTGCCGAGGCGATGGATGCGGCCGCATTGGCCGCATTGCCCACCGGGCGCATTGCGCACGTGGCCAGCGTGGCCGCGCCGGCATTGACGCAGCGCATGCTGGGCTGCCTGCGCGAGCGCTTCGAACAGGTGCGCATCGTGCGGACCGTGGCCGAATGCGCCGGCATTCGCATCGCCTACTCAGACCCGGGCCGTTTCGGGGTGGATCGCTTCCTCGCGCTGTTGGGCGCACGCGGCGACGCACCGGTGCTGGTGGCCGGCGTGGGCACCGCGCTGACCATCGATGTACTGGGCGCCGACGGACAGCACCACGGCGGGCGGATCGCTGCCTCGCCGACCACCATGCGCGAAGCGCTGCATGCGCGCGCAGTGCAGTTGCCGGCCAGCGGCGGGGCCTATGTCGAGCTGGCCGACGACACCGACGACGCGTTGGCCTCCGGCTGCGATGGCGCCGCGGTGGCGCTGATCGAACGCAGCCTGCAGCATGCCCAACGCAGCCTGGGCGTGCCGGTGCGGCTGCTGGTGCACGGGGGCGGTGCGCCGCCGTTGCTGCCGCTGTTGCCCGATGCCAGCTTCCGCGCGGCGTTGGTGCTGGACGGGCTGGCGACCTGGGCCAGGGCTGCGTCGGCAGCTTGAACGCACGAGCCGCGCGCTCGCACGGCCTCGCAGCGGGTGCGGCCGGCAGACGGAACCGGCCGGCCGCGCCGGTGCACTGCGCCCACGAGCCCTGCCCTCGGCGGCGGGTCGACGAGCACTCGTGCGTTGTGACCGCCCCCGCTTAGAATCCTTGGCATGTATGTGCGCGCACTCATCGTTGTTCTGATCGTCCTCAATGCCGGTGTGGCGTTGTGGTGGGCGTTGCAGCCTGCACCGGCAGCCGTGGCTGCACCGCCGCAGCCGGCTGGTGTGGCGCGCCTGGAAGTACTGCCGAGCACGGCGACAGCCGCGGCGGCTGCGGTGTCAGGCGAGGCAGGCACCGCAGCGGCGGCGTCGGGCGCTGCGCCGACCGCACCATCGGATGCGCCGGCACGGGCATCGCCTGAGACATTGACGACCGCACCAGCGGCGGCAGCTTCCTCGACAGCTGCGGCTGCGGCGAAGGTGGCCGCCACGTCGCAGTCATCGGCACAGGCGCCATCACCAGCACCGGCCAAGCCCGCTCCGTCGCCGGCCGAGCGTGCCGCGGCAGCGCCGATCAACGCTTCGCCGGCGGTGCCCGCTCCGGCCGCTGCGCCGGAGCGCTGTGCCAGCCTGGGGCCGTATGCGGCGCGCGCCGAGGCCGATGCCGCGCTGGCACGCTTGCGTGGCCAGGCCACGCGCACCCGCGTGCGCGAGGACCAGGACGCCGGGGTCAGTACGTTCCGGGTGATGCTGCCCAATGTCGGCGACCGTGCGGCGGCGCAGGCGTTGGTCAAGCGCATCGCCGCCGCCGGCATTGGCGACTATTACGTGATTGCCCAGGGTGAGGACACCAGCATCGCGCTGGGCCAGTACCAGAGTCGCGAACGTGCCGAGCGACGTCAGGCCAGCCTGGTCGGCGCGGGATTTCCGGCGCAGCTGCTGCCCAGCGGCAACGGGCAATCGCGCTGGTGGATCGATGTGCGCAGCACGGCCGCAATCGGGACATTGCAGGGCACCGCAGGCGCAACGCGTCAGCGGTCGCTAGATTGCACCACGCTGCGCTAGAATGCGCACCGGCGCGCAACGCGCTTGGCCTTTGCCGGCATAGCTCAGTTGGTAGAGCAACCGCCTTGTAAGCGGTAGGTCCCCAGTTCGAATCCGGGTGCCGGCACCACGAAGGTCCTTCGTGCTCTCCCGCAATCTGTGCATGTAGCTCGGTGCTGGCTGCCCGTCAGCGCCCCGGAGCGCGTCTTCCCGGGTTCGGCCGGTCGAGAACAGATCCCTGCACGCAGCCCGCCAATCACTGCGCGGTTGCGGTTGCCGGCGCGTGGTTCGCGCAGCACCTCAGGCCGGGCGACCGGCCGACAGCAGCTCCAGCGTGGCCTTGTCGGCGTCGGCGTCGGCGGCCTCGCTGCGCAGGCGGTCGGCCAGTGCGGCGACGACGATGGCGTGGGCCTGGCGGAGCACGCTGTCCGCATCGGCACTGGCGTCCACGACGTGCTTCCCCGGCAGCTGCAGCTGCGCAAAGATGCTGCGGCAGCGTTCCAGGTTGTCCTGGGTCTCGAAGTGATTGGGCGCATCGCCGCGGGCGCGGATACGCGCCAGCCCGGTGGGCGGGGGCAGGTCGAGCAGCAGCAGCACGTCCGGGCGCGGCGCGAAGGCGTTGCGTTCCAGCAGATCGTCCAGCGGCAGGCCGGCAGCGCCCTGGTAGGCGACCATCGAGGGGAAATACCGGTCCAGGATCACGATGTCGCCGCGTGCCAGCGCCGGTGCGATCAGGGTGTCCACGTGCTCGTGGCGGTCGCGGATCAGCAGCTCGGCTTCCTGGTCCGCACTGAGGCGGCCGGTGGCGGCGGACTGGCGCAGCTGGGTGCCCCAGGGGCCGTTGGTCGGCTCCTTGCTCAGCACGACGCGCGCGCCGGCCGCTTCCAGCGTGGTGGCCAGGCTGCGGGCGAGGGTGGTCTTGCCGGCGCCGTCGATGCCTTCGATCGCGATCAGCAGACCGCCGGGCTTCAGTTCGAGTGTCATCGCGCTACTTTATCCGATCATGGTGCTGGATCAGCACTTGCGCAGCGGCATCGACCTCGGCCTGCAATCGCCGACCCCGGTGGGTCAGGTATCTGCTGCGTCCACCGATGGGCGTTGATGCCGCACATCGCTGCGTGCGTGAAACGGCGGGACGACTGGTGTGTCCAACGCGTCGCCGGGCGTGCCTTGCAACCGCCGGTTGCGTGCGCGGCTGGCGACCGGCCGCCAGCGCTATTGCCCATGCCGTATCGCCGGTATGTCCTGCGCGATGTCGGGAATGTCCCGATGCCCTGGTTTCCGACCGTGCGCCATACTGAACAAGTCAGGCAGCGCGCTCGAAGGTATGACGTTCGCGTCGCGTGCCTGGCATCAAGGAAGATGGACGCGTCGCCGCCACCCTAGAGGCGGCATCCCCCGCGTGACGCCCCTCAGGCACCGTCGTGACCGGATTCCTTGTTTTGTCTCGCGCCTCGTCTTGTCTTTGCGCCGCCCGCCTCGGCATGCGCTAGGCGCATGGCCGGTCAGCTGGTTGCCGAGGTGTAACGATAGGACAGCAGCGACTTCACCAGGAACGTGATCTGGGTGGCCGAGCGCGCATCCACGCGCATGACCGGGATGCGGAAGCCTTCGGCCACCAATGCGTCGCGGAACGGCGGCAGCAAAAAGTCCTGCATTTCGTCGGTCATGGTGATGCCCACCGCCAGGCTTGCCGCAGGTGCGATCTGCGAAAACTCGCGCAGCAAGGCCACGGTGGCATCGCGCATCTGCGGATCACGCGCGCTGACCAGCACGATCACGCCCAAGGCGCCGTCGCACACCAGCGGCCACATGAAATCCAGGTACTTCTGCCCCGGCACGCCGTAGACGTGCAGCAACTCGCCGTCTTCCAGTTCGATCGAGCTGTAGTCCAGCGCGACCGTGGTGTAGGTCTTGTCGCCGTAGGCATCCTGGCTGAGCGGCATCTCGGTGCTGACCGGCTCCACGTCGGAAATGGCACGCACGGCAGTGGTCTTGCCGGCGCCCATGCCGCCAACGAACACCAGTTTGTTGGCCGGAAGACTCATGACTGCGCCTGAAAGAGAGAGAGGCCAAAGCGACGTGCGACCCAGGAGAGAAACCGGGAGTTGCTGCTGTCCGGGCGGGGCTGCGTTGCAGGCACGGGAATCTCCGCGGTCTGGGCAAGGCCGCTGGCGAGTGCCGCGGCGAACAGGCATTCCACCGTTTGCAGCGGTAGCTTGCAAGCCTTGGCCAGCGCCTGCGGGCGCCACGGACGCGCATGCAGGTGGGCAATGGCCAGCAGCCGCGCCGGCGAACTGGTCTCGGCGCTCAGCTCCGGCCATTGGCGCAGCTGCAACGCGTGGCTGGGTTCGACCGCCGGCAGCGCGGGACGCAGGTGCTCGGGCAGGGCGAAATACAGCGCCTCGAACGAAAGGCGTTGGGTCAATGCGCTATCGGCGGTGTCCGGTACGACCTGCCAGCCGGGGCGATCCAGTGCGGCGACCAGCTCCGGCAACGCAATGCCGGCGGGAAGCTGCACGCAGCCGTTGGCCGGATCCACGCGCACCTGCAGGTGTGCATGGCGCAACAGCACCGCAGCGGTACCGAACTCGCCGCGGCAATGGCGGACCAGCAATGCCGGCTCGGCGACCTGCGCGTGATCGGAGGACGACAGCAGCAGGCGCATCTGTTCGTTGAGTTCGCGCACGGTGGCGCCGTGCTTGAGCCATGCGCCGCCCACCGGTGTCCGCGACACCACCAGCACACGCACGGGTTGCCCCTGCAAGGCCTGCCAGGCGGCCAGGCCGTCGGCGCTTTCCAGCCCCAGCACCACCACCTCGGCGGTATGTTGCGGCCATTGCCCCAGCTGCACGTCGATGCGTTCGGCCAGCAACAACGAGCACGCCAGTTTCAGGCGCGTGGTGTGCAGCAGGTCCAGGCCGGCCGTGGCGACCCGCATGGCGTGAATGGGTGTGGTCATGACAGGGCGCCGCGTCGGCGCTTTGAAAGTGCGGTGCCTGCCGGGACAAGCCGGCAGGCCGGGCAGGCGACGCGTGCGCGCCGCCGGTGTGGCATCAACCGAAGTCCAGGGTCTTCTCGAACGCCTTGAGCTCGTGGCGGGCCATGGCCAGATTGGCCTTGGCGCGATCCAACACGACGTACAGGAACAAGGTGCCGTTGCTCTCCAGCGGACGCAGCAGGTGGTACTGACGCGCCAGGGTGATCAGGATGTCTTCGATGGTGTCGTTCAGGCCGAGCTGCTCGGCGATACGGCGCTTGGCACGCACCACTTCGGTATTGCCGGCCGCGGCAAGTTCCAGGTTGAGATCGGTGCCGCCGGTCATGCCCAGCGCCATGCCGCTGTCGCTATCGACCAGGGCGGCGCCGACGAAGCCGGCGATCGAATGCAGGTGTTCCAGATTGAGTTTTGACACGGGTCGTCCTTACGAGCGATGAGAGATGGGTGCACTGGCACAAGCACGAACAATGCCAAACGCTCAGTTCGCCGGCTGCGCCAGCGCCGCAGCCAGACGGCCGGCGCAGTCGCGCGCGTTGAACAACAGCGCCGCGGCATTGATGTCGTTGCCGCCCACCGCAGTGAGCGTCAATGGTTTGTCGGCGCGAATGCGGATCAGCACCAGCTGCCCGCCACGCGTACTGATGGTGGCGTAGTCGGCTTCGCTCAGGCTGGATTCGCGCGCCAGCGTCTCGCCCAGGGTCAGGAACGAATTGGCCATGGCCGCCAGACGGCGACCGTCCACATCCAGGCTGGAGTGTTCGGCGATGGCACGCCCGTCGGCGGTGGACAGCATCAACAGGCGGATGCCCCGCTCGCGCTCGATGGTCTGCGCGAACTCGCGGCCGATGCGCTGCAGATCGTAGTGATGCGTCGCCCGCGCGATCTCGCCCACGGCAGCCTTGACGACCTGGTTGACGGCGTTATGCGGCATGAAATCCTCCCCTGTACGAAACGCGCTGCGCGATGAAGGATCCTGTCGATGACACCGGGTCCCGCGCTGGCGGGCGAACAGTAGCATCGGCACGTTTTGTCATCGTCATAGCACCCTCAATGTCTTAACTGTGCGGTCAGGCAAGCACATTCGGCAAAGCGCGAATACGCCACAAACTGCCCAACCACGTCACCTGAAGCGGCCGTCGGGACGCCGTTGCCGCCCCAAGCGGACGCGGCCGATGGCGCTGGTTCGCCGGGCTGCATCACGCCGACGCGGCGGTGTTGCGCCTGCTGCCCGAGCCGGTTCGACGACTGCCCGCTACGCACTATCGGCCGCACTTTCGATTGCTGCAGTGGCAGATGCGATTGCGTGATGGGACGCACGGCGTGCGTCGTGCGTCGTGCTGCGCTGCCGCGCGTCAGCGCGCGGGCCGGCGACTAGACTGCAGCGCTTTCTCGATGCTGGAGCAATGCATGGCGACGCAGTATGTGCCGGTTTCCCTGATTGGCGTTCCCACCGACATCGGTGCCGGCCACCGTGGTGCGCGGATGGGGCCGGAGGCGCTGCGCATCGCCGGGTTGCAGGAGGCCTTGATCGGCCGCGGCGTGGAGGTGCGCGATCTGGGCAATCTGGATGGGCCGCGCAATCCCTGGCAGGCCCCGCAGGCCGGCTACCGGCACCTGGACGAAGTGGTGGCCTGGAACCAGGTGCTGATGGAGGCCAGCTATGCGCAGCTGCGCGCCGGGCGCATGCCGATCATGCTTGGTGGCGACCACTGCCTGGGCATCGGTTCGATCACCGCCGTGGCCAGGTACTGCCGCGAGCAGCAACGCCCGTTGCGGGTGCTGTGGCTGGATGCGCACTCGGACTTCAATACCAGCGAGGTGACGCCGTCGGGCAATGTGCACGGCATGCCGGTGGCCTGCCTGTGCGGGCTGGGTCCGCAGGCATTGACCCACCTGGGCGGCAGTGCGCCGGCGCTGCTGCCCGAGCAGGTGCGGCAGATCGGCATCCGTTCGGTGGACCCGGAGGAGAAACGCCTGATCAAGCAGCACCGCATCGATGTCTATGACATGCGCTACATCGACGAGGCCGGCATGAAGCGCACCATGGAGACCGCCTTGCAGGGCATGAGCGAGGACACCCATCTGCATGTGAGCTTCGATGTGGATTTCCTGGACCCGAGCATCGCGCCAGGCGTGGGCACCACCGTGCCGGGGGGACCCAATTACCGCGAGGCGCAGCTGGTGATGGAGATGATCGCCGATACCGGGCGCATGGGGTCGCTGGACATCGTTGAACTCAACCCGGTGCTGGACAACCGCAATGCCACGGCGGAGCTGGCGGTGGATCTGGTCGAGAGCCTGTTCGGCAAGTCGACACTGATGCGAGATTGATCGATCGCTGAACGCGGCACGCCACGTTCACATCAAATCCACGGCCGCGCAGTCAGATTTGGCGCCAGAGATGGTGCGTCTGCACCGAACGCAGAACTGAGGAAGACCGATGAAGCGACTGCTGACACTGATGGTACTGGGCCTGTTTTCGGCCGGTGTGATGACTGGCTGCAACACCATGGCTGGCGCCGGCAAGGACATGCAGGGCGCGGGCGAGAAGGTCGAAAAGAAGGCCGACAATTGCAGTGACGGTAAGTGCTGATCCTTGAGTTTTGTTTGATCGTTGTTTGATTTGATTGATCTGCGGCAAGCCGCCGCTTTACCCACGAAGGAGTCTGTTATGAAGCGTGCAATTGTGCTGCTGGTGCTGTCGGTGTTGTCGGTCGGTATGCTGTCGGGTTGCAACACCGTCGCAGGTGCCGGCAAGGACGTGCAGGGCGCTGGCGAGAAGGTGGAAGACGCTGCGCGCAAGTAATCGAGCGCTGCATGCAGAAAGAACGGGCCGCAAGGCCCGTTTTTTTGTCCGACGTTCTGCGCACGCAGGGCTGCGATGAGGCGTGAGGGCACAGCCGATGCGAACAAGGTGCGCCGCAAGCGCAGGCCACCGTTCAGTGCGGTGAGTACGGGTTTGACGGCTTTTGATCTGCGGCGAACGGGGCCGGGGGCAAGCTGCGCATACGGTCAATCGCGGCCGCATCAGCGGAGTCGACGCAATGAACACTGACATCATTTCCGGCAAGTGGACCCAGCTCAAGGGCAAGGCGCAGGCCAAGTGGGGCGACCTCACCGACGACGATTTCAAGGTGGCCGAAGGCAATGCCGAGTATCTGCAGGGCAAGCTCCAGGAGCGCTATGGCTGGGACCGTGATCGTGCCCAGACCGAGGTGCGCGCCTTCGAGAAGTCGCTGCGCGACGACACCTGACGGTGTCGCTTCACTGCGTCCAGCCACCGCGGTGAGACAGTGGTGACGGCGCGTTGCACACGACGGGCCGCTTGATGCGGCCCGTTGCGCGTCTGCCGCCGGCGCAGGCGGCAGCAGGCATCCAACGCGGTTGCGTCCATGCCAGGGGCGCGGAAACGCTAAACTTGCGTGCTGACTCCCTGGCCTTACGCAGATGACCACTCGCGTCCTTACCGGCATCACCACCTCCGGCACCCCGCATCTGGGCAATTACGTCGGTGCGATCCGCCCGGCCATCCAGGCCAGTGCGGCGGCCGATGCGGAGAGCTTCTACTTCCTGGCCGACCTGCACAGCCTGATCAAGGCGCAGGACCCGGCGCGGACGCAGCGCTCCACGCTGGAGATCGCCGCCAGCTGGCTGGCCTGCGGCCTGGACCCGGAAACGGTGTGGTTCTATCGCCAGTCCGATGTGCCGGAAACCACCGAGTTGCTGTGGTTGCTGACCTGCGTGGCCGGCAAGGGCATCCTCAACCGTGCGCATGCCTACAAGGCGGCGGTGGACAAGAATCGCGCCGATGGCGAGGACGAGGACGCGGGCGTGACCGCCGGCTTGTTCATGTATCCGGTGCTGATGGCCGCAGACATCCTGATCTTCAACGCGCACAAGGTGCCGGTGGGACGCGACCAGATCCAGCATATCGAGATGGCGCGCGATTTCGCCCAGCGCTTCAACCACGTGTATGGCCGCGACTTCTTCACCCTGCCCGAGGCGGTGATCGATGAGCAGGTCTCGACCTTGCCGGGTCTGGATGGCCGCAAGATGAGCAAGAGCTACGGCAACACGATTCCGCTGTTCGCCCCGCGCGAGGAACTGCGCAAGCTGGTGTTCTCCATCCTCACCGATTCGCGCGCACCGGGCCAGGCCAAGGACACGCAGGGGTCGGCGTTGTTCCAGTTGTACCAGGCCTTTGCCACGCCGCAGGAAACGGCCGCCTTTGCGCAGGCCTTTGCCGATGGCATCGGCTGGGGCGATGCCAAGCAGCAGCTGTTCGAGCGGATCGATCAGGAGATCGCACCGCTGCGCGCGCGCTATGACGCGTTGATGGCCGAGCCGGGCAAGATCGAGGCGATTCTGCGCGCCGGTGGCGCACGTCTGCGCGCACGCTACGCCACGCCGTTCCTGGCCGAGCTGCGTGCTGCGGTGGGCCTGCGCGACCTGTCCAGCCAGGGCGATACGGCCGCGCCGGCGGTGGGCGAGAAGAGCGCACCGCCGGTGTTCAAGCAGTACCGCGAGAGCGATGGGCAGTTCTATTTCAAGTTGACCGATGGCGCCGGCGCGTTGCTGCTGCACAGCGATGGCTTCGCCTCGCCACGCGATGCGGGCCAGCTGATCGCGCGGCTGAAACAGGCCGAGCAGGGCAGCGACCTGCAATTGCCGGGCGTGCATGCGCAGGTGGAGGCGGCCGTGATCCTGGCGGCGATGCGCGTGTTGCGCGAGGCGTAACGACATGCGTGGAGCCGGTGGCTAGACTGGGGCCTCTCGCATAGCCGTGGAGGAGCAATGACAGCGATTGCCGATTCCAGCATCCAGACCATCGACACCGGCTTTGGCGGTGTGCAGTTCGATGCGGCGTACCTGATCGTCGAGGCGCAACGGGGTGCCTTCGTCGATTGCGGCACTTCGCTGTCGGTGCCGCAGATGCTGGCCGCGTTGCAGTCGGCCGGGCTGACGCCTGCGCAGGTGGACTGGCTGATCCTGACCCATGTGCATCTGGATCACGCCGGCGGTGCGGGTGCCTTGCTGCAGCACCTGCCCAATGCGCGGGTACTGGTGCATCCGCGCGGCGCGCCGCACATGATCGATCCGACCCGGCTGATTGCCGGTGCCACGGCGGTGTACGGCGAGGCGGAAATGGCGCGCAGCTACGGCGCGATCGTGCCGATACCGGCCGAGCGCGTGGTGGAAGCGGCCGACGGACAGACCGTGATGCTGGGCGAGCGCGCGCTGCGCACCATCGAGACGCCTGGCCACGCGCGACATCATCTGTGCGTGTGGGATGCGTGCAGCCGCAGCTGGTTCACTGGCGACACCTTCGGCCTGTCGTATCGCCAGCTCGACAGCGCGCAAGGCGCCTTCATCCTGCCGACCTCCTCGCCGGTGCAGTTCGAGCCGGAGTCGATGCTGCAGTCGATCGCGCGGCTGATGGAGGCCGCGCCGCAGGCGATGTATCTCACCCATTACGGCCGGGTCGAATCGCCGGCACCGCTGGCGCAGGCGCTGGTCGAGCAGATCCATGCGATGACCGCCATCGCGCTGGCGTGCGCGCAGCGCGCCGATCGCCATCGCTGCATGGTGGAGGCGCTGACCGACCTGTATCTGCAGCGCGCCCGCCTGCACGGCTGCCGCCTGGACGATGCACGCGTGGCGCAGTTGCTGGGTACCGATATCGAACTCAACGCGCAGGGCCTGGCCTGCTGGCTGGACCGCGCGACGCGTACGAATTAGCGCGCCTGGAGCGGGTAACGCTCCACCAGTCGAACGCTGTCGCGAGCCGTAGCCTCGCGTGGCTGCAGTCAAAGGCCGAGTCAGTCGAGCGTGCGGCGCCCTCACCGCTTGCGGGACACGCCGTGACCCCGTCCGTGGAGGCTCGGTGGCAGCATCCATGTCGCCACGAGCCCGCAACCGGCGAGGACACCGCACCAGACCGTTTGCAGGTTGCTTTCTTGAAAGCGTATTGTTCGGCTTGCGGTGGCAGGCGAGAGGTTGCAGGTTGCGTATGCAAGGCGTGTCTGCTGTCCCGGGGCGGGCGCGCGCTTGTAAACTGTGTGTCATCTATCTGTTGCAAGGCCACGCCGTGAATCCGATGCGCATCCTGTTGTTGTCCGCCTGCCTGTTCGTGGGAGGCGTGGCGCAGGCCGCCAACGATCTGCCCGGTGGCGGCATCGATGCCGAAGCGCTGTCGCGGCATGTGCGCCTGCTGGCATCGGATGAGTTCGAGGGCCGTGCGCCGGCCAGTGCCGGCGAGCAGCGCACGGTCGATTACCTGGTCGAGCAGTTCAAGGCCGGCGGCCTGCAGCCGGGTGGCGAGCAGGGCGGCTGGACCCAGGCGGTGCCCTTGGTACGCGCGCAGGTGGACGGCCCGGTGCGCGCCAGCCTGCGTGTCGGCGGCAAGACCCAGGCGCTGGTCAATGGCAGCGACGTGACCTTGCAGAGCCTGCGTCCGCAGGCCGCGGTGCGCTTGAAGAATGCACCGCTGGTGTTCGTGGGCTACGGCATCAGCGCGCCGGAGCGGCAGTGGGACGACTACAAGGGCGTGGACCTGCGCGGCAAGATCGCGGTGGTGCTGATCAACGATGCCGACTTTGAATCCAGCCAGCCGGGCGCCTTCGATGGCAAGGCGGTGACCTACTACGGCCGCTGGACCTACAAGTACGAAGAGGCCGCGCGTCGCGGTGCCGCCGGCGTGCTGATCGTGCACGAGACCACACCGGCCGCGTACGGCTGGGCGACGGTGCAGAGTTCGGGCCTGTCGCCGTTGTTCGATATCGAACGCAGCGATGCCGATGCAAAGGCGCAGCACGTACCGGTACGTGGCTGGATGCAGCAGGCATTGGCGGCGTCGCTGTTCCAGCGCGCCGGGCTGGATTTTGCGCAGGCCAAGCAGCGTGCGCAGCAGCGCGATTTTGCACCGATGGCGTTGGGCGATGCGACGCTGTCGGTGGACTTCAAGCTCAAGCGCGAGCGCGTGGTCACGCACAACGTGGTGGCCAAGCTCACCGGCAGCCAGCATCCGGACGAGACGGTGATCTTCTCCGCGCACTGGGATGCGTTCGGCGTGGGCAAGGCCGATGCCGGCGGCGACACGGTACGTCGTGGCGCGGTGGACAACGCCACCGGCGTGGCCAGCGTGCTGGAGCTGGCACGCGTGTTCGCCGCCGGCCCCAAGCCGCAGCGCACGCTGTATTTCATCGCATTGACGGCGGAAGAGAAGGGCCTGCTCGGCGCCAATTACTACGCCGCCCATCCGCTGGCGCCGTTGGACAAGACCGTGGCGGTGCTCAACATGGAAATGTTCAGCCCCGATGGCCCCACCCGCGATATCGCCTCGTGGGGACGCGGACGGGTGTCGCTGGAAGGCGATCTGGAAACCGCTGCCAAGGCGCGCGGCCGCAGCTATTCACCGGACCCGAATCTGGAAGCGGGCTTCTTCTATCGCGCCGACCATTTCGCCTTTGCGCGCATGGGCGTGCCGGCGATCACCGCAGGGCCCGGTCTGGACATGCTCGAAGGCGGCGTGGCAGCCGGCAAGGCGCTGCGCGACAAGTACTTTGCCGAGTGCTATCACCAGCCCTGCGACCGCTGGACCCCGCAATGGGACGCCAGCGGCCACGCGGCCGACACCACCCTGGTCTACGACGTGGGCGTGGCGCTGGCCAACGGCCGGCAGTGGCCGAGCTGGCAGGACGGTTCGGAGTTCAAGGCGATCCGCGCCAGCAGCGATGCCGCGCGCAAGTAAGGCCAGCGGTGTTCAAACGCCTGGTGCGTCCAAGCCGGCGCGCCGAGTGATTCGCGCGGCGCATGTGCACCACATCCGGCCATTGCATGGCGGTGCGTCGAGCTGGCTTCTGGCGACCGCCCACTACTTGCGGCACGGATAGCGCTTGGCCAGCGCCTGTACGATCAATGCGGGTGCGGCCTCGTCCAGGCGCGCATCCGGCAGCGCGCCGACATCGGCGATGATCGCCTGCAGATCCGGCGGGCCGCTTTTGCCGGCCGGCATGCACCACTGCGTGCGGTAGCTGCTGCTGGCGACGCCGAGCAGGTAGGCGCCGGCGCGGTTTGCCGAGAGCATGACCTTGAGTTCGGTTTGTTCGGGCGCGATTTCCGGCGCCAACGAACCGTCCAGCCCGGCCTCGAGCAGTTTGCGCCCGCTGGGTTCCCAGGGTTCGGGGACGCGCGCCGACGCACTGGCCGATAGCACGGTCAGGGCGGCAAAGGTCAACCAGGTGACGTGACGCTGCATGGGCACTCCGAGCCGGGGATCACAGCGCACCATAACGCGGCAGGCGCCTGAGGCGTAGCCGTTGGCGTGGGCAGGTGATCTAGAATTGAAGCTTCTGCTGCACTTGGCAATCTCCGATGTCCTCTTCACACGATGCTGCTGTGCCTGCGCGCAGCGGCCTGGTCGTTGTCGCTTTGTTGCTGGTCTATGTGGTCTGGGGCTCGACCTATCTGGCGATCCGCTTTGCGCTGGAAGGCGGCGCGCTGCCGCTGACCATGGTGTCCGGGACGCGTTTCATCGTGGCCGGCACGGTGTTGTATGCGGTGTTGCGTTGGCGTGGTGTGGCCGCGCCGACGCGTGCGCAGTGGAGGAACGTGGCGATGATGGGCGCGGCCCTGCTGTTGCTGGGCAACGGCATGGTGGTGCTGGCCGAGCGCAGCGTCTCGTCCGGCCTGGCTGCCACCGCGGTGGCGTCGGTGCCGCTGTGGATGGCCTTGTTCGGCGCCTTGCGCGGGCAGCACGCCAGCCGTGGCGAATGGCTGGGCATCGTGATCGGCTTTCTGGGCGTGGTCTGGCTCAATGCCGGCAGCAGCCTGACCGCCTCGCCGGGCGGGCTGGTGTTATTGCTGATTGCGCCGATCGGCTGGGCATTCGGCTCGGTGTGGTCGCGCGGACGCGACCTGCCGTCGCCGTTCATGACCGCCGCCGGGCAGATGCTGTGCGGCGGCGTGTTGCTGGTCGGCACCGGCCTGCTGATCGGCGAACGCCCACAGCGCCTGCCGACCTCGCAGGGGCTGCTGGCCGTGGCCTACCTGTGCGTGTTCGGCTCGATCGTGGCGTTCACCGCCTACGTGTGGCTGCTGCATCACGTGCGCCCGGCGTTGGCCGGCAGCTACGCCTACGTCAACCCGGTGATTGCGGTGGCGTTGGGCGCCTGGCTGGGGCATGAGCGTTTCAGCGCGCACGACATCGGCGCGATGGCGGTGATCCTGTCCGGCGTGCTGGTGGTGACGCTGGCAAAGGCGCGGCGTTGACGGTGGTTTCGCCGATCGAGGCACGCCGCGGGCTGCTGATCACCGCATCGACCTTCGTGATCTGGGGCCTGGTGCCGCTGTACTGGCATCTGCTCAAGGCGGTGCCGTCGCTGCAGATCATCGCGCACCGCATCGTCTGGAGTGCGTTGCTGGTGGTGGTGTGGTTGCTGGCCACCTCGGGCCTGCGCTGGTGGCGCGCTGTCGCCACGCAGCCGCGCGCGCTGTGGATGCTGGCCGGCAGCAGCGTGGCGATCGCGTTCAACTGGGGCCTGTACATCTGGGCGATCAACGCCGGGCATGTGATCGAGGCCAGCCTGGGCTATTTCATCAATCCGCTGCTGAGCGTGTTGCTGGGCGTGCTGGTGCTGAAGGAACGCCTGCAGCGCATTCAATGGGTGGCGGTGGTGTGCGCGGCGGTGGGCGTGCTGTGGCTGACCCTGGATGCCGGTGCACCGCCGTGGATCGCGCTGGGGCTGGCGCTCTCGTTCGGTGCCTACGGCCTGCTGCGCAAGCTGGTGGCGGTGGATCCGGTGGCCGGGCTGGGCGTGGAAAGCGTGTATCTGTTCGTGCCGGCACTGCTGCTGGCGGGCTGGGGCGAGCAGGGCCACGGCGGTGCCTTCCTGAGCGGCTGGGACCTGCGCACCGATCTGTTGCTGATCTTCGGCGGCGTGTTGACCGCGGTGCCGCTGATCGGGTTTGCGTATGGCGTGCGGCGGATTCCGCTGTCGTTGGTGGGCATCCTGCAGTACATCGCGCCGAGCCTGCAGTTGCTGCTGGGCGTGTGGTTCTTCCACGAGCCGTTCGATCAGGGGCGCGCGATCGGGTTTGCCGCGATCTGGGTCGGGCTGCTGCTGTTCGTCGGCGATAGCGTGTGGCGGTCGCGGCGGCCGGCTGTGGCGGTGCCGTGAGCATTGGTGGTGCGCGCTCGGGGTGAGCGCGCAGCGACGGCGTCGCGTGGCGGCAGCAGTGCGGTTGCGCGCTCCGTGCAGCCTGCCGCCGGCCACTTCCCGTCTGAATGCAGGGCGACCAGCAGAGCACTACGCTCGGTGCCATGCGGGCGTGGTCGCTGCCCGCAATCGGCATGTCCTTCGTATACGCAGGCTGAGAGCCTGCGGTCCGCTCCGGCCTGCCGACCGCGCGAGGTTGCCGGCCGCCCTCAGCCGCGCGGCGCCGATGCCGGTGCCGCCACCGCGAGCGTGGAGGTCGGCAGTGCCTGCGGGGCAGGGCAGTGGTTCGGATCCTGCTGCGTCTGCGCCAGCCACTGGTCGATCGGCCCGCCCAGCAGGTCCAGTCGTAGCGGCAGGCTCAGATGGGTTTCGCCGGGCAGCTCGACGTAGTGCGCGCGCGGGCTGGCCAGCGCCAGCGCACGTCCATGCGCCACCGGGATGTGCTGATCGGCATCGCCATGCACCAGCAGCACGCAGCTGCGGGTGTCGGCCAGGGCGTGCGCGACATCGACGTGGTCCAGATCCAGCTGCAGCTGGCGGTCGGCGGCGGCGATCACCGCGTCGAGATCCTGGTCGGCATAGCGCCAGCGCGCATACGCGGCCACCGCCTGCCCACGCCAGCCGTTCGGTTGGCTGGCGAGCAGGTGCGGCACCATGTCGCGAATGCCGCGCCCGGCGTTGGCGAAGGATTCCATCGCCACCACGCCGGTCACGCGCGGCCCGAGCTTGTCGGCGGTGAACAGCGCGGTGGCGGCGCCGTAGGAAATGCCGAACAGGTACAGCGGGCCGCGGATCTCGCCGCGCGGCTGCAGCGCATCGAGCACATCGATGACGTCGTCGGATTCGCGCGTGCCGTAGCCGGACGGGCCACCGCCGGAATGGCCGTGGTTGCGCAGGTCGATGGTGATCACCCGGTAGCCGGCCTGGGCCAGTTCCAGCGACCACGGCAGCAGCGAATCGCCATCCATCATCCAGCCGTGCAACAGCACCACGGTGCCGCGCGGCGTCGGCGGGGGAGCGGTGGGCACCTTGAAACTGAAATCCACATCCAGCGCATGCGCCGGATCGTGGCGCTGGCCGAGATAGCGGTACTGCATGGCGTACTGGCCGGGGTCGATCGCGCGCCAGAAGATCGGCACCTGGTCGCGCGTGACCACATGCCCGCTGCGGTTGGGCACCGTGGCGATGGTGGCGGCAATGCGCTCGGCATCCAGCAACGGCGAAGTGCCACCGGGCGCAACCAGGCGTTCGCTGAGCGAGGTGGAGGACGAAGAACAGCCGGCCAGCCACAGGCAGGCGCAGGCCAGCAGAATCAGGCGCGTCATGGGCACGATCGATGGATGCAACGGCCGAGCAGCCTACGGCCTGCCCGCCCGCGCATCTACCGCACTGCAGTGACAAAACGATGACAGCCTGCACTAGGTTCAGCCGCAGCAGCGCACTTGCTCGGCTTTGGCTGTCACGAATCCCCACTCCCGATTCCCGATTCCCGGCGGGCCAAGGCCCGCGCTACACCTCACGCAAGGCCGTCGTGATCGGCAAGCGCGCTGCACGCAAGGCCGGGAACAGCCCGCCGACCAGGCCAATGCCCAGCGCCCATTTGAGCCCGCTCCACAACAGCTCCGGCGAGACCTTGAACTGGAATACGATCTGGCTGAAGTTGCTGCCCAGCGTGGACACGCTGTAGCCATTGAAGATGGCCCAGGCGATCAGGCCACCGAGCAGGCCGCCCAGCAGTGCCAACAGCATGGTCTCCAGCATCAGCGCCATGATCACCGGCGTGCCGCGAAAGCCGATCGCGCGCATCGTGGCGATCTCGCGCGCCCGCGTGGCCACTGCCGCATACATGGTGTTGAGCGCGCCGAACACCGCGCCCACCGCCATGATCGCGCCGATCACCGTGCCCAGCACGCTGATCAACCTGTTCAAGCCGCCGCCCTGTTTGCCGTAGTAGGCGCGGGTGGTTTCGACATCCAGTTTGAGCCGCGGGTCGGCCGCCATGGCGGTCTTGAACTGGCTGAAACCGGCCTTGCCGGTGGTGCGTACGCTGATCGACTGATAGGCGCTGCGGTTGTAGGTGGTGGCCAGCGTCTGCGCGTCGGTCCACAGCTCCGAATCGTGCGCATCGCCGGAGGCGAACACGCCGACCACGGTCCATTGCTGGCTGCCGAGGGTGAGCGTCCTGCCCAGCTCCAAGCCACGAAACTGATTCAATGCGCCCTTGCCGACCACGATCTCGCGCAGGCCGGTGGTGAAGCGCCGGCCCTGCACCAGCCTGACCTTGGCGTGCACCGCCCAGGCCTGTTCGCCCACGCCACGCACCTGCGCGTTGACGTCGGTGCCATCGGACTTGGAGGCGATGTTGACCACTTGCGAGAGCTCCGGCGACAGCAGCGGGCGGCCCCTGGCATCGGCGGCGATGCCGGGCAGGCTGCTGATCAGCGGCACCAGCTCGCGCGTGATCACCGAGTTGGTCTCGGCCTGCGAGCCGCCGCGCAACACAATGGCGGTGGTGTCGTCGCCGGTGCTGTTGAGCGTGGCCTGGAAGCCCTGGCCCATCGCCAGCATCGCCACAAGCACCCCGACCACCCCGGCGATGCCGACCACGATCACCGAGCTGGCACCCCAGCGTTGCGGCAGCGTGGCGATGCCGATACGGGCGGCAGCCAGTGACAGCCGGCCGCTGCGTGTGGCCAGCAGCCACACCGCCAGCAACGCTGCGATGACCAGCACGCCGATCCAGGGCAATGCGATCCACACACCCAGCCCGGCGGCCAGCGCCACGACCGACAGCAGATTGACGAGACGGTTCTTCCATTTGGTTTGCATCTGCATGCTCCTGTCAGCGGCCGGCGAGGGCATCGACGATCTTCAAGCGCTGCGCGCGTCGCGCCGGCAGCGCACCCACCACGATGCCGATGCCGGCCATCAGGCCCAGCCCGACCAACCAGGTCTGCAGCGGCACGCTCTGCACCGGCATCACCCCGCCGCTGCGCGCGGCCACCAGCGGGATCACCAGCGCTGCCAGGCCCATGCCGATCAGCCCGCCCAGCCCGATCAACAGCACCGATTCGACCATCACCAGACTCAACACCGTGCGGTCCTGAAAGCCCAGCGTCTTGAGCGTGGCCAGTTCCGGAATGCGCTCGCGCACCGCCTGCGCCATGGTGTTGCCGGTCAGCAGCAGCAAGGTGAAGAACACCGCGGCCATGATCGAGGTGACGATCAGGCCGATATCGGCGAACTGCTTGATGAAGGCCTGCTGGAACGCCGACTCGGTCTGTGACTTGGTTTCGTGATCGGAGTTGGCCGACAACGCATCGATGGCCTGCGCCACGCGCGAGGCCTGGTCGGCGTTGGCCAGCGTCACCGTGTACCAGCTGACCTTGCTCTTGATGTAGTCGTTGGACTCGTCGAAGTATTTCCAGTTCATCATCAACTGGCGCTCCTGGTTGGCCGCCACCGCGCGGTCTTTCATGCGGAAGATGCCGACCAGTTGCAGCGGCCAGTCGTTGCTGCCGCCACGCGGAAAGATGGTGGCCTGCAGCGGAATGGTGTCGCCGATCTTCCAGCCATTGGCCTTGGCCAGGGTCTCGCCAACGATGGCGCCGGTACGCGTGGTCTGGAATGCCTTCAGCTGCTCGCTGGGCAACTCGTACTCGCTGTAGACGTCGAAGAAATTCGGCGCCACCGAAAAGTTCGGGAAGAAGTTCTTCGGGTCGCGGTAGATCCCGCCGAACCACATCGCCGAGGTCACATCGCGCACGCCCGGCACGCTGCGGATCTGCGGCTCCAGGCTGATCGGCAGCGACTGGGTGATCGACAGGCGCGAGGCCACCACCAGGCGGTTCACGCCGCTGACATTGCCGCCGGCGGTGAAGGCCACGCGCACCGAGTCGAGCATGCCGAACAGCAGGAATGCCGCCACCACCGACAGCAAGGTCAACAAGGTGCGCGTCTTGCTGCGGAACAACTGCGCCCACACCAGCGAGAGATACTTCATGGCATCACTCCGTCAGAGCGCAAGCGGCGCGTCGGCCAGCTCGCCCTTGTCCAGGTGAATGGTATGGGTGGCGTACTCGGCGGCCTTGGGGTCGTGGGTCACCATCACGATGGTCTTGCCGTGTTCGCGATTGAGTTCCTGCAGCAGGCGCAGGATCTCCTCGGCGTTATGGCGATCCAGATCACCGGTGGGTTCGTCGCAGATCAGGAAGGTGGGATCGGACACGATCGCGCGTGCAATCGCCACGCGTTGCTGCTGGCCGCCGGACAGTTCGCTGGGCTTGTGGTTGCGGCGTTCCTGCAGGCCGACCAGGGTCAGGGCGATTTCCGCATTGCGCTTGCGCTGCGCGGCGGTGAGCGCGGTGAGCAGCAACGGCAGTTCCACATTCTTTTGCGCGGTAAGCATCGGCATCAGGTTGTAGAACTGGAACACGAAGCCGACATGGTGGCTGCGCCAGGTCGCGAGCTGGCCGCCGCTCATGCGGTCGATGCGCTCACCCTGGATCTCGATCTCGCCACCGCTGGGGCTGTCCAGGCCGCCGATCAGGTTGAGCAAGGTGGTCTTGCCCGAACCGGACGGACCCATCAATGCGACGAAGTCGCCGTTGGCGATGTCCAGGTCGATGCCGTGCAGTACCTGCACCTGCTCGGGGCCGCGTTGGTAGGTCTTGGTGATGTTGCGCAAGCTGACGAGAGCGGTCATGGCGACTCCTGACGGTGCAAGGGAAAGAGGCAAGCGCGATGCAGCATGACGACTGCGCTGGCATGAGACGGCAACACGGCGATGCGATGACGGTGACGCGGCAAGACGGTGCGAGGCTTGCTGACGACGGACGCAACTGCTGGGTGAAAACCGCGACGACGCATGGCGGCGGCGAGCCAAGCGTGGTTCTGCAATGACCGATGACAAGTGCGGATCGCGATCGACCGCGCTCCCGGCGCCATGGCGACATCGCTGTGTGCGATCACAACCCCATCCAGGCGCAACGAGCGCATACGCCGCCGGCTGCCACTATGGGCGCCGCGCTCGTCGCAGCGGCGTTGCTGCCCAGCGTTGTTGACTGCAATATCCGTTGTGGTTATTCGGCAGCGTCCGCTTCCGCGTCCGCCTCGGCCACCGTGTCACCGTCTTTCAGGCCTTGCGGCGGATCCAGCACCACGCTGTCGCCTGCACTCAAGCCCGATACCACCTGGCGGTCCTGGCCCATCACCATGCCGGGAGTGACCGTCCTTGCGCTGACGGTGTTGCGCTCGCCAAGCACGAACGCGACTGTGCGCGTGTCGCGTTCGACCAGCGCCGCACCCGGCACGCGCACGCCCTGCGGCTTGCTGGCCTCCTGCGTGTTGGCCCGCTCCAGAAAGCTCACCCGCACGCCCATCTCCGGCACGATGCGCGGGTCCTTGAGCTTGAACGCCACGCGCACCTTCACCGTGGCCTTGCCGCGATCGGCGGTGGGAATGATCGCGATCACCTCGCCGGGAATCTTCCATTCCGGGTAGGCGTTGAGCACCGCTTCCACCGGCATCTTCGGCTGCACGCGGCCGATGTAGGACTCGCCCACTTCCACTTCGATCTCCAGCGATTCCATATCCACGATGGTGCCGATGCCGGTGCGGGTGAAGCCGCCGCCGGCCGACAGCGGCGAGACGATTTCGCCGGGCTGGGCGGCCTTGGCGGTGACCACGCCGGCAAACGGCGCACGCACCACGTTGAAGTCCGAGCGGATCGCCGAGATCGCCAACTGGTCCGATGCCACGCGCACGTTGCGTTGCGCACTCTGCAGCTGTGCGCGCAAGGCATCGCGTTGTGCAGTGGCCTGCTCGTATTGCGAGCGCGACACCAGTTGCGCGCCGACCAGCGATTGCAGCCGCGTCGCATCGGCATTGGCCACCGCCAGCTGCGCCTGCATGTTGTCGACCTGGCTGCGTGCGGCCGACAGTTGCGATGCCGACAGCGTGCGCTGTGCATCGGCATCCAGCGGGTCCAGCGTCGCCATCACCTGGCCCTGTTCGACACGCATGCCTTCCTCGATCATCACCTCGCGCACCTTGCCGGTGACCTGCGCCGACACCGTGGCCATGCGCCGCGCCACCACGTAGCCGGATGCGTCCAGCACCGAGGCGCTACTGCTGCCGGCGCTGATCGCCACCACCGGTGCGGTCTGCACCTTCATCACTGGGCGTCTGGTGAACCACCACGCCGCGGTCGCCAACAGGATCACGATGACCACCGCGGCGATGATCCAGCCACCGCGCCGTGCAGGTTCAGGGGCAGCAGGACGCTGGCGGTCGATGCGCAGTTGCTTGAGCAGATCGGCAGAAGTATTCATCGATAACCGGGACGGGATGCTGCGCGAAATGTGACCGGACGCGGGCGGCGCCGCAAGCTGCCGGAAGTCACCAATGCAGGTGGGGCGACGAGCGGTAGCGCGATCGACGCGGCTGCAAGGTGCTGCGCAGCATGCGACCGTCGCGGCACCTCCACCAGTGACAGCTGTCACCTGCCGTCCATGACAGCGGCAACTGGCCGGGCTTTGCAGCATGCGCGAGGCTGCAGCATCCTCATACTGCCGGATTGGCCATGCGCTGCGTTCATTGCTCTTGTCGGCCTGCGCGATTGCCCGGATCGGTGCTGTGCAGGATCACCACGAGCGGGCGCGGCGCAGATGCATGAGCGTGCCGGTTCGCAGCGAGCTGCCGCATCGGGCGCCCGGCCGGGCCCGGCAGTGGCAGAATCCGATCACTCACACGGACCCATCCCGATGCGCTTGTCGCTGCCCGCCTGGCTTCGCCCCGCCGCCACGTCGCAGGTTGCCGCACGGCTGGCGCAGGGCCAGTCGCCGTGGATGGATGCCGTGCATCTGCTGTGGTCGAGCTGGGTGTTCGTGGTGCCGGTGTTTTCGCCACGTGGCTACGACAGCACCTGGCTGCTGTGCACCGTGCTGTCGTATCCGGTCTTTCTGCTGTTGTACGCGCGGATGTTGCTGGCGCCGCGCGGCACCCTGTATCGCTATGCGTGGGCGATGGGTGTGCTCAGTGCCGCATTGCTGCCGGTGTATCCGGCGGGGATCAGCTATTTCGTCTTCGCCTGCCTGAGCCTGCGCCCGTCCACACGGCATGCCATGTGGCGGCACTTCGCGATGCTGGTGGTGATGAACGTGCTCTACCTGGGTTGGGCGCACTGGCTGGGAATGCGCCTGCAGTCGCTGGTGTGGCTGCCGGTGTCGGTGCTGGGCATGGCCGGGGTCGGTGCGGTGTACAGCATCAACGAACGCAAGGACGCATTGCTGCGCCTGTCGCAGGACGAAGTGCGCCGGCTGGCGGCCACCGCCGAGCGCGAACGGATTGGCCGCGATCTGCACGATCTGCTCGGCCACACCTTGTCGCTGGTGGCGCTCAAGTCCGATCTGGCCGCGCGTCTGATCGAGCGTGATCCGCAGGGGGCACGCAGCGAGATCGATGCGGTGGCGCAGATTTCGCGCGATGCCCTGGCGCAGGTGCGGCGCGCGGTCACCGGCATTCGCGCGGCCGGGCTGGTGGCCGAGCTGGCGTCGGCGCGGGTATTGCTGGACATGGACGGCATCGTGCTGGAACACGACCTGCAGACGCTGGCATTGCCGCCGGAACACGAAACCGCGCTGGCGCTGGTGGTGCGCGAGGCGGCCACCAACGTGCAACGGCATGCGCGGGCCAGACACGTGCGCGTGAGCTTGCGCGCGCACGGCGACCAGGCTGTGCTGGACATCAGCGACGACGGGCGCGGCGGGGTGATCGTGCCCGGCAATGGCCTGGACGGCATGCGCGCACGCCTGCGCGGCCTGGGCGGCGCGCTGGAGGTGGAAGCGCTGCCGCGCGGCATGCGCCTGCGCGCCAGCGTGCCGTTGCCGCAGCCCACACCGGTGCCGGCGCAGCCGCCGGTGCCGGTCCCGCTGGTGACACCGTCGCGCTGATCGCACGCACGCCCACTGCATATCGACCCATGCACGGCAGGCGCCACCGCTGCTATCGTGCGCCACCGTTGTCTGCATACGAGCGCGCGCGATGATCCGGGTGTTGTTGGCCGAAGACCAGGCGCTGTTGCGTGGCGCATTGGTCGCCTTGCTTGGGCTGGAAGACGATATCGAGGTGGTCGGCAGCGCAGGCGACGGCGAAAGTGCCTGGCGCGACCTGCAACGCCTGCAGCCGGACGTGCTGATCACCGATATCGAAATGCCCGGCCTGACCGGCCTGGAACTGGCCCAGCGTATCCAGCGCCAGGCGCTGCCGGTGCGGGTGATGATCGTCACCACCTTCGCCCGCCCGGGATTTCTGCGCCGCGCGCTGGATGCCGGTGTGGCTGCCTATCTGCTCAAGGACGCGCCGGCCGAACAACTGGTCAGCGCACTGCGTCAGGTGCAGCGCGGCGGCCGGGTGATCGACCCGCAACTGGCCCTGGACGCCTGGGTGGAAGCCGACCCCTTGAGCGAACGCGAGCGCACCGTGTTGCGGCTGGCCGGCGAAGGGCGCTCGGCCAGCGAGATCGCGCAGCAGCTGCAGTTGTCGCACGGTACGGTGCGCAACTATCTGTCCGAATGCATCGGCAAGCTGGGCGTGGCCAATCGCATCGAGGCGTATCGGCTGGCCCGGCAGAAAGGCTGGCTGTGAACCGGTGAGGCAGACGCGTTGCGCTGTCAGCGGGCGCAGCGCTGGATGGCATTGGCCATGCACTGCCACGCATCACTCGATCACCGGCGCGCCAGACAGCTATTCCAGATCATGCGCAAAGCATGCCGTGCAGGCGCAGGTACACTGCCGGGCCAGAACGATTTCCGAGCGAACGGCATGAAACCTCTGTGGCTGTTGGGTCTGCTGCTGGTCTGCGCATTCAATGCGTCCGCCGAGCAGTTCAAGATCCTGGTGGCGGCAATTCCCAACCAGTATCACCACGACTACATCCCGGTGGCCAAACCGCAATTCGAAGCGATGGCGCGCAAGCATTATGTCGAGCTGATCTGGGCGTGGAATGCCAAGGCCTTTGATGGCGATCTATCGCAATACGCGGCAATCGTGCTGCTCAACACGCCGGCCACCGATCTGGATCCGGCGCAACGTGCGAACTTCCAGAAATACGTGCGCAACGGCGGCGGCGTGGTGGCGGTGCACAAGGCGTTTGCGATCAAGCGTGGCGACTGGGAGTGGTACGACCATCTGATCGGCCGCTCGTTCCGCACCCATCCGTACATGCAGACCGCGATGGTCGACGTGGTGGACCCCAACTTCCCGGCCACCGCCGGCCTGCCCAGGCGCTGGGTGTGGACCGACGAGTGGTACGAATACGATCCGCCGTACAGCGATGACCTGGTCACGCTGCTGACGGTGGACGAGAGCAGCTACGACCCCACGCTGATCTGGCCGGGCCAGGTTGCCAAGGGCATGGGCACCCAGCACCCGGTGGCCTGGTACCACCACTTCGAAGGCGGTCGCGTGTTTGCCACCGCGCTGGGCCATCTGGCCGAGGCCTACTACGACCCGCGTTATCTGGAGCATCTGTATGGCGGGATCTACTGGGCCGCGACCGGCAAGGGCATTCAGGCACCCGCGCCAGCAGCCAAGACAAAGCGCCAGCGTTAGATCCTGGCCCCTCTCCCGACGGGAGAGGGGTGGGGTGAGGGTACGGGGGTAACGCCACTCCACATGGCAGCGAAGCCGATGCTTTGCCCGCACCCGCATCCGCCCCAGCGGGGCATCTTCTCCCGGCGGGAGAAGGGAAGACCAGGCCCCTTTCCCACCGGGAGAGGGGTTGGGGTGAGGGTACGTCCGCGCAGTGAAATCACTCAGCGCAACACGTCTTCCAACACCCACCCATCCAATCCGTCAACGCGCAGACCGCTCCCCGCGCGCCATGCTGGAAAACACGCCATCCCGGCGTATCCAGGCATGGAACAGCGCCGCGCTCAGATGCCCCAGCACGGTGGCGAACAGTAGATACGCCAACCAGCCATGCGCGCTGCGCAGCCAGGCGTATAGCGCCGGATCGTGTGGTGCGATCGGCGGCAGGTTCGCACCCGGCCACAGCACGATCGGATACGCACCGGCCGACAGCATCGCCCAGCCGATCAACGGCATCCCCAGCATCAACGCATACAGCAGCCAGTGCGAGGCGATCGCGGCGGCCTTCTGCCAGGCCGGCAGGTCGGCCGGCAGCGGCGGCGGGCGGTGACGCAGGCGGTTGATCAGGCGCAGCACCGCAAGAACCAGGATCGCAATGCCCAGGGGGCGATGCAGGTCGATCAACCACGGCCGCTGCGTCACCGACGCCACCATGCCCACGCCGACGAACAGCATGGTCAGGATCATCGCGGCCATCAACCAATGCAGGATGCGCGCGGGCAAATTGAAGTGGGGATGGCTGCTCATCGGTGTGCTCCCTGGCCGGTGGCAGCGTTGCCTGTGCCATTGGCGATCTCATGCTCGCGCCGGTTGAACGATTGCGAATACACCGACGAGCGCGCCGCCAGGATCGGGTCGTTCGATCCTGCGATGCCCTTGGGCAGGATCAGCGGGTCGTAATTCAGATCGCGGCACGGGCCGGTGGCCTGCGGTTCGGCATGATCGATCGACACCGTGCCGGCCACGATCTGCTTGCGGCTTTCCGGCCATGGCTGCGAGGGATCGTCCACCGCATCGCCCGGCTCGGCCACGGTCAGCACCAGGTCCCAGCGCAGCGGACCCTGCGCCAGGCGCGTGTCCAGGTCGGTGGCGAGAAAATCGCCATCGGCCTGCGCGCGCTGCTCGGCGCTGAGCTCCTTGAACGGCGTATGCGGACGCATCGACCAGCGGATGTAGCGCTCGCGTCCATCGGCCGCAATCGCGCGGAACGCATTCACCCCGTTGTATTGGGTGTTGGCCCAGCTGTTGGACCACGGCGCGGTCTTGGCCCACTGCTGGAACTTGGCCGCTTCCGGATACTGCTTGCCGAACGCGGCCAGCTTGGCCGGATCGGGCTTGCCGGTGGCCGGGTCCGGCCTGGAGGCCACATTCAAGGCCTGAAAACCGGCCGGCGTGGCCACCACGAAGAACGGAAAACTGTTCATCGCGGTGCGCCATTCCTGCCCGTCGTCGCTGCGCAGCAGCAATGCCATGCTGCGTACGCGCGCCGCGCCGTCGGCGCCATGCGGGTCGCCGCCGCCGATCGACATGCGCCCGAGCACCGGCGTGCTGGCCTGGCTGAAGATGCGTGCCGACGACAGCCAGGTGGCCTTGCCACTGGCCTTGAACTCCCCGCTCACACACACGCCCTTGGTGTGCGCGCGGCGAAAGCCCGGATGCGGCGGCCCGCTGGCTTCGATGGTGTCGGTCATGCGCGCGGCAGTGAGCCGGTCGCCACCGATCCAGCCGGCGGTCCAGGCGAACGCCACCGCGATACCGCCGGCAATTGCGGCGATACCGAGCAATGGCGCCACAAGACGTGCGCGCTGCGGGGGTGGAGCGGGAGGTGGCAAGTTCATGGCTGGCTCCGGTGGGCAATGCGGCAAAGAGTCGATGCGGTGAGGCGTGTGGCGCCGTGATCGCCACCCCGCCCAACCTGCGGCACCGGCACGACCCGTGGGCGCATAGTCCACGCTCCAGTGCGTCTGGTGTGTGATGCCGCGACCAAAGCGGTCGATGAATGATCCAGATGACGGGCAATGGCGCAGCGTGCTCAAGGCACTACGCCATCGACCCGCTCGGCTTGGGGATAGTCAAACGATGCTGAAGCTCGAGCGCTCGCTCGCCTTGGAGGTAATTGAGCAGAGTGGATGCATCGGTTGTGGAGCGGATGATCTGCGGGTTTGCTGCAGGGTCCTTGCCCGCCCACCCTCGCGGCACACGCTGCAAGTACGTCCTTGTAAGCTCTTACGCGGCATCCATGCCGCGTAAGGTCCCGCGACGGTTGGCGGGCAAGGACCAGTCGGGATGGTCGGTGTGCATGGATGCGAGCCGTGAATGCGGCGCAGGCTGAGCACGCACTTTAATCGGATCGACGTCGCTGCCATCGTCGGCATCACTTCACGCGTCGACGAAGGCGAGTTTGTTGAAGCCGTGCTGTCAGCCGGCCTCAGCCGCCGTAACGCTGCTCGAGCATCGCGTAAGCCGAGCGCAACGCCAGTGCCTCCCCGCCAGCCGGGCGGCCGGGGCGGTCGCTGTCGTTCCAGGCGTAGACATCCAGATGCGCCCACGGCTGGCCCGGTGCGACAAAGCGCTCCAGGTACAGCGCGGCGGTGACCGCGCCGGCCATGCGCGAGCCGGCGTTGGCCATGTCGGCGACATGGCTGTTGAGGTAACGCAGGTACGGGCGCCATAGCGGCATGCGCCAGACCGGGTCGCGGGTCTGCTCGCCGGCGTTCAACCAGGCCTGCGCCAGCGCATCGTCGTTGGCGAACAGCGCGGGCAGGTCCGGCCCTAGGGCGATGCGTGCGGCGCCGGTGAGCGTTGCGAAATCCAGGATCAGATCGGGGCGCTGCTCGGTGGCGTAGCTCAACGCATCGCACAGCACCAGGCGGCCTTCGGCATCGGTGTTGTCCACTTCCACCGTGACACCGGCGCGGGTGGTGATGACTTCGCCCGGGCGGAACGCATCCGGGCCGACGGCGTTTTCCACCGCGGCAATCAACAGGGTCAGTCGTACCGGCAGCTGCTGCGCCATCACCAGGCCGGCCAGCGCCAAGGCATGCGCTGCGCCGCCCATATCCTTCTTCATGTTGCGCATGCCATCGGCCGGCTTCAGATCCAGCCCGCCGGTGTCGAAGCACACGCCCTTGCCGACCAGCACCAGATGCGGATGCGCCGCGTCGCCCCATTGCAACTGGATCAGTCGCGGCGCCCGATGCGATGCGCGCCCGACCGCGTGGATGGTGGGGAAGTTCTGCGCCAGCAATGCCTCACCGACGATGGCCTCGACCTGCGCGCCATGCGGTTGCGCCACTGCGCGCGTGGCCTCTTCCAGATGCTGCGGGCCCATGTCCTCGGTCGGGGTGTTGACCCAGTCGCGCACGCGGATGCAGGCCTCGATCAGGTCGCGGGTGTGCGGTGTCGGTGTGGCGGCCAGTTCGGCCGGTGCGCGCGGCACCTTGCGGTAGCGCGAGAAGCGGTACGCGCCCAGGCCCCAGCCCAGGTGCAGCAGCGCCTGCTCGCTCTCGCTCAGCGCGCTGGCCAGCGTCCAGCGGCTGGCCGGCGGCAGCGCCATCGGCGCGTGCGCATAGGCGTAGGCATCGGCGCGGTCGCCGATCCCGAGCACCGCGCCGGCCAGCCCGTGTTCCCCCGGCAGCAACAGCACGCTGCCCGGCGCCGCATCGAAACGCTGCGCCTGCGCCCACGCCAGCACGCGGGTGGGCTGCTCGGCGCACCAACCTGCAAAGCCTTCGCGGTCGAGCACATGCAGCGGCAGGGCTGCGGCGTTAGGATCGATGAAACCGGTGAGCTGCGACATGGAAATCCTCGGAGGCGGCGCCATGCGCCGAGCAAAAGTGGCTCAGGCGGGAATGCGGATGCCGGTACGCGCGGCGTCGGGATGCAGCTGCTGCGCGTCCAGCCAATCGGCCAGCCCGGTCATGGAGTCGAACTCCAGATCCGGCTGCTGGGTCGGGTGCGACCACTGTGCTCGGTCGCGATTGATCCAGCAGGCGCGCAGGCCGGCATCCAGCGCGCCAAGCACGTCCATGCGCACATGGTCGCCCACATGCAGCACCTGTGCCGGCGGCACCTCCAGGCGCGCGCAGGCGGCCAGGAAGATGCTCGGGTCGGGTTTTGCGCTGCCGTGCTCGCGCGAGCCCAGCTGAAACGCGAAGTGATGCATCAGCCCGATGCGCTGCAGATCGGCATTGCCGTTGCTGAGCGCCGCCACCGGTACATGCGCGGCGATACGCGCCAGCGCGTCCAGCGCATCCGGGTAGCACTCCACCTGGTTGCGCGCGGCGTAGAAGACCTCATACGCAGGCTCCAGCAAGGCCAGATCACCACCGCTCTCGCGCAGTGCCATTTCCAGCGTCAGCCGCCGCAGCGCGCTGAGATCGTGATGCAGGTGCGGGTTGTCGGCAAAGCTGCGCTCGCGCAGTTCGCGCATCGCCTCCACCGGAAACCGCTCGGCGGTGACCGGACTGTGCTCGCGCATCCAGTCGTACAACACCTGGTCGATCCGCGCCCCGATCGGCGCAAAGGGCCACAACGTGTCGTCGAGGTCGAGAGTGATGGCGCTGATTGGGAAACTCATCGCGAGATTGTAATGCCGGGGATGGGAAGTCGGGAATCGGTAGAGCAACGCTTTGGCGGGCTGCTTCACTGCTCTTGCGATTCCCGACTCCCGACTCCCCAATCCCCAATCCCCAATCCCCAATCCCGGCTACTCAAGCAGCCTGGCCCAGCGCTGCATTCCCTCCACCCGGCTCAGCACCATCTTGATGCAGACCAGCAGCGGCACCGCCAGCAGCAGGCCGATCATGCCCCACAGCCAGCCGAACAGCATCAGCGCCAGGATCAGCATCAGCGGCGAGATCGCCATGCGGCGGCCGAGCACGATCGGAGTGACCACCTGGCCCTCGATGGTGTGCAGCGCCAGATACAGGATCGCCGGCAGCATTGCCGACAAGGTGGTGCGGAATTCCACAAAGCCCATCAGCAGCATCAGCATCACGCCGATCAACGGACCCACGTACGGTGCGAAATTGAGCAGCGCCACCACCGTGCCCCACAACAGCGCTTCGGGCAGCGGAATCTTGAGCACATAGAGAATGCCGGCAAAGACCAGCCCGACCAGCGTATTGATCACGCTGATGGTGAGCACGTAGCGCGAGACCTCGCGCTCGATGTCCAGCATGATTTCGGTGGTGAAGCGTTGCTGCTGGCGATTGGGCAGCAACGCAATCGCATGCCGTTGCAGGCTTTCGCCGTAGACCATGAAGAAGAACGTCAGCAGCACCACCGCCAGCACCGAGGCGGCCAGTTTCGGCGTGCGCACCAGCGCCTTGTAGGGGTCGTCCATCTGCGTGCGCACGATCTGCACGCTGCGCTGGCCGTCGCCGCCGGCGGCGCGCGCAAAGTTTTCCGCGGCCTGGTTGGCCTGCATCATCGGCTTGGTGAAATCGCGCACGTCGCGCGCAATCTGGCGCATCTGTCGGGGCGCCTGCTGCACCCACTCGGCTGCCGGCCCGGCGAGTTGCGCAGCCAGCGCCACGGTCGCGGCCAGGCCCAGGCACAACACCATCAAGGCGCCGAGAAAGCGCGGGATATACAGCTTGCGCAGACCGCGCAGGATGGGATTGCCGATCAAGGCAAAAAACGCCGCCAGCATCACCGGCAGGATGATCGTCTGTGCCGCCCACAGGGTGTAGCCGACCGCCAGCGTGGCCAGCACCACCAACGAGACCGGTGCGCGCGGGCGCGGTGCCGGTGGCGGCGGAAGCGAATCTGCCGCAACGGCAGCATCCATTGAATCGACGGGAAGAGTCATGCGCGCCCTGGCAGCAGACTGGCGTGCTGCCAGCGGTGCGCCATTATCAGCCGAACGCGTCAACATCGCGCACAGAGGGTGTGCGCAGGATGTCAGGCCCGAACGATGTCAGTGGCGGGCTCTGCCGTGTACCAGGCAGCACGCCTCGCGCAGGGTGATCCCGGGCGATGGCCCGGGACCGTCGTCATTATGCGGCGCGATCGACCGGTGCCTGCACCACCGTCACCGGTGGATCGGCAGCGACCTCTTCGGCATTGTCGGCGGCACGTTCTGCCTGCTCGGAGGCTTCCTGCGCACGATGTGCAGTGAACAGCGCAGAGATCGTGCTGATCATCTGCAGGATTTTCGGGATACCGCCCAGCTTGCTGGCGATACTGCCCAGCGCCGCCTGCGGTTCGTTACGGCCGGTGACAAAACCCAGGCCGAACCCGACCACCATGATCCGCAACGGGGACCATCCGGCACGCCAGGTGTCACGCAGTTCTCCCCAATGCAGGCGCGTTTCCTGTGCGCGCCCTTCCACCAGGAATTCCGCGCGATCGACGCGCTGACGCAAGGTGCCAAACTTCATGTACGTGCTCCAGTGGCAGCCGATGCATGGGCATCGTCGTCGTCGCTGCTGTCATCGAAGATGCCCAGCTTGACCAGCTGACGGCGTGTTGCATTCAAGCCGGTGTGGTCGAAGTAGAAGAACACGCGCCACGCCGCGATGCCGGTGACCAACAGGCTGGCCAACGCGGTGAAAAACATCGCCTGGAACCACGACAGCCCCGCGCGTTGCAGCAGGGCGATGATCGCACCCGCCAGCAACAGCCACGACGAGGCGCCGAAGACCACGGCAACGCATGCCCAGGCCAGTCCGCGCCCGAAGGCACTGCGTGCAAGTTGTAAATCGGCCGACACCAGCCGGCGCAATGCCCGGCTGGTGTCCTTGGCCGAGCCCAGCGTCGCACGGCCGGCTGCGCCGACCGCACGTACGCTTTCGTCCAGTCCTGGCGTTTCCGGCCGCGCGTTGGGCGCGTCGGAGGCGGCAGCTGTGGAGGCCTGATCGCTCACGACTTAGTTGTCGTTGCTGCGTGCCAGCTTGGCAATGATCCAGCCGGTCGCGAACGCCACACCGAACGCAGCCAGCGGCCGCTCACGGATCAGATCGGTCGCGCTTTCCAGCAGGTCGTTGCCCTTGCTGACCAGCACGTCGAGCTGCTCCTTGGCAGCGGCACCACCGAACTCGGCAGCCGCCATACCGGCCAGTGCGGTATCGGAGAGCTCTGCCTTGACGTTGGCACGACCAAGCTTGAGTTCGTCGCCGGCAGCACTGGTGGCGCCTTTGACGGCTTCGCCTGCGGCGCTGGCAGCAGACTTAAGATGGGTGCTGGCTTCGCTCAGGTTTTCTTTCAGCTGGTCGGTATTGGTGGGGCTCATGCGATATCTCCTTCGGTCATTGATGGCAGCCGCGAACAGCATGCGGGCGTGGTGCAGCAATAGCATCGCTGCGGTGTAGGAGGTGTTAGTGCAGGCCGAGGGCAGTGCACGCCGCGTCAACGCATCAACGCGTCGTATTGCGCATTGCCACGCAGGATGCGCACCACCAGTTGCTGCGGCTTGCGTTGGAAATTGGCGCGCCAGCTGGCCAGATCGGCAAACTCGCCCACGCTGCTGGCCACGATCACATCGCCGGTGACCAGACCATTGGCTGCGGCACGACTGCCGCGTTTGACCTCGCTGACCATGACGCCGGTGATGCCGGACTGGCGCAGCGATTCGGGCAGATCCACGAAGGTGGCGCCGCCCAGGCGTGGGTCGAGCATGTCGCCGGTGACTGCGCGGTCCTGCTCCTTCAGTGTCGCGGTGAGCGTGAGCGGTTTGCCATCGCGGCGAATCTCCAGCCTTACCGCGCTACCGACCGCCTGCAGGCCTTCATAATTGTGCAATGCCTCTGCGCTGTCCACCCGCTGGTCGTTGGCCGCCACCACCACATCGCCCGGCTGCACGCCTGCGGCCGCCGCGGCGGACCCTGGCAACACGCGCGTCACCAGGGCGCCGCGCAATGAATCCACACCCAGGCCCTGCAGCATCTGCTGGGTGAGGTTCTGGGTTTCCAGCCCGAGCGTGCCGCGCACGACCACGCCCTTGGTCACCAGTTGCTCGACCACATTGCGCGCCAGGTTGGAGGGGATCGCCAGGCCCAGGCCGATGTTGCCGGCCATGCTGCCCTGCGGGTTGAAGCTGGCGGTGTTGATGCCCACCAACTGGCCCTGCAGGTTGACCAGCGCGCCGCCGGAATTGCCTGGATTGATCGAGGCATCGGTCTGGATGAAGTTCTGGTAGCCCAGCCCGCGAATCCCGCTGCGGCCCACCGCTGAGACGATGCCGGAGGTGACGGTCTGGGTGAAGCCGAACGGGTTGCCGATCGCCACCACGAAGTCGCCCACGCGCAGCGCGTTGCTGTCGGCCAGCTTGATGTCGGTGAGCTTGTCGGCCTTGATGCGGATCAACGCGATATCGGTATCGGCATCGGAGCCGATGAAATCGGCCTTGACCGTGCGCCCGTCGCCGAGCGTGACCTGCACGTCGTCGGCGTTTTCGATGACATGGTGATTGGTCAGCACGTAGCCCTTCTGCGCATCGATGATCACGCCCGAGCCCAGCGATTCATTGATGCGGTCCTGCGGAATCTCCGGGAACAGCCGGCGCAGGATCGGGTCGTTGAAGAACGGGTTGCGCACGCGCACCACCTGCTTGGTGTTGACGCTCACCACCGCCGGCATCGCCTGTTGCAGCATCGGCGCCAGCGACGGCACCGGTTGCCCGGCCACGGCGGCCGGCAACGCGGCAGCCGCCGGCAGGCTGAAGGTGGTGGCGGCGCCGGCCGGTGTGGCCTCGGCGCGGTTGTCCATCCAGGCATTGATGCCGGTGGCGGCAAAACCGCCGAAGGCAGCGGCCAGGGAAAGTGTCAGCAAGGTAGGCAGCGGGCGCATGCAACGAAGTCCGGGTTACGCGGTGGAAGAGGAATAGGGCGTCTGGCTGCGTAAATCAAGCTGAACGAGAGTGCCAGCGGGCAATTTAACGCGTGGTGAAAGCGCAGCAGATCCCTTGCGGGCCCTGCGTTGACAGCCGCTTGAGCCCGGCGTAGCGTCCGCTTGATCCGATGCCTGTTCAGCATACGCATGCCGCTGCGCATCGCCCGCGCTTTCCGCACTGACGCCCTGAAGGAGGGTCTATGAACAACGGCAATGGTGTGACGGCAACCCTGTCCGACGCTGTCGAGAGCGTCAAGAGCACGGCCACCGAACTGGGCGAGACCATCGCCAGCACCACCAGCGACGCGGTGGCCAGCGTGCAGGACGCGGCCGGCACGGCGGCGGCGCAGGTCAGGACCGGCGTCGCCAAGGCGCGCAAGGCCGTGGTCAAGGTCGAACAGCGCGTCGTCGACAACGCCGGCGATGCAGCCACCGCGGTCAAGCGCGGCGTGGCCAAGACCAAGCGTTCGCTGGTGTCGGGCAAAGCGGCCGCCAAGGACAAACTGGCCGCCACCAGTGCTGCCGCCAGGCAGAAGCTCGCCTCCACCAAGGATGCGGCCAAGCAGAAGCTGAGCACCACCACCGATGCTGCCAAACAGACACTGGCCAACACCAAGGCCAGCGCCAGGCAGAAGCTGGAGACCGCCAAGGCCAATGCCAAGGCCGAAGCGGCGGCGCTCAGTGCCAAGACGGCCGCCAAGAGCGCGGCGCGCAAGAGCGCGGTGGCCACGGTGGGTGCGCGCGCAGCAGCGAAGAAGGCGGTGGCCAAGTCGGCCCCGGTCAAGAAGCCGGTCGCCAAGGCCATCGTCAAGCCCGCCGCCAAGAAGGCGCCGGTGGCCAGGCAGACCGCCACCAAGCAGGCTGCAGTGAAAAAGGTGCCGCTCAAGAAGGCGGTGACCAAGACCACCTTGAAGAAGGCCGCCAAGGTCACCAAGACGCCGGCCACGCGCGCCGTGGCCAAGACCACCGCCGCCCGCAAGGCCGTCGGCAAGAAGGCGGCCAAGCGGGTCACGCGCTGAGGCTGCAGCGCCAAGAGGGCATGGCCCGCTGACAACACGTGGGCCGTGCAAACTGACAAAGGCCGGCGCTGTCCGTACAGCGCCGGCCTTTTCGTGGGTTGACCGTGACTCGGCGACCGCGGTCTTGCTGCGCTCATGTGATCGGGCAGGTAATCGAATCTGACATCTGGGCTGGATTGGGCCTCTGGTCCGTACCCTCATCCGCCCCTGCGGGGCACCTTCTCCCGGTGGGAGAAGGAAACTAGAAGCCAACGCTTCCGATAATCCGATTCCCTATTCCCTATTCCAATCCCGGATTCCGAATCCCGAATCCCGAATCCCGCATCCCAGCTAGTCCATTCCCTTGACCAACTGCTCGGCGCCCTTGCGGATCCCCGCCTTCGCAGCGTCGTAGGCGCCCAGGCTGGCCTTGATGTTCATTGCGCTCGGATACTGTTTTTCGACGTAGGCGGCGAGCAGGCGGTTGCTCTGCGCGTCGAAGATTTCCACCGCGTAGCTGACCGAGCCGGAAAACGCGCCTTCCTTGCCGCGTGCGGCCTCCACCGCGTTGTAGGAACCGCCGCCCAGATCCACCTTCATGAAGGTGCCCAGCACCCGCTTGCTGGGTTTGGCACCGGTCAGGCTGATGCGCACGCGCAAGGTGTCGCGATCGGCCACTGTCGCGCGTTGCCAACGCTGCCCGATCGCAACGCCGAACTCCTGCTGCATGTAATCGGCGAGCATGCGTCTGTCCTGCTCGGGCACGTCTTCGAATTGCGCGTCGGGACCGCGATAGATGCTGACCGGCTCGACCAGTGCGGCGCGGTAACGTGTCCAATCCACCGCGCCCTGGTAGGCGTACGGCATGCGGTCACCGCGGCTGCCAACGTGCGGGCGCAGATAGCTTGAAGATGGCAACTGGCTGTACGGCATCGGGCGCGTACTGGCACAACCGATCAGCGTCACGCCGACAACCAGCAGCGCGCAGCAACGGACAAGGGAATACGACGACATGGGCAAATACCTGGAGAGGAAGCAGATAGGGACAAGCACGCGCGAGCGGGGCCGCGCGCTCAATGCATCAGATAACTGGCCACCGCCAGCGCAAACACCACTGCGGCGGCAGTGAACAACACACCGCCGTTGGCCCAGCGCTGCAGCCGGCGTGCCTGGCGCGCGCTGCGGATATCCGGCAGTGCGCGCCAGATGTCGCGATTGCGCGTGCCGGTACGGCCACAGCGGAATTCCCGTAGTGCCGCGTTGGCGACGGCGGCAGGGATGGCGCTGTCGTTGGCGGCCGCGTGTGGTGCCAGCAGCGCGACGGCGGCGGGGACGAGCGGGGTGGAACGGATCGAGTTGACCATCACCAGGCATCCTGGATGCATGCGGTGAGTGCACTGTAGGCAGTGGGTGTTGGAAACTTATTGGCTTGGGCGATAACGACAGGCGATAGTCGATAGGCGATCGCCGCGCGCCGCCTGCGTTCAGCCAGTGCGGCGCACGCCTTCGCCGGCGAACACCACGCGCACGCACAGGCCGCGGCCCTGGTGGCCTTCGCAGGTTTCGATGGTGGCCGCGTGCAGGCGCGCGATACCGGCCACCAGCGACAGCCCGATCCCGCTGCCTTGCACCTGGCTGCCGGCAACCCGGTAGAAGCGTTCGAAGATGGACGCGTGGGCACTCTCCGGTACGCCGGGGCCGTCATCGCTGACCTGCACGAACGGATGCAGCGCATCGGCGCGCAGGCAGTAGCCGCAACTCACTTCCACCGTGCCATGGAGGCGCCCATAGCGGATGGCGTTGTCGACCAGATTGCGGATCAGGATGCCCACCGCATCCACATCGCAACGCAACAGACACGGCAATGCCTCCACCTGCAGAGTGATGTGGCGGGCGTCGGCCTGCACGCTGAATTCGTCCAGCACATGCGAGATCAACTCGCCCATGTCCACCTGCCGGTACGCCGCCGAACTGATGCCTGCATCCAGCCGCGCCAGATCCAGCAATTGCGCGGCCAGCCGATTGCTGCGGCGTGCGGTTTCCAGCAGCTGCTGCAGCGCCGCGTCCTTGGCCTCCAGCGTGGGCGCACGCAGCGCGACCTCGGCATAGGCATGCAGCGCAGACAGCGGCGTGCGCAGTTCGTGCGCCGCATCGGCCACGAAATCGCGCTCGGCCTGCACGGTCTTTTCCACGCGGGCCAGCAGGGAGTTGAAGGAGCCGATCAGCGGGCGAATCTCCTCCGGCACCTGCGCCAGCGGCACCGGTTCGGTGTCCAGCCCGGTGCGCTGCGCAATGGCGCTGGAAATGGCGCGCAGCGGCGCGAGCGCGGTGCGTACCGCCCACCACACCAGCAGGCCCAGCACGCCTAGTTGCACGGTGTTGAGCACCATCGCAATCAGGGTCTGCTTGAAACTCATGCGCGAGGACACATTGCCGCTCGGCGCGCGCGCGTCGAGCGCAGCCTGCGGCTCGGCTTGCGTATCGAAGCGGTGCTCCAGCGCGTCGGGCAGGGCGCCGATCAGCTGGTCGCCGAAGATGTTGAGTTCCTGCTCGAACACACTGTGATGGCCCTGGGTAACCAGGGCGACCAGGATCCACAGGGAGGTGCACCAGCTCAGCAACACGATTGCGGCCAGCGCCGCCAGCATGCGCGCCTGCAGCGATTTCATTCGGGTGCCTTGCCGACCATGTAGCCCTGGCCATACACCGTGGAGATCAGCGCATCACCCAGCTTGCGGCGCAGCTGGTGCACGTACACCGCAATCATGTTGCTGCCGCCTTCGCACGGGCCGCCATAGACGCCTTCTTCCAGCTGGTCCCTGGTGACCACGCGCCCGGCGCGTTCCATCAGCGCCAGCAGCAGCCGGTATTCGTGCGCGCTCAGCGCCACCCACTTGCCGTCGCGGGTGACCTTGCGGCTGCTTGGGTCCATGCAGACATCGCCCTGCGTGAGCAGCGGCACCACCCGGCCCTGGCTGCGCCGGGTGATTGCACGTAGCCGCGCCATCAGCTCGTCGAACTGGAATGGCTTGACCAGGTAGTCGTCGGCGCCGGCATCCAGGCCGCGGATGCGGTCGGTGAGCTGCCCGCGCGCGGTCAGTGCGATCACCGGCGTGGCGTCGTAATGGCCGCGCATGAAGCGGATCACCGTCAGCCCGGATTCGCCCGGCAGGCCGATATCCAGCAGCACCGCGGTGTAGCGGTGGTCCACCAGCACGGTCTTGGCGGCGTTGGCGCTGCCGACGTGGTCGATGGTCCAGGACTGCTGGCGCACGCCATCGCAGATCGCGTTGGCCAGCATGGTGTCGTCTTCGACAAGGAGCAGGTGCATAGGTGTTCCGCCGGGCCCGGGGCCAGTCCGAGATCGGCAGCACTGTCGGGGATGGTCGTTAGGCAAATATTAGTGCATGGCTAACGGCCGTCGCAGCGCGGCCGGCGGCCCGCCCCGTGTGCAAGGCCCCGCCCGGGCAACGCGCGGGTCAGTGCTGCAGGATGGCGCGCAACGCCTCGTCCAGGCGCACATAGCGGAAGCGGAAGCCGGCCTCCAGGGCGCGTTGTGGCAGCACGCGCTGGCTGATCAGCAGCAGCTCGGCCATCTCGCCAAAGCCCAGTCGCAGCAGGCCGGCCGGCAACGCCAGCAGCGCCGGGCGATGCAGCACGTGGGCCAGGGTGCGCGCGAATTCGGCATTGGTGACCGGGGTCGGTGCGGTGGCGTTGTAGGCACCGCCCTGGCCGTGCTCCAGCAACCACAGCAGCAAGGCCACCATGTCGGCCCGGTGGATCCAGCTCATCCAGTGCCTGCCATCGCCGAACGGGCCGCCGCCACCGAAACGGAACGCCGGCAGCATGCGGGCCAGGGCGCCGCCGTCGCGGTCGAGAACGATGCCGGTGCGCACCCAGCTCACGCGCGGGCCGAGTGCGGCGATGCTGGCCGCCTCGGCTTCCCAGTCGCGGCACAGCTGCGCGGAGAAATCGTCGCCGGCAGGGTCTGCCTCGGTCAGGACGCTGTCACCACGCTCGCCGTAATAGCCCACCGCCGAGCCGGAAATCAGTACCGACGGGCGCTGTTCGGCCGGCTGCTGCGCGATCCAGGCATGCAGCTGGCCGGTGATGCCCAGGCGCGATGCCCGGAAGCGCTGCTTGCGCGCGTCAGTCCAGCGACCGGCAGCCAGCGGTTCGCCCGCCAGGTTGATGACCGCATCGGCCCGCACCCCGTCCAGCGTGTCCACCGCGGTCATGCCGGGCAGGCTGCGCCCGGCGCGGCGCGGGTCGCGGGTCAGCACGCTGACCTGGTGCCCGGCCTGCAGGAGTGCCGGACACAAGGCCTGGCCGATGAAGCCGGTGCCGCCGGTGATGAGCAACTGCATGGGGACACTCCTGCGCCGAATCGATGCGGCACGATAGGCCAGCGCTGCCTGCTGCAGGGTGAAGTCGCTGCCGCATGCGTGGCGGTCGCCGCGTGGCGCCAGGACGGCGGCCGGGTGGACAGCGCGCTCGATCGGCAAGGCCCAAACGCCAACGCGCCGGACAGGCCGGCGCGTTGGATGCTTGCAGACGGTGCACCAGGCTCAGCGCGAGGAGGACACCGCGTGGGCCCGCTCGAAGTGCGCCGACACCACGCGCCGGCTTTCTTCCAGGTGCTGCTTGACCGGCGCGCTTTCGGCGGCGGGCAGCAGTTCGGCATCGATGATCTTGATGGTGTCGCCGTGGTCGCTGACCATCGTGCGCATGAAGGCATTGCGGTAGGCGTCCTTGCCATCGGGCAGGGTCGCGGTCTTTGCCAGTGCGTCCACTGCCGCCTTGCCCTTGGCGCGCATGGCATCGGCACGGGGGCTGTCAGTGGCACCCAGCGCCTTGCTCTTTTCCAGGTTGGCTTCGTGGTCGTGCAGCAGCTGCTTGGCGAACGTATCGGTCGCACCGCCCAGATCCTGGGCAATGGCCTGCTTGGCCAGCGCGATCTCGTTTTCATCCAGCGCCACCAACACGCCGAGCACGGCGGCGTCGCCCTTGGCCAGTTCGGTGGCACCAGTCCCGGAGACCGGTGCAGCAGTCGGTTCGGGTGACACTGCCGGCGCAGTCCGCGACGCATCGCCGCCGGGGCGATCGCAGGCGGTAAGGGAAAGCATGGCGAGGAGCGATGTCGCGACAAGAAGGGATTTCATGGAGGTCCTGGGAAGAGGCGGCCAACACTGCCGACGGTGAAATGCAAAGGAGCCGCTACGCGGCTCCGGTGATGCGTGGATCGTGCCTGCCAATCAGGCCAGTTGCGGTTGGACGACTGCGCCAAGGCCTAACGATCTGGCCGGCGTGCGCACCGTATCCTGCGCGGTGCGGCACACGCGCGCCATGCGTGCGGTGCGTTCGCGAATCAACGCGTGTTCGCTGACCGGGGCACTGCCCAGCAAGCTGGCGACATGGAAGCCTAGGATGTCCTCCGCGCGGTCGCCCTGGTCGCTGACGATGTGCGGAACCAACCGCTCCAATCGCTCCAGCTCCTGCTGCACTTGATACGGGGTTTTCATGATGCTCTCCAATGAGGAACGGTCTTGCTCAACTATTGCGGTTGCCTAACCGCTGCCAGCAATCGGTCGCCAACTGCTCGTAATTGGACTGCGTGCTGGATGAAATGAAATGATGCTCCAGGCGGTCGCGAAACAGGCGCAGACGTTCCTGATCGCTCGAACGCGGTGCCTGCAGATAGATATCGCAGGCCATTTTCACCACCGGGGACAATTCGCTGAACTTGCCTGCGCCCAGGTTGCCCTGCGCGTGACGCGCCTGCCAATGCGCGATTTCGGCCTGTACATCGATGACGGATGGGTCTCTGCTCATGACTTCGCGTGGTCCGGGTTAAACAAACTTGACACGCAGGGTAACCGTGGCTGTGTCAACGGATGATCATCGAACCCGACTATTGGCCGAATCGCAGCAGCGCGTGCTTAACTGGTCAGCTTCGTTTGCGCCATGACATGCAGGTCATGCAGGTCATGCAGGTCTTGCAGTCTGCAGCGTGCATCGGCGATTCAAGTCATAGCGCAGCGGTGAGCACCCGTCAGCAATCGATTGCATCCTTTCGAAAGGTCTACGTTCGGCGAGTTCCCATTGCCACGTGTATCGGGCGATCGTTGCGATGATGTCGGGACAAACATGCGCGCAATGCCGCAATTTACGGAAGATTCTGAATCGTTCCACACTTGTGTAACGTCTGATGCTTAGGATGTGGGATGACATGATGGAGATGAGAGTACTCAGGATGCAGGACAGCGAAAGCAGTCGTAAGCCGCAAGCCGCCAGCGGCACCTCGGAAGCACGTGTGTGGTGGCATGCCTTGGTGGAGTTGCGTGGGGGACGTGTCGCCATCAGCTTGATCGTCGTCCTTGTGATCGTGTTTGCGTTCTATCTGACCTTGAAGTAAGCCGGGTTCTTCCGGCGCCGGCGTAGCGCTGCATCACCGACTGCGCGGGTCTCAACTGCTTGAAAAGCCAGCAACGGCACGCGGTTCGACGCTGCGAGGGGAGACGTGATGGCGCACAAGCAGTACTGCCGGGTCGTGGGGCATGTCACTCGGCCGGTGCCCGAGGATGGTCATGAGCGTGCCACGCATGCGTGGGTCTGTCGCGAAATTGCACGGCTGCTGGGCGTGCGCGGCGCAGGGCATCGCGCCGCCTCCGGACACGTGGTTGCCGAGACCGTGTTTCATGTGCCCGATGAAACCCTGACGTCGGAACAGGCGCATGGACTGGGCATCGATGACGCTGCGGACTTGCTGGGCGGCATCGTGCCGCATGCCTTCCTCGCAACCAAGGTGATCGGCCACCCGCTGATTGCCGAGCAGGCAGCCAGCGTCCCCGGATGGAACCAGGCACTGGCCACCGCGCTAATTCCGGCCACGTTGGCGGGCTATACCGTGTTTTCGCGCACCGATGCCCTGCGTGCGCTGCAGGCCCTGCTGCCGGATGGCGGTGTGCGACTCAAGCTGCCGACCGGCGTGGGTGGCAACGGCCAGTGGCGTATTGCCGATGCAGCGCAACTGACGCAGGTGCTGGACAGCTTGCCGGAGGACTATCTGGGCACGCATGGCGCGGTCCTGGAGCGCAATATCCTGCAGCCGGTGACACATAGCGTGGGCGAGCTATGCGTTGCCGGCGTCCAGATCGCCTATTACGGCACCCAATGCAGCGTGCGCAATACGCAGGACGAGGACGTCTATGGCGGCTCATCGCTGCATGTGTATCGCGGATCGCTCGAAGCGCTGGCCGTGACGGCGCTACCGCCGCTGCAACAGCGTGTGGTCGCGCAAGCCTGCAGATACGATCGATTCATCACCGCCGCCTATCCTGGGTTGCACATCTCGCGGCGCAACTACGATGTGGTCAGCGGCGACGATGGAAGGAACGGTGCGGTCTGCGGCGTGCTGGAGCAATCCTGGCGCGTCGGCGGCGCCACACCGGCCGAGCTCGCCGCGATTGGCAGCTTTCAGGACGATGCCAACCTGCGCTGGGTGCATGCATCCACGCACGAGATCTATCAGGGCGAACCGCCCGCAGATGCGCAGATCTACTACCGCGCCGAACGCCCTGGGCCGGGTCCGCGCTTCAAATACAGGAGGGTATCCACCACGTAATGGAAGCCAAACTTTCCAGCATCCAGATCCCGGTCGACCAGGACGAACTCAGTGGCACCTTGCTCACGCCCACCGGCATTCCCGCCGTGCTGTTCGTGCATGGCTGGGGCGGTAGCCAGCATCACAGCCTGGTGCGCGCGCGCGAAGCGGTCGGCCTGGGCTGCATCTGCATGACCTTCGACCTGCGTGGCCACGAAGGCTATGCGTCCATGCGCCAGAGCGTGACACGCGCGCAGAACCTGGACGACATCAAGGCGGCCTACGATCAGCTTGCCGGCCTGCCGTATGTCGACCCGCAATCGATCGCCGTGGTCGGGCTCAGCTACGGTGGCTACCTGTCCGCCTTGCTGACGCGCGAACGCCCGGTGGAATGGCTGGCGTTACGCTCGCCTGCGCTGTACAAGGACGAGCATTGGGATCGCCCCAAGGTCAGCCTCAATGCCGATACGGAATTGATGGAATACCGGCAGCGCGTGCTGACCCCGGACGACAATATCGCCTTGGCGGCCTGTGCCGACTACAAGGGCGATGTGCTGCTGGTGGAGGCGCAACACGACGTGATCGTGCCGCATCCGGTGTTGCGCAATTATGCCAATGCCTTCGTCAATGCGCGCTCGCTGAGCGCGCGGGTGATTGCCGGTGCCGATCACGCATTGAGCATCAAGGAACACCAGCAGGAATACACGCGGACCCTGATCGACTGGCTGACCGAAATGGTGGTTGGCCGGCGCATCGCCCTGGCCAAGGAAGTGGTGGCCGCACGCAAGCAGATGCTCAAGCAGCAACAGGGCGATGCAGTGTCATCGCCCGGGCAGGGCGCGCGCGAATTTCGTGGCGACATCCGTGCCGTGGAAAACAGCTCCAGCTGAGTCGTCCACGCAACGAGGTCAGCGTAACCGCTAGTGTTTTCGACAATGAAGAACGGGCCCATCGGGCCCGCTCTTTTTCACACATCAGCGTGGCCTGGTGCCAGGCCGCGACACCTTAGACGCGCGGGTCGGTCGGATTGCGACGTGCTGCCTGATCGTGATTCTCCGAATCGAAGGCTTCGCGCACGGCATGCTTGGCCTTTTCCCAGCTCAGGCGTGAGTTGGACTTGAAACGGTCCCAGCCATCGCCCAGGTCGCGTTCCAGATGGTCGTCCCACTGGCGGCCGACATATTGCTGACGTGCCTGCATGCCGTAACGATAGGCAGGGCGATAATCGTCGTAGGAATATTCGGCGTCGCGATAACTCGCGCTGTCGAAACGGCCTTGGTAATGCGTATCGCCCTCGCGATAGACGCTATGCGTGCGATCGGCACGCTCCCAGGCATCGCGCGCGGCAAGGCGTGCCTCTTCCCATTCCAGACGCGATTCGCCGCGATTGCGCGGCCATTCACCAGCCAGCGTGGCCTCGGTTTCTTCCCAGGTGCTGGTCGGACGTGTTTCGCGCGCCTGCAGGCCAAAGCCGTAGACGGTGGCGTAATCGCGGTCGTAGTCAGTGCCTTCCTTGTAGTAAGGACGGTTCTGGTGCTCCTGACGCCAGTATTCGGTTTCCACCGTCGGGTCCAGGCGCTCGGCCACGCCCTTGCCGGCCGCGGCACCGGCCACCACGCCAACCGCCGCGCCGATCAGCGTGCCCAGCGGACCGAACACGGTGCCGGCCAGCGCACCGGCAGCAGCACCGCCTGCGATGCCGCCCACACCCACACCGACCGGATGCGAACCGGGTGCACCTGAGATCGGATCGCGGTTCAGATCCTGCGCTTCGGCCTTGCGTTCCTGCTTGTCGAGAGGGGTGTCGTGGTTGCTCATGTCGTCTCCGTGTGCCTGTAGGTGCGTCTGTCGAGCAGATCGCGAACGTGGCCCACCTTGGCCAGCCAGGAGTGAAACGCGTGTGCTTGGATGTGAGCACCACCGCGACAAGACTGAACTGTGCATTCGCCGCCATGGATGAGGCTGGTCGATATAGGAGATAGACGTACGACCGTATCGCCTTGCAGGTGTTTGGATGCCTGTGAAGACAAACAGGCACTGCCGATGTTTCAGCGATCGCCATGCTCGGTTGTCTGCGCAAAACGCGGCATGTGCCGATCTCCATGCACAGGCGCTTGCATGCACCTGGCGTGGCTATGCTCGTGGACTGCGCCCCCATACTGCGCGCAGGTCATTGACGCACCGACAGCGCATGCGTGCGACTTGATGCGTAGGCCATCAGCCAGGCGTATCGATCGAAGCGAGCATGCGTCACCGGTCAACGCGAGACAGACCGGTGGCTTTCCAGCGTCAAGCCACGCTCACCCGCCGTGCGTGCCCAAGGTGCGTGCACCGGTGAGTATCATGCGCAGCATCTGCGAGATCTGCTCGATCAGTTCGGGGTCTTTTTCCGGCGGCGAGTCCATCGCCACCGCACCCATCGCAAACACCAGCCGGGTGATCGCCTTGGACACCAGCGCCGGCGCATGCAGCTTGGCATTGTCGGCGGCGGCCAGGCGGATCAGGTCCACCCGCAACTCGTCTTCGAAATAGCTGAGCTCACGCTCCACCGCCTGCTTGAACGCATCCGAGCCCACCGCACCTTCGCGCAGCAGCACGTGCAGCAACTTGTCGTCGGCGCGCAGCTGTTCCATGAAGGCTTCGACCGATACCCGGATGACGCTGCGGTCGGTGGAGGTGGCGCGCTGACGGGCCTGGCCGATGATGGTGCGCAACGAACGCCCGGCCAGATCGATCAGGGCCACCGCCAGTTCGTCCATGTCGCGGAACTGGCGATAGAAGCTGTTGGGCGCGATGCCGGCTTCGCGGGCCACTTCGCGCAGGCTCAGCGTGGACAGGCTGCGGTGCGGTCCGATCAGCGACAGTGCCGCGGCGATCAGATCCTCACGTGAAATCGCCGGCTTGCGTGACGGCGGCGCGTCGTTGGAAGGCAGGGCGATGGAGGTCATGAGGCGGTAGCCGGGCGTGGGCCTGAATCATAGCTCCTCTGATCGATATACAACTGTATACACGGCTGTGCATGCATGCGTATAGTGCAATCCATGAACCTGGCATCCGACCCCAAGTCCAAGTCCCCGTTGCCGACGCGCCTGGCGCGCCGGCTGGTGTCGCCGCAGTTGTTCGATTTCTGGGCAACCCGGCTCAACCCCTTGTGGACCCTGGAACGGCCAATGGCCCGCCTGGTCGCGCGCACGCCGGCCAGCCGCGACGCGGTGACCCTGGTGCTGCGGCCCAACGGCCACTGGCAGGGGCTGCAGGCCGGCCAGCACGTGAGCCTGGGCGTGGAGATCGACGGCCGCCGCCTGCTGCGCAGCTACAGCCCGACCGTGCTGGCCGATGGCCGCCTGGCGATCACCGTCAAGGCGATCGAGGGCGGGCTGGTCAGCCGCTACCTGGCCGGCGATGCGCCGATCGGGACGGTGGTGTCGCTGGATCCGGCCTTCGGCGACATGCTGCTGCCGGCCGCCCCGACGCCGCTGTTGCTGCTGGCGGCCGGCTCGGGCATCACCCCGATGCGCGCGCTGCTGCAGGCCGCCGCGCAGGCCGGCATGCCGATGGACGTAGACCTGCTGTACTGGGTGCGCCAGCGCGACGAAGCCTGCTTCGTCGAGGAATTCGAGGCGATGGCCGCCGCACATCCGCGCCTGCGCGTGCGCCTGCTGACCACCCGCGAAGGCGCCACGCCGGCTGCGCGCATCGATAGCTACCCGTTGGAGCAGGTCGCCGATCTCTCCAGCCGCCACGTCATGGTCTGCGGCCCGGGCGGCTTCGTGCAGGCAGCGCGCGCGCGCCTGCAGGGCCGCGTGGCCGCGTTCCAGGCCGAAGCCTTCAGCGTGCCGGTGCTGGACGACGGCGAAGCCGGTGAGGTGCAGGTCCAGCTGTCACGCAGCGGCCGTACGCTGACCCTGCCGCGCGGCCAGTCGCTGCTGGAGGGGCTGGAAGCGCAAGGCCTGCGGCCGAAGCACGGTTGCCGCATGGGCATCTGCAATAGCTGCGCCTGCGCGCGCCAGGCCGGCACCACGCGTCACCTGTTGACCGGTGAGCGCAGCAACGAACCCACCGCACAGGTCCGCCTGTGCATCAGTGCCCCGAGCACTGACCTGATCCTGGATCTGTAAGGAATCCTCATGAGCCGAGTCCACAACCGCGCCCTGTCCGCTGCCGAACTGCAGTCCTTCGGCGACGAACTCGACGCCATCCGCGCCCGCGTGCAGGCCCAGGTCGGCGCCGCCGATGCGCGTTACATCCGCCGCATCGTGGCCGCGGTGCGCTGGACCGGCGTGGCCGGACGCGCGCTGCTGTTCCTGGGCGCGTTCGTGCACAGCGTGCTGATCCCGGCGTGGATCGCCGGTGTGGTGCTGCTGACGCTGTCCAAGATCCTGGAGAACATGGAGCTGGGCCACAACGTCATGCACGGCCAGTACGACTGGATGGGCGACCCGCAGCTCAACGGCAACACCTACGAGTGGGACATCGTTGCCACCGGCGACAACTGGCGCAAGACGCACAACTTCAAGCACCACACCTACACCAATGTGCGCGGCATGGACGACGACATCGGCTACGGGCTGCTGCGCATCTTCCCCGAGCAGCGCTGGCGCCCGTTCTACCTGCTGCAGCCGTTCATTGCGGTGGTGTTCGCGTTGCTGTTCGAATGGGGCGTGGCGATCCAGGACCTGCGCCTGGGCCGCTGGTTCGCCGGCAAGATGAAGGCGGCCGAGTTGCGCGCCTCGTTCCTGCCGGTCGGCCGCAAGATCGGCCGCCAGATGCTCAAGGACTACATCGTGTTCCCGGCGCTGGCTGGCCCGTTCTTCCTGACCGTGCTGCTGGGCAACCTGGCCGCCAACGTGCTGCGCAGCATCTGGACCTTCGTGATCATCTTCTGCGGTCACTTCACCGCCGATGCGGAAGTGTTCCCGAAGGAGTCGATCCGCAACGAGTCGCGCGGTCACTGGTACCTGCGTCAGCTGCGGGGATCTTCGAACCTCACCGGCGGCAAGCTGATGAACGTGCTGTCGGGCAATCTGAGCCACCAGATCGAGCACCACTTCTACCCGGACCTGCCGGCCAACCGTTACGCGCAGATTGCGGTCGAGGTGAAGCAGATCTGTGCGCGCTACGGCCAGCACTACAACACCGGCTCGCTGCCGCGTCAGTTCGGCCAGGTGATGTGGCGGATTGTGCGGCATGCGTTCCCGAGCCGGCCCAGGCCGGTACGTCGCCAACGCGAAGGTGCCCTGCAAGGCGCCTGATCGAAAGGGCCGCCACTGGCGGCCCTTTTTCTTGTCGGGCCAGTCAGTCCGGCCTGGCTGCCACACGAGCGTGCGCCTGGTCGGCGTGCGACCTCGTTGCCTTCGGCACAGGCGAACCGTCTTGGCCGCGATTCGAGCAGGCCGTGCGTGCCATCCCGCTGATTGCCGTGCCTTGATCGCCTTGCCCGGTTGGTCGTCACGGCTCCAAATTGGTGTTGACGCCGTAGCGGCGCTGGTCAGTGCGCGCCGCCGCGCATCAGCGCGTGGTAGGCGATGAAGCCGGTGGCCGGCAGCGCGCGCGAGAACAGCCAGCCCTGCGCCAGGTCCACGCCGTGCGCGCGCAGATAGTCCAGCTGCTCCTGCCGTTCCACGCCTTCGGCGATGGTGCGCAGCTGCAGCGTCTTGGCCATGTCGATGATGTGCGAGGTCACCGCGCTGGTGGCCGAGTGGGTGCCGATGGTGTCCACGAAGGACTTGTCGATCTTCAGCGCATCCAGCGGCAAGCCTTGCAGGTACTGCAGGCTCGAATAACCGGTGCCGAAGTCGTCGATCGACACCGTGTGGCCGGCACCGCGCAGGTGGGTGATGGTGGTGCGCGCCGCTTCGATGTCCATCAGGCTGCGTTCGGTCGCCTCCACCCACAACTGCCCGCTGTCCACGTTGGTGCCATGCAGCGCCCGGGCCAGCACGGTCTGCACGCGGCCGCTCTTGATGTCGTCGGCTGAGACATTGATGGCCACGTGCAGGGAAGGGTCGGTCGCCAGGGTCGGGCCGAGGTCGCGGATGACTTCGGCCACCACCAGATCGGTGATCGGCAGGATCAGGCCGCTCTCTTCGGCCAGCGGGATGAAGGCATCGGGCGGGATCAACACGCCATCGGGTTGCTGCCAGCGCACCAGCGCCTCGGCACCGACGCAGGCGCCGGTGTCGAGCGCGATGATCGGCTGGTAGTGCACGACGAACTCGTTGCGCTGCACGGCGATTTCCAGCCGCGCCAGCGGCGACAACCGCCGCCGCGAGACCCAGATCACCAGGCTGACCAACAGCAGCGCCAGCGCGATGCCGACCGGTACCACCTGCAGCCGTGCAGCCGCCAGCGGCCCGCGCAGATAGGCCACCGGCTCGGTGACGACCGCGGCCCAGTCGCCGCGGCGGTCGCGGCCGGACAATGCCTGGGCGTCCGGCCCGGTGCCGGATGCAGCGGTCGGCAGCGCGATCAGCAGCTGCTCTGCGGCGGTGCCGGTGCTGCTAAGTATCTGGCCGTCCGGCGTGCCAATCGCCAATTGCAGGCCGGGCGGCAGATTGATGTCGGTCAGCGTGGTCGGATTGATCAGCACGTTGTAGTCCCGCAACTGCAAGGCCATCAGCGGGTGGTGCGGATTGGCCAGCGGGCGCAACCGCGTGGTGACCGCGATGCCGCGCTTGACCACGAAGTCGGCAGCGGTGTGCGCCACGACCTCCGGCGATGGGCCCCACGAGGTGCAGCGCAGCCGGCCCTGCTGGAGGTAGCCCAGTTCGACGATGTAATGACTGGCCAGCACCAGCGCGCGCATCTGCGCCAGATGCGGTTGGGAACACGGCTGCAGCGGCGATGCGCCCATGCTCAAGAGCGCACCGTGTGCCTCGTCAAAGGCGGTTTCGGTGCGCCGGATCGACAATGCCGCGAGTTGCGCGAGCTTGCCTTCCTCGCGGTCCAGCGCCAGCCGCCATGCCAGGTAGTAGGACAGGCTGATCGGAAGCGTTGCGCACAGCAGCACCAGCAACACGGTCACACTGATGATGCGTTGACGCTTCACCTCACCACCCACATCTGCGGGGAGGCGTGCTCACGCACGACAACCCGCGCAGGGCAGCGCTGACATGCATCGCCCCACGAACGGCGCGGCGTAGTTGCACCGCACGCGGGCATGCCGCGGCAAGACGGTGGAGAGAGTGACGGTGGACTGATGAGGCTGCACGTCGCGAATGTACGACAGACGCGTGGGTTGCGCGCGTCCGCGGGGCGAAGCGGATGTGATTTTCTGCAAATGATGGTGCCGGGCGCCGTGGGAATCGGCCTCGTCAATGGATTCACGCCCCTGCACCAGACGGCGCGCTAGGGTCGGGTCGTCTGTGCTCCCGCGTGGGAGCCGCGGCGCCATCCGGCTCCGTGCAAGGCACTCTCCCTGGAGGAATCACCATGACAACGCAGAAAGAACGCGTCGGCGGCACCGATGCAGTGCCGATCTTCAAGATGCAGGAAACCACCCGCGATGGCGAGCTGACCAAGTACGTGGTCGGCGACACCGGTGTTGCCTTCGACAGCCTGGAAGGCGCGCAGGCTGCGGCCAAGGATCTGGGCACGCTCAACGGTTGAGTCGGGCTGCAGTCCGGTCTGCGCAGTCGTTCAATGCCGGAGCGTCGGAGGCGCGGATAGGTCCGAGGGCGCGTGCCCTCACTGCTTGCAGGACAGGCAGTCCATCCTTAGGAGTCCTTGGCGGCACCCATGCCGCCAGGGGTCCCGTAACCGGCCGGGCTACCGCACCGGTAAATCGGTCGGTCGCGTTCCTGCCAGTCGGCGTGCGGCGGGCAGATGAGACGTTTGTAGGTTGCGTGTTGAGGGGTTGTCCGCTGCCCGGCTTGCGATGGAACGCCGGCCGCGCACACCCCGGACACCCCCAACAA
>NZ_QEZI01000014.1:0-194228 GCF_003993525.1 Xanthomonas sp. BRIP62411
GATCCGCACCGAGATCGTCTGCGCGCGCTGGCAGGGGTGCCGCGCCTGCACTCGTGATGTGGGCGTTGTCGGCGTGGTTCAAGCGTGCGGGTGACCAAGCCCCTCTCCCGCCGGCCGGGGCGCGGAGCGGGGGTTGGGCTGAGGGTACGGCGGCGGGGCCATGGCCCCGTACTGATCGCCAGGTGTTGCACGCACCCTCATCCGGCGCTGCGCGCCACCTTCTCCCGCTGGGAGAAGGATGCTTTCGCGCCGCTATCACCTCACGAACGCGTTCATCCCGCAGCCAATCTCCCGCATTGCCGCAGCACATCGGCGCCCCCATCCAGTCGGTACTCCTCGATCAAGCACGGTGTCCGTCATGGCGATTCCTTCTTCGATGCGCGGCCTGCTGCTGTGTGGTCTGTTGCTTGCCGCAGGCGCGGCAACGGCGCAATCGGCCACCAGCACACGCGCGTCCAATACCCTGCAGCCGATCACCAGCCCCACGCCCGCCCAGCCCACGCTGACCGCACCGCGCGCCGTGCAGCCTGCGCCGGGCACGGCTCCGGTGCCCTCGCAGCTCGGCCAGCGCCCGTCCGCGCCCACCATTCCGACCCGTGGCCCGGCACAGACGCCGGTGGCACCGGCCGGCAGCCAGGTTGCGCCGGCCAGCGCGCCAATGGTCTACGACCGCAATGGCCGCTTGCTGCAGGGCATGCAGCCGGCTGGCGCCAACCGGGTGCTGGATACCAAGACCGGGCGCTACTACGACGCGGTTCCGGCCGGCGACGGCATGCGCGTGGTGCGCTGACCCACGCTGTCACGAATCCCGAATCCCAGCCATCAGCCCTCGATCGGCAACGCCAGGGTCTCCTTGACCTCTTCCATCACGATGTAGCTCTTGGATTCGCGCACATGCGGCATGGTCAGCAAGGTGCTGCCGAGCAGCTTGCGATACGACGCCATCTCGCTGATGCGCGCCTTGAGCAGGTAGTCGAAATCGCCCGACACCAGATGGCATTCCAGCACGTTGGGCAGCTTGAGCGCGGCGCGGCGGAACTCCTCGAAGATGTCGCCGGACTTGTAGGCCAGGCTGATCTCGACGAACACCAGCAGGCTGGCCTTGAGATAGTGCGGGTCCAGCCGCGCGTAGTAACCGGTGATGGCGCCATCGCGCTCCAGCCGGCGTACGCGCTCGGTGCAGGGGGTGGTCGACAGACCCACCCGCTCGCCCAGTTCGGTAAAGGAAATCCGCCCCTCCTGCTGCAGGATGCGCAGGATCTTGCGGTCGATCTTGTCCAGCTCGCGCGTGCGGGTCGTCATCGGGTCTGCTTCCACAAGTTTTGACAGGAGGATTCACTGCCAAGGTGCGCTGATTCCAGAAATGGCACTGCCTGGCTCGCAATATACTGCGTCTAACTATCCCCCTCGGCGCCTGGTTGTGGGGGAATACCCTTTCCAGGAGAACGACATGCGGGTGCTCATTCTCGGTAGCGGCGTCATCGGCACCACCACGGCCTGGTATCTGGCGCAGGCCGGTTGCCAGGTCACCGTGGTCGACCGCCAGCCGGCGGCGGCGTTGGAGACCAGCTATGCCAACGCCGGCCAGCTGTCGTTTGGCTACACCTCGCCATGGGCTGCGCCGGGTGTGCCCGGCAAGGCGATGAAGTGGCTGTTCGAGCAGCATGCACCGTTGTCGATCCGGCCCACCCGCGACCTGCGACAACTGGCCTGGCTCAGCCAGATGTTGCGCAACTGCACCGCCGAGCGCTATGCGGTGAACAAGGCGCGCATGGTGCGCATGTCCGACTACAGCCGTGATTGCCTGAACGCATTGCGTGCCAGCACCGGCATCGAATTCGAGGGTCGCCAGCTCGGCACCACCCAGCTGTTCCGCACCCAGCAGCAACTGGATGCCGCCGCGCAGGACATCGAGGTGCTGGCCCAGTACGGCGTGCCCTACGAGCTGCTGACCCCGGCGCAGATCGCGCAGTTCGAGCCGGGCCTGGCCGGCGGTGGCGCGCAGATGGCCGGTGCCTTGCGCCTGCCCGAAGACCAGACCGGCGACTGCCGGCTGTTCACCCAGCGCCTGGCCGAACTGGCCACGCAGGCCGGGGTGGAGTTCCGCTACGGGCAGCAGATCGAGCATCTGCAGCACGCAGGTGGGCGCGTCACCGGCGTGCAGATCGATGGCCGCATCGAAACCGCCGACCGCTACGTGCTGGCGTTGGGCAGCTATTCGGCCGACCTGCTGCTCTCGCTCGGCCTGCATCTGCCGGTGTATCCGCTCAAGGGCTACTCGCTGACCATTCCGATCGTGGACGCGCAGCGCGCGCCGACCTCCACGGTGCTGGACGAGAGCTACAAGATCGCGCTGACCCGCTTCGACGACCGTATCCGCGTCGGCGGCATGGCCGAGGTGGCCGGCTTCGACCTGTCGCTGAATCCGCGCCGCCGCGCCACGCTGGAGATGGTGGTCAACGACCTGTTTCCCGGGGCCGGCGATCTGGCCCAGGCCGAGTTCTGGACCGGCCTGCGCCCGGCCACGCCGGACGGCACGCCGGTGGTCGGCGCCACGCCGTATGCCAACCTGTTCCTCAATACCGGCCACGGCACCCTGGGCTGGACCATGGCCTGTGGGTCTGGCCGCTACCTGGCCGACCTGATGCAGGGCCGTACGCCCGACATCGATAGCGAAGGCCTGGACATCTTCCGTTACCTGTCGCCACGCAGCGCACGCGCGCAGCAGGAGGCCGCGTAGTGCGTCCTGCGCAAGCGTTGATCGACTTGGACGCATTGCGTCACAACTACCGCCTGGCCAGGCGCCTGGGTAACAGCAAGGCCCTGGCGGTGCTCAAGGCCGATGCCTACGGCCACGGCGCAGTGCGCTGCGCGCAGGCGCTGGACGGCGAGGCCGACGGCTTTGCGGTGGCCTGCATCGAAGAAGCGCTGGAGCTGCGCCATGCCGGCATCCGCGCGCCGATCCTGCTGCTGGAAGGGTTCTTCGAACACGACGAACTGCGCCTGATCGCCGAGCACGATCTGTGGACGGTGGTGGCCACGCCGCAACAGGTGCGCGCGCTGGCCGAATTCCAGAGCCCGCGCCCGTTGCGGGTGTGGCTGAAGCTGGACAGCGGCATGCACCGGCTGGGCCTGTCGCCGGAAGATTTCCGTGCGGCGTGGCTGCGTCTGCGCGGGCTGCCGCAGATCGCCTCGCTGGTGCTGATGACCCATCTGGCGCGCGCCGACGAGCTGGAGTGCAGCCGCACCGACGAACAGGCGGTGGCGTTCGCGCTGACCGCCGGCGGCATGCCTGCGGAAACCAGCCTGCGCAATTCGCCCGGCCTGCTTGGCTGGCCGGCGCTGCGCAACGACTGGTCGCGTCCGGGGTTGATGCTGTACGGCGCAAACCCGTTCCCGCAGGACACCGACATCACCGCGCAGCTGCGCCCGGTGATGACGCTGCGCTCGCGCATCATCTCGGTGCGCGAGCTGCCGGCCGGCGAGCCGGTGGGCTACGGCGCACGTTTCGTCGCCGAACGGCCGACCCGCGTCGGCGTGGTGGCGATGGGCTATGCCGACGGCTATCCGCAGTTTGCCCCCAACGGCACGCCGGTGCTGGTGGATGGACAGGTCTGCCCGCTGATCGGCCGCGTGTCGATGGACATGCTGACCGTGGATCTCACCGAGCATCCGCAGGCCGACATCGGTGCCAGCGTGCAGCTCTGGGGAGACGCGCCGCGCGTCAGTCCGCTCGCAACGCAGTGCAATGTCAGCGCGTATCAGTTGCTGTGCGGACTCAAGCGCGTGCCGCGGGTGTATGTGGGCGAGGCTGCAGTGGGCGAGGGCCTCACGCGGTGAGGTGTCTCGCTTCTCCCATCGGGAGAAGCTGCCCCGAAGGGGAGGATGAGGAGACGTGCGAAGCCACAGGCACTTGGAACGACACGTGGGCTTCGCCCCATACCCTTACCCCAACCCCCGCTCCGCGCCCGGCCCGCGCCAGCAGCGCGGGCACTCCAAGGCCCGCGCGCCAATGGCGCGCAGGCAGTGCCTTATCGCCCCGCCGGGAGAGGGGCGATAAGGGGTTGTCGTACGCCGGAAGTGCGCTAGTAACTCCTATGGCGCTGTTAACCGTCATGGCATTGCGGATGCGTAATCGCCTTGCGCGCTATGAATAAAAACGGCGCGTCGCGACGCGCCGTTCTCACACAAAGCCGAGTTGCTTTTCTGGCGCCGTCAGCACCAACCAATCACAGCCCGGCCGTGTTCCGGTCGCCGCGGAACTGCTTGCGCACCCAGTCGTCGATCATCGCCTTCTCGAAGCGCAGCGGGTCGCTGTCGGTCAGGCGCGGCCCGCTCATCAGAAACGCCGAATCCACCAGCTTGCGTTCGCCCTGGTCGATCACCTGGCCATCGGCGCCGGTCAGCGTGTAGTTGAAGCTCAGGCGCGGCGGGTAGATGTCCTTGACGATGCGCACGTCCTGCATGCGCGGCCCGCGCCAGGGCTCGTACTGGCCGGCGCGTCGGATGTCGGTGATGGTCACGCTCAGGTGCTGGCCGTCGGGGAGTTTGCGCGCGGCGCTCTGCTGGAAATAGCTCGCCAGCTGGGTGACCCAGTCGCCACGCTGTGCTTCCCAGCGGTTGCCGCTGAAGCGCACTTCGGAAAACTGTGCCGGATCGGTCCAGCGGACATCGACCTTGCCGTCGCCGCTCACCGCGCGCGGCGCCTGTGGATCGGTGACGTTACGTATACGTGCCTGCGCGCCGGTTGCCGCGAGCAGTCCTGCCAGCAACAGGCTGGCGCCGCAAAGGCTGGAACGTTTCATGGAAAGTCTCCAAGCGGAAGGTACGTGGAAGTACCGGGCGTTTGTGCAGTGTGGGGGCGCGTCTGCTTGCCGGCAACGCTTGCCGCGCAAGGCCTGGCAGGCCATTGCCACGCGGTTAATCCGCGGCGTCGGCACCATGACGGCGGGTTCACTGCGCCTGCGCCTGCGCTTCACGGCGCAGCCGGGAAGATCGCCAGCATGGACACCCACTCTTTCCGCACAAAATCAGCCTCTTCGGCGCCGGCACATATGCCGTCGGACGTGCGCCTGCAGTTCATCGACTGGGCGAAGCAGCACGGCCACAACCCCGCCACCGGGGCGGCCGCCTTCGTCGCCCTGCAAAGCGAGGTGGACCTGGATCTGGCAACGCGCACGCTGCGCCTGGCACCGGGGGCCTCGCCGCGCGAGGCCTTGCGCGAGCACCTGGCCGCGTTGGCGCGCCAGGGCGACGTGGCGGTGCAGTTCCCGCCGGTCTACGCCTACATCGCTGCCAACGGGCTGGAGTATCGCTACTCGCTGATGCTGGTGATTGCCGAGGATTGCGTTGAGTGGACCGGGCGGGTGTGGCAGGACCTGGATTACCAGGGAATGCTCACCGGCCGGGGCCAGGGTCCGCGTGCCAACTACACCCAACTGGCGCGGATGGCGCTGGAACACGAGCTTGATCAGGAGCGTCCCCGTTATGTCCAGGCATGAACTCGAACTGCAGCTGCCGCTGGGCGCACAGGTCGCCACCGGCGAAGATGGTTTCAGCGAGCGCTGCCGCAGCGAATGCGCCAAGCTCGGCCTGTCGCGGGTGAGGCTGCTGTTGCTCGATGCCGAGTACGCGCGCTCCACCGCCTGGCGCGAAGAAGCGCAGCGCTGGATGGACGAGCAATTGCGCCGCGAAGGCGAGTGGGTGTTCCGCGGCGTGATCGCCGGGATCGTGGTGCTGGCGGCATGCATCGCGCTGTGCGCGGCGCTGTTGTGGTGATCGCCGGGGAACCGGCTGGATGCGTGTGAACCGGGTCGGCTGGCTGTGCACCCGCTGACGACACCGTGCGTGCTTTCATCTGCCCGTCATCCGCCCTGGCATCACCCCTGGATCCCGATTTGAGCACCTCGACCACCCGCCCCGATCTGGCCACCGGCCTCCCGGCAGCATCCGCCGAGCCCTTCCTCGACCCGGGGATGTACCACGAGATCTTCCATAACCTGGATGCGGGGTTTTGCGTCATCGACATGGTGTTCGACGGCGACCAGGCCGTCGATTACGTGTTCCGCATGACCAATGACGCGTTCGAGCGTTACACCGGTCTGTCTGACGTGGTGAACGTGTCCATTCGCGGCATGCTGGCCGACCACGAACAGGAGTGGTTCGACCGCTACGGCCATGTCGCCCGCACCGGTAACCGCATCCACTTCGAAATGCAGGCCAAGGCGCTGCGCCGCTGGTACTCGGTGGATGCGTTCCGGGTCGGTCAGCCGGAGCAGGCGCGGGTGGCGGTGTTGTTCATGGACATCACCGAGCGCAAGCGGGTGGAGCGCGAGCTGGCCGAGAGCGAGGCCCGCTTCAGCGCGCTGGCCGACGGCCTGCCGATGCCGGTCTGGGTGCTGGACGCGCAGGGCGTGGTGCGCTTCGTCAACAGCGCGTATGGCGAATTTTTCGGCATCGACATTTCCAGCGGCACGGTCTCGGCCTGGAGCGAGTTGCTGCATCCGGACGACCTGTCGATCTTCCAGTTCGAACTCGCCGCCGCGCTGGACGAACAGCGCGGCCTGCACGCGCTGGTGCGTGCGCGGCGCCACGACGGACAGTGGCGCTGGATCGAGATGACCGCCACGCCGCGCTACTCGGCCGACGGGCGCTTCATCGGCCTGGCCGGCAGCAGCCCGGACGTGACCGAACAGCGCGAGATCGAACTGGCGCGCGAGCAACTGCTCGAATCCGAGCGCAGTGCGCGCAACGAAGCCGAGAGCATGGCGCGGCTCAAGGACGAATTCCTGGCCACCTTGTCGCACGAATTGCGCACGCCGCTGACCACCATCCTGGGGTGGAGCGAGCTGTTGCTGCAGCGGGTCGAGGAAGGCCATCCCAACTACAAGGGCCTGTCGGTGATCGCCAGCAGCGCCCGTGCGCAGAAACGCCTGATCTCGGACATGCTCGATCTCAGCAGCATGTTGCTGGGCAAGGTGCAGCTGGAGGTCGAGTCGCTGGACCTGGCCGAGCAGGTGCGCGAAGCCTTGAACACCCAGGAGCTGGCGGCCGAGGGCAAGGACCAGGTGCTGGAGGTGCATGCCCCGTCGACGCCGTGCCTGGTGCTTGGCGATGCCACGCGGCTGCAGCAGGTGTTGTGGAATCTGCTGTCCAATGCGATCAAGTTCACTCCGGCGCATGGCCGCATCGACGTCACCATCGAGCGCGACGATGGCCACTTGCTGGTGTCGGTGCGCGATTCGGGCGACGGTATCGCAGCCGAATTCCTGCCGCATCTGTTCGGCCGGTTCCGCCAGGCCGACGGCACCACCACGCGCCAGCACGGCGGCCTGGGCCTGGGCCTGGCGATCGTGCAGCAGCTGGTGGAAATGCATGGCGGCCAGGTCAGCGCCACCAGTGGCGGGCGCGGCAAGGGCGCCACGTTCACGGTGCGCCTGCCCGAGCATGTTCCCGACCAGGCCAGGCGTCCGCGGCGCGAGCTGCGCCGGCGGCTGATGTCCGAGCAGATCATCGAAGCGCGTGCGCTCAATGGCCTACGCCTGCTGGCGGTGGAAGATCAGCCGGACATGCTCGACTACCTGCGCCGCCTGCTGGAAGAGCAGGGCGCCGAAGTGGTCACCGCCGGCAGCGCCACCGATGCGCTGGCATTGATCGATCATCGCGGCCACGCACGCTTCGATCTGATGCTGACCGACATCGGCATGCCGGGCATGGACGGCTACGGGCTGATCCGCACCGTGCGCGACAACCTGGGGCTGGATGCGGCGGCGCTGCCGGCCGTGGCAGTGACCGCACTGGCACGCGACGACGATCGCAAGCGCGCGCTGGACTCCGGTTTCCAGGAGCATCTGGCCAAGCCCTACAGCGTCGCCCAGCTAGTCACCGCGGTGCGCGCCGCGCGCGAATCGGTGGAGTGAGGCCGAAGGCGGGTCTGATGTCGCGCCGTCGCGGCGACAGATCCGCCACCGGCCGAAGGGGGCTGTTTGCTGCCTCTTTCACAGCATGTGGCCTAGCGTGATGCACTCCCTCGATGGAGATGACGCCATGTCCAGATACGCCCCGCACGTCTATTCGGAACAAGTGCAGATCGCCACGCTCGAACATTGGGTCTCGCTGCTCGGTGGCCAGGAGCGCGTCCGCGTCGAGCTCGACGACGGCAGCACGATCAGCGGCACCGTCGCGGTGCGCCCGAGCATCCAGACCTACCTGGACGACCAGCAGCGCGAAGGGCTCAACGGCCAGCTGCGCATCGACCAGCTGGACGCCGCACAGGAGCCGCACTGGATCTGGATGGACCGCATCGTGGCCGTGCATCCGTTGCCATTGGGCAGTGATCCGCAAGCCGCGCCCTGAACGATGCATTGACGATGTGTTTACTTCTCGTCCTGGCGGTGACGGCATGATGGCCGATTGTCGCAACTGTTCAGGATTGCCCGCGCAATGAATGCTCCCGCGTTGAAGCTCGCCCGCTGGCCGCTGTCGTTACTGACCGTCGCCGTCCTCGCCGCCTGCGGCGACACCGCCACGCTTGCCATCGAACAGGGGACCGGGCCGAACCCGCAATTGCCCGAGCCGGTCAAACGCCTGATCCCCACCGTCAAGGTGGCGCCGGTCAAGCGCTGGACCGAGAACGCCAAGCCGATCGCCGCCGACGACCTGCAGGTTGCCGCGTTCGCGCGTGATCTGGACCACCCGCGTTGGATCTATGTGCTGCCGAATGGCGACGTGCTGGTGGCCGAAACCGCCGAGCCGCCAAAACCGGACAGCGCCGAAGGCGGTGGCATTCGCAAGAAGGTGCAGGGCGCGATGATGAGCAAGGCCGGTGCCGTGGTGCCCAGCGCCAACCGCATCACCTTGCTGCGCGATGCCGACGGCGACGGCGTGGCCGAAGTGCGTACCCAGTTCATCAGCGGCCTGTTTTCGCCATTCGGCATGGCCCTGGTCGGCGATCGTTTCTATGTGGCCAATGCCGATGCGCTGGTGAGCTTCCCGTACAAGCCCGGCGAGACGCATATCACCGCCAAGCCGACCTTCGTGGCCAATCTGCCTGGTGGGCTGAATCACCACTGGACCAAGTCGCTCCTGGCCAGTGCAGACGGCAGCAAGCTCTACGTCGGCGTCGGCTCCAACAGCAATGTGGCCGAAAACGGCATGGAGGCCGAACTCAACCGTGCGGCGATTCTGGAGATCGACCCGGCCACCGGCAGCAGCCGCGTGTTTGCCAGCGGCCTGCGCAATCCGGTCGGCACCGCCTGGGAACCGCAGAGCAAATCGCTGTGGGTCGTGGTCAACGAGCGCGACGAGATCGGCAGCGATCTGGTGCCCGACTACCTTACGTCGGTGCGCGATGGCGGCTTTTATGGCTGGCCGTACAGCTACTACGGCCAGCACGTGGACGAGCGGGTCAAGCCGCAAAACCCCGAGCTGGTGGCCAAGGCGCTCAAGCCCGATTACGCGTTGGGCCCGCATACCGCTTCGCTCGGTCTGAGCTTTGCCAGCGGAAGCCTGCTGCCGGAGCGCTTCCGGCAGGGCGCCTTCATCGGCCAGCACGGCTCGTGGAATCGCGATCCGCCCAGCGGCTACAAGGTGTTGTTCGTGCCGTTTGCCGACGGCAAGCCCAGCGGCACGCCGATCACCGTGCTGGATGGTTTCCTGGACGCCGAGGGCAATGCGCAGGGGCGCCCGGTGGGCGTGAGCCCGGACAATACCGGCGCGCTGCTGGTGGCCGACGATGTCGGGAACGTGATCTGGCGGGTGACACCGAAGACGCGCTGATCCAGGCCGTCAAACAGGAAAAACCGGGCCCAGGCCCGGTTTTTTCATGCGCGTTCCGCTATCGCGCGCGCTGTTGCGCCGGTGCGCTCAGCGCGGCGATTCGGGCGACGCGCTGAAACGTCGTGCATAGCCGCGTTCCTCGGTGATCCGGCTGATGTCTTCATCGGCCATCTCCGGCGCGCCATAGACCGCATACGCCACGCTGCCGTCATCGCGCTCGCCGACCTGATGCAGGCGATAACGCGGCCGGCCCGCGCCGGTGTTTTCGGGGTAATGCATCGGTGGCGGGGTGTCATCCAGATCCATTTCGCTGTTGTCGACCACTCCACCTACGAACAGGGCTCGCATCGCGTCTCTCCGGTATTGGTGTGATTCCAGCCTAGGTGGGCGGATGTTGCGTGCGCATCAATAGTCCGTATAGACATTGGAAGGGCCGCGGTCTGCAGGTCACGCAATCGAACGCCCGTTCAAGCCAGCACCAGGGCGGGGGGACAGGCAGTGCTCCCTTACAATGGCAGCCTGTTCCCGACCCGATGATCCGATGGCTGGCCCGCACGATGCCCCGCTTCAAGCCCTGTTTCTGCCCTTTGCCCAGGGCGTGCTGCCGTGGCCCAGCGGCCCGGTGCTGTTCCTGCGCGCGCGCGACGGCTTTCCGCTGCGCGCGCATGCGGCGGCCGATGCACTGACCTGCGAGCAGAGCTTTCGCCCGTTCGCCGAGGCGCTGGAGCGCAATGGCTGGAGCGTGCGCGAAGAGAGCCAGATCGAGGCCGACAGCACCCGTTACGCCCTGGTGCTGGTGCTGCCGCCGCGGCAACGCGAGGAAGCGCGTGCCTTGTTTGCGCGCGCAGTGGCGCTGGCTGCGCCGGGCGGCCGCGTGGTGGCCTGCCAGTCCAACAACGAGGGCGCGCGCTCGGGCGAGGCCGATCTGTGTCAGCTCACCGGCCTGGCCGGCAGCCTGACCAAGCACCATTGCCGCACCTACTGGAGCCCGCCGCTGCCCGCCGACACCGATGCGGCGCTGCAGGCGCGCTGGGCCGCGCTGGATGCGCCGCGCCCGATCCTGGACGGGCGCTTCGTCAGCCGCCCCGGTGTGTTCGCCTGGGACCGCATCGATCCTGCCTCGGCGCTGCTGGTCGAGCATCTGCCGGGCACGCTGGCCGGGTACGGTGCCGACCTGGGCGCGGGCTTCGGCTATCTGTCGGCCGAGGTGCTGGCGCGTTGTCCCAAGGTCACCGGACTGGATCTGTACGAGGCCGAGGCGCGTGCACTCACCCTGGCGCAGCGCAATCTGCAGGCCATCGCGCATCCGGCGCAGTTGCAGTACCACTGGCGCGACGTCACCGCCGGCCTGGCGGCGCAGTACGATTTCATCGTCAGCAACCCGCCGTTCCACACGCCTTCGCGCGCCGACCGCCCGGATATCGGTCAGCGCTTCATCGCCGTGGCCGCGCAGGCGCTGCGCCCGGGTGGGCAGCTGCTGCTGGTCGCCAACCGGCATCTGCCCTACGAATACGTGCTCAACGAAAGTTTCGGGCAGGTGCGCGTGGCCGCCGAACGCGATGGGTTCAAGCTGATTTCCGCCATCCGCGGCCGCGGAGCGCGCGCATGAAGCTGGTCAAGCACATCGCCAATCTCGGCTACGGCAGCCGCAAGCAGGTGACCCAGCTGTTTCGCCAGGGCGCGGTCACCGATGCCGCCGGCGAGGTGCTGTATGCCGACGACCAGGTGGAGCACGATGCGATCCGCATCGATGGCGAGCCGCTGGATCCGCCACCGGGTCTGAGCCTGTTGCTGCACAAGCCCGGCGGCTACACCTGCTCGACCAAGGACACCGGCCGGCTGATCTACGAACTGCTGCCGCCGCGCTTCCGCTCGCGCGCACCGGTGCTGGCGCCGGTGGGGCGGCTGGACCGCGAGACCAGCGGCCTGTTGCTGATGACCGACGACGGCGCGCTGCTGCACCGGATCATTTCGCCCAAGTCGGCGCTGGACAAGGTCTACGACGTCACCCTGGCCGAGGACCTGCGCGGCGACGAAGCGGCGCTGTTTGCCAGCGGCACGCTCCTGCTGGAAGGCGAAACCAAACCGCTGCTGCCGGCCGAACTGGACGTGCTCGGCCCACGCCAGGCACGCCTGACCTTGCACGAAGGCCGCTATCACCAGGTGCGGCGCATGTTCGCCGCCGCTGGCAACCACGTGGTGGCCTTGCACCGCAGCCGCATCGGTGGCTTGTCGCTGGATGGCCTGCCGTCCGGGCAATGGCGCGCGTTGGCGGCGGAGGATCTTGCGGTGTTGTTCGGCCGCGGTGCGCAGGCCTGAGCCGCCGCGGCCGTTGAGTGTGCATGCGCCGATCCTGGCATGCGCGGCACTCCCTAGACGTACTGCATCTTGCGCGACATGCCGCCATCGATGATGAAGTCCTGCCCGGTCACAAAGCCCGACAGCTGCGGCGACAGCAGATAGACCGCCAGTTGCGCGATGTCGTCCGGCGTGCCGACCCGTCCGGCCGGATGCTGGGCATGGTCGCGTCGCGACAATTTCGGTGCGCGCCGGCGCTGCGGCGCGCGCCAGGCGTCGGTGCTGATCCAGCCCGGGCTGATGCTGTTGACGCGTACCTGCGGGCCTTCGCTCAGCGCCAAGGCGTGGGTGAAGGCCACCAGCCCGCCCTTGGCGGCGGCATAGGCCTCGCTATGCGGCTCCGATTGCCAGGCGCGGGTGGAGGCGATATTGACGATCGCGCCGCCGCTCGGGGCCTGCGCCAAGGCGGGCAAGGCTTGCTTGCTGCACAGGAATGCGCCATGCAGGCTGGCCAGCCGGTGATTCCACTCGTCCCAGTCCAGTTGCGGCAGTGGCGCCACATGCGGATCGGCCACGCCTGCGTTGTTGACCAGGCCATCGAGTCGCCCGAAGCGCTTGAGCGCGGTAGCGATCAGGCGCGCTGCCTGCGGTTCGCGCGCGGCATCGCAGCGCACGAAGGCACTGCGCCGCGGCAACGCCCACTCCTGCAGGCAGGCCTTGCCGGCATCGGCATCCAGGTCGCCGATCACCACGCTGCCGCCGGCGCCCAGCACCGCCTGCGCGATGCCACGGCCGATGCCTTGGGCACCACCGGTGATCACCACCACGCGGTCCTGCAACGGGGAGGGATTCCATGCGGAGACGGCGGGAGTCAGCGGCATCGGGCGCACCATGGCAGTGAGGTCGCGCGCACTGTAACGCGGGCGCCGTGGTGGCCACAGCAACGCGATTCCCGCGTGCGGCCCGGGCATGCTGGTGCCTCCTGGTGCCTCCTGGTGTCTTACCGCGCCGTCATCGGTGGGCCGAGCTAGGGCGCGCCGGCACGGCGCCACGTGTCTCCGACGCGGCCGTCGCGGCCGTCCGGTACCGCTGGTGCCGCCGCACGCGCTGCGGCGGTCAGTGCTGCGATGCGCTCAACAACCGTTCCCAGCCGTCCTGGCCCAGGCGTTCCAGCGTCTGGATATTGCGTTCGACGATCACGTCCGGGTCCGGGAACGCGGCCACCGCGCGCTCCACGCTGTCTTCGCGCAGCAGGTGCAAGGTGGGGAAGGGCGAGCGGTTGGTGAAGTTGGCCACGTCATCCACCGCCGCGCCTGCGAACTGATAGTCCGGATGGAAGCTGGCCACCTGCAGCACGCCGTCCAGATCCAGCGCGTCCACCGCCGCGTCGGCGTTGTCGAGGAAGTCGTTGTAGTCCAGGAAATCGGTGAGCACGTCCGGATGCACGATCAAGGTGGTGTCGATCTGCTCGGCCGGCGTGTCGCGCAGCAGCACCAGCTCCTCGGCCAGTTGTTCGAGTAGCGCCTCGGGCGTGCTGGCATCGCTGAGCACCAGCCGCACCTGCTCCTTGACGTAGACCGCCTTGGCGAATGGACACAGGTTCAAGCCGATCACCGCGCGCTCGATCCACTGGCGGGTGGCGGTCAACGGATCAAGCGTGGCAGGCGTGGGCGTCATCGTGGCGGCGGCGTGATGGTGGGCCAGTGTATGCGATCGCTGCCGGCGCGGCCGCCCGTGCCGCTGCGGCGCCGCGCCGAGCAGGCGCGGCCGACACGGCGAGCGGAGTGCAGGGAAAACCCGCGGCAGTTGCAGCGCTCACGCGGATACGGCGTCATCGGCGTGCGCCCTTGAGGCCGACATGCGCGCGCAAGAATGCAATCGAGGCCCGCGCAACCGTATCGGCGTGCGGGGTCTTGTGCGGCGAGCCGATCGCATGCGCGCCGGTATCGAAGGCCATCGCGCAGGTGTGTGCCGGCGCGCTGCCGAGCGCGGCGAACATGGCCAGCATCGCCGGCACCGAGGCGGTTGGATCCTCCTCGCCGTTGGCAGCGCGGTAATAGCCCAGAAACACCGGGCAGCGCACGCGTGGCCACGGTGGATCGGCGGCAACCGCGTCGAACAGGCTGCGCAGCGCGCGGAAGCCGTCCGGGTGGATGGTGCTCGACCAGAACGCCAGGGACGCGGCGGTGCGCGGGCGTGGGTCGGTCAAGGGCGTTTGCGCGGCGCAGACCTGATCCAGCAGCGCCGGGTCGGCCGGCCGGATGCCCGGTGACCAGGCAATCACTGCGGCCACCGCATCGGGCCGTTGCGCCGCCAGCCACAAGCCCAGCGTGGCGCCCATGGACGAGCCGACGATCGCCACGCGCGCGCCCATGCGCTGCGCTTGCGCCAGCGCATCCAGTGCCGAGGCCTGCAACACCGCCGGCGTCAGCCCCTGCATCGCATCGGCCGCGCTGCGGCCATGCCCTGGCCACCGGTGCACGTACAGGTTGGCAGCCAGCGCATCGGCGATCTGCTCGGGCAGGTCGCCGGCTTCTCCCGGGCTGGCGGTGAACCCGTGCAGGTACAGCAGCGCCAGCGGTGTGCGCGTCTGCGCGCCGGCATGCCAGTGCTGGCGCGCCCCGTTGCCCGGTTTCAGGTCAGCCGGTTGCATGGGGGGCCTGCGCGCCCAGGATGGCCAGCAACTCGTGCGCGTTGATCGGCTTGGACAGATAGCCGGCAACGCCGGCGGCGGTGGCCTCGCGCATCGAATCGGTGCGGGTGTCGGCGGTCAGCACGATGATCGGCGGCAGGGCGGCGATCGCCTCGCGGGCCTCGCGCAGCGCGTCCCAGCCCGAGGTGCCGGGCATGTGCAGGTCGAGGAACACCAGGTCCGGCGCCGCTTCGCGGATGCGCTGCACCGCGTTGCTGCCATCGCTGTGAAAGCTCACCCGATGCCCGGCGCGGGTGAGCAGGTTGCCGATCACCAGCCGATTGGTGTCCAAGTCCTCGAACACCAGGCAATGCAGCGGCGGCACCGTCGCGGCATGCTGCTGCAGGGCCTCGCGCAGCGCCGGCGGTCGGCTGCGGTGCGCCGCGGCGGCAGCCAGCGCGAAGGTCCAGCGAAACACGCTGCCGCCGCCGGGATTGTCGCGCACGCTCAGGCTGCCGCCCATCGCGTCGGACACCGACAGCGCAATGTACAAACCCAGGCCGACCCCGCCCTCGGTGCGGCTGAAACCGGTGCTGAGCTGGGTGAAGGGGGTGAAGATGTAGGCCTTCTGGTCGTCGGCAATGCCGATGCCGGTGTCGGTCACGGTCACCGAAATCGCCCAGCGCTGCTGCACCTGCGTGGCGGCGAGCAGCACGTCCACCGACCCACCGGCCGGGGTGAACTTGATCGCATTGATGACCAGGTTGGTGATGACCTGTTCGATACGCCCCTCGTCGCCGATGAGGTCAGGCGTCTGCGCCGCATCGCTGCGCAGTTCCAGCGCCACGCCCTTGGTGGACGCGGCACTCGCACACACCGCTTTGACCGTGGCCAGCACATCGAGCAGGCTCAGCGGCTTGCTGTGCAGCTGCAGCCGACCACCGTCGATGCTGGCCACGTCGATCACTTCGTTCACGCGGTGGCGCAGCGCGATCGCATTGACCGTCATCGCCTGCATCAGTTCGCGTTGTTGTGCCGACAAGGTATCGCCATCGATCAGCTGCGCGCAGTTGATGACCGCGTTCAACGGTGTGCGCAGTTCGTGATTCATGGTGCTGATGAAGCGGCTCTGCGCATCGCGCGAGGCCAGCGCCTGCAGGGCGATCTCCTGCATCGCGCTGACGATGCGCGCCACCAGCAGCGGCAGTACCACGCTCAGCGCCACCGCGTACACGAAATAGGCAGGGCGCGAGAGCCAGTAGCCGGCCGGCGCGGTCAGCAGCATCAGCACGAAGGTGCTGAGCAGCACCGGCAGCGTCGCCTTCTGCCCGTAGCGCGCCACCGCGGCGATGGTGATGAAGGGAAGGAAGGCATTCAGCGACATCAGCAGGATGAAGGCCAGATAGGTCTGGATGCCGATGAACAGCAGGTTCATCGCAAACCCGACCGCATCCAGCCACTCGCCGGGCGGGATGAGCCGGCGTCGCACCAGCACCATCCAGACCACCGCCAGCCCCCACAGCATCGCCGCGGTGGGGAACACCGCCTGCGCATCCCTGACCAGCACCGGCTGCGGCCCGTACAGCCAGCCGAAACACCACAGGGCCACGATGGTCTGCACGATCACCCGGCCGACGCAGGCGCGGTATTCCAGGAACGATTCGAACAGCCGCACCAGCCGGTCGTTGCGCAGCTGCCGGGCGGCCAGAATCAGGCCGGGCGCTGCACGGTTGGATCCACTACGCATCGGGGCCGGTGTCGTCGTTGGGGAGGGTGCGTCGGTAATTCTTGACCAACAGGCCGGCCGCGGTCGCAATGGCGGTGTAGCGCTGCGCAAGCGCGCACCCGAGTTCGCCGCCGTCGACATCGCCGCGCAACTGGTCGCAGGCGTTCAGCAGTTCGGCAGAGCCGGTCAGCGAGAGCGTGTTCTTGAGCGAATGGATCTGCTCCAGCGCCTGCGCCCGGCTGGTGCTGGCCTGGCCGAGCGTGCAGCTGGCGATGGCGCGCTGCACTTCCGTCGCATAGGCATCGGCAAACGCTGCAGCCGCGAGCGGGTCCAGCCCGGCCAGCGTGTGCAGCGTCGAGCCGGCTTCGATGCGTGGCTGTGCGTGCGTCATGGCGCACGCCGTCCCGGCACCGGGCGGCGCCTGCGGCACCGTGGCCAGGTGCGCGCGTTGCAACAGGCTGGAGAGCAGGCCACGCATGCTTGCATCAGCTCCGTAACGCGCCGGCGCGCGCGTGGCCGATGCCCGGGTAACGGGCGGCCGACACACCGCGCTGCGCGGCCCGCCTGCACAGCGCGGCACAACAAGGCGCCGTGTCAGCCACAACGCGTGCTCAGTCGCGGAAGTTGTCGAACTGCAACGGCAGCTCGAAATCGGCCTTCTTCAGCAGCGCCATCGCATCCTGCAGGTCGTCGCGCTTCTTGCCGCTCACGCGCAGCTTGTCGCCATTGATCTGCGCCTCGACCTTGAGCTTGGCCTCCTTGAGCTTGGCGACCAGCTGCTTGGCCTGTTTCTGCTCGATGCCCTGCTTGACGGTGACCTTCTGGCGCGCACCGGCCAGGTTGGTCTCCATGTCGCCGAACTCCAGACAGCGCACGTCGATGCCGCGTGCCAGCAGGCGCGCGCGCAGGATGTCGGTCATCTGCTTGACCTGGAAGTCGCTGGGCGCGGACTGGTTGATCGCCTTGCCGTCCTCCAGCTCGAACCTGGCTTCCACGCCCTTGAAATCGAAGCGCGTATCCAGCTCGCGATTGGCCTGGTCCACCGCATTGGTCAGTTCGTGCTTGTCGACTTCGGACACCACGTCGAATGAAGGCATGCAAAGCTCCTGCTCTCTATAAACAGCCGCCATTCTAGGGCATCGCGTCGTCGCCCCGGTCCACACGCGGTTGGCAGTCTGCGCGCAAGCGCAGCGATAATGGCCCATGCCCACCACCCGCTCTCCGCTTCCCGCCATCACCTGGATGGTGGCCGCCGTGGCCTGCTTCTCGCTGATGGACGCGGGAATGAAGCTGCTGTCGGCGCATTATCCGCCGCTGCAGGTCACCCTGCTGCGTGGCGCCGCCTCGCTGCCGTTCGTGCTGGTGTGGGTATTTGCCACCGCCGGCCCGCGCTCGATCGTGCCGGTGCGCTGGGGCCTGCACCTGCTGCGCGGGGTACTGGGCATGGTGATGATCGGCTGCTTCGTCTACGGCCTGAAGCGCATGCCGCTGTCGACCGCCTACACGCTGTATTTCGTCGCCCCGTTGCTGGTGGCGGCGCTGTCGGTGCCGTTGCTGGGCGAGCGGGTCGGGCCACGCCGCTGGACGGCGATCGGGATTGGCCTGGTCGGGGTGATCGTGGTGTTGCGCCCGGGCGTGGACGGGCTGATCTCGCTGCCCGGCCTGATGGTGCTGCTGGCGGCCACCGCCTATGCCATCGCCGCCATCAGCGTGAGTCTGCTGACCCGCACCGACACCCCGCAGGCGATGGTGGTGTCGTTCCTGCTGTTCATGGCGATCGGCGCCGGCCTGCTGGCCATTCCCGACTGGGTGCCGTTGCGGGGCGAGCACGCCTGGCTGATCGCCGGCATGGGCCTGGCTGGCGCACTGGGGCAGATTGCGCTGACCCAGGCCTTCCTGCGCGGCGAGGCCTCGATGATCGCGCCGCTGGAATACACCGGCCTGGTCTGGGTGATCGGCTTGGACTGGCTGCTGTGGCAGACCCTGCCCGATGGCTGGACCTGGACCGGCACCGGCATCATCGTCGCCAGCGGGCTGTATTTGCTGCGGCGGGAGCGGATACGGCAGGCGGATCGCCCGGCGGCGTTGGATAGGCCGTGATTCTGAAGTCGGGATTGGCGATTGGGGATTGGGGATTGGGGATTCGGGATTCGCAAAAGTCAGGGCGCCTTGCCGTTGCTCTAACGAATCCCCAATCCCGACTCCCGAATCCCCATGGTTAGAACCTAATGGAATATCGTCCGCAAACATTGACTGGTAGGCTTCACGGCCCCCCAATCGGCCACGCGCGGTGATCCAGTTTCAGCGCCTGCACAAGTCTTATTCCGTTGACGGTCGCCAGGTCGTGGCGCTGCATCCCCTCGACCTGCGGATCGGCCCCGGCGAGGTGTTCGGCATCATCGGCCACTCCGGTGCCGGCAAATCGACGCTGATCCGGCTGATCAACCGGCTGGAAGAACCCAGCGGCGGGCGGCTGCTGATCGGCGAGGAGGACGTCACCGCGCTGGACAGCCAGGGCCTGCGCGCGCTGCGCCGGCGTGTCGGGATGATCTTCCAGCACTTCAACCTGCTGTCCTCGCGCACCGTGGCCGGCAATGTGGCGTTTCCGCTGGAACTGGCCGGTACCCCGCGCGCCGAGGTCGATGCGCGCGTGGCCGAGCTGCTGGCGCGGGTCGGGCTGGAGCAGCACGCCGGCAAGTATCCGGCGCAGTTGTCCGGCGGGCAGAAGCAGCGCGTGGGCATTGCGCGCGCGCTGGCCACCCGGCCGCAGATCCTGCTGTGCGACGAAGCCACCAGCGCGCTGGACCCGCAGACCACCGCCTCGGTGCTGCAGCTGCTGGCACAGATCAACCGCGAGCTGGGCCTGACCATCGTGCTGATCACCCACGAGATGGACGTGATCCGCCGGGTCTGCGACCGCGTCGCGGTGCTCGATGCCGGCAAGCTGGTGGAAACCGGCCCGGTGACCGAGGTGTTCCTGCATCCGCAGCACCCCACCACCCGGCGCTTCGTGTCCGAGGCCGAACACGTGGACGAGGCCGAGCTGCATCGCGACTTCGCTGCGGTGGGCGGGAGCATCGTGCGGCTGACCTTCCTGGGCAACGGCACCTATGAACCGGTGCTCGGCCGCATCGCCCGCGAGACCGGGGTGGACTACAACATCCTGTCCGGGCGCGTGGACCGCATCAAGGACACCCCGTATGGGCAGCTCATCGTCGCCCTGACCGGTGGCGACCATAACGCGGCACGCGCCGGCTTCGTCGCCGCCGGCGTGCATGTGGAGGATTTGCGCGCATGACCCTGTCGATCGCGACAACCAGCGGGTTTTTCCGCAATCTCGACGCCGGCAAGTGGGGCGACATCGGCCAGGCCACCCTGGACACCCTGCTGATGCTCGCCGGCGCGCTGCCGCTCACGCTGTTGATCGGGCTGCCGCTGGGGGTGGCGCTGTTCCTGTGCGGCGCCCCGCAGCTGCGCCGCCGACCGGTGCTGTACGGCGTGCTCGCGGCAGTGATCAACCTGCTGCGCTCGGTGCCCTTCATCATCCTGATGATCGCGATGATTCCGCTGACGCTGACGCTGATGGGCACCTCCCTGGGCGTGCGCGGCGCGATCCTGCCGCTGGTGGTCGGTGCCGCGCCGTTCTATGCGCGGCTGGTGGAAACCGCCTTGCGCGAAGTGGACCGCGGGATCATCGAGGCCAGCCAGGCGATGGGCGCCACCACCCGCCAGCTGGTGCTGCGCGTGCTGCTGCCCGAAGCCCGTCCGGGCCTGATCGCCGGTGCCACCGTGACCACCATCGCGCTGATCGGCTTCACCGCGATGGGCGGTGCGATCGGCTCCGGCGGGTTGGGCGATGTCGCGTACCGCGAGGGCTATCTGCGCTCGCATTCGGATGTCGCGCTGATCACCGTGATCGCCCTGCTGGTGCTGGTGCAGCTGCTGCAGATGCTGGGCGACTGGCTGGTGGCGCGCTACAGCCGGCGCTGAGGTCTGCCGCGACCGGGTGCCGCGTGGCGCAGAGGGCCACGCAGGCCACACGCGCTTGCGAATCGCCGCTGCACCCGCGGTCTGCTAGGTTTACCTCTTGCGGCAGTGCCGCATTCCTCCTCCCACGGACCCCTACATGAGCACATTCGCGTTTCGTTCCCTCCTGGCTGCGGCCACGCTGGCCCTGGCTTCCTGTGGCGGTAGCGGCGGCAGTAGCGGCGGCGACACGCTGACGGTGGCCGCCACCGCGGTGCCACACGCCGAAATCCTGGAGGTGGTCGAACCGCTGCTGGCCAAGCAGGGCGTCAAGCTCGACGTGCGCGTGTTCAACGACTACGTGCAGCCCAACGACCAGGTCGTGCAGAAGCAGATCGACGTCAATTATTTCCAGACCGAGCCGTATCTGGATGCTTACAACCGCGACCGCAAGAGCCAGCTGGTGACCGTGGTCGGCGTGCATATCGAACCGTTCGGCGCGTATTCGCGCCGGTTCAAGGCATTGGCCGAACTGCCCAACGGCGCCGACGTGGTGATTCCCAACGACCCCAGCAACAACAGCCGCGCGCTGATCCTGCTGGACAAGGCGGGCGTGATCAAACTCAAGGATCCGAGCAACGCCCTGTCCAGCCAGCGCGACATCGTCGAGAACCCCAAGCAGCTGAAGTTCCGCGAACTCGACTCGGCGATGCTGCCGCGCGTGCTCGACCAGGTCGACCTGGCGCTGATCAACACCAACTACGCGCTCGACGCCGGCCTCAACCCGACCCGCGACGCGCTGGCGATCGAAAGCAAGGACTCGCCGTACGTGAACTTCCTGGTCTCGCGCCCGGACAACAAGGACGATCCGCGCGTGCAGAAGCTGGCCAAGGCCTTGACCAGCCCGGAAGTAAAGGCGTTCATCGAGCAGAAGTACAAAGGCGCGGTGTTGCCGGCGTTCTGAGAGCGGCTAACAAACCGACCGCGCTCACCGCCAGGCGGGCGCGGTCGGTGCTCGGCGTCGGCATGCACCACGCGGACACGTCGGTTCCGAGCGCGCCGTCCACGTCCACCTGACGGCCGCGCGCTACGTCGTGCTGGTCACTCCTTGCCGCCACCGAGCATCCGATGCCACTTCTCCTCGCCATTCCGCTGGCCGTGATCATCGCCCTGGCGGTACTTGCGGTGCTGTTGCCGTTGTCGCTGGTGCAGCGCTTTCGTGTCGGTACCGCGCGGCGGCAGGCACGTGGCTGGCTGTTGATGATCAATCTGGTCTCGGCCGGCCTGTCCACCGTGTTGTTTGTGATCTTCGTACTGATCGCTGCCGCGTTCTGGCCGGGCGCGATCAGCCACGCCGCCTTCGGCTGGGCCTGCGGGCTGGCGCTGGGCTTGCTGGCGTTGCGCCTGACCCGCTTCGAGCGCACCCAGCAGGGCCTGTTCTACCGGCCCAACCTGTGGCTGGTGCTGGCCCTGACCGCGCTGGTGGTGGTGCGCGTGATCGCGGGCATGGTGCAGGGGTGGCGCAGCACCTGGCAGGGAGCGGCCTGGCCAACGGAAGGGTGGCTCAGCCACGCCAGCCTGTTGGGCGCGGCCGGCGTCTTGCTCGGCTACGCGCTGGCCTATGCCACCTTGCTGTGGTGGCGCTGGCGCAGTGCGCGCCTGCGCGGCAGCGTCTACTGGCGGTGAGCTGGCGCGCGTACGTAGCGAATGGCGATGCTTCACTGGCACTGGCACTGGCACCACCGTTATCACCCGCACCGGCGATCGCAATCGCGCTGGTATGGAAGGGCACGGACGTGGGCGGGCTACCCCTCGCACGCAGCGTTCCCACGCAGATCGCGTGCGAGATTCAGCGCTTCGCAATCGATGCAGCACCGCGCTTTCCACGCGCATAAAAAAACGGGCCTTGCGGCCCGTTTTTGTTCGACTGAAACGTCGCTTGCCTGCGCGTGCTTAGAAGCGCGCGCCGACGCCGAAGCCGACGGTCCACGGATCCAGTTCCAGCTCGCTGCCGGTGCCCTGGCCGCCCACGCGCAGTTCCGGACGCGAACGCATGTAGCGGGCGTCGGCACGTGCGAACCAGGTGGAGTTGATGTTCATGTCCACGCCGACGGTGCCGATGACACCCTTGGCGGTGTCCAGGCCCACGTGCTGGCCGGTGGCCGACGCCGCGTCGATCTTCTCGTTGCTGAAGTTCGACTCGTAGTAGCCCACGCCCACGAACGGACGGAACACGTTATCGGCCTGGCCGAAGTGGTACTGGCCGCTGATGGCGATCGGCTGCTGCTCGACGGTACCGATCTTGCCCACGCCATCGGCGTTGACACGGTGGTTGAACTTGTCGGCGGCGCCCCACAGCTCAACGGCCCAGTTGTCGTTGATGTAGTAGCTGGCGCTCAGCGTCGGCGCCGGGCCGCCATCCACGTCCAGGCCCGGGGCCGGATCGTTCTTCGGCTTGATCAGCGCAACACCGCCGACCACTGCCCAATGCTTTCCGGAGGCGCTGTCGGCGCTGGTGGAAGCCGAGGAGGTATCGCCGGTGTAGGTGGTGTCTTGTGCAAATGCAGACGGGGCAAACGCAAGTGCGGATACGGCAGCCAGGCTCAGGATGGAAATGGCACGCATTGGGGGTCTCCTCAGTATTCTTGTTGGGCCCGTGGAGTGGGCCGCGCCAAAGCTATTCCTGAAAATCTGAATCCACGCCCACCCGTGGCTCGCTAAAATTTCGTTTGTTCAGCAAGTTTCCGGAGAAGGCCGTGGCTGCAATGGGCAAGCTGAAAAAGGCATTCACGCAGATGCGACCGTTGTGATGAAAACCGACGTCTTGCAGGGCCTTCCAGCGCACATTCCTAACGATTGCCGTGTCCTGGTGCTCGGCTCGATGCCCGGCAACGCCTCGTTGCAGGCATCGATGTACTACGCCCATCCGCGCAACCGTTTCTGGCCGCTGATGCAGGCATTGCTGGGCATCGATGCCGGGTTGGCGTATCCGGCCCGGCTGCAGGCGCTGGCCGGCTGCGGGATCGGCCTGTGGGATGTGATCGGCCAATGCGCGCGGCGCGGCAGCCTGGACACGGCCATCGTCGCCAGCAGCATCGTGGTCAACCCGCTGGCGGCGCGGCTGGCCACGCTGCCGCAGCTGCGCGCAGTGGCCTGCAATGGCGCGGCCGCCGCGCAGGCATGGCGCCGGCATGTGTGGCCGCTGCTGCCGGTTGCGTTGCATGCCGTGCCGATGTGGGCGTTGCCATCCACCAGCCCGGCCAATGCGGCATGGTCGCTGCCACGGCTGTGCGACGCCTGGCAGCCGCTGCGCGACGCGCTGGATTAACGAGGTTGGATCGCCACCCAGCCATTCCACGATCGAGGCATCCGTGGGGCGAAGGGCGCCGTTGGCGCCAGCTGCCCGCATGCGGCCGGTCCAGCCAGCACGTGTGAGCACCGCAGTGCCGGCCGTGCTGGCGACGGCGCAGCCAGCGGCCGGAAGTCATGCCAGCCTCCGGCACGGGCAAGTGCGCCACGTGCGCAGGCATGCTGCCCCCAACCCATAACGGAAACGACCAGATGGCGATCAAGCACGCACGACCGAGGGCAGCGGGCCTGCTGCTGGGCCTGCTGGTCGCCGGACAGGCCGCCAGCGCCGACGATCTGCACTGCAACGTCAGCAGCGACTACGACCTCACGCTCAACCCGCGCAGCGTGATCCTGATCCGCACCCCGGGTACCTCGGACACGTCGGACACGTCGGACACGTCGGGCGCGCCGCAGCGGCTGGTGCTGCGTCAGGGCGCGTTGTTCGTCGACGACCGCTGGGTCGCATTGAGCGCGGACGATCGCGCCCGGTTGATCCAGTTCGAGCGGCAGACCCGCGAGGTAGTGCCGCTGGCGCAGGAGGTCGGGCGCGAAGCGGCCGATATCGCCGTCACCGCGCTGGGCGAGGTGGCGGCCGGCTTCAGCCGCAGCCCCGAGGCCACGCGCGTGCAACTGGCGGCCGTGCGCGAAAAGATCGACACGCGCCTGAAGCAGAGCTTCGGGAAAAGCCAGCTGACCTCGATCGATATCGATGACGACATCGGCGCGATGGTGGCCGAGCTGCTGCCGCAGCTGATCGGCGATGTCGTCGCCGGCGCGGTGCAGTCGGCACTGACCGGAAACGATCTGCAGCTGCGGTCGCTGGAGGGGGTGGAAACGCGCATCGAGCGCCTGATCGAGCCGCAGGCGCGTGCACTGCGACCACGCGCGCAACAGCTGTGTGCACGGGTCGAAGCGCTCGACGGCCTGGACAATGCGCTGGCGTATCGTTTGCCCTCGGGTGAGCCATTGCAACTGTTGCGGGTCGATCGCCACGCGTCGAAATGATCCTGCGCCTGCGCCTGCGAACGCTGCGTCCCGCCCGATGCGCGACTTTTTCCACGGCAATGGTTGGCGCTGCGGGCCGCAGCCGGCCACAATAGGGGTTTCCCCATTCTGTTGCCGGAGTTCCCCGTATGGCCGAAATCAAGGAAGCACTTGTCCCCGATATCGGTGACTACAGCGATGTCCCGGTAATCGAGGTGCTGGTGTCGGTCGGCGATACGGTCAGCAAGGACCAGAGCCTGGTCACGCTGGAATCGGACAAGGCCACGATGGAAGTGCCTTCGTCGGTGGCCGGCGTGGTCAAGGAGATCAAGGTCAAGGTCGGCGATTCGCTGTCGCAGGGCGCGCTGGTCGCGCTGATCGAAGTGGCCGATGCCGGCGCCGAAACCGCCGCGGCACCTGCACCGGCCGCCGCTCCCGCCGCCCCGGCCAAGGCCGCGGCCGCGCCGGCGCCTGCCGCCAAGGCCGAGCCGGCCGCGTCTTCGGAAGGCGGCCTGGTCGAGGCCCGCGTGCCCGATATCGGCGACTACACCGACATCCCGGTGATCGAGGTGCTGGTCGCCGTCGGCGATACCGTCGCCAAGGACCAGAGCCTGGTCACGCTGGAATCGGACAAGGCCACGATGGAAGTGCCGTCCTCGGCCGCCGGCGTGGTCAAGGAACTCAAGGTCAAGGTCGGCGACACGCTCTCGCAGGGCAACGTGGTGGCGATCATCGCTGCCAGCGATGGCGGCGCCGGTGCGGCGCAGTCTCCGGCCAAGCCCAGCACCGACACCGCCGAAACCGCCGGCAAGGTCGAGCCGGTCGCGGTGTCCGCGGTGCCGGACAAGCTGGCCCAGCGCGAGATCGCACAGGTGCAGGGCGCTCGCTCCAGCGAGGCCGCGCAGCCTGCGCAGGGCGGCCAGCCGTCCGCCGGCAGCCCGTCCAGCCCGCCGGTGACCTTCGACGCCGACAGCGTGCTGCCGTCCAAGGTGGCCTACGCCAGCCCGGTGGTGCGCGTGTTCGCACGCGAGCTCGGCGTGGACCTGAACCAGCTCAAGGGCAGCGAGAAGGGCGGCCGTATCACCCGTGAGGATGTGCAGCGCTTCGTCAAGGCCGCACTCAGCGGCGGCACGCCTGCCGCAGCCGGTGCTACGCCGGCCGGTGGCGGCAATGGTCTGAACCTGCTGGCCTGGCCGAAGGTGGACTTCAGCAAGTTCGGCGAGACCGAGACCCAGCCGCTGTCGCGCATCAAGAAGATTTCCGGTGCCAACCTGGCGCGTAACTGGGCGATGATTCCGCACGTCACCCAGTTCGAATCGGCTGACATCACCGACCTGGAAGCGCTGCGCGTGGCGCTGAACAAGGAGAACGAGAAGGCCGGCATCAAGCTGACCATGCTCGCCTTCCTGGTCAAGGCCAGTGCCGCGGCGTTGAAGAAGTTCCCCGAGTTCAATGCCTCGCTGGATGCGGCCGGCGAAAACCTGACGTTGAAGAAGTACATCAACATCGGCTTCGCCGCCGATACGCCGAACGGCCTGGTCGTGCCGGTGATCCGCGACGTCGACAAGAAGGGCGTGCTGCAGATCGCGCAGGAAAGCGGCGAGCTGGCCAAGAAGGCGCGCGACGGCAAGCTCGGCCCGGCCGACATGAGCGGCGGCTGCTTCTCGATCAGCTCGCTCGGCGGCATCGGTGGTACCGCATTCACGCCGATCATCAATGCGCCGGAAGTGGCGATCCTGGGCGTGTCCAAGTCGGCGATGCAGCCGGTGTGGAACGGCAAGGAGTTCGCGCCCAAGCTGATGCTGCCGTTGTCGTTGAGCTACGACCACCGCGTCATCGACGGCGCGCTGGCCGCACGCTTCACCACCTACCTCAGCCAGGTGCTGGCCGACATGCGCCGCGTCCTGCTGTGAGAGCAGCGCTGCTGACGCTTGCCCTGCTGGGCGTGCTGCCGTGGACATCGGCGGCGGCACGCCAGTGCGAGAGCACGCTCGGGCGCGGCTGGCCGCCGGCGGTGGGCAACTACGGCACCGCGGTGACCACGCTGCTCGACGCCGGTACCAGGCCGAGCCTGGCGTTGCTGACGCTGCCTACCCGCGGCGTGGAAAGCGGGGTGTCGCTGGTGCCGGGCAAGGATGGTGCCGACTGGACCCTGCGGCATAGCCGCGCCGATGAGCGCGTCTACAGCTGGGTCAGCCAGAGCGACCGCGGCAGCGTGCAGTTCCGCACCGAGCAGACCCCGGAAACGGTGGAGATCCCGATCCCGGCGGCATTGGCAGAGCGTCTGGTCAGCCACTGGAGCGGCGCACTGACGCAACTGGCGCCAGCCGGCCGCAGCGCGCCGGTAAGCGAGGGCGAGGTGCTGTCGTTCCAGGTCGATGGCGTGCGTTACAGCGGCACCCGCCCCAGCTGCGGCGCCGGCGAGCTGCTGCTGCAGCAGGCCGCGTTGCTGATCGAAGCCAGCGAAAGCAAACAAAACAAGCGCGACAAGCGCTGGACCCAAATCGAATCGTCGCTGGATGAACTCCAGCAGACGCTTGCCGGCACGGCCGGTTGAGCCACAGGAGAAGCAAATGGCGGTCATTGAAATCAAGGTTCCCGACATCGGCGATTACAGCGATGTCCCCGTCATCGAAGTGCTGGTCGCCGTCGGCGACAGCGTGGTCAAGGACCAGGGCCTGGTGACGCTGGAGTCGGACAAGGCCACGCTGGAAGTGCCGTCCTCGGCCGCCGGCGTGGTCAAGGAGCTCAAGGTCAAGATTGGCGACACCCTGTCCGAAGGCGCAGTGGTCTTGCTGCTGGAAACCGAAGGCGAGGCCGCTGCCGCACCCGCCGCGCCGAAGGCCGAGACCAAGGCCGCTGCGCCTGCTGCGGCCCCGGCAGCTGCCGCGCCCGGCAGCAAGCCGCCGGTGACGCCGTCGCATCGCGCCCCGGCCGAACCGGCGCCGTCCAAGCCGGCACTGGCCAGCGGCAAGCCGGCCGATATCGAATGCAAGATGGTGGTGCTCGGCGCCGGCCCCGGCGGCTACACCGCCGCGTTCCGCGCCGCCGACCTGGGCCTGGACACGGTGCTGATCGAGCGCTACGCCAGCCTGGGCGGGGTCTGCCTCAACGTCGGCTGCATCCCGTCCAAGGCGCTGCTGCATGCCGCCGCGGTGATCGACGAAGTGGCGCATGCCGGCGACTTTGGCGTGGACTTCGGCCAGCCCCAGATCACCCTGGACAAGCTGCGCGAGTACAAGGAAAAGGTGGTCGGCAAGCTCACCGGCGGCCTGGCCAGCATGGCCAAGCAGCGCAAGGTGCGTACCGTCACCGGCGTGGCGTCGTTCGTGTCGCCCAACGAGCTGGAGATCGTCGGCGACGACGGCAAGACCCAGCTGCTGCGCTTCGAGCACTGCATCATCGCCGCCGGCTCGCAGGCGGTGAAGCTGCCCAACTTCCCGTGGGACGACAAGCGCGTGATGGATTCCACCGACGCGCTGGAACTGCACGACATCCCCAAGACCCTGCTGGTGGTCGGCGGCGGCATCATCGGCCTGGAAATGGCCACGGTGTACAGCGCGCTCGGCAGCAAGGTCACCGTGGTCGAGTTCATGGACCAGCTGATGCCAGGTGCCGACAAGGACCTGGTCAAGCCGCTGGCCGATCGGCTGAAGAAGCAGGGCGTGGAGGTCCACCTCAAGACCAAGGCCACCGACGTCAAGGCCGACGCCAGCGGCATCACGGTGTCGTTCGAAGCGGCCAGCGAAGGCGACAAGCCCGGCCTGCAGGCCACAGCGTTCGACCGCGTGCTGGTGGCCGTGGGCCGCTCGCCCAATGGCAAGAAGATCGGCGCGGAAAAGGCCGGCGTTACCGTCACCGATCGCGGATTCATTCCGGTCGATCGGCAGATGCGCACCAACGTGCCGCACATCTTCGCCATCGGCGACATCGTCGGTAACCCGATGCTGGCGCACAAGGCCACCCACGAAGGCAAGCTGGCCGCCGAAGTGGCTGCCGGCGAGAAGAAGGAGTGGGTGGCGCGGGTGATCCCGTCGGTGGCCTACACCAACCCGGAAATCGCCTGGGTCGGCGTCACCGAGACCGAGGCCAAGGCCAAGGGCCTGAAGGTCGGCGTGGCCAAGTTCCCATGGGCGGCCAGCGGCCGTGCGATCGGCATCGGCCGCACCGAGGGCTTCACCAAGCTGATCTTCGACGAAGACACCCATCGCATCATCGGTGGTGCCATCGTCGGCGTGCACGCCGGCGACCTGCTGGCCGAGATCGGGTTGGCCATCGAGATGGGCGCCGAAGCCGAAGACATCGGCCACACCATCCATGCGCATCCGACCCTGAGCGAGTCGGTCGGCATGGCCGCCGAGGTCTACGACGGCACCATCACCGACCTGTACATCGCGAAGAAGAAGTAGGCGCCGTTCCGCACGGCCTTGCCGCCGCGTGTGGTGCGGTCGCCGCGGTGGTGAGTCGACGCATGGAGGTCGTGATGGGGCAGGGCGATCTGTGTCCTGAACTGCAGGCGCTGCTGCAGCGCGAACTGGCCAGCGGCAACCGTATCGCCGAGCCGCCGCGGCGGACCGACTGGCCACATCCGGGCTCGGTGTTCGTCTCGCTGAAGCGCGACTTGCGCAGCGACGTGGCGTCGCTGCCGGCAACGGTGCAGCATGCGATCTGCACCGATCCGCACTACGGTTGGCACGACGAGTGCTACTGCACCACGCACCAGCATCTGTTGGTAGCGGGTGCGACCAAGCCGCCCTGAGCGTGTGTCCGCTGCTGCCCTGGGTTGCAGCCGCGTCGGTTACTTGCCACGCATCCGTTAAACGACAAAACCCCGCATCGCTGCGGGGTTCTGCATGAAGCTGCTTTTTCGGGCCCCGGGTTCCGGGGCCCGAAAGAATCAGAACGCGAACGTCACGCCGGCCACCGGGCCCTTGAACTCCTGCTTCAGGCCGATCAGGCCGTCGCTGCCGCGCTGGTCGACGTCGAGCTTGAACCAGTCGTAGCCGGCGAAGATGCCGAAGTTCTTGGTGAAGCGGTATTCGGCCATCGCGTTGGCGCGGCTCAGGTCGCCCGAATAGTCGCCGAAGTCGCCCCAGCTGGTGTTGAGGTACTGGCCCTGCACGTTGAACAGCCAATGCTCGCTCGGACGTGCAGTGAAGCGGATACCGACCACCGGCGCCACGCCGTCTTCGCTTTCGTCCAGCACGTCGCCGGTGAACACGTCGCCCAGGTCGGCGTATGCGTTCGCCTCGACCTTGGCGTATTCGGCACCGATCTGCAGGCCCAGGCTGAATTCCGGGGTGTCGACCACGGAGTAGTCGTACACCAGGCTCGCCACCTGGTACTTGAGCTCGCCCTTGATGAAGCTGCCGCTCGGCACGGTGAAGCCACCGGCGCTGACGTCTTCACCCAGGGTCTCGCGGCGATCCTTGTCGTACTTGAAGTAGTCGAAGATCAGGCGCTGACGGGTGCTCATGCGGAACACACCATCAATGCGCGGCTCCCACTCCTTGCCACCGAAATCGAAATCCTGGTCCAGCGCGATTTCGTTGCCGGCCACCACGGTGTTGCCACGCAAGGTGTTGTCGTTGTCGATGTTCATCGCGCCCAGACGGATCTGGAAGCGGTCATCGGTATCTTCGGCGTGCGCCGGCGCGGCATAGGCGGCAGCCAATACGCACGGGATGGCCAGTGCGAGGAGGTGTTTCATGGGGAGCTCCGATTCTTGGAATGGTCAGGCGGTTGGGCCTGTGCCGCGCATCTTCGATAAGACGGCGTCTTCCATAAGTGAAGGAGCTGTCGCATACGCGTGAAGGGCAAGATAGCAATCGGACAAAACGGTCCGCTGCCGCAGGCGCTCCGACATTGGTCGTGCGCTGCGCAGTGGGGCGCCAACAGCGAAGCGATACCATTCGGCGTCGCGCAGCGACTGCTCTGATTGGACCGCCGATGGGAAGGTGGGAGGGTGCGACAAAATGCGTAAAAAAGCAGGAGCCCCGGTGGCCCGGGGCTCCCATACGCGACCTGCGGCGGAACCTTTCGACGAGGATGTGCAGGCCTCGGCGGTTATGACCGCCAGTTTGTGGCAAAGTTCCCACCCGCTGCGGCGCCCCCTGTCTGGTGCGCCGCAGCAACGGATGACCTCTGCCGGTTGTCTCGCAATTTGTCCCATTGCTATACTTTCGCGGCTCGACGAGGCGCATCTGCGCTTCCCACTCATTCACACGTAAGGTAACCGTAGTGCTGAACTCCGTTGACGCGGGTCGGCGGTTGATGCTGCGCGCTGCGGTATATCCGCTTGCCGCCGTAGCTATAACCAGTCTGGGGTTGCTGTTGGTCGGTCCCCGTTACTCTGCCGGTCTGGCATTGACCGGGTTTGCGACGGTGCTGGGCGGTTGGGTGGCAGCACGTACCGCGCTAGGTGGCGGTATTCAGGCAGCCGGCATTGCCATGGTCCGGCTGATTCTGGCGATGGTGTTGAAGTGGGTGTTGGTTTTCGTGGCGCTGGCGCTCGGCTTCGGCCTGTGGCGGCTGCCTCCTCTGGCCTTGCTGGCGGGTATCGCCATCGGGCTGATTTTTCAGGTTCTGGCTCTGGCCAGGCGTTGATTCGAACTTAAAGGGCTCCGGACACATGGCGGGCGAGGCAGCAACACCTACCTCCTATATCCAGCATCACTTGCAGAACCTGATCTATCCGGTTCGCGAGGGTGGCGGCACGTTTTGGACCATCCACGTCGACACCCTGGTCATGGCGGTGTTGATGGGCCTGGTCATGGTCCTGGCGTTCTGGACGGCGACCCGTAATGCCACCGCCGGCGTGCCGGGCAAGTGGCAGGCGTTCGTCGAGATCTGCCTGGAGTTCGTCGACCGCCAGGCCAAGGACACCTATCACGGCAGCAGCAAGCTGGTGACGCCGATCGCGATCACCATCTTCTTCTGGATCCTGTTGATGAACCTCATCAAGATGATCCCGGCCGATTTCATCGCCATCCCGCTGGGCTGGGCCGGTATCCACGCCTGGAAGCCGGTGCCGACCGCCGACGTCAATGCCACCCTGGGCATGTCGATCAGCGTGTTCTTCCTGATGATCGTCTTCTCGCTGCGCTCCAAGGGCGTGGGCGGCATGACCAAGGAATTCCTCACGGCGCCGTTCGGCAAGTGGATGATGCCGTTCAACCTGCTCTTGAACATCGTCGAGTGGCTGAGCAAGCCGATTTCGCTGGCGATGCGACTGTTCGGCAACATGTTCGGCGGCGAGATCGTCTTCCTGCTGATCTGGGTGCTGGGCGGTGCGGGCATCGCCGGCATGGTCGCTGGCGGCGTATTCGGCCTCGGCTGGATGCTGTTCCACCTGTTGGTGATTCCGCTGCAGGCCTTCATTTTCATGATGCTGTCGATCGTGTATCTGAGCCTTGCCGAAGACAGTCACTGAGTTTGCTGCACCCTTCATCTGCTTCATCCCGATTCATCCATCACCCTTAGAAACTTTCGTTCGGAGATCACCATGTACCTCGCCGTCCTGACCAACCTCGCTCAAGTCCAGAGCTCCACCGTCCTTGCCGTCGGCATCATGATCGGCCTGGCCGCGCTGGGTGCCGGCCTCGGTCTGGCCATCATGGCTGGCAAGTTCCTGGAATCTGCCGCGCGCCAGCCGGAACTGATCCCGGTGCTGCAGGTCCGCATGTTCATCACCGCCGGCCTGATCGACGCCGCGTTCATCATCAGCGTCGCTGTCGGCCTGCTGTTCGCCTTCGCCAACCCGCTGGCCCAGGTGTTCATCGAACGTCTGTCGCAGGCTGCCGGCTGATCCAGCGGTAGCAGGATGTGGAGGCAACCGCGTGCGGTTGCCCCCGCGGATGAAGGTCGGAAAGCGTCGCCCCGCGGTGGCGCTTTCACCCCTAAACAGCGATTGAGCGACCCATGGATATCACCCTTACCATCTTTGCCCAGGCGCTGGCCTTCGCCGGTCTGATCTGGATCGTCGCGACCAAGATCTGGCCGCCGCTGCTGCAGGCGATCGAAGAGCGTCAGCAAAAGATCGCTGAAGGTCTGGCTGCGGCCGATCGCAGTCAGAAGGATCTGGCGCAGGCGCAGGAAAAGGTCAACGAAGCACTGAAGGACGCACGCACCAAGGCCAACGAGATCATCGATCAGGCCCATGCGCGCGCCAACCAGATCATCGAAGCGGCCAAGCACGAGGCAATTGCCGAAGCCAACCGCCAGAAGGATCTGGCACAGACCGAGATCGACGCGTCCGCCACGCGTGCCCGCGAGGAACTGCGCAAGCAGGTGTCCGTGCTGGCCGTCAGCGGTGCCGAGAAGCTGCTCAAGCGCGAAATCGATGCCAACGCCCACAAGGCGCTGCTCGACGAGCTGGCGGCGGAGATTTAATCGATGAGTCAGGCCCTCACACTTGCCCGTCCGTACGGCCGCGCCGCGTTTGCGATCGCGCGTGAGGGCGGCAACTTCGCGCCCTGGTCCGATGCGCTGGCATTTTCGGCGCAGGTGGCCGGTGACCCGCGCGTGGCAGCGCTGCTGCTCAACCCGGCCCTGCGCCAGGATCAGGCAGTAACGTTGCTGGCACCGCCGCAGGCGAGCGAAGACTATCTGCGTTTCCTCGGCCTGCTGGCCGACGCGCAGCGGCTGTCGCTGCTGCCGGAAGTGGCAGGACTATACGAACAGCTGCGGGCCGAAGCCGAACACGTCGTCAAGGCGACGGTGACCTCGGCGGCTGCAATGAGCCAGGCGGAACTGGACACGATCGCTGCTGCGCTGAAGAAGCGTTTCGGCCGCGAGGTGGACATCACCACCGCGGTGGACGCCTCGTTGATCGGCGGCGCGGTGATCGACACCGGCGACGTGGTCATCGACGGCTCGCTGAAGGGCAAGCTTGCGCGTCTGCAAAGCTCGCTCGCCCACTGAATTCACATAAACGCATGGCCCTCGCGGCCGGCACCTAGGACTGAACGATGGCAACCACGCTCAACCCCTCCGAAATCAGCGACCTGATCAAGACCCGCATCGAGGCGGTCAAGCTGTCCGCAGAGTCGCGCAACGAAGGCTCCGTGACCAGCGTGTCCGACGGCATCGTGCGCATCTTCGGCCTGGCCGACGTGATGCAGGGCGAAATGATCGAACTGCCGAACAACACCTTCGCGCTCGCACTGAACCTGGAGCGCGATTCGGTCGGCGCCGTGGTGCTGGGCGATTACGAAAACCTGCGCGAAGGCGACGTGGCCAAGACCACCGGCCGCATCCTGGAAGTGCCGGTCGGTCCGGAGCTGCTCGGTCGCGTGGTCAACGCGCTGGGCGAGCCGATCGATGGCAAGGGCCCGCTGGGCGCCACCCAGACCGCACCGGTGGAGCGTGTGGCGCCGGGCGTGATCTGGCGCAAGTCGGTCGACCAGCCGGTGCAGACCGGTTACAAGTCGGTCGATGCGATGATTCCGATCGGCCGCGGCCAGCGCGAGCTGGTCATCGGTGACCGTCAGACCGGCAAGACCGCGCTGGCGATCGATGCGGTGATCAACCAGAAGGGCACCGGCATCAAGTGCGTGTACGTGGCGATCGGCCAGAAGGCCTCGACCGTTGCCAACATCGTGCGCAAGCTCGAAGAGAACGGCGCGCTGGCGCACACCGTGGTGGTGGCTGCGACCGCGTCCGAGTCGGCCGCGATGCAGTACATCAGCCCGTATGCCGGCTGCACCATGGGCGAGTACTTCATGGACCGCGGTGAAGACGCGCTGATCGTGTACGACGACCTGTCCAAGCAGGCCGTGGCCTACCGCCAGATCTCGCTGCTGCTCAAGCGCCCGCCGGGTCGCGAAGCCTATCCGGGCGACGTGTTCTACCTGCACTCCCGCCTGCTTGAGCGCGCTGCGCGCGTGTCCGAGGAGTACGTGGAGAAGTTTACCAACGGTGCGGTGACCGGCAAGACCGGTTCGCTGACCGCGCTGCCGATCATCGAAACGCAGGCCGGCGACGTGTCCGCATTCGTGCCGACCAACGTGATCTCGATCACCGACGGCCAGATCTTCCTGGAAACCGACCTGTTCAACGCCGGCATCCGCCCGGCCGTGAACGCCGGTATCTCGGTGTCGCGCGTCGGTGGTGCGGCCCAGACCAAGATCATCAAGAAGCTGTCCGGCGGCATCCGTATCTCGCTGGCGCAGTACCGCGAGCTGGCGGCGTTCGCGCAGTTCGCCTCGGACCTGGACGAAGCCACCCGCAAGCAGCTCGAGCGCGGTCAGCGCGTCACCGAGCTGATGAAGCAGAAGCAGTACGCGCCGATGTCCATCGCCAACCAGGCGCTGTCGATCTACGCCGTCAACGAGGGTTACCTCGATGAAGTGCCGGTCAACAAGCTGCTGGCGTTCGAAGAAGGCCTGCACGCGCACTTCGCCAACACCCAGGGCGAGCTGATCTCCAAGATCAACGCCACCGGCGGCTGGGACAACGACATCGAAGCTGCCTTCAAGAAGGGCATCGAAGAGTTCAAGACCACGGGCAGCTGGTAAATCCAGCTGCGGGAATCGGGAATCGAGAATAGGGAATCGTCAAAGCGGGTTGGCTGTGCCAATTCCCGATTCACGATTCCCCATTCCCACTAAGCGAGCGAAGCGAGCGAGTATGGCAGGCGGACGCGAAATCAAAACCAAGATCAAGAGCGTGCAGAACACCCGCAAGGTGACGCGCGCGCTCGAAATGGTCTCGGCCTCCAAGATCCGCAAGGCGCAGGACCGCATGAAGACCTCGCGTCCGTACGCGCAGGCGATGAAGCAGGTGATCGGGCATCTGGCGCAGGCCAGCACCGACTACCAGCATCCGTTCCTGGTCGAGCGTGAGCAGGTCAAGCGGGTCGGCTACATCGTGATCTCTTCGGACCGCGGCCTGGCCGGCGGCCTGAACAACAACCTGTTCCGCAAGATGCTGGGCGAAGTGCGCCCGTGGCAGGACAAAGGTGCCGAGATCGACGTGGTGACCATCGGGCAGAAGGCCTCGGCGTTCTTCCGTCGCATCAAGGTCAACATGGTCGGCAGCGTCACCCATCTGGGTGACAGCCCGCAGATCGAGCAGTTGATCGGCGTGATCAAGGTGATGCTGGATGCGTTCGTCGAGGGCAAGGTAGACCGCGTGTATCTGGTCTACAACCGCTTCGTGAACACGATGACGCAGAAGGCCAGCTTCGATCAGCTGCTGCCGCTGCCGGCCGCCGAGCACAAGGTGGCCCACCACGATTGGGATTACCTGTACGAACCCGATGCCGCGACCGTGCTGGAGCACGTGATGACGCGTTACATCGAGTCGCTGGTGTACCAGGCCGTGCTGGAAAACGTGGCCTCCGAACATGCCGCGCGCATGGTGGCGATGAAGGCCGCCAGCGACAACGCCAACAAGATGATCGGCACCTTGCAACTGGTCTACAACAAGGCGCGCCAGGCGGCGATCACCCAGGAAATTTCGGAAATCGTCAGCGGCGCGGCCGCTGTCTAGCCGGGAATGGAGAATCGGAAAACGGGAATAGGCAAGGCCGTCGGTGCTCTTGATCTTCCCATTCCCCATTCTCGATTCCCCATTCCCGACACAAGAATCGAACAGACATTAGTGGAGTTATCCAAATGAGTCAGGGCAAGATCGTTCAGATCATCGGCGCGGTCGTCGACGTCGAATTCCAGCGCAATGAAGTGCCGAAGGTCTATCACGCGTTGAAGGTCGATGGCACCGAAATCACCCTGGAAGTGCAGCAGCAGCTCGGCGACGGCGTTGTGCGCACCATTGCGCTCGGCTCCACCGACGGCCTGAAGCGCAACCTGCTGGCCACCAACACCGAGCGTGCGATTTCGGTGCCGGTCGGTGCCGGGACGCTGGGCCGCATCATGGACGTGCTGGGTCGTCCGATCGACGAAGCTGGCGAGGTGCAGGCATCGGACCATTGGGAAATTCATCGCGCTGCGCCGTCGTACGAAGACCAGTCCTCCAGCACCGAGCTGCTGGAAACCGGCATCAAGGTCATCGACCTGATGTGCCCGTTCGCCAAGGGCGGCAAGGTCGGCCTGTTCGGCGGCGCCGGCGTCGGCAAGACCGTCAACATGATGGAGCTGATCAACAACATCGCCAAGGCGCACTCGGGTCTGTCCGTGTTCGCCGGCGTGGGCGAGCGTACCCGCGAGGGCAACGACTTCTACCACGAGATGAAAGACTCCAACGTGCTGGACAAGGTCGCGATGGTGTACGGCCAGATGAACGAGCCGCCGGGCAACCGTCTGCGCGTGGCGCTGACCGGCCTGACCATGGCCGAGTACTTCCGCGACGAGAAGGACGCCAGCGGCAAGGGCAAGGACGTGCTGCTGTTCGTCGACAATATCTACCGCTACACCCTGGCCGGTACCGAGGTGTCCGCGCTGCTCGGCCGCATGCCGTCGGCAGTGGGCTACCAGCCGACCCTGGCCGAGGAAATGGGCGTGTTGCAGGAGCGCATCACCTCGACCAAGAGCGGTTCGATCACCTCGATCCAGGCCGTCTACGTGCCCGCGGACGACCTGACCGACCCGTCGCCGGCGACCACCTTCGCCCACCTGGATTCCACCGTCACGCTGAGCCGTAACATTGCCTCGCTGGGTATCTACCCGGCGGTGGATCCGCTGGATTCCACCAGCCGCCAGATGGACCCGCTGGTGATCGGCCACGAGCATTACGACACCGCCCAGCGCGTCCAGCAGACCTTGCAGAAGTACAAGGAACTGAAGGACATCATCGCGATCCTGGGCATGGACGAGCTGAGCGAAGAAGACAAGCAGTCGGTGTCGCGCGCACGCAAGATCGAGCGCTTCTTCAGCCAGCCCTTCCACGTGGCCGAAGTGTTCACCGGCTCGCCGGGCAAGTACGTCTCGCTGAAGGACACCATCCGCGGCTTCAAGGCGATCTGCGACGGCGAGTACGACCACCTGCCGGAGCAGGCGTTCTACATGGTCGGCAGCATCGAAGAAGCCGTCGAGAAAGCCAACAAGATGAGCGCCAAGGCCTGATGGATCCCAGCCGCTATGCGGCTGGAATCGGGAATCGGGAATCGGGAATCGTAAAGGCGGGTCATCGGTAGGTCGGAATCGACAGGAAGAGGGAAAGCGTGCAGCCAGCCGCTCTTCCCAATCCCGATTCCCGATTCCCGATTCCCGCCTCACTACAGTGAGGCACCATGAGCACTATCCGTTGCGACATCGTCAGCGCCGAGAAGGAAATCTTCCACGGTGAGGCGACGCTGGTCGTGGCCACCGGCGAGCTGGGTGAGCTGGGCATCGCGCCCAAGCACGCGCCGCTGATCACGCGCCTGAAGCCGGGCAAGGTGGTGGTCACCACCGCCAATGGCGAACACCTGGACTTCGCCATTTCCGGCGGCATCCTGGAAGTGCAGCCGCAGGTGGTGACCGTGCTGGTCGACACCGCGGTGCGTGCCCAGGACATCGACGAAGCCGCCGTGCGCAAGGTCAAGGAAGAGGCCGAGCGTCTGCTGGCCAACCGTGGCGACACCGTGGACGTGGCCGATGCACAGCGTCGGCTGGCCGAAGCGACCGTGCAGCTGCAGGCACTGGAACGGCTGCGTCGCACCCTCAAGCACTAAGCACGCGGGCTCGCGCCCGTTTGCTCGTTACGCGATACCTGCTGCACCGCCATACCCAGGTGTGGAGTGAAAACGCCGACCCTCGTGTCGGCGTTTTCGTTTCTGGCGCTGCGCATGCGTGGGGTGGCTTGCAGGCTCGGGGACTGCAGGCACACTGCGTGGCTTGTGCTGTGCTGTGCTGTGCTGCCGGCGGCGCGGCATCTCACCTGCATATCGAGGAACACCCGATGACCCGGACGATCGATGACTTTCGTGGCTACGCGCTGAGCGGCCTGCTGGCCGTGGCGTTGCTGGGGTGTGCGCTGCCGGCACGCAGCCAGCCGCCGCTGGATCCATTGCTGGACCGCATCGTGCAACGCAACGCCATCGGCGATGCGGTGGCGCTGAGCAAATGGGACAGCGGCAAGCCGGTGCTGGACCAGACCCGCGAGGCGGCGGTGCTGCAGAGCGTGCGCGAGCAGGCGCCTGCGCACGGGCTGGATGCCGACGATGCGGCGCGCTTCTTCGCTGCGCAGATCGAGGCCAACAAGTCGGTGCAGTACGCACTGCTGAACCACTGGCGCGAACGTGGGCGCGCGCCGGACACGGCGCGGCCGGATCTGGCGGGCCTGCGCACGCGTCTGGATCAGCTGCAAGGCGAACTGCTCGACGCACTGGCCGAAGTCGCGCCGGCACGTGCAGCGCCGCAATGCCCGGCCAATACCGCGCATGCCGCCGCCCGGTATGCGGCGCAATGGCAGCTGGACGCGCTGCATCGCGCGGCGCTGGTCCGCAGCCTGGGCGATTTCTGCCACTGATTCGCGTGGCGTCCAAGGCGGGCCATGCACGGCGCAGACCTCGGCGGTGCGGGTGACGGCAACGCCGATCGTGTTTTCTGTCGGTCCAACCCGGCACCGTTGTCGGCGACTGCGCTGACGTCAGCGCGCTCGCTAGCGATACACCACGTGCCGGCCCAGGAAAAACGACACGATCGCCAGGCCACCTTCCACCAGCGGTTTGGCCAGCCAGGCCTGACGCAGGCCGACCAGATCCACTGTCGCCGACAACAGCCAGGTGCTGATGAGGGTCAGTGCCAGCCACATCAGCGCAAAGCGACGGAAACGCGGCCAGCCCAGGCGTGCACCGCCGTCCTGGGCGAAGGTGTAGCGGCCGTTGAGCCAGAAGCCCAGCACCGCGCCGCTGATCCGCCCGAGCAGATTGGCCGGCACGGCAGGCATGCCGGCCGCGGTGGCGGCGATGAAGATGCCGCAATCCACCGCCAGCTGCAGGGCGCCAATGATCATGAATTGGCTGCCTTGGCGGAACAGACTCATGCAGGCCGGGTCATCGTGGAGGGGCGCTCATGCTAACGGCAGCGGCGCTTGAAAAGTGTCATCGTCGCGCGTGCTGCAGGCGGGACACGACGCATTGCCGGGACAGCGACTAGAATTTAGCGCTCCCACGTTCTGGAACGCTTCGATGACTCTGCCCTTGCACGTCGTGATCCTGGCCGCGGGCGAGGGCAAGCGCATGCGCTCGTCCCTGCCCAAGGTGCTGCAGCCGCTGGCAGGCCAGCCGATGCTGGCACATGTGATCGCCACCGCGCGGCAGCTGCAGCCGGCAGCGATCCATGTGGTGCACGGGCATGGCGGCGAGCAGGTGCAGGCGGCGTTCGCCGCGCAGGACGACCTGCACTGGGCCGAGCAGCGTCAGCAACTGGGCACCGGGCATGCGGTGCAACAGGCGATGGATGCGATTCCGGATGCGGCGACGGTGCTGGTGCTGTACGGCGATGTGCCGCTGATCCAGTGCCAGGACCTGCTGCAGTTGCTGCACGCACCCGGGCGCATGGCGGTGCTGGTGGCCGATGTGCCCAATCCCACCGGGTACGGCCGCATCCTGCGCGATGCCGAAGGCAAGGTCGCCGCGATCGTCGAGCAGAAGGACGCCAATGACGAGCAGCGCCGCATCCGCACCATCAACACCGGCATCCTCACTGCCGAGTCCACGGCGCTGCGCCGCTGGCTGGGTGGTCTGTCCAACGAGAACGCACAGGGCGAGTTCTATCTCACCGACGTGTTCGCCAGCGCCGCTGCCGATTTCACTCCGGCCGACATGGTGCACGTGGCCGATGCGCAGGACGTGGAAGGCGCCAACGACCCCTGGCAGCTGGCGCAGCTGGAGCGCGCCTGGCAGCTGCGTGCGGCGCGTGCGCTCTGCCTGCAGGGCGTACGCATGGCCGACCCGGCGCGCGTGGAGCAGCGCGGCTCGGTGACGGTAGGCAGCGACGTGCAGCTGGACATCGATGTGGTCCTGGAAGGCGATGTGACGCTGGGCGATGGCGTGGTGATCGGCCCCTTCGTGCGCTTGCGCGATGTGACGCTGGGCGCCGGCACGCAGGTCCGCGCGCACTGCGACCTGGAAGGCGTGGTGACCGACGGGGCGGTGCAGATCGGCCCGTTCGCGCGGCTGCGTCCTGGCACCGTGCTGGCCGATGGCGTGCATATCGGCAACTTCGTCGAGACCAAGAAGGTCACGATGGGCGTGGGCAGCAAGGCCAACCATCTGACCTACCTGGGCGATGCGGTGATCGGCAGCAAGGTCAACATCGGCGCCGGCACCATCACCTGCAATTACGACGGGGTGAACAAGTCGCAGACCACCATCGGCGATGGCGCCTTCGTCGGGTCCAACAGCGCGTTGGTGGCACCGATCGAGATCGGCGCAATGGCCACGATTGGCGCCGGCTCGGTGATCACGCGCGATGCGCCGGCGGGCCAGCTCAGCGTGGCGAGGCCACGGCAGACCGTGATCGAAGGTTGGGAGCGGCCGACCAAGAAATAGCGTGTTTTCCAGGCGTGCGGCGTGGCTGCACGTCGCTGCAAGGGGCGGGCCGCCGCTGTGCAGTGGTGCCGTGCACAGGCAACGCCCGCCACGACCGATCACGAGGTGCACGATGCAAACGTCACGTTGCGCGTTGCGGGTGACATTACTGCTGACATTGGCGGCACTGCTGCCCATGTCAGCCCATGCGCAGACCTACCGGCTGTATCTGGCGCCGGACGGCAACGATGCGGCCGCGGGCACCAGCGCAACGACCGCGCTGCGGAGCCTGGCGGCTGCCCAGCAACGGCTGCTGGAGCAGCGGCCGGGCGGTGCGGTGGACGTGGTGATTGCCGCAGGCACGTATCTGCGGCAGTCGGTGCAATGGACCTTCACCAACGGGGCGCCCATTCGCTTCATCGCTGCGCCGGATGCGGCCGCGCCACCGTGGTTCGACGGACGCGGCGGTGCGACCTGGTTCACGCTGAAGGGCGGTGGTGATGCCGCCACCCGGCTGACCTTCGCCGGGTTGAAGGTCAGCAATTACTGGATGGCGATGGACCTGGGCAGCAGCAAGCGCAGCGCCGACGGCAACAGCGGCAATGTCATCCGCAACATGACCTTCGAGCGGATCGGTGGCATCCATGGCAGCAGCAGCGAGGCCGCCTATTCGTTCGCGGCGATCCGCATGCAGAACTCGCGCGACAACCGCATCGAACGCAATCGCTTCATGTCCATCGAAAACGACACCCGGACCTCGGGTTTCGTGCACGCGATCTACCTGGCGCGCCACTCCTCCGGCAACCGCATCGAAGGCAATACCTTCACCGAGGTCAACGGCGATGCCGTGCGTACCCGCGATGCCTCTGACAATACCTACGTGGCGACCAATCGTTTTGTCCGGGCCGGCAAGTACGCGGCGTTTTCGGACTGGATCAAGCCCGATGGCGAATGTCCGTCGCAAGGCGGGCAGTTCGTCGACAACACCGTGGGGGCTGGCTATTACGGCGCCATCGCCGCCACCCGCACCAGCGGTGCCGACGATGCCTGCGGTGCGTTGAAACAGCCACGGATCCAGGAGCGCGGGACGCTGCGCGGCGATTGAACGCTGCGATCGCTTGCAGCGAACTAGCCGGCCGCCGCCGCCGGCAGCAGCAAGGTGACGCATAAGCCGCCGTGTTCGCGGTTGTGCAGCGAGATGCGCCCGCCGTGCGCTTCGGCGATCTCGCGGGTGAGCGCAAGCCCGAGCCCGGTGCCATTGCGCTTGGTCGAGTAGAACGGCATCAGTGCGTTATGCAGCACAGCCTCGTTCATGCCGTTGCCGCGGTCCAGCACTTCGATCCGCAGCCATTGCGGCACGCGCGTGACGCGGACGGCGACATCGCTGTTGGGCGGCTGCGCTTCGCTGCACGCCTCGTGCGCGTTCTTGAGCAGGTTGAGCAGCGCCTGCTCGATCTGCGCGGCATCGATGCGGCTGGAGACATCGCTCAGTGCGCCTTGCAGCTGGAACGGAATCTGCTGCCGCAAACGTTCCAGGAACGGCGCCCATTCGATGGTCTGCAATTGCGGCTGCGGCAGCTTGGCAAACCGCGCGTAGCCGCGGATGAAACCTTCCAGATGACGGGCGCGTTCTTCGATGGTTTCGAACACCGTGCCGAGCCGGTCGGTGCGTTCGCGGCGCAGCAACTCGGCGCCGGAATGCGCCAGCGAGGCGATCGGTGCGAGCGAGTTGTTCAATTCATGGCTGATCACGCGAATGACTTTTTTCCAGGTCTGCACTTCCTGGCGCCGCAATTCGGTGGTCAAGGTACGGATCAGCAACAGCTCGTGGCCGCGTCCATTGAGATGGAAACTGCGGCGTGACAGGTGATAGATCTGCTCGTCGTCTTCGTCATCGCCGTCCTCGCGCACCGCGAACAGGCAATCGCCGCCGCGTGCCAGCGCATCGCGCAGTTCGCCGGGCATGCGCGCGAGCACGTCGTCCAGGTGCTGGCCTTCGAGCTTGCGGCCGTCGTGCAACAGCTTGCGTGCGGCATTGTTGGAGAAACCGATGCGGCGCACGCCATCGCCCCCGGCCACGACCAACAGCATCGCCACCGGGGTGTTCTGCAACATGGTGTCGAGCATCAGTTCGCGTTGCACCAGATTGCGCCGCTGCGCGCGCAGTACCTCGCCCAGTTCCGCATGCGCCTGCACCAGTTGCGCCAGTTCGTCGCTGCCGCGCCAGTACACGCCGAAGTTGTATTCGCCATCGCGGTAGCTGCTGGTGGTGCCGGCCAGGGCGCGGAACAGCGAGCGCATCGGTGCAGTGGCGCGTTGCAGGCTCCACCACATCGTCGCCAGCAGCACGATGGCGGAGATCACCGCCACTTCCCAGCCGCGATCCAGCCAGTACGCGGTGAACCAGGGCAGGGCGGCGGCCAGCACCAGCACCGGCAGCAGGCGCAGGAACAGCGAGAAGGTGAAGGAACGTGGCTGCCACATGCTCAGGCTTACTCCTGGCTGATGCCGTAGCGGTCCATGCGCCGGTACAGCGCCTGCCGGCTCAGCCCCAGCTCGGCGGCGGCCTGGGCGATGACGCCCTGCGCGCGCGCCAGCGCCTGCTCGATCCGGGCGCGATCCGGCTCGCCGGCGGTCGGCGCGGCCGGGCGCGCTGCGGCCGCGCGCGGCAGGTTCAGATCGCCGGCTTCGATGCGCGCACCTTGCGCGAGCAGGGACGCACGTTGCAGCACGTTGCGCAGCTCGCGCACGTTGCCGGGCCAGGCGTGCCGTTGCAAGGCATCGCGTGCCTGCGTGGACAAGGGTTTTTCGCCGGCCAGGAAGTGCTCGGCCAACGGGCCGATATCGCCAGGGCGTTCGGCCAGGGCCGGCAACGCGATTTCCACCGTGTTGAGGCGGTAGTACAGATCTTCGCGGAAGCTGCCATCGCGAATCATCGCCGGCAGATCGGCGTTGGTGGCGCTGATCACCCGCACCTTGGCATGACGTTCGCGGTTGGAGCCCAGGCGCTCGTAACGGCCGGTCTCCAGCACGCGCAGCAGCTTCATCTGCCCGGCCAGCGGCAGGTTGCCGATTTCGTCCAGAAACAGCGTGCCGCCATCGGCGGCTTCGAACTTGCCCTCGCGCGCCTTGTTGGCGCCGGTGTATGCGCCGGCTTCGGCGCCGAACAGCTCCGCTTCGATCAGTTCGCCAGGCAACGCGCCGCAATTGAGCGCAATGAAGGGGCCGTGCCTGGCAGGCGAGTTGGCCTGGATGATCTCGGCGATCTTCTCCTTGCCGCTGCCGTTGGGGCCGGTGATCAGCACCGGCAGGTCCGAGCGTGCGACCTGGCAGGCGAGCGCGATTGCGCGTTCGCTGGCCGGGTCGGCGAACACCGCCCCGCGCAGATCGTAACGCTGGGTCAGCTGCTCACGGCCGCGCCGCTCGCGCGCGCGCCGACGTTCCAGCTCGCGGCGCGCTTCGGACAGCTCCAGCAGGTTGTTGACCGTGGTCAGCAGCTTGGTGTCGTCCCAGGGCTTGGCGATGTAGTCGGCTGCCCCGGCCTTGACCAGGCCCACCGCGCTGCCCAGGTGGGTCCAGGCGGTGAGCAGGATGACCGGCAGGTCCGGGTGGCGCTGACGGATCTGGGTGAACAACGCTTCGCCTTCCTCGCCGGAGGTGGTGTCGGCAGTGAAGTTCATGTCCTGGATCACCAGGTCGAACACCTGCTCGTCCAGCAGCGCCAACCCGGCCTGCGGCGAATGCGCGTGCCGCGCCTCGATGTCGTGCAACGAAAACAGCACCTCCAGCGCAGTGGCCACGGCGGTGTTGTCGTCGATGATCAGGATCTGCGGCATCGGGAACCTTGTTGGAGTGCGAGGGCGAACGGACGGACGAGGTAGACAGATCGCATCATCGCAGCAGCAGGCAGGATTGTCGTGCCGGCATCCGGCAGGCCGGGCGCCTCATGCACTGCGTGTCGCAATCGCCGGGGCCACTGCCGCAGCGCGTCGTGCAGGCCACAGCACCGCAAGCTGGCCGAGCAGCAGCACGGTCACCGCACCGGCGGGTAAGTAAAGTGGCGGCAGGGGCACCGCGTCGTAACGGAGCATCAGCCATTGGTTGAGCAGCACTGCCAGCAGCATGCCCGGGGCGCTGCCGCTGCCGACGATCAGCAGGTTTTCCGCCTGGAAGTAACGCAGGATATCGCCACGGGTTGCACCAATGGCGCGACGGATGCCGATCTGTCGCGTCCGCTGCTGGACCCAGAAACTGGCCAGTCCTCCGATGCCCAGGGCGGTGACAAACAGCAGGCCCGTGGTCGCCGCGAGCAACAGGCCGATCATCGTCGTATCGCGTTGGAAATAGCGTGCGCGTATCTGCGCAAAACTGCGTTGCTTGTCGCCCGGGACCATCCGCAACGGGCCGGATCTGGCCAGCACGCCGGCCACCTGCGCCAGCACGCGACCGCGGTCCTCCGGCGCGCTGCGCAATAGATAATGCGTCTGATTGCCGCTGGGGAGTTGCGGCGACAAGGCCACCAGATGATCAAGCTCGGGCTTGCGCAGCCTTGGCCGCAGCAGGTCCTCCACCACGCCGACGACGGTGCTTTGGCTGTCCCATCCGTACAGCGTTTTGCCAACGGCCAGCTGATCTGGCCAGAGTTGCTGCGCCAGCGAGCGGGTGACGATGATCGCGCCCGGCGTGGCGCCGGAATACTCGTCCGGTCGAAAATCGCGGCCGGCGATCAGGCGTGCGCCCATGGCCTGCACGAAGCCGGGCGAGCCGGTGTAGTAGCTGGCGTCGACGCAGCCGGCAGCGCCGCTGGATCGCAGTGCGATTGCGCGCTCCAGTGCGCGTTGATCGGCACAGATGCCGCTGTCGTCGGCGCCACCCGACAACGGCAGCGTCGCTCCGATTGCGGTGGCTGCCGTGACCCCGGAAATGCCGCGCAGCGCGATCAGGTCCGCCTGCCATTGCGCTGGCGCATCGGCCTTGGCGTGCAGGCCGCGAACGGTGACCAGCGATACTTCGTCTTCGGGCAAGCCGGTCGCCGTGCGCAGTCTGTCGATCCGGTCGCCGATCAGGAATACCGCATTGGTGACGAATGCACAGGTCAGCGCCACCTGCGGGGCCAACAGCCCGGCGGTGAGGCGGTGGTGTCCCAAGCTGGAAAGAATCGGGCGAAGTGGCAGGTGCATCTCAGAGGTCCTTGACCTGCAGGGCCGGGTTGATGCGGCTGGCCCGCCAGGCCGGCAGCAGTCCTGCAAGCAGTGCGGCGACGATGGCAAGCGCCACGGTGGTCAGCAGCATGGGTGCATCCAGGTGCGCCAACGCGGCATAGTCGTCGGGCCGCTGGCGCACGCTCCAGAGCCCCACTTCGGCGATCGCGGTCCCCAGCAGGCCACCCACGACGCCGATCAGCGCCGCTTCAGTGCCAAACTGCAGCATCACGTGGCCGCGGCGCGCGCCAAGTGCGCGGCGCACGCCAATCTCGCCACGGCGGCGCAGGAATTTCGCCAGCAACAACGCAATCACGTTGATCAGGCAGATCCACAGAAACCCCAAGGCCAGCAGCGTCTGCAGGCGCAGGTCGTTGGGCACCATCTGCAGGTGTTTCAGCCAGTCCATCAGCGAATACAGTCGGGCCGTCTGCGGTGGCCGCTGAAAGCGCCCGCTGGCGTGTTGGGTCGCAGCATAGTCGTAGAGAAAACGCTCGTATGCGGCCACCTGTTGCGGGGTATCCAGTTGCACCCAGAACTGCAGCCAGCTGGTGGATGGGTTGTGGAGTTGTCTGACGCCGCTGTCGCTGCGCGTCTCCCAACTGCTGATGCTGGTGCCGGCGTCCAGTTCAAGCTCCATCGCGGTCGAGAGCGGCAGAAAGAAATCGTCCTGGTCGCCAAACGCGCCCTTGCGGCTTGGGTCGGCATAAAAGAGCGGTTGCGGATTCCATTTGGCAACGACGCCAATAACGCGAAGACCGATGCGCTGCTCGCCGACGGCGACGGTCTGGCCGATTGGATCGCGTGAACCGAACAAGGTGTTTGCAAGCTGCTGGCTCAACACGATCACGCGCGCGTGGTTCTGGTCGTCCTGCCCGCTCCAGCCGCGCCCACGTTGCAGCGGGATGCCGAACAGCGCAAAGAACCCTGCAGTGGCATAGCGGCCGTTGAGGTCGAGTGGGGATGTGGCGGCCTGTGCGGGCCAGATCAGCGCTTGCCCGCTCGCCGTTGCCGCCTGATGGACGGCCGGCCCTGCACGTAGCAGGGCCATCGCATCTGGCCAGGTCAGATTGTCCGACGGGTCGCCCCATTCCCGCGTGCGTGGAAGGTCCAGGGGCAGCGGATCCAGATGTGGGGTGTAGAGCAGCTGACTTCTGCCTGGCAGCGGATCGCGCGACATGACATGCAGGACCGTCAGCATGGTCATGCTCGCACCGATGCCCAGACCGATTGCCAGTACCACCAGGGTGCTGGCGATCGGGGTGCGCAACAGGCTGCGCCAGGCCAGTTGCAGGCAGTAATGCAACATCACCGGACGTCTTTGCGGGGTTCGATCGGCATCTGTGTCACCTCACGCGCTGCGCGTGGCCACTGCCGGCGGCACCAGCGCGGCGCGCCGGGCGGGCCAGAACACGGCGATCTGGCCCAGCGCCCAGAGCAATAGCGCGCCGATCGGCAGATACAGCACCGGCAGGCGTGGCAACTCGTAGCGGTCCATCAGCCAGATGTTGATGGAGTACGCCAGCAACATGCCGAGCACGATGCCGACCGAGGCCAGCAGGAAGTTCTCGATCTGGAAGTAGCGCAGGATCTGCCCGCGTGTAGCGCCCAGTGCGCGACGGATGCCGATCTGCTTGGTGCGTTGCTGCACCCAGAAGCTGGCCAGGCCGACGATGCCCAGTGCGGTGACGATCAGCAGTGCGATACAGACCGCGCCAAGTAGCCACACCATTGCGCGATCATTCTCGAAATATTCCGTCCGAATGTCGCTGTACGTCTCTTGTTTCAGGACCAGCCGGCTATTGTCTAATTTCATCAGCGCAGCGACGGCAGATTGCAGCACTTCTGCCCGCCGCGTTGGGTCGGTGACACGAATAATGTACTGGCCTGCGGTGTAGTCGATGCGCAGTGGCAGCAACATCGAGTAATTGCTTTGATCAACACCGCCGGCGCTGTTGTTGGTGGGGCGTGCCAGTGTCTGCACGATGCCGATGATGTGGAGTGCGGTATCGCCTGCATAGACTGTCTTTCCCAATGCATTTTGCGAGGGGAATAGCTTGTCGGCCATGCGCTGGGTGATGATCACTGACAGGCCTTTTTTGTCGATGGACCTGTCGTTATTGGCCTGTGCCATATCGATGAATTCGCTTGCGGTGAAGTCACGCCCCGCCACCAGTTGCAGGCCAAGCGTGCCGAGGGTGCCTTCGCTGGCCATGTATTGCGCAGCGCTAAGTGTCTGGCGCTCTTGTTCACGCGTCAGAGAGATGCTGCTGTTCCATGAATAATGCACAAAGGGAATCTGGTTGATGACGATCGCGCTGCGGACACCTGGCAGGCTGCGCAGTGCAGCCAGGTCTTCGCGTGTGCGCGCTTCTGCATTGACCTGGGTGCCGATGCCTCCCAATTGGATGCTGACCAGTTCCGATTCGGCGATGCCGCTGGGTTGCTGCAGCGTCTCGATGCGGTTGCCGATCAAGAACATGGCATTGCAGATGATGGCGCAGGCGAGTGCGATCTCGAGCACGATCAATGCTGCTGCGGTCTTGTGACGGCGCAGGGTGGAAATGATGGGGCGGATGTCCATGGGCGGTACCTTCGGATAAGAGGCCGTGCCCGCCGCTGGGCGGCGGGCCTGGTGGTCAGGACGCTTTGAGCTGTAGCGCGGGCGCAACCTGGATGGCACGCCAGGAGGGCAGCAAGCCGGCCAACAGGCTGGCAACGAGCGCCAATGCGAAGGTGAGCAACAACATCTTCGGATCCAGGTGCGCAAGCTTGGCGTAGTCGACAGGTTGTTGGCGCACGACCCACAACCCCAACCATGCCAGCCCAAGCCCTGCCATGCCGCCTGCAAGTCCGATGGTTCCGGCTTCGACCAGGCATTGCGCAAAGATGGCGCCGCGTGAGGCACCCAGGGCACGACGCACGCCGATCTCTCCACTGCGGCGCAGGAACTTGGCGAGTAGCAACCCTACGGTATTGAGCAGGCACACCAGCAGGAAGCCCATCGCCAGCCACAGCTGCAGTCGGACGTCGCTCGGGACCACTTCCTTGTAGTCCAGCCACTCCATCACGTTGCGCAGGCGGGTATTGTTCGGACGTTCAAAGCGCCCTGCAGCGCGCTGCTGATCGGAGTAGTTATCCAGGTAGGCTTTGTAGTCGCCGGCCTGCGCTGGGCTGTCAAGCTCCACCCAGTACTGCATCCATGTGCAGGATGCGTTGAGCGCTGTCTGATCGCTGTTGTCGTTTTTACCGTAGCAATTCATACCGCCGTAATGGTCCATCTTCAGATCCATTGCGACGGAGAATGGCAGATACACTTGCTCGTTCGAGCCGTAGCTGTTGGTGACATCATAGAAACGTGGGTTGACTTTCCAGTCATTGAGAACACCGACGATGCGAAAGGTGTTCTTGTCCATGCGCAGGTCGCGGCCGACACTATTGCTGCCGTCGAACAGTTTGTCGTTGAGTTCCTTGGTGATCACCGCAACGCGTTCGTGGCCCGCGTCGCTACCGGCCGACCAGCCTTGGCCATACAGGAAAGGTGTTTCGAACATCGGGAAGAAATCTGCCGACGTAAAGCGCACTTCCGATTTGAAGGCAGTCATACCGTTCTTGTCGGGCTCGATCGCCACTCTTCCACCGGTCATCAGCGCTTGCCGTTTTGCACGTTTTTCGCGCAGCAGCGTTTCGGCATCGAAGCGAGTGACCTGGTCGCCAGGCTCTTCTCCCGGCTGGTAGCCTGCCTTGGGGTATGGATCCACCAAGGCGCTGAACAACCGATCGCTCTTCTGCGGAATCGGATCACCCGACAGCACATAGAACACCGTCAAGGTGGTCATGCTGGCGCCGATGCCCAGCGCGATCGCAAGCACCATCAGTGCGGTCAGTATCTTGTTGCGGCGGAAGCTGCGTAACGCCAGATTGAAGTAGTAGCCGAACATGGGATGTGCCTCTTATTCGGCCAGGGTGGGGGCGCTGTGGCGCGCGCGCATCAGGGCGGGGTTGCGTTCCAGATCGGTGGCCTGGCCGTCGACGATGTGCACGTTGCGCTGCGCGCGAGCGGCCAGTTCCGGGTCGTGGGTGACCATCACGATGGTGGTGCCCTGGCTGTTGATCTCTTCCAGCAGTTCCATCACCCCGCGTGCCATTTGCGAGTCGAGGTTGCCGGTGGGTTCGTCGGCCAGCAGCAGGCGCGGGCTGCCGGCCAATGCGCGGGCGATGGCGGCACGTTGCTGCTGGCCGCCCGACAGTTCGGTGGGGTAGTGCTTCAGGCGCGAGCCCAGGCCGACCTTGGTCAAGGCCTCTTCGATGCGCTGCTTGCGCTCGGCCGCAGCCATGCCGCGGTAGCGCAGCGGCACATCGACGTTGTCGAACAGGTTGAGGTCGGGAATCAGGTTGAAGCCCTGGAAGATGAAACCGATCTTGCGGTTGCGCAGGCGCGAACGCGCATCGTCGGACAGATGGCTGACATCCTCGCCGTCGAGCAGGTACTGCCCGCTGGTGAAGGTCTCCAGCAGCCCGGCCAGGTTGAGGAAGGTGGTCTTGCCCGAGCCCGAAGGGCCGGTGACGGCGACGAATTCGCCTTCGCGCACATGCAGGTCCAGCGAACGCAGTGCATGCGTTTCCACCTGTTCGGTGCGGAAGACCTTGGAGACCGATTGCATCTTGAGCATTGCCGAGTCCTTTGCAAGAGAGATATGTGCGAACGAGATTTAGAGTGGTGATCGCAATGTGGCGCGCGGTCGTCAGGCGTGTGTAAGTCTGAGTAGTGGCTGCTTTCTAGTGGACGGTGACGCGCGGCGCATCGCCAAAGTTGTCTGCACCGGAGACCACCACGCGGTCGCCGGCCTGCAGCCCGGACAGCACCTGCACCTCGCCCAGGCTGCTGACACCCATGCGCACCGGTCGGCGCACCGCGGTGTTGCCATCCATCACATAGGCGTAGCTGCCGCCGGATTGTTCGACGAACGGGCCGCGCTCGACCTTGAGCACGTTGCGGCGCGTGTCCATCACCACCCGTGCGCTCATGCGCTGGCTCTGGCGCAGGCCCGGCGGCTGCTTGTCGGCAAAGCGGATGCGTGCGGTGACTTCGCCGTTGACCACTTCCGGCGACACCGCCGAGATGGCGCCGGGGAACGGTTCGCCGCTGCCGCTGGTGAGCTGCGCCGGCATGCCGATGGCCAGGTCGCGCGCAAAACTTTCCGGCACCTTGATCTCGACTTCGAACTTGGACAGATCCACCACGCCCAGGATCGGCGCGTTTGCCGCGACCTGGGTGTGCTGCACCGCCTGCACCTGGCCGACCTGGCCATCGAACGGCGACAGCAGCGTGAGCGCATCGACCTGGCGCTGCACTTCGGCCACCACCGCGCGCTGGCGGTCGGCGAGCAGGCGCTTGTTGCGCGAATCCAGGTCTGCCCCCTGGCTCTTCAGCGATGCGTCGCGCTCGGCGTGCTGCAGGTCGATGTCGGTCTTCTTCAAGGTGTCCTGCGCCTTGGCCAGTTCCACCTGCGGCACCGCGCCGCCATCGTAGCCGCGCTGGTAGCGCTCCAGGTCGCGCGCGGCAGCCTGCTTGTCGATCTTGGCCTGGTCGGTGAGCTTGCTGGCGTTGGCGCGGGCCAACGTGGCGTCCAGCCCGGCGCGGCTGGATTCGGCTTCCAGGCCTGCCAGCGTGGCCTGCTCCTGGGCCAGCTTGCTGCGCAGTTCCGGGCTGTCGATGCGCGCCAGCTCCTGGCCCTGCTTGACCACGTCGCCTGCCACCACGCTCAGCGTCACCGTGCCGGCCGAGATGGCGTACAGCACGGGGCTGTTGGCGGCGATGACGCGGCCATCGGCGGCGATGTCGCGCACCAGGTCACCTTGGCTGACGGTGGCGATCCGCACCCGGCTGGCATCGAACGAACGGCTGCCGGCGCTCCACGCGGTGACCGCCCAGCCGATGCCGGCCAGTATCGCGACCACGGCGACGCCGGGCCATAGCCAACGGCGCCAGGGCGCGTGCCGGGCGGGTGTACGGAGAACCTGGTCCTGGGCGGAGGTATCGCGAATCATGGTCGGCTGGCTCGGTGGCGTCACTGCGATAAAGCAGGACGTGTGCCAATCTTCAAGTGATTGAAAGCAATCATCTTTATGGGCTGGCGGGCGGTGTCCGCAGTGTCCGCGGACACCGCTGCGGACAGGTTGTCCGGGCATGGTCATGCAGCGGACAAGAGCGGACACGCTAAAATGCGCGGCTTCGTCCTCAAGGGTTGTCCTATGTGCGGCATTGTCGGAGCGATCGCCGGGCGCGACGTGGTCCCGGTCCTGATCGAGGGACTCAAGCGTCTGGAGTACCGCGGCTACGATTCTTCCGGCATCGCCGTGCTCGATGGCGACCAGGTGCGCCGCGTGCGCCGCACCGGGCGCGTGGCGGAGATGGCGCAGGCGGCGCAGGCCGAGCAGTTCGGCGCGACGCTGGGCATCGGCCACACCCGCTGGGCCACCCATGGCGGCGTCACCGAGGCCAACGCGCACCCGCACATCAGTGCGGGCGTGGCACTGGTGCACAATGGCATCATCGAAAACCACGAGCAGCAGCGCGAGAAGCTGCGCGCGCTCGGCTACACCTTCGAGTCGCAGACCGATACCGAGGTCATCGCGCATCTGATCCATCACCATCTGGGCAGTGCAGTCGACCTGTTGACCGCGCTGCAACGCACCGTCAAGGAACTCACCGGTGCCTATGCGCTGGCGGTGATGAGCCAGGCCGAGCCGGAGCGCTTCGTCTGCGCGCGCATGGGTTGCCCGTTGCTGATCGGCGTGGGCGAGGGCGAGAACTTTGTCGCCTCCGATGTCTCGGCCATCGTGCAGGCCACCCGCCAGGTGATCTTCCTGGAAGAGGGCGACACCGCCGAGTTGCGCCGCGATGGCGTGCGCATCTTCGATGGCAACGACGCGCCGGTCGAGCGCCCGTTGCATCTGTCGGATGTGTCGCTGGCATCGCTGGAACTGGGCCCGTTCCGCCATTTCATGCAGAAGGAAATCCACGAGCAACCGCGTGCGCTGGCCGATACCATCGAAGCGGCGATCGATGCCAAGGGCTTTCCTGCGTCCCTGTTCGGTCCGACTGCCGGAGCGGTGTTGCGCGACATCGAAGGCGTGCAGATCCTGGCCTGCGGCACCAGCTATTACGCCGGCATGACCGCGCGCTACTGGATCGAGGCGATCGCCGGGCTGCCGTGCAGCGTGGAGATCGCCAGCGAGTACCGCTATCGCGCCGCCTACGCCAACCCGAAACATCTGATCGTCACCATCTCCCAATCAGGCGAAACGCTGGACACGATGGAGGCGCTGAAATACGCCAAATCGCTGGGGCATCTGCACACGCTGTCGATCTGCAACGTGCCCGAAAGCGCCATCCCGCGCGCCAGCGAACTGGTCTGCTACACGCGTGCCGGTGCCGAGATCGGCGTCGCCTCGACCAAGGCATTCACCACCCAGCTGGCGGTGCTGTTCCAGCTGACCATGGTGCTGGGAAAATTGCACGGACGCATCGGCGAAGCCGAAGAGGCGGACTATCTGGAGCAGCTGCGCTTTCTGCCCGGCAGCGTGCAGCACGCGCTGAATCTGGAGCCGCAGATCATGGCCTGGGCCGAGCGCTTCTCGGTCAAGGAAAACGCACTGTTTCTTGGCCGCGGCCTGCATTACCCGATCGCGCTGGAAGGCGCGCTCAAGCTCAAGGAAATCTCCTATATCCACGCCGAAGCGTATCCGGCCGGCGAGTTGAAGCACGGCCCGCTGGCGCTGGTGGACGCGGCGATGCCGGTGGTGGTGATCGCGCCCAACGATCGCCTGCTGGAAAAGGTCAAATCCAACATGCAGGAAGTGCGCGCCCGTGGCGGCGAGCTGTTCGTGTTCGCCGACCAGGACAGCCACTTCAGCGAGTCCGAAGGCGTGCACGTGATCCGCACCCCGCGCCACGCCGGCGTGCTGTCGCCGGTGATCCACACCATCCCGGTGCAGTTGCTGGCCTACCACACCGCACTGGCACGCGGCACCGATGTGGACAAGCCGCGCAACCTGGCCAAGTCGGTGACTGTGGAGTAGGTAGGCGCAGCTGATCGAAGGGCTGCGCTCGGTGCAACGCGAGCGCAGTCGCCGCCAGCTATGGCAACTAACCGCGTGCATGGCGGTTCTCCACCGCACCTGCAGACGACTGCCCGCCGCGTCTGGCCAACCTCCCCTTGGTTGCGTTCTGGCATCGGGTGACGGTGCGGCGGCATGCGTCGCCATGACCCACAGGTTGAGGGGTCATCGGGTCGTGCCACCGGGTTCAGGGCGCGATCGATGCGGAAGTGATGAAGATTGGCAGACGACCGGTCCGGCTGCCAACGCGATGGCCCAGGTTATGCATACGCTTGCTGCGAGGGTCCCATCACGCAGGAGGACGTATGCACGAGTCTTTCAAACAGGGCGCGCCGGCCGAGTTGTGGCAGGCGTTGGTACGTGAGGCCGGGCAGCGGATCGCACATCCGCTGGACGAATCGCGCGAGCACTATCTGGTGTTCGTGCTGCTTCGCCTGCAGCGCGATGCGCAGCTGGTCTCGCGCACCCAGGCGCTGGCCTGGCTGCACGCGCAGGACCAGACCGGCAGTCTGCGGGCGGATGCATTGCGCGACATCGGAGATCAATGCCTGCTGATTGCAGGCCTGTTTCCCGGGATCGCGCAGCGCCGCCGGCTCAGCGTCGACTACTTCATCGAACTGGGCCGCGGCGCATATTTCGAAGTGGCCGACACGCAATACAGCGATGCAGGCCTGTTTGCACAGTTGGCCGGGACCTACCGCGAGCTGGTCCGCACACTTGCCGCACTGCGCCCGCCGCGCCAGTGGCAGCGCAGTCACGGCGGACTGCTGCATGCGTAGCTAAGCGCACTTCCGGGGCGGTCCCGACAGATGTGGGGACCGCCCCGACTGCCAAGTGCGCACGATGCGCTCACACTCAGCCCGCAACTGAGCGTTCTAGCCGACTGCGGACCGTTGTCTGATGGACCAAAGCACTGTGCGGTTGATCGCTGTCCGCGCGATCTGACAGTGCCATGTCGCATTGCGTGGGGGACACGCAATGCGACGCTGTTTCCAGGGGAAGGAATCCATGAAAGCGTTTATTGCGGTGGCGGCCTCGGCGCTGAGCGGCGCCGCAATGGCCAGCGATGTCCCGCCCGGCGTCGTGGCGCACGATGGCACCCGCATCTGGGTGCATGGCGCGCGGACACATGCGGGAGCGGTGGTCTCCGCTGGCGCAGCCTGTTCGCGCGCGGCGTTTGGTGGCAAGTGCCGGTAGCGTAATGCTTGAAATCGTCGGTGCCCGGGAACTCCGGGCACCTTGCCATGCGGTGTTATGCGTTACGCCAGCGGCGTATTGGAGATGATCTCCACCCAGTAGCCGTCCGGGTCCTTGATGAAGGCCAGGTGCTTCATGCGGCCGTCTTCCAGGCGTTTCTGGTACGGCACGTTGAGGCTGTCGAAACGCGCGCAGGCGGCGTGGATGTCCGGTACCGAGATGCAGATATGGCCGAAGCCGCGTGGGTCGCTGTTGCCGTCGTGGTAGACCGGGCCGTCCTGGGTTTCGGTGCCGTGGTTGTGGGTGAGCTCGAGCACGCCGGGGATGCCGGCCATCCATAGCCGACGCGCGGCATCGTCGTCGGGGATCGCGGTGCCGTCGGGCAGCAGGGCCAGGAAGTACAGGCTGAACTGCGCATCGGCAAAATGGCGCGCATCCAGCAGGCGGAAGCCCAGCACGCGCGTGTAGAAATCCAGCGAACGCTGCGCATCCTTGATGCGCAGCATGGTGTGGTTGAACACGAAGCCGGCGGTGTCGGCAGGTGCGGCGCTGGCGCCGGGGACGTGTTGCAGGTCGGTCAAGGGCATTGTGGTCTCCTCGGTGGAATGTGGTGGCAGGTCGGGCTGCGCTGGGCGCCGATGGTAGCGGGGCAGGGGTTGTCGGTATGTCTGCAGGGTGCGTATCGGTGATCTGGCACTCGCGCTCTGATCGATCGCGCGCGACAGCACGACTTGGGCTGGTCAAGCGCGTGGCATGGGCCTGCATTGGAATCCCGATGGCCAGGCCCATGCGCACACCGGCTGTCTCAGAACCAGATGCGCACGCCGGCGACGAACCGGCTGTCGCGTGCAGGCTCATCGTCGATCGCAGCGCGGCGGGCGGTGTCGCCGAAGCTGCGGCTGTGCACCCAGCCGATATAGGGCGCGAAGCGGCGGGTGATTTCGTAGCGCAGCCGCAGGCCGACCTCGACCTGCTCCAGGCCGCTGTCGACGCCGCGCCGGTCATCATCGGTGAGGGCGATGCTGGCTTCCACACGCGGTTGCAGGATCAGCCGGTTGGTGAGCAGCACCTCGTACTCGCCCTCCAGCCGCAAGGCGGCGCGGCTGCCACTGCCGACGTAGAGCGTGGCTTCGGTCTCGAACTTGTAGGGTGCCAGTCCCTGCACGCCGAAGGCGGCCCAGCTGCGATGCTCGCCCGCCCCGATGTCCTGGCGTGCACCGACCAGCAGATCCCACCATGGCGAGATGGCGTGGCCATAGAACGCCTCCACCGATGCGGCCTGCGTGCGCCCGTCCTGCCGCTCGCCTTCGCTGCGCAACCAGAGCCGGTCGATATCGCCACCGATCCAGGCGCGTGCTTCCCAGTCCTGGCCACTGCCGCGCGTGGTGTCGAAGGCTTCCAGCCGATCGAGCAGGACGTAGTGATTGATGCCTGGCGCGTGCATCGCATGGTGCTGCAGGGGTGCGAATGCCGCAGCGATTTCCTCGGCCGTGGGCTCGGGGATCGGCATGCGTGGCACTGCGCTGGCGGTGGGTGATGCCGGTGTTTGCGTCGTTGCTTGGGGATGCGGCGCGTGTTCCATCGCGGCGTGATCCATCGCCCCGTGCTGCGCCTGTCCATGTTGCATCGACGCATGCTCCATGGACGCGTGATCCATCGACGCGTGCTCCATCGCGTCGTGGTCGCTGTCTACCTGTGATTGCAGGGTGTGGTCCAGTTGCGGATTGGCAGAGGTCTGGCGTGCGGCGTGCTTGACATCGGCGTGCTGCATGCTTGCGTGGTGCGTCGATGTCGGCACTGCCGAAACGTCGGCGTGTACCGGGCGTTGCGCAGGCGTGCCGTCAGCAGCGTTTGTCGATGCCGATGCCGATGTGGTGCTGGAGTGCTGCGCGTGGTGCAGATGTGCATGATCCATCTGCATTGCATCTGCGCTCACCTGCGCGGATGACGGCGATGTCGCTGTCGCGATGGACGTTTGCGGCTGGGAAGCCGTCGCCTGCTCAGCCACCTGCATTGCATGCGCGTCATCGGCATGCGCGGATGGCGCCATCGCTGCATGCTGATGCTCCTGTGCAGCAGCCGATGCGCTCAGCAGTAGTGCGAGCAGCGCCACGTGTTGCGTATGCAGTGCGCTCATGCCTCCACCCGCACTTCGCGCATCATGCCCGCTTCCATGTGGTACAGCAGATGGCAATGGTAGGCCCAGCGACCCAGCGCATCGGCGCGGACGCGATAGCTGCGGCGCGTGCCGGGCGGCATGTCGATGGTGTGCTTGCGCACCTGGAAGTTGCCGTCGGCGTCTTCCAGATCGCTCCACATGCCGTGCAGGTGGATGGGGTGCTGCATCATGGTGTCGTTGACCAGCACGATGCGCAGCCGCTCGCCGTACTGCAGCCGCAAGGGCTCTGCCGAGGCGAAGGCGATGCCGTCGAACGACCAGGCGAATTTCTCCATATGCCCGGTCAGATGCAGTTCGATCTCGCGCCCGGGCTCACGGCCGTCCGGATCCTCAAACAGGCTGTGCAGGTCGGCGTAGCACAGCACCCGGCGGCCGTTGTCGCGCAGGCCAACGCCGGGGTCGTCCAGGCGCGGTGCGGTGGCATTGCTGCGCATGTCGATCAAGGGATTGCCATCTTCGCTGGCAGGGTGGCGTGGCGTCTTGTCGTGCGCATCCGCCGGGGCAGCGTCATGCGTGTGCATGGAATGCCCCGCATGCGCGGCCTGCATCCCGGCGGCGCCGTGCATCGGCGGTACCGCATGGTGCATGCCATCGCCGTGCCCCATGTCCTGCATGGTCAAGATCGCGCGCGGGTCCAGCGCTGGTATCGGCGCCTGCAACCCCTGCCGCACCGCCAGCGTGCCGCAGGCGAAACCGGTGCGGCCCATGTCCTGCGCGAACAACGTAAACGCATCCTGGCCGATCGGTTCGACCAGCACGTCGAAGGTTTCGGCCGCCGCGATGCGCAGCTCGTCCACGCTGACCGGATGCACGTACTGGCCGTCGGCGGCCACCACGGTCATGCGCAGGCCGGGGATGCGGATGTCGAAGTAGGTCATCGACGAGCCGTTGATGAAACGCAGCAGTACCTTCTCGCCTGGCCTGAACAGGCCGGTCCAGTTGCCGGCCGGGGCGACGCCGTTGAGCAGGTAGGTGTAGGTGTTGGCGTTGACGTCGGACAGGTCGGTCGGGGTCATGCGCATGCGCCCCCACATGCCGCGGTCGGCCAGCGTCGCGCGCAAGCCGTCGTCGCGCGCATCGCGCAGGAAATCGCCCACCGTGCGCTGCGCGTAATTGTCGTGGCTGGGCATCTGCTTGAGCCGCCGGAATAGCGCGGCCGGGTCCAGGTCGGTCCAGTCCGAGAGCAGCACCACGTGCTCGCGATCGTGCCGATACGGCGGCGGCGCCAGCGGGTCGATGACGATGGCGCCATACAAGCCAGCCTGCTCCTGGAACATCGAATGGCTGTGATACCAGTAAGTGCCGGACTGGCGCAGCGCGAAGCGGTAGTGATGTTCCTGGCCCGGCGCGATGCCGTCGAAACTCATTCCCGGCACGCCATCCATGCTGGCCGGCAGCAACAGGCCGTGCCAGTGCACCGAGGTGGGTTGGTCGGCCAGCGCATTGCGCACGCGCACGCTGACCGTGTCGCCCTCGCGCCAGCGCAGCGTGGGCGCCGGCAGGCTCTGGTTGACGGTGATGGCGCGGCGCGTGCGCCCGGTGAGGTTGACCGGCATGCGGCCGATCTGCAGCGATTGGTTGCTGCCACGCAACTCGGGCGTCGCCGGGGGGGCGGCACGTGCAGCGCCGCGCCACAGCCCGCCGGTGGCGGCGATGCCGCCCAGGGCAAGGCCTTGCACGAAGCGGCGTCGGCTCAGGCCCCCATTGGAGGGTGGATCGAAAGAAGTTGGATCGAACGACATGACATCTCCACTGCGGCCCACCCACGAAGGCGGGCGCATGCATCGCTGGGAAACCCACGCAACACGCGCGCGGGACCGAGGACGGCCAAGGCCGTCGGCGCTCAGGCGATGGGAGGTCGAACCGGTTGCTCGGGCACCGGGCTGCCGCGTCCTTCGGCCAGGGTGGCAGGCAGGGTGGGGCGGCCAGGCAGGCCGGCGGGCACCGCAGGCAGGGTCAGCAGGGCGAGGCTGCAGTGCTGCAGGCAATCGCAGCTGCCCAGCTTGCAGCAATCGGCCGCGTGCGCGTGCCTGGGCTGGTCCGGGGTATGCGCCGCAACGGGTGGCTGCGTGTCCTCATGGCACGGCAACGCGGCCGGCATCGCCGCGTGCGCCATCGCTGCGGCCGACGCCGTCCCGGCCGAGGCCATGGCCGGCAGCGCCATGCCCACCGACGCCCAGGCGCCGGTGGCCGTATTGGCAACCAGGCACAGGCACAGCAGCAGGCGGAGCAGGCAACGCAGCACGGGCAGTCAGGGCGGCGGACAGGTGCGGCCAGCATAGCACCGGCGCCCAGCTGTCCGCCCGATGACCCGCCCGCCGTGGCCGCGCGCCAGGCAGCGGTAGAATTGGCGCTTCCTTCGCCGCACAGTCCTGCCATGTCGCAGCGCCAGTGGGTGGCCGCCGCCATCCAGAAGATCGAGGCCGATTTCAACCGTTCGGCCGACACCCATCTGATTCCGATGGACCTGCCGGGCTTTCCGGGCATCGACCTGTATTTCAAGGACGAGTCCAGCCACCCGACCGGCAGCCTCAAGCACCGGCTGGCGCGCTCGCTGTTTTTGTATGCGCTGACCAACGGCTGGCTGCGTGCGGGGCGGCCGGTGATCGAGGCGTCCAGTGGCTCGACCGCCATTTCCGAGGCCTATTTCGCGCGGCTGCTGGGTGTGCCCTTCATCGCGGTGATGCCGGCGTCGACCTCGCCGGAAAAGATCGCCGCGATCCAGTTCCAGGGCGGCCGCTGCCACCTGGTCGAGCGTGCCTGCGATCTGGACAGTGCCTCGCACCAGCTCGCACGCGAGACCGGCGGCCATTTCATGGACCAGTTCACCTACGCCGAGCGCGCCACCGACTGGCGCGCCAACAACAACATCGCCGAATCGATCTTCAAGCAGCTGGCCGAGGAGCCGCATCCGATTCCCGACTGGATCGTCTGCAGCCCCGGCACCGGCGGTACCAGCGCCACGCTGGGCCGCTATGTGCGCTATCGGCGCCATGCCACCCGCATCCTGTGCGCCGACCCGGAAGTGTCGGTGTTCTTCGACGGTTATTGCCGCGCGGTGGACGGGCACTGCCCCAAGGAGCTGGCCATCACCGGCGGCTCGCGCATCGAAGGCATCGGCCGCCCGCGGGTGGAGTCCAGCTTCATCGCCAGCTGCGTGGACATGATGATCAAGGTTCCCGACGCCCTGAGCCTGGCGGCGATGCGCCATGTCAGCGCCACGCTCGGCCGCCGCGTCGGTGGTTCCACCGGCACCAACTTCGTCGGCGTGCTGCAGGCCGCCCAGCGCATGCGCCAGGCCGGCCGCAGCGGCTCCATCGTCACCATCCTGTGCGATGCCGGCGAGCGCTACGCGCACAGCTACTACGACCCGGCCTGGTACGCGGCGCGCGACATCGACGTCACCGACAGCGATGCGGCCATTGCCATCGCCGTCAACGGCGGCGACTTGCCGGCGCTGCCTTGTGCAGCGCTGGAATGACCGCCATATCCTGCGCGCCGCTGGCAAAACCGTTGCGTATCGCAACCTCTGCCAGCGCCTCATCCTGATTCCTGATCCAGTCCACTGCCGGAGCGCCCCATGACCAACCCGCTGCTCGACCTGTCCGGACTGCCGTCCTTCGATGCGATCCGCCCCGAGCACGTGGGCCCGGCGATCGATCAACTGCTGGCCGACGCCGAGGCCGCAGTGAAGGCGGCCGAGCAGGTCAGCCCGGTCAGCTGGGACAGCTTCGTGGTGCCGCTGGACGATGCCACCGAGCGGCTGTGGCGCGCCTGGGGCCAGGTCGGCCATCTGCAGGCGGTGGTCAACACGCCGGAGCTGCGCGAGGCCTACAACAGCAACCTGCCCAAGCTCAGCCGCTTCGGCAGTGCGCTGGCGCAGAACCTGGCGCTGTACGCGCAGTACAAGGCGCTGGCCGACGCGCCGGAAGCGGCGCACTACGACGCCGCGCGGCGCAAGGTGCTGGAAAACGCGCTGCGCGATTTCCGCCTCGGCGGTGCCGAGCTGGATGACGCGTCCAAGGCCCGGTTTGCGCAGGTCCAGGAAGAACTGTCCGCGCTGGCCGCCAAGTTTTCGCAGAACGTGCTCGATGCCACCGATGCATGGTCGTACGTAAGCGAAGACGAAAGCGAGCTGTCCGGCCTGCCCGCTGAAGTGGTCGCCGCGGCACGCGCCGCCGCCGAAAAGGACGGCGTGCCGGGCTGGAAGCTCACCTTGCAGATGCCGTGCTACCTGCCGGTGCAGACCGATGCGGACAATCGCGAACTGCGCGCGCGGCTGTATCGCGCCAACGCCGAGCGCGCTTCCGAGTTCGGCGATGCGGCGCTGGACAACAGCGCCAATATCGATCGTATTCTGGCCCTGCGCGCCGAGCTGGCGCAGCTGCTCGGGTTTGCCAGTTACGCGGAGTATTCGGTCGCCACCAAGATGGCGCAAAGCCCGGACGAAGTGATGGGCTTCCTGCGCGATCTGGCGGTGCGCGCCAAGCCGTATGCGCAACGCGATCGCGCCGAACTCGAAACCTTTGCACGCGATGCGCTGGGCCTGGACGAACTGCAGGCCTGGGATCTGGCCTACGCCAGCGAAAAACTCAAGCAGGCGCGCTACAGCTTCTCCGAGCAGGAGGTGAAGCAGTACTTCACCGAGCCGAAGGTGCTGGCCGGCCTGTTCGATGTGATCCACAGCCTGTATGGCCTGACCGTCAAGCTCGATCGTGCGCCGGTCTGGCATGAGGACGTGCGCTTCTATCGCCTGGAAGATGCGCAGGGCGCGCTGGTCGGCCAGTTCTATCTGGACCTGTACGCGCGCGAAGGCAAGCGGGGCGGCGCGTGGATGGACGATTGCCGCAACCGCCGCGACACCGCCAATGGCGTGCAGACGCCGCTGGTGTATCTGGTGTGCAACTTCGGCCGCGGCAGTGGCGATGCCCCGGCCACGTTCCGGCATGGCGAAGTCACCACGCTGTTCCATGAAATGGGCCACGGCCTGCATCAGTTGCTCACGCGCATCGGCGAATTGGGCGTGGCCGGCATCAACGGCGTGGAATGGGACGCGGTGGAACTGCCCAGCCAGTTCATGGAGAACTTCTGCTGGGAATGGGAGCGCGTGCAGGCGATGACCGCGCACGTGCAGACCGGCGAGCCGCTGCCGCGCAACCTGTTCGATCGGCTGCTGGCCGCGCGTAATTTCCAGAGCGGCATGTTCACCGTGCGCCAGCTGGAATTCGCGTTGTTCGACATGCAGCTGCACAGCAGCTTCGACCCGACCCAGGACAACGTGCTGCAGCTGATCGAGCGCGTGCGCGACGAGGTGGCGGTCAACCGCCCGCCGGCATGGAATCGCTTCCCGCACCAGTTCAGCCACATCTTCGCTGGCGGTTACGCGGCCGGTTACTACAGCTACAAGTGGGCCGAAGTGCTCAGCGCCGATGCCTACGCCGCCTTCGAGGAAGCGCCCGAACATGTGGCCGACATCGGCGCGCGTTTTCGCCATGAAGTGTTGTCGCGTGGCGGCAGCCGCAGCGCGGCCGACAACTTCCGCGCATTCCGTGGGCGCGCGCCGAGCATCGATGCGCTGTTGCGGCATAACGGCATGGCCGGCTGAGCCGGGATTGGAGGATCGGGAGCGGGGTGTGCCAAGCGCGCGCTCTCGGCCCACCGCCCCCAATTTCCGGTTCCGCGCGGCGCCTTGCGCCGTGCCACTACACCCGGCCGAACACCAGCGCCGCGTTGGTGCCGCCGAAGCCGAAGCTGTTGGACATCACCGTGTTCAACGTGGCGTCCCGGGTCTGCCGCAGGATCGGGAAGCCTTCGGCGCGCGGGTCGAGTTCGTCGATATGCGCCGAGCCGGCCATGAAGCCGTCGCGCAGCATCAACAGGCTGTAGATCGCCTCGTGCACGCTGGCGGCGCCCAGCGAATGGCCGGACAGCGCCTTGGTCGAGGACAGCGGCGGCACGTTGTCGCCGAACACCTCGCGCACCGCGCCCAGTTCGGTGACATCGCCCAGTGGCGTGGAGGTGCCATGGGTGTTGAGGTAGTCGATCGGCTGCGTCAGGCCGTGCATGGCCATGTGCATGCAGCGCACCGCACCTTCGCCGCTGGGCGCGACCATGTCGGCGCCATCGGAGGTCACGCCATAACCGAGCAATTCGGCATGGATGTGCGCGCCGCGCGCGATGGCGTGGTCGTAGTCCTCCAGCACCAGCATGCCACCGCCGCTGCCGATGACGAAGCCATCGCGCTGCGCATCGTAGGGGCGCGAGGCCACCGCCGGGCGGTCGTTGAAGCCGGTGGACAACGCGCCCATCGCATCGAACATCACGCTCATGGTCCAGTGCAGTTCTTCGCCGCCGCCGGCGAACATCACATCCTGCGCGCCATGCCGGATCAGATCGGCGGCCGCACCAATGCAATGCGCCGAGGTCGCGCAGGCCGCCGACAGCGAATAGCTCAGGCCGCGGATCTTGAACGCGGTTGCCAACGAGGCGGAGACCGACGAGCACATCGTGCGCGGCACCATGTACGGGCCGACCTTGCGCACGCCGCGGTTGCGCAGCAAATCGGCGGTTTCAACCTGCCACTGGCTGGACCCGCCACCGGAGCCGGCAATCAGGCCGGTGCGCAGGGCGCTGACCTGCTCGGCATCCAGTCCGGCATCGGCGATCGCATCGCGCATGGCCAGATAGGCGTAGGCCGAGGCATCGCCCATAAAGCGTTTGAGCTTGCGGTCGATCAGGCTGTCCAGATCCAGCGCCACCGCGCCGCCCACCTGGCTGCGCAGGCCGGCCTCGGCATGATCGGGCAATGCGGTGATGCCCGAGCGGCTCTCGCGCAAGGCGCTGGAGACGGTGTCCAGATCATTGCCCAGACAGGACGTGATGCCCATTCCGGTGACGACGACACGACGCATCAGAAATTCTCCGTTGAGGTGAACATGCCCACGCGCAGATCGTTGGCCGTGTAGATTTCGCGCCCGTCCACCAACATGCGTGCATCGCTCTGCGCCATCACCAGCTTGCGGTTGATCACGCGGCTGACATCGATTTCGTAACTGACCAGTTTGGCGCTGGGCAACACCTGGCCGGTGAACTTGACCTCGCCGCAGCCCAGTGCGCGGCCGCGGCCTGCGGCACCGATCCAGGTGAGGAAGAAGCCGGTCAGCTGCCACATCGCGTCCAGGCCCAGGCAGCCGGGCATCACCGGGTCGTCGATGAAATGGCAGCCGAAGAACCACAGGTCCGGGCGCACGTCGAGTTCGGCGCGGATCACCCCCTTGCCGTGCGCGCCGCCGCTGTCGCTGATCTCGGTGATGCGGTCGAACATCAGCATCGGATCGTTGGGCAGGCGGGCACTGTCGGGCCCGAACAATTCCCCGCGCGCGCTGGCCAGCAGCTGGTCGCGCGAGTACGCACTTTGACGAGTCATGACGAACGTTTCCTGCAAGAAGCGAAAGGCGAGGCGGGCAAGGGTGCATGAGGGCGCGCGGTTCAATCAAACGTTTTATCCGTACGCATGCGTGCTGTTTTCAGCCGCGCGCGCAGTGCAGCAAGTGCGTTGTGCCGACAATAGCGAGCGCAGGCGATGGCATCCGGCCAAGCGCGGTCAGGCGTGCGTACTCGGGGCAGGACGCTGGGGAAAAGAGACAGCGGCGGGTCCTACCGACGCTTGCGTCCGTTCGCGCCCGGGCTGCCTGACCTGGCGCAAGGCGTGAGACGCGGCTGATTTATCATTGCCGGTACGCTTTCGAAGAGATGCCAGCTTGATGCGCAAGATCGTGCACGTGGACATGGATGCGTTCTACGCGTCCGTGGAGCAACGTGACGACCCATCGCTGCGTGGCAAGCCGGTGGTGGTGGCCTGGCGCGGTGCGCGCTCGGTGGTGTGCGCAGCCTCGTACGAAGCGCGCACCTATGGCATCCGTTCGGCCATGCCGGCGCTGCGTGCCGAGCGCCTGTGTCCGGATGCCGTATTCGTGCCGCCGGATTTCGCGCGCTACAAGGCGGTGTCGCGGCAGGTGCGCGAGATCTTTCATCGCCATACCGATCTGGTCGAGCCGCTGTCCCTGGACGAGGCCTATCTGGACGTCACGCAGGCCAAGACCGGCATGCAGCTGGCCACCGAAATCGCGCAGCTGATCCGCACCCAGATCCGCGAGGAAACCCGGCTCACTGCATCGGCCGGCATCGCACCGAACAAGTTCCTGGCCAAGATCGCCTCGGACTGGCGCAAGCCCGATGGGCAGTTCGTCATCGCGCCCAGTCGCGTGGATGCGTTCCTGCTGCCGCTGCCGGTCAACCGCATTCCCGGCGTGGGCAAGGTGATGGATGGCAAGCTGGCGGCGTTGGGGATCGTCACCGTGGCCGATCTGCGGCTGCGTCCCCTGGAAGAGCTGCAAGCGCATTTCGGCAGCTTCGGGCAGAGCCTGTACCGGCGCGCGCGCGGCATCGACGAGCGCCCGGTCGAGCCGGATCAGGAGGTGCAGTCGGTGTCCTCGGAAGATACCTTCAGCGAGGACATCGCGCTGGAGGCACTGGATCCGCACATCCTGCGCCTGGCCGAAAAGACCTGGCTGGCCACGCGGCGCACCGAGCGTATTGGGCGCACCGTGGTGCTCAAGTTGAAGACTTCCAACTTTCGCATCCTGACCCGCTCGTACACGCCGGATCAGCCACCGGCCTCGCTGGAGGCATTGGCGGAGATCGCGCTGGCGCTGACCCGGCGCGTGGAGTTGCCCGACGACACACGCTATCGCCTGGTCGGTGTGGGCTTGAGTGGTTTCAGCGACGCAGAAGCGGGCGCGGTACAAGGCGAGTTGTTCGGCGAGATGCCGCAGGCACAGTGAGTGCGCGTGCCGTACCCGCGTTGCTGCGGGCGTGGCGTGCAGCGTGCAGCGATGACGGCAGCCACGCGCGCCTGCGCACCTGCATCGGCGCCTGCATCGAACATCTGAGGCGCGCCACGGTGACGCGCCCTGAATCCCGTCGCTCGTACACTGCAGGCCGCTCCCCAACGAGAATGTGCGCATGTTTCCGTATCCGCTGGTGATCTTCGACCTGGATGGCACGCTGGTGGACAGCGCACCCAATATCGCCGAAGCGCTCAATGCCACCTTGCAGGAACTCGGGCTGCAGCAGTTCAGCGAGGCGACGATCCGCAGCTGGATCGGCGAAGGAGTGCACGTGCTGCTTGCCACCGCCTTGCGCGAAGCCGGCGGCACGCACGATGCTGATACCGAGATGCCGGTGATGATGCGTCACTACCAGGCCAGCCTGCTGCACAACCCGCAGCTCTATCCCGGTGTTGCCGAGGCATTGGCCGGCCTGCGCCAGGCCGGTGCCACGCTGGCGTTGTGCACCAACAAGCCCGCTCGCTTCATCGCGCCGCTGCTGGAGCATCTTGGCATCGCTGCGCATTTCAGCAGCGTGCTCGGTGGCGATTCGCTGCCGCAGCGCAAACCCGATGCGGCGCCGCTGCTGCACCTGGCCAGCCAGTTCCGGCTCACCCCGCAGCAGTGCCTGATGGTCGGCGATTCGGCCACCGATGCGGCGGCGGCAAACGCTGCGGGGATGCCGCTGGCGATGGTGCGTTACGGCTATCTGCGCGGCTTCGATGTGCAGGGCGCCGGGGCGGTGGCGATCATGGATGACATGCGCGAGCTGCTTGCCTTGAAGCAGAACGCGCAAGGGGATCGGCACCGGGTATAGGCAGCGTCCAGCATGGCTTGCAGCAGCAATGCCGCACTCGGCTCGCCGCCCTGGATCAACGTCGCAGGCATGAAACCGGCAGCGTAAGCCAGCCGGCATGCGCACCTGTCTGCAGTGGTGCGCAGCGCCTTGCGACAAAGCGCTGCTCTGGTTCCGCCAGTGCCGCATGCCGCTCCGCTAGCGCGTTCGTTCCATTTGAGAATGAATCGCATCCGTGTAGAATGTGCGGACAATTTTGACTGCGTCAGCGCCTGGCAAGCACATCATGCGCCTGCTGCACGCAGCTTCCCCACGTATCACCTCAAGCCGTCGCCAGAGGTCCATCGCCTGTCGAGAGGTTTGAGAATGTCCGCATCACGCCGGTCATGGATGTCTGCGTCTGCACGTCGGCCCGTGTTGTCCCACCGTCAGCTGGTGCTGGCCATTGCGCTCGGCTGTGGCAGCGGCATCTGCAGCGCATCGGCCGAAGACGCCGCGGCCGAGCCGCAGTCGCTGGACACCGTGCACGTCACCGCCGCGCAGATCGCCCGCCAGGCCCTGGGGTCATCGGTCATCACCGCCGAGGACATCGAACGGCGTCCGCCGGTCAACGATCTGTCGCAGTTGCTGCGCACCATGCCGGGCGTCAACCTCACCGGCAACAGTGCCTCCGGCCAGTACGGCAACAATCGCCAGATCGATCTGCGCGGCATGGGCCCGGAAAACACGCTGATTCTAGTCGATGGCAAACCGGTGGGATCGCGCGATGCGGTGCGCATGGGCCGCAGCGGCGAGCGCAATACGCGCGGCGACACCAACTGGGTACCGGCCGAAGCGGTGGAGCGTATCGAAGTGCTGCGCGGCCCGGCGGCGGCACGTTATGGCTCCGGTGCCTCCGGCGGCGTGGTCAACATCATCACCAAGAAGCCCACCGGCGATCTGACCGGCTCGATGAGCATGTTCGGCCTGGTGCCGCAGCACAGTGCCGAAGGCGGCGGCCAGCGTGCCGGCTTCCAGCTCAGCGGACCGCTGAGCGATACGTTCTCCTTCCGCCTGTATGGAAACCTCAACAAGACCGATCCGGATTCGCTGGAGCTCAATCGCCGCTTTGCCAGCAGTGCCGCCGCGGTGCCGCCGGCCGGGCGCGAGGGCGTGCGCAACAAGGACATCAACGGCCTGCTGCGCTGGGATCCGGTCGAAGGCCAGGTGATCGAACTCGATGCCGGCGTCAGCCGCCAGGGCAATCTGTATGCCGGCGATCGTGCGGTCAGCGCCGATGGCCTGGCCGGTGCCGACCTGGGCGCCTTGTTCGGCAGCGAAACCAACACCATGATCCGCCGCACCGCCTCGCTGACCCATCGCGGCACCTGGGCGCTCGGCACCTCGCGCCTCACCGCCGCCTATGAAGGCACCGACAACACCCGCCTCAACGAAGGCCTGGCCGGCGGGCCGGAAGGCTCCATTGCCGCCAGCCTGCTCAACTCCACCGCCACGCTCGACAATCTCAACATCGACGGCGAGTTCAACCTGCCGCTGCAGGCCTGGGCCGAGCAGGTGCTGACGCTGGGCTTCGAGCGCCGCCAGAGCCGCCTCAGCGATGCGTATTCGATGTCGCAGACGGTGAGCGCCGGCGGCGGCTTTCCCGGTCTTGCCAATGGCACGCGCAGCCCGCGCAGCGAGGCCACGCTCAGCGCGGTGTATCTGGAAGACAACATCTACGCCAGCGAGCGGCTAACGCTGACCCCGGGTGTGCGGCTGGATCACCACAGCCAGTTCGGCAACAACCTCAGCCCCAGCCTCAACGTGCAGTACAAACTCAGCGAAGACTGGTTGCTCAAGGGCGGCATCGCGCGCGCCTTCAAGGCACCCAACCTGTACCAGTCCAACGCCAATTATCTGTATTACACGCGCGGCAATGGCTGCCCGGTGCTGTTCCCCAATCTCGGCTCGGGCTGCTATATCCAGGGCAACGACGATCTCGATCCGGAGACCAGCATCAACAAGGAAATCGGCATCGAGTGGGCGCCGCAGACCGGTCACCATGCCTCGCTCACGTATTTCCACAATGCCTACGACGACAAGATCGTCGCCGGAATGGTGCCGGTCGGGGTCACGGTCGACCGGCGCGGGCAGGTGTTCCAGTGGACCAACGCATCGGAAGCGATCGTGCAGGGGGTGGAAGGCAATCTCACCCTGCCGCTGCTGGGCGAGCAGGGCCGCGTGTTGAAGTGGAATACCAATGTCACCTACATGATCGAGAACAAGAACACCGCGACCGATCAGCCGCTGTCGGTGATCCCGGAATACACGGTCAACACCACGCTGGATTGGCAACCGACCCAGGCCTTGTCGTTGCTGCTCACCGGCACCTTCTACGGCAAACAGGAATCGGCCACGCAATCGAGCACCAGCGGCGGCGCCATCGCCCCCGACTCGCGCGACCCCTACGATCTGTGGGGCGTCAGTGCGCGTTACCGCATCACCCGCAAGGTCAGCGTGGGCGTCGGTGTGGACAACCTGTTCGACACCCGTCTGTTCCGCGAAGGCACCAACAACACCAGCGGTGCAGCGGGTGCAGCTACCTACAACGAGCCCGGTCGCGCGTATTGGGCGAGCCTGAGTTTCGGTTTCTGACAGCAATGCGGCAGCGCGCGCGAACGTGGGCGCACGACGAGGAGAACATGCAGTGACGCGACGTGATTCCTGGTGGCTTGCCTGTGCCGGCGTGCTGACGTGGATCGTCGGCACGGTGCCGGCTTTCGCACAGCCGGACCTGAGCCGCACGATCGGCAGCACTGTCGCCGATCGCCCCAGTGCCTCGTATGTCTTCAGCGCATTGCGCCTGGATTCGGCCGATGGCCAACGCCATTACCGCGTGCGCATTGCCACCCCCAAAGCGGCGCCACCGCCGGCGGGATATCCGGTGGTGTATCTGCTGGATGGCAATGCGGCATTGATGGAACTGGATGAGCGCCTGCTCGACAGCCTGTCCACCCACGGCGATGCGCCGGTGCTGGTGTTCATCGCCGACGACAGCGCATTGCGCATCGATGCGGTGGGGCGCAGCCTGGACTACACGCCTGCGCGCTACGACGACGGGCGGGTGGAAACCGATCCGCTGAATCCACAGCGCAGGACCGGCGGTGCGGCGGCATTCACGCAGCTGATCGCCACACGTATTCGCCCGCAGGTGGAAGCGCGCGTGGCGGTGGATCGTCAGCGGCAGACGCTCTGGGGCCATTCGTATGGCGGGCTGTTCGTGCTGCAGGTAGTGCTGACGCAGCCGCAGCTGTTCCAGCACTATGTCGCGGTCGATCCGTCGCTGTGGTGGGGCGATGGGTTTATCGTGCAGCAGGCGCAGCGAGTGGTCGAGCAAGCCTGGGACGCCTCGGCAGACATACAGCAAGCCACGCGTCGTCTGACGCTGCTGGCAGGCGAGGGCGGAGCACCGGCGAACCCTGCAAGACCGGATCGTCCGAGGCGGCCGCGTGCAGATCCACGTGCCGCACAACACCTCGTAGCGCTGCTGTCGGCGTTACCGGGCCTCACCGCCGAGTACCGACCGCTGCCCGGCCTCAGCCATGGCCAGACGCTGGGTGCATCGCTGGCACCGACGTTGCGCGATGCAGCGGCGCGTTGACGACACTCCATCAAGCAGGCGATCGAAGCGACGCCGCGCTGGGCATCAACAGGTGCGCTCTCGCCGATCGCAGCGCTGGCGACGCACGCATGCGGCGGCGGCCACCCGGCACAGGCGCTCAGTCGTCGTGCGTCTGGCCCAGGTCCGCAGCGTCGTCGGCAGCCTCGATCAGGTCGCCATGTGTGTCGTCGTTATCGGCACGTGCGTAGTGCACGGTTTCCACCGGCCCGGCGACCGCGCGGCCGCGCACCGGCAACAGCGCGCTCGCCGCTTCGTATTCGGCCAGCAAGGCATGCCGGCGCGCTTCCGGCACGTCCTGCCAATGGCAGTCGGTCAACGCGCCTTCCAGCGAATACAGCAGGTTGAGACTGGGCTTGAAGCCGGCGCGGCGCACCTTGACGAATGCGCCCACCGCGCCTACCGCCTGCAGATCCTGCTGCGTGCGCAGGCCGACCTGGCGCAGCCACGCTGCACTTTTCGGGCCGATGTTGCGCAGCCGTTCGGTGGTCACGTCAGCGCGCCGACAAAGACCTGCGCAATGGCTTCCAGGCCGCGCTGATCGTCGGCGTCGAAGCGATCCAGCTCCGGGCTGTCCAGATCCAGCACGCCGATCAGCACATCGCCCTTGACCAGCGGGATCACCAGCTCCGAGCGCGAGGCCGAATCGCAGGCGATATGCCCGGGGAAGGCATCCACGTCGGCAATACGCTGACTCTGCCGGGTGCTGGCGGCCGCGCCGCACACGCCCTTGTCCAGCGGAATGCGCACGCAGGCCGGCAAGCCCTGGAACGGCCCCACCACCAGCTCGCGGCCGTCGTAGAAATAGAAGCCCGCCCAGTTGAGCGACGGTAGCGAATTGAAGATCAGCGCAGCCAGGTTGGCGGCATTGGCGATCCGATCCGGCTCGCCGTGCACCAGTGCCTGGGCCTGGGCGGTGAGCTGGGCGTATTGTTCCGGCTTGCTGCCGGTCAGCGAAGAGGTGGCGAACATGGCCGAAGTTTAGCAGCGGCCGTCCGCAGCGGCATTGCGACTCAGCCGCGCGTTCGGATCCGCACGCTATGCTGCGCGCCCCCACGGCAACCGCGGCGCGGCCGCAGGAACACACGCATGCAGCTTCCGGCGTTGTATGTCACCGGCACCGACACCGGCATCGGCAAGACCATGGCCAGCACCGCGCTGCTGCACGCACTGCGCGCGCAAGGCCGCACGGCGGTGGGCATGAAGCCGGTGGCCAGCGGTTGCGAAAACACACCGCAGGGCTGGCGCAACGAGGACGCGCTGGCGCTGCAGGCCGCCAGTGCCCCGCAACCCCACTACGCCACCCTCAATCCCTATGCCTTGCCGGCACCGCTGGCACCGGAACTGGCTGCCGCCGATGTCGGTGTGACCCTGGCGCTGGAGCCGATCGCCCAGGCCTTCGCGCAACTGCGTGCGCAGGCCGAGGTGGTGGTGGTGGAAGGTGTCGGCGGCTGGGCTGCGCCGTTGAGTGCCGAGCTGGACCAGGCCGACCTGGTGCGCGCGCTCACGCTGCCCGTGGTGCTGGTGGTTGGCATCCGGCTGGGCTGCATCAATCACGCACGCCTGACCGCTGCGGCGATCGCCGCCGACGGGCTGGACTGCATCGGCTGGATCGCCAACGAGATCGACCCGCAGATGGAGCGCATCGAGGAGAACATCGGCATGCTGCACCAGCGCCTGGCGATGCCGTGCTGGGGCCGGATCCGCTGGGCACCCGGTGCCGACGCCGCCCGCCAGGCGCAAGGGCTGCAGCTGCCAGCCTAGTTAGAGGCGGTCATTGCATGTTCTGCTGTTGCGGACAGGCTCTTCATCGGCCCGGGCTGCGGCCCGCGCGCGCGGCCGTAGAGATCACGGCCGTGCTTCACCTCGCCGCGCCTGCACTTCCGGCAAATGGGCGGTGCGCCGTCGTTCCCGTGCACCCGGCTCCGTACGCTGACTGCGGCGGCCGCATGCCGGCGCTGGATCGAAGACGCCCGCACAGAAAGCAATAAAAAAGCCCGACAGAGGGAGGGATCTGTCGGGCCGGATTGCATGGGGGGAGGGACCCATGCAAAGACGCTGAATGTTGGCGGCCGTTACCTGCGCCGGTTCTTGCCTGTTGCGCCGGCCTGTTCGCTGCCGGTGTCGAACTGCTGCTTTGCAAACTGTCCAAGCTCGCTGGACATCTTCAATCCCATCCCGACCACTTCCTGATTGGCCGAAGCCAGGCGTTCCAGGTTGTCGCGGGCCAGTTGCAGGCCTTTTGGCCAGAGCGTCTGGTAGGCACCCAGGTCGCGTGCCTGCGCAAACTCACCGAAAAACGTGGTGGTTGCGTTGACGTTCTGCTCCAGCGTGTCCAATGCCAACTGGTTGGCACGTGCTGCGACAGAGGCGAACTGACTGGTGAAGCTGTTTTCGAACTGCGCCGACATTGCGAACCCCTCGGGGAAAGCCGTGACCGTTTGTTGCGTTGCAGCATACGCGGATATTGCTGCGATGCAACACGTTTGCTGAAAATTTCCGAAATCGCCCGGAAAATGGCGTGGAATCAATCAATTATCCGTGCCCCACAAATGGCAAGGCCGCCCGGGAGGCGGCCTTGGGTCACAGACTGCGCTACGTGATCACCCGCGATAGCGGCAGCCGGAGGTGCAGGTTTCGTGCACCACGATCTCGCTCAACTGCGGCAGCGCCGGCTTGAGCTGGTTCCAGATCCAGATCGCCAGCCGCTCGCTGGTCGGGTTTTCCAGCCCCTCGATGTCGTTGAGGTAATGGTGGTCCAGGCGGTCGTAGATCGGTTGGAAGGCGGCCTTGATGTCGCCGAAATCCATGATCCAGCCGGTCTCGGCACCGGGTTCGCCGCTGACGTGCAGCTCGACCCGGAACGAATGCCCGTGCAGGCGGGCGCACTTGTGGCCGGGCGGCACATTGGGAAGCCGATGCGCGGCCTCGAGCGTAAAGACTTTGAAGATATCCATGCGCGCCATTGTAAGTGCGCTGGTGCCTGCCGGCTGCTCCGATCGCGGCGACACACCGGACTGGTGCGCCCGCGTGGCATCCACAACATGGGTTGGCCGCAGGCCGCAACGCGCTGGAGCGCCACACCCGGCCGCACAAAGTCCAACGCGTCCTACCGCGTCTGGCCAACGGCGTGTCTCACCGCGCGTCATATCTCTATGCAGATCTGTAATTTTTGTTAATCGATTGCGCGTGGCCCACTGCAACACCCCCATTCATGGAGGCCGTGCGTGAAGCGCCCGATGCCTTATCTGCTGTCCGCTGCCGTTCTGTCCGCGCTGATTCCCCTCGCCCATGCCGATGACGCGACACCCGGCGCGGGCAAGACCCTGGCCACCGTCAGCGTCACCGGCTCCAACATCAAGCGCACCGATAGCGAAGGCCCGAACCCGGTGCAGGTGATCGACCGCCAGCAGCTGGAGCAGTCCGGCAAGGTCACCGTCGCCGACGCGCTGCGTGCGATCTCGGCCAACACCGGCAACGCCACCAACGAAACCACCAACAACGGGTGGGCCTCCGGCTCGGCGGGCATCGGCCTGCGCGGGCTGTCGCAGAAGAACACGCTGGTGCTGCTCAACGGACGCCGCCTGGCCAACTACGGCTTTCCTGCCAATGGCCTGGGCGACACCTTCGTCAACCTCAATGCGCTGCCGCTGGTGGCGGTGGAACGCATCGAGGTGCTCAAGGACGGTGCCTCCGCCGTATACGGCTCCGATGCGGTGGCCGGCGTGGTCAACATCATCACCCGGCAGGATTTCCAGGGTGCCGAGCTGGGCTTGAGCGGCGGCAGCTCCGATCAGGGCGGCATGGATACCCAGCGTGCCAAGTTCATCGGCGGCATCGGCGACCTGGACAGCGACGGCTACAACATCCTTTTCAGTTTCGACGCCTACAACCGCGACCGGCTGGATCAGGACCAGCGCGCGCTGACCCGCTCGGGCATCTACACCGACCTGCCCGGCGGGCGCTGGAACGGCTGGTCGGCCAAGGGCGCGCGTTACCTGGTCGGTGGCCGCTCGGTGCCGATGCTGGATGCGCAACGCAACTGCCCCGCCGGGACTGTGCTCACCGCCAGCGCACCGATCGACGGCCTGGCCGGCGACACCTGCGGCTTCAACCAGGCCGCGTTCACCACGCTGATCCCCTCGACCAAGCGCTATCAGGCCTACACCAACGCCACCTTCCGGCTCAGCGACACCGTCGAAGCCTTCGGCGAGGCGCTCTACAGCGAGGTCAAGGGCGTGTCGATCTTCGGCTCCAGCCCGTACTTCACCCTGGAGGGCGGCCGCTTTGCATTGAATGCCAGCAGCGGGCTGGCCGAGCCGGTGTCCAACCTGCTGCCGGCCTCCAGCCCGTACAACCCGTACGGCAGCGCGGTGCCGATCGAATACACCTTCTTCGACCTGGGCCAGACGCTCAAAACCAATCGCTCGCAGTCCTACCGCTTTCTCGGCGGCGTGCGCGGCAAGACCGAGCGCTGGGACTGGGAAGCGGCGGCGTTCGCCGCGCGCAGCACCGAGCATGAGACCGTCTCCGGCGGTTTCGCCAATCGCTTCACCCTGGCGCAGGCGCTGGCCGACGGCAGCTACAACCTGCTCGACCCGTCGGCCACGCCGCAGTCGGTGATCGACGGCATCAACCTCAGCACGCTGCGCCCTGCGCAATCGACCTTGCGCGGCGTCGATGCCAAGGTGTCCGGCAACCTGTTCGAGCTGCCGGCCGGCAGCGTCGGGTTCGCCGCCGGCGCCGAGTGGCGGCAGGAGGAACTGGTCTCGCGCAATCCCTGGCAGATCGACCAGGGCCTGCAGATCCGCCCTGCCATTGCCGCGGTGGATGGCGAGCGCAGGGTGTCGGCGCTGTATGCCGAGGTCAACCTGCCGCTGCTGCAGTCGCTGGAACTGCAGCTTGCCGGGCGCGGTGATCATTACAGCGATTTTGGCGAGGCGTTTTCGCCCAAGGCCAGCCTGCGCTGGCAACCGCTGGACGCCGTGCTGGTGCGCGCGGCCGCCTCGCGCGGCTTTCGCGCACCTTCGCTGTCGGAGAATGCGGCCAGCACCAATATTTCCTACGGCTCGGTGGTCGACCCGTTCGATCCGGACGTGCCGGGCTCGCGCCAGAATCCGACCTTCTTCACCGTCGGCAACACCGCGCTCGAACCCGAGCGCACGCGCAGCTACAACCTTGGCGTGGTGCTGTCGCCGTGGGCCGACACCAGCCTGAGCGTGGACTGGTACAAGATCGAGCTGGAGAATCTGGTCGGCACCGGCAACAACGCCACCATCGTGCAGAACAACGACCCGGCCGACGTCATCCGCGACGCGCGCGGCACGCTGGTGGCGGTGTACAACCGCTACCAGAACCTCAGCGAACTGACGACCTCGGGGATCGATGTGGAACTGCGCCAGCGCTGGCGCACCGAAGCAGCTGGCAACTTTGGCCTCAACACCGCCTATACCCACGTGCGCGATTACCGTCGCCCCACCGTGGTCGGTGGCCCGTTGCAGGATTACGCCGGCAGCAATCTCGGCCCGTCGCTGCCACGCAACAAGGCCACCACCACGCTGGACTGGAACCTGGGCACCGTCAGCGCCGCACTGACCTGGTACTACACCGGCGGCTACGACCAGAAGGCCAGCGCCGCGGCCAGTGCGGTGCAGTCGCGCGTGGGCGACTACAACCAGTTCGACCTGTATCTGGGGTACACCGGGATCGACAAGCTCACCCTGTATGCCAAGGTCGAGAACCTGGCCGACAAGCAGCCGCCGGTGGATGCCTCGTTCCCGGGCATTCGTGCCCCTTACGACTTCACCCAGTACGACCTGCGTGGGCGCTACTTCACCGTGGGCCTGGACTATCGATTCTGATCGGCACACGCACGGCCCATGCACGCCCGTGCGATGGTGCGTGCTCCAGCGTGCTGTCTCAACCCAATCGCCGTTCGCCCCCGGACACTCTTCAAGGAACTCCGATGACGTCTTCGCAGCATGCCTGGCTGCTCGCCCTGGCCTTTGTCGCACCTTCCCTCGCCGCCCAACCTGCGGCCCAACCCGTTGCGCTGCCGGGTTACGACGCCGCTGCCGCACAGGCGCAGCGCGCGCTGGAAGCGCGTTTCGATAGCGGCCTGAAGGACGCCGATTATCGTGGCTGGTTGAAGCAATGGGCGTCGGCGCCCAATCACGTTGGCGCGCCGCACAACCTGGAGAACGCCCGCGATCTGCAAAACCGCTTGCGCGGCTACGGGTGGGACGCGCGCATCGAAACCTTCCAGGTGCTGTGGCCCTCGCCCAGGAGCTCGCAGCTGGAACTGCTCGGGGCCAAGCCGTATGTCGCACGTCTGAAGGAGCCGCCGCTGCCAGGCGACAGCACCTCCACTCAAACCGAGAACGTCTTGCCGCCCTACGTCATCTACGGCGGCAATGGCGATGTCACCGGCGACCTGGTCTACGTCAATTACGGCATCGCCGAAGACTACGAAGCGCTGGCGCGCAACGGCGTGGACGTGCGCGGCAAGATCGTCATTGCCCGCTACGGCAAGGGCTGGCGCGGGCTCAAGCCGCGGCTGGCGCAGGAGCATGGCGCGATCGGCGCGATCATCTATTCCGATCCGCGCGACGACGGGTATTTCCAGGATCGGGCCTATCCGGATGGCCCGGCGCGCAATCAGTGGAGCGTGCAACGCGGCTCGGTCGCCAATTTCGCCATCTATCCCGGCGATCCGCTCACTCCGGGCATCGGCGCCAGCAAGGGCGCCAAACGCCTGAAGATCGACCAGGCCGGCAGCGTGTTGAAGATCCCGACCCTGCCGATCAGTTGGGGCGACGCGCAGCCCTTGCTGGCCGCGCTGGGCGGGCCGGTGGCACCGGAGGACTGGCGCGGCGCGCTGCCGATCACCTACCGCATCGGCGGCGGCGACACCGCGCGCGTGCATCTCAAGGTGGATGCGGAGTGGGGTAGCAAGACCATCTACAACGTCATCGCCACCCTGCGCGGCAGCGAGTATCCGGACCAGTGGGTGGTGCGCGGCAATCACCGCGACGGCTGGGTGTTCGGTGCGGCCGATCCACTCTCGGGCACCACCGCCTTGCTGGCCGAAGCCAAGGCGATCGGCGAGCTGGCCAGGCAGGGGCAGCGCCCCAAGCGCACGCTCGTCTATGCCAGTTGGGATGGCGAGGAGGCCGGACTGCTCGGCTCCACCGAATGGGCCGAACAGCACGCCGACGAACTGCGCCGCAAGGCGGTGCTGTACGTCAACACCGACGGCAACGGGCGCGGCTTTCTCAATGCCGGCGGCAGCCATGCGCTGCAACGCCTGGTCAACGGCGTGGCGGCGGACCTGCGCGATCCCGACAGCGGCGTGAGCGTGCTCGAACGGCAACGCGCCCGCGCCCGTATCGATGCGCTGGCGGCCACCGCCAAGCCGGCGCAGAAGGACATCGCCAGGCAGGTCGCGGCCGGCGGCGACGTGCCGCTCAAGGCGCTGGGCTCGGGCAGCGACTACAGCCCGTTCCTGCAGCATCTGGGGCTGACCACGCTGGATCTGGGCTATGGCGGGCAGGGTGGCGGCAGCGGTGTCTATCACTCGCTGTACGACTCCTACGATTACTTCGCGCGCTACATCGATCCGGATTTCAGCTATCTGCCGCTGTTGTCGCAGACGGTCGGCCGCACGGTGCTGCGCGTGGCCAACGCGCCGGTGTTGCCGCAGCGCTTCGGCGACTTCGCCGATGCGGTGGCCGGCTATGCGCAGGAACTCAAGCAGCAGGCCGACAGCGACCGCACTGCCGCACGCACCCAGGCCGAGTTGTTGCAGGCCGGCGCCTATGCGGCTGTCGACAACCCGAACCGGCCGCAACGCGCACCGGAGCCGAAAGCCGCGGTGCCGCAGATCGACTTCGCTGCACTGGAGCAGGCGATTGCCCGCCTGCAGGCCAGCGCCAAGCGCTATGACGATGCACTGGCATCGGGCGGCGGCGCCTTGGATGCACGCGCGCGCGGCAAGCTCAATGCATCGCTGCAGCGCATCGACCAGACCCTGCTGGCCGAAGGCGGTCTGCCGGGCCGGCCGTGGTACCGCAACCTGATCTACGCCCCCGGCCTGGCCACCGGTTACGAGGTCAAGACCCTGCCCGGCATCCGCGAAGCGCTGGAAGACCGGCGCTGGGAGGATCTGAGCGCCTATATCGTGCAGACCGCTGCGGTGCTGGATCGGTATCGCGAGGCGATCGATCGCAATACGGCGTTGATCGAGGGTTAGGGACGTGACGGACTGCGTCGGGTGTCTACGCGCAGTCCTGTTCGCACCGCATCGCCTGCGCCGTGCCCACAAAAAAAGCCGCCCCGAGGGGCGGCTTTTTCAGTGCAACGCAGACCTGGGCGCCGGTCGTGCCGGCGCACGGGATTTTCAGCGCGTGCCGCCCGGACGCTGACCGCCACGGCCGCCATCGCGACGGCCTGCGCCGGCACCGGCAGCAACACCGGCCTGACGCGGACCGCTGCTGCGCTGGCCACCGGGCTTCTTCGGGCCGGCATGCGCATGCGCCTGACGCGGTGCATCGCCATGCGGACGACGCGCGTGGCTCTTGCGCGGCGCGCGATCGCCACCCGGCTGCTCGGCACGCCCCGGCGCGCTATTGCCCCAACGGATCGGGGTCTGCGGCTCGTAGCCCGGCACGTCGCGGATTTCCACATCGCGGCCCAGCATGCGCACGATCTGGCGCAGCAGCTTGGCTTCGTCCTGCGCCACCAGCGAGATCGCCTCGCCGGTGGAGCCGTTACGGCCGGTGCGGCCGATGCGGTGCACGTAGTCTTCGGCCACCATCGGCAGGTCGTAGTTGATGACCTTGGGCAGCTGGTCGATGTCGATGCCGCGCGCGGCGATATCGGTGGCCACCAGCACGGTCACGCGGCCGGCCTTGAAGTCGCTCAGCGCACGCATGCGCTGGCCCTGGCTCTTGTTGCCGTGGATCGCCGCGGTCTTGATGCCGGACTTCTCCAGGAACAGCGCCAGCTTGTCGCTGCCATGCTTGGTGCGGGCGAACACCAGGGTCTGCTCGCGGCTGTCCTGCGCCAGCAGGTGCAGCAGCAGGTCGCGCTTGCGCGCGCCATCGACCGGGTGCACGCGGTGGGTGATGCTCTCGGCCACGGTGTTGCTCGGGGTGACCTGGATCTGCATCGGGTTGCGCATGAACTCCAGCGCCAGCTGCTTGATGTTCTCTTCGAAGGTGGCCGAGAACAGCAGGGTCTGGCGGTCCTGGCGCGGCAGCTTGGTCAGGATGCGCTTGATCGAGGGCAAAAAGCCCATGTCGAGCATGCGATCGGCTTCGTCCAGGATCAGCACTTCGATGCCGGACAGGTCCACGCTGCGACGCTCGATATGGTCGATCAGCCGGCCCGGGCAGGCGATCAGCAGGTCCACGCCACGACGCAGCGTGTCCAGCTGGTTGCCCATGCCCACGCCGCCGTAGATCACCGCGCTGGGGATGCGCAGGTACTTGCTGTAGCCGCGCAGGCTGTCGTGCACCTGGGTGGCCAGCTCGCGGGTGGGGGTCAGGATCAGCGCGCGCGGCTTGCGCGGGCCGTTGACCGGCTGCGGCGAGGTGCCCAGGTGCTGCAGCAGCGGCAGGCCGAACGCGGCGGTCTTGCCGGTACCGGTCTGTGCGCCGGCCAGCAGGTCATGGCCTGCCAGCACCAGCGGGATCGCCTGCTGCTGGATCGCAGTGGGGGTTTCGTAGCCCTGCTCGGCCAACGCGCGCAGCAGGAAGGGCGCCAGGCCCAGGGATTCAAAAGACATCAGGAAGCTCCAAGTAAAGCGTCGCCACCAGGACAGGCCCGGAGCGCAAACGCATTGCAGATGCAAAAAGGTGAGGCTCGGAGCGTTCCCGTGAACCGCGCTGCGAGATGGTGGAACAACCCAATCAAGGAACGATGGGTTTGTCGGCACCACGAAAGGCGTCGGGTGGGGCGGGCGAGCGGATCGATCGATCCTGGCCTCGCCGGCTGTCCCTAAGGGAAACGGACGGCCGCATGCAGACCGGGCCAGTGTACGCGCGTTTGGCGCGCTGCACAAAAGGCCAGTTCCCCGGTTGGGCTACGGGTCAGTTGTTTCAGGTGCAACCACCCTTGTGGCAGGCCGTACAATCGACCGATCAGCCACAGCATTGGATGGTCATGAAGCTAGGTTCCCTGAAGGAAGGCGGCCGCGATGGCAGCCTGATCGTGGTCGCGCGCGACCTGCGCACCGCGGTTCGCGCCACCGGCATCGCGCCCACGCTGCAACGCGCGCTGGAAGACTGGAGCAATGTCGCGCCGCGCCTGAATGCCTTGTCGGCCTCGCTCAACGAGGGCAGCGCCGATGGCGTGTTCGACCTGGATCTGCAGGCGCTGGCCGCACCGTTGCCGCGCGCCTACGAATTCGTCGATGGCAGCGCCTACCTGCCGCACGTGGAGCGCGTGCGCCGCGCGCGCAATGCCGAGGTGCCGGAGAGCTTCTACACCGACCCGCTGATGTACCAGGCCACCAGCGCCGGGTTCTACGGCCCGCGCGATGCGATCAAGGTGATCAGCGAAGACCACGGCATCGACCTGGAGGCCGAAATCGTGGTGATCACCGACGATGTGCCAATGGGCGCCTCGCCCGAGCAGGCCGCCGCGCATATCCAGCTGGTCGGCCTGGTCAACGACGTGTCGCTGCGCAACCTGATTCCGGCCGAGCTCGCCAAGGGCTTTGGCTTTCTGCAATCCAAGCCGCGCTCGGCGCTGTCGCCGGTGTTCGTCACCGTCGATGAGCTGGACGAGGCCTGGCGCGACAACAAGGTGCACCTGCCGCTGGTCACCCACGTCAATGGCGCCTGGTTCGGCGCGCCGGAAGCCGGCAACGACATGCAGTTCGACTTCGCCCAGCTGATCGCCCACGCCGCCAGGACCCGGCCGCTGTCGGCCGGCACCATCGTCGGCTCCGGCACCATCGCCAACCAGGACACCACGCTGGGCGCCTCGTGCTTTGCCGAACAGCGCGTGGTGGAAACCCTGCGCGACGGCGCGCCGCGCACGCCGTTCCTGTCCTTCGGCGACGTGGTGCGGATCGAGATGGTCGCCGCCGATGGCGCCAGCATCTTCGGTGCGATCGAACAACGCGTCGAACGTCAGCCGCTGCCATGACATCGGCGCGTGTGCACGCACAACAGCGCATGCGGGGCCGGGCATGAGTGCGCCACTGGAATTGTTCTCGTACTGGCGCTCCAGCGCCGCGTACCGCGTGCGCATCGGCCTGCAGCTGAAGGCGCTGGCCTACCTCGCGCATCCGGTGCATCTGGTGCGCGATGGCGGCGAGCAACACGCCCCGGCGTATGCGCAGCTCAACCCGCAGGAACTGGTGCCGACGCTGCGGCACGGTGCGGTGGTGGTTCCGCAGTCGCTGGCGATCCTGGAATATCTGGAAGAGGCGTTCGCGGACACCACGGCCCTGCTGCCGGCTGCGCCGGCCGAGCGCGCCCGCGTGCGCGCCCTGGCGCAGCTCATCGCCTGCGATGTGCATCCGCTCAACAATCTGCGTGTCACCCAGCTGCTGGAGCGCGCGTTCGCGCTGGACGTCGCGCAACGTCAGCACTGGACCCGGCACTGGATGCAGCGCGGGTTCGCCGCGCTGGAAACGCAACTGGCGCGCGATGCGCACACCGGGCGCTTCTGCCATGGCGATACGCCAGGCCTGGCCGATTGCGTGTTGATTCCGCAGCTGTACAACGCGCATCGCTTCGAGGTCGATCTGGCGCCGTATCCGACCTTGCAACGCATCGAGCAGGCCTGCCTGGCGCTGCCGGCCTTCGATGCGGCACGGCCGGAAATGCAGGTGGATGCGGTGGCGTGAGGGCAGGGTATCAAGCCCTCATCCGCCCTGCGGGCACCTTCTCCCGCCGCGCGGGAGAAGGGTATGCCGGGCACCGACACGCTGGCGGCCGGCCAGGTACTCCCGGGAACTGGCTCGCCGCTGGTGCATCAGGGCCCTCATCCGCCCTGCGGGCACCTTCTCCCGCCGCGCGGGAGAAGGGTATGCCGGGACACCGACACGCTAGCGGCCGGCCAGGTATTCCCGGGAACTGGCTCGCCGCTGGTGCATCAGGGCCCTCATCCGCGCTGCGAGCACCTTCTCCCGCCGTGCGGGAGAAGGGTATGCAGGGGAGCCGACGCGTCAGCTTCCGGCCAGGCATTCCGGGCGAATGGCTCGCCGCTTTGCACGACCGCTGATCCTGGTGTCGCCATCAATGAGAGGAGAGGCTCGCAACGCCGGTCGAGGTGCTTCGGAGAGCGCCGTAGTGAGGGCCTTGGAGAAACGCAGGATGCGCTCTGCAGAAGCGGATGACGTGCTTCGGAGCAGGTGAGGCGCTCTGGAGAAGCCGGATGATGTGCTTCGAAGTAGGTGAGGCGCTCTGGACAAGCCGGATAATGTGCTTTGGAGCAGGTGAGGCGCTTTGGACAAGCCGGATGACGTGCCTCGGAGCAGGTGAGGCGCTCTGGAAAAGCCGGATGATGCGCTTCGGAGCAGGTGAAGCGCCCTGGAGAAGCCGGATGACGTGCTTTGGAACAGGTGACGCTCTAGAGAAGGCAGGTGATGTGCTTTCGAGCGGGTGATGTGCCTGGAGAAGGCAGCAGTGCTGGAAAAGGTGCCGCCGACCGCGATGGTGCCCGCCCTGAGCCCTTGGGTGACGTTCCGGTGTTACCGACGTGTTTCTCCTTCTCCCGCGGGCGGGAGAAGGTGGCGCGCAGCGCCGGATGAGGGTGCCTGCGGCAGCGCCAGCACGCCGGAAAACCCAGCGCCGGCAGTCGTGATCCATCAGTGCTGCCGCATGCCGCGTCTCGCTACCGAATCCATCAGATAAAGCCGTGGCTTATCTTCGGTGCCGCTGCCGTTTCGTAGTCCGCATACGGGTCGTGCTCGCCGGAGCCGCCCTCGGACAGGCGGAACTTCAGCGCCAGCCCGTCGCGCGAGTCGGCCGCGCGCAGCGCTTCCTCCTGCTCGATTTCGCCGGACTTGACCATGCGGAACAGGCACTGGTCGAAGGTCTGCATGCCTTCTTCCAGCGATTCTTCCATCGCCTGCTTGACCTCGTGCACCTGGCCGCGGCGCAGCAGGTCGCGGATCATCGGCGTGTTGAGCAGTACCTCGGTCGCCGGCCGGCGGCGTCCGTCCACGCCCTTGACCAGGCGCAGCGACACCACGGCGCGCAGATTCAGCGCCAGGTTCATCAGCACGTTCTTGTGCGCGCTCTCGGGAAAGAAATTGAGGATGCGCTCGATGGTCTGGTCGGCATTGTTGGAGTGCAGCGTCGCCAGGCACAGGTGGCCGGTCTCGGCGAAGGCGATCGCCGCCTCCATGGTCTCGGCGTCCAGGATCTCGCCGATCAGGATCACGTCCGGCGCCTCGCGCATCGCGTTCTTCAGCGCGCTCTGGAAGGCATGCGTGTCCAGGCCCACCTCGCGCTGGTTCACGATCGACATCTTGTGCTTGTGCAGATACTCGATCGGGTCCTCGATGGTGAGGATGTGCCCGGTGGTGGTGCTGTTGCGGTGGTCGATCATCGAGGCCAGCGAGGTCGACTTGCCCGAGCCGGTCGAGCCGACCACCAGCACCAGCCCGCGCGGGGTCATGATGACGTCCTTGAGCACCTGCGGCAGGTTCAGCTCTTCGATGCTGGGAATCCGGCTGCGGATGGCGCGGATCACCATGCCCACCTCGCCACGCTGCTTGAACACGTTCACGCGGAAGCGGCCGGCGTCCTGCAGGGCGATGGCCATGTTGAGTTCCAGCTCGCGCTCGAACTGCGGCACCTGGCCTTCGTCCATCAGCGAGTAGGCGATTTTCTTGACCATTCCCGGCGGCAACCCCGTATTGCCGAGCGGGTAGAGCTTGCCTTCGATCTTGATGTACACCGGCGCGCCGGTGGTCAAGAACATGTCCGAGGCATTCTTCTCGGTCATCAGCTTCAGGAAGTAGCCGATATCCATGCGCAATGGTTCCCCAACAAACAGCAGCGTCTCGTTGCAAGTACGCCGCAGGCTTCCGACAATGGCCGTGCTCGAGACTTCTCGCTACGGCTCCCCTAATGACGGCTAGCTTCGCATACTTGCGGCGATCCCTGTATGGCATCGCCTGTTTCATGGTTCTTTCCTCTCCTGCTGCTGCCCAGGTGGCACCGGAGCTCACCGCCGCCGAACAGGCCGTGCAACGCGCCACCCAGGCCGATGCCGACCAATACGCCCCCGACCTGGTCAACCTGGCCCGCCAGGAACTGATGCAGGCCCAGCAGGCGCAACTGGACAAACGCCAGCGCAAGCAGGTGCCGCAGATCGCCTTGCGCGCAGCGGCCGACGCCGACCTGGCCAAGGCGCGCAGCGAAGAGGCGGTGGTCACCGCCCAGCTGGAACAACGCCGCAAGGAAGTGGCGCAGCTGCAGAACAGCCTCAACACCGGGGAGGCCGGCCGATGAAACTGCGTCCGCTCCTCTATCTTGGTGTGCTGAGCCTGGCCACGCTGCCGCCGCTGGCGATGGCAGCCAAGGACGACCCGCAGGCCGATGCGCTCAACCGGCGCCTGGCCGCGCTGCAGAACGACCCGCAGACCAACGACCTGGCCCGCTACGAGCGGCTGCAGGCGCAGCAGAGCGTGGCGGCGCTGGCCGAGGCCAAGCGCCGCGACCGCGACGAACTGGTGTTCCTGGCTGACCGCCGGGTCGAAATCGCCGAACTCACCGCCCGCACCGCGCTGGCGCGGCGCGAACTGGATCGGCTGGAGGGCACCCGCAACGACCTGCTGATCGAAGCCAGCCGCCGTGACGCCTCGCGTGCGCGCCAGGAGGCCGAGCGTCTGCGCGTGCAGGCGCAGATCCAGGCCGAGGAGGCCGAGCGCATGCGGCAGGCGGCCGAGCAGGAGACCCTGGCCCGCCAGGACGCCGAGCTGGCGCTGACCAGCGTGGCCGGCAAGCAGACCGCCAAGCTCAATGCGGCCCAGCAAAAGGCCGTGCAACTGGCGCACGAAGAAGCCGAGCTGGTGGCCGGGGCCAAGTTGCCATCCGCCAGGTTCGACAGCCGCGGCGAAGTATTTTCGTTGGGCAGTGGCGCGTTTGGTGGCAAGGCGGCGCTGTCCGGCGATGCCGCAGGGCAGGCCAAGGCGCTGGCCGAATACCTGAACATCGGCAAGAAGGGCCGGGTCAGCATCGTCGGCTACGACAGCGATGCGGCCACGGCCAAGAAGCGGGCCGAAGCGCTGCGCGACGCGTTGGTGGCTGCCGGCGTTGCCAGTGCGCGTCTGCAGGTCAATGGCACCAAGGCCGCCGCCAGCAAGACGCGCGCTGCCGAGGTTGTTGTCTCGCCGTGATGCAAGTGGTTGGAAGTTAAGGTCTTTTAACCCGGGCATGACGCCCGGTTGAACCGCGGTCACTGATTGGCACAGGGAACGGCAAAAGCGGCCGTTCCGGCCTTGAACCCCCTCCGCGACCGGCGTAGGGTCGTACTCCCGGGCAGCACTCCGCTGCCTGGACGTACGGAGGGCCGGGCCAGTGACGCAAGGGCACGCATCAACGCAATTCGGCGGGCAGCGTGTGGGTTCCGCCAGTGCGCCTGCCATTGTGATCCGTGAGTCTTCCATCCCCAAGCAGCGCCCCGTGCCGCCCGCGGCCGGGGCGTTCTTGTTTTAAGTGTTTCAAGTGAAGGAGGTAACGCCATGTTCGAAGGGCAACCGCAGACCGAAATCGACGCATTGGTCAAGTCCGATCCCGAGTTCAAGCAGCTGTACCAACGCCACAAGCTCTTGAACAAGAAATGCATGGATGCCGAACTCGGGGTGCTCCCCATCGACGACGTGACCTTGGGCCAGATGAAGCGCGAGAAGTTGCAGGCGAAAGAGAAGCTCACCCGGATGTACGACCAGCTCACCCACTGATCCTTCCCCACCGTTAGAACAAGTTCACCGTCGCGGGCGGTGGCGGCCTCCTCGTCGGCTTGCCACCGTCCGCGTCTTTCTATGCGCAACCTGTGGGTCACGCGGCGGGCAGGATGGCGCCAACGCCCGCCCCGCGGCCGGACAGTCAGGTCATGGCAGCGCGCGTTGGGCCCGCCCGTTCACGGGCCGGCGCGATCGGTTCCAGTCTGAATGAGCATTCCCCAGCGGTTCGTCGGATAATGGGCGGCCAAGCCCCGCGCGACGCAGTGACGATATTCCGATGGCGATCCATTCCTCCGTACTCGAACTGATCGGCAACACGCCGATCGTCAAGGCACAGCACCTGGACACCGGCGTCTGCGAGCTGTTCCTCAAGCTGGAGGCGGCCAACCCCGGCGGATCGATCAAGGACCGCATCGGCCTGTCGATGATCGAAGCGGCCGAACAGCGCGGTGACCTCAGCCCTGGTGCGACCCTGGTCGAAGGCACTGCCGGCAACACCGGCCTGGGTCTGGCACTGGTCGCCCAGCAGAAGGGCTACACGCTGATCCTGGTGGTGCCGGACAAGATGAGCCGCGAGAAGATCTTCAACCTCAAGGCCATGGGCGCCCAGGTGGTGCTGACCCGTTCGGACGTGGCCAAGGGCCACCCGGAGTACTACCAGGACCTGGCCGCCAAGATCGCCGCCGAGACCCCGGGCGCCTACTTCATCAACCAGTTCGGCAACCCGGACAACCCGGCCGCGCACGAATTCGGCACCGGCCCGGAAATCCTGGCGCAGATGGACGGCAAGCTGGACGCGATCGTGTTCGGCTGCGGCAGTTCCGGCACCATGACCGGCCTGTCGCGCGCGTTCGCCACCGCATCGCCGCAGACCGAGCTGGTACTGGCCGACCCGGTCGGCTCCATCCTGACCCAGTACATCGAAGAGGGCACGGTCAGCGAGAAATCCGGCAGCTGGCTGGTCGAAGGCATCGGCGAGGACTTCCTGCCGGATATCTCCGACTTCTCGCGGGTCAAGAAGGCCTATTCGATCACCGACGCGGAAAGCTTCCACACCGCGCGCGAGTTGCTGGCCAAGGAGGGCATCCTGGGCGGCTCGTCCACCGGCACCCTGCTGGCCGCCGCGCTGAAGTACTGCCGCGAGCAGACCACGCCCAAGCGCGTGCTGGTGTTCGTCTGCGATACCGGCAACAAGTACCTGTCCAAGATGTACAACGACTACTGGATGCTGGACAACGGCTTCCTGGAGCGCCCGCAGCACGGCGACCTGCGCGACCTGATCCTGCGCCCGTACAACAAGCGCGACACCGTGGTGGTCGGGCCGAAGGACCTGTTGACCACCGCCTACCAGCGCATGAAGCTGTACGACGTCTCACAGCTGCCGGTCATCGATGACGGTGAGCTGGTCGGCATCGTCGACGAGAGCGACGTGCTGTTGCATGTGTACGGTGACGAGGCGCGCTTCCGCGACCCGATCTCCACCGCCATGGTCAGCAAGCTCGATCGCCTGGATGTCGCCTCGCCGATCGAAGCGCTGCTGCCGGTGTTCGACCGCGGCCAGGTCGCCATCGTCATGGACGGCAACCAGTTCCTCGGCCTGATCACCCGTATCGACCTGCTGAACTACCTGCGCCGCCGCGTGCAGTGATCGCAGGCAGGGTCGGGTAGCGCCGCGCGCCCGGATGAGACGCGCGGCACCGGCCATTCAGACCTGCTTGCTACAATCCGCCACTTTTTCCGGGAACCTCCATGTCCAATCGCACCCCACCCAGCCACGATGGCGAGCGCGCACTGTCGCTGGCGACGCTGGCGATCCATGGAGGGCAGTCGCCGGATCCCAGCACCGGGGCGGTGATGCCGCCGATCTATGCGACGTCCACCTATGCGCAGTCCAGCCCGGGCGAGCATCAGGGCTTTGAATACTCGCGCACCCACAACCCCACGCGCTTTGCCTATGAGCGCTGCGTCGCGTCGCTGGAAGGCGGCACGCGCGCGTTCGCGTTCGCCTCCGGCATGGCTGCCACCTCCACGGTGATGGAGCTGCTGGATGCCGGTAGCCACGTGGTGGCGATGGACGACCTGTACGGCGGCACCTTCCGCCTGTTCGAGCGCGTGCGTCGCCGCACCGCCGGCCTGGATTTCAGCTTCGTCGACCTGACCGATGCGGCCGCCTTCGAAGCCGCGATCCGCCCCGAGACCAGGATGGTGTGGATCGAGACCCCGACCAACCCGATGCTCAAGCTGGTCGACATCGCCGCCATTGCCGCGATCGCACGCAAGCACGGCCTGCTGATCGTGGTCGACAACACCTTCGCCTCGCCGATGCTGCAACGCCCGCTCAGCCTGGGCGCCGACATCGTCGTGCACTCGGCCACCAAGTACCTCAATGGCCACTCGGACATGGTCGGCGGCATCGCGGTGGTCGGCGACAACGCCGAGCTGGCCGAGCAACTGGCCTTCCTGCAGAACTCCATCGGCGGCGTGCAGGGGCCCTTCGACAGTTTCCTCGCCCTGCGCGGCCTCAAGACCCTGCCGCTGCGCATGCGCGCGCATTGCGACAACGCGCTGGCGCTTGCGCAGTGGCTGGAAACCCACCCCGCGATCGAAAAGGTGATCTACCCCGGCCTGGCCTCGCACCCGCAGCACGCCCTGGCCCAGCGCCAGATGTCCGGCTTCGGCGGCATCGTCTCGATCGTCCTCAAGGGCGGCTTCGACGCGGCCAAGCGTTTCTGCGAGAAGACCGAGCTGTTCACCCTGGCCGAATCCCTGGGCGGTGTGGAAAGCCTGGTGAACCATCCGGCTGTCATGACCCATGCCTCCATCCCGGTGGCCCGCCGCGACCAGCTCGGCATCAGCGATGCGCTGGTGCGGCTGAGCGTGGGGGTTGAGGATGTGGGGGATTTACGCGGGGATTTGGAACGTGCCCTTGAGGCGTCTCGTTCTTCATGACTGCGTCGCCGCAACGACAGGACGTGTTCGCGTATTGGCGGAGTGGGCTGGCCGGCCTTCGCCTGCAGTCGTGGGTACGCCAACAGTCCTGGTTGCAGCGTATCTATCGCATTTTCCCGCAGCGTTGGCGCGACCGCGTTTCTTCCACGCTGTCCGCCCGCTCTTTGGTTCAAACGCGGTTTCAGCGCACCGCCGCCTGGGAGCTGTGCGCGAAAGGCGCTGACGCTTGCTTGCCGATGGACGCTGATATCTCCGTCACCCGGATTCCATCGGTGGGGATCAACATTGTCGGCTATCTCCGTGGCGAATTCGGGCTGGCGGAGAGCGCAAGGATGTATGCGCGTGCGCTGATCAGCGCGCGCGTTCCCGTGTCGTTGTATGACCTGGACATGGGACTTGCGCACTCCTGGGACGACCGGAGTCTGGATGGCCTCATCGACCAGCGCATGCCGCACCAGGTCACCGTCGTCTTCGTCAACCCCGACTACCTCCAAGCCGCGTTCGAGAAGATCGGCCGTGCCCGCATGGACGGGCATTACGTCATTGCGTGCTGGTTCTGGGAACTTGAAGTGATTCCGCCAAGTTGGCTGAGTGCCATTGCGCTGGTGGACGAGATCATGGTGGCCTCACGATTCATCGAGGATGCGTTCCGCAGCGTGACCGACAAACCGATCATGCGACTTCCGCTGCCACTCTCTGACCAGCCTGATAGCGGTTTGCAGAGACAGGACTTCGGGCTGGACCCGGAAACCTTCGTCTTTCTTTTCACGTTTGATTTCCACTCCTTCGTGGCCAGGAAAAATCCCCAGGCCGTGGTCAATGCATTCAGGCATGCGTTTCCCGTCGATCGCAACGATGTGCGTCTGGTCGTGAAGTCAAGCAATGGGCATATGTACCCCGAACAGATGGCGGAACTCCTGAGCCTGGTCGCAGCTGACAAGCGGATCCTGCTGCGGGACGAGGTGATCGACAGGATGCATGTGCGCGCGCTGCAGCGATGCTGTGACGTGTATGTATCGCTGCATCGGGCCGAAGGCTTCGGGTTGGGGCTTGCCGAGTGCATGTCACTCGGTAAGCCGGTCATTGCAACGGGCTGGTCGGGCAACATGGAGTTCATGACGGACAGCAACTCCTGCCTCGTAGACTACGACCTGGTGCCGGTTGCGGGCCGATATCCGGAGTCGGATGGCGCGCGCTGGGCAGAGCCGCGCATCGCATCTGCCGCAGCTGCGATGCGTCGGCTTGCGGACGACCCGTCACAGGCGCGGCGGCTGGGCGAAGCAGCCAGGGACGATATCTGCGCAAGGCTTGCTCCCCGAAGCGTAGCGGAGCACCTGCTGGCAAGGGCTGCGAAGGTGGTCGCGTCAGCGCACTGACGGTGGCTGGTTTTGTCGACCCTGTGATGTAGCGATCTGGTTACCCCGCTTCACCAAAGTAGTGAACACTTTCAGAGGTAGCAACGTTGGACATGATCCGGTCCGTATGGGCCTTCCGATACTTCATCCTGTCGTCGATCAGGAATGACCTGCGTCTGCGCTTCCTGCGCAGCAAACTCGGTGCATTGTGGATGATCATCCACCCGCTCATGCAGGTGCTGATCTTTGCGACGATTCTTTCCGAGGTGCTGGCCGCGAAGCTGCCAGGCGTCAATAACAAGTTTGCTTACGCCCTGTATCTGATGGCCGGAACGCTTTGCTGGACCCTGTTTGCCGAATGCATTGGCAAGTGTGTTTCATTGTTCGTGGATAACGGCAATCTGATGAAGAAGCAGGCCTTCCCGCGGATATGTCTCCCACTCATTGCCGGCGGCACCGTCATGGTGAACAACCTGCTGCTGTTCCTGGCAATCATCATCGTGTTCGCGATTCTGGGGCACACCTTGGGGCCGCAGGCAGCCTGGCTGCCGCTGCTGATGCTGCTGACATTGGCTTTCGCGATGTCGATCGGATTGCTGCTCGGCGTCTTCAATGTCTTCGTGCGTGACATCGGGCAGGTCGTGCCGGTCGTTCTGCAGGCAATGTTCTGGGTGACGCCTATCGTTTACACCATCGATATCCTTCCCGCGCAGACCCAGGAACTCTTCAAGCTCAATCCGCTGTTCCCGCTTGTCAGCGCTTATCAGGGAGTACTTCTTTACGGGCGTTCCCCGGCGTGGATCGAGCTTGTCCCGCTCATGCTGGCGACCCTCGTCCTGTGTGTCCTGTCGTTGGTCGTTTTTCGCCGCGCGAGTGCCGAAATGGTGGATGCCCTATGAGCCCTGTGTTGATGGTTGAGGGGCTGGGGAAGTCCTATCGTGTCTGGGGTAGCGAGTGGCTACGCGCCGCCAGCTGGTTCGGGTTGAAGGTCAAGCCGCGAGAAGAGCACTGGGTTCTGCGGAATGTCGGGTTTTCGGTCGCTCCGGGTGAGTCGATCGGGATCATGGGGCGCAATGGCGCCGGAAAGAGCACATTGCTCAAGCTGATCACCGGTACCTCGCAACCTACCGAAGGACGCATCATCCGGCATGGCCGTATCGCCGCGATTCTCGAGCTCGGCATGGGTTTCAATCCGGACCTGAGTGGCAGGGAGAATGCCAGACATTCAGCCGGGCTGATGGGTTACACATTGGAACAAATCGACAAGGTGTTGCCCGAGATACAGGAGTTTGCCGAGATCGGAGAGTACTTCGATGAGCCGGTACGCACCTACTCAAGCGGTATGCAGGTGCGCGTCGCGTTTGCGGTGGCCACCGCATTTCGGCCCGATGTACTCATCGTCGACGAAGCATTGTCGGTGGGCGATGCGTACTTTCAGGCGAAGTGCTTCAAGCGCATCCAGTCTTACAAGGACGAGGGCATGACGCTCATCCTCGTCAGTCACGCGGTCGGAGATGTTGTCAAACACTGCGATCGTGCCATTTTGATCAAGGACGGTAGCGTGCATGCCGATGGGCCCTCGCGTGAGGTCTCCAACCTTTATCTGGACGAGTTGTTCGGCAAGAAGCCTGCATCGCTTCAGGCACAGGCCGATGATGCGCCAGGCCAGATGCACGCTGGCGATGAGGATATCTTTCATACGCGCCCTTACTACAATGCCGGTGAACATCGCTGGGGGCAGGGCGGTGCGCGAATACTCGATTATGTCGTTGTCAGCGGCGGGGAGGAGTTTCCTGCTCGCGTAGAGAGCGGTACCAGGACGGTATTTTACGTCAAGATCGCCTTCGATCAGGATTTTGACAGTGTAGTGCCCGGGTTTTTGATTAAAACCCTCGAGGGTCTATTCCTCTACGGCACCAACTCCTTCCTTTCCAGTGAGGGGCGGTCCGGGATTTCGGTAAAAGCGGGACAGGTCATCGTCTGCAAGTTCAGCATGCCTCTCGACCTCAATGAAGCGAACTATCTGGTCTCGCTCGGCATTTCCAGTGGTGACCCGCTTGTGGAATTGACGCCGCTGGATCGTCGTTACGACGCCATCGTGCTGAACGTCGCAAGAGGGATGCAATTCTGGGGGATGATGGACCTCAAGGCCGATTTCGAAATCGTAGAAGCGTTGTCATGACGGCGTCAGGATCTACCATCACATCAGAGAACATCAGTCATGACTGAAACAATGCATATTGGCGCGCGCGTGGCCGCTCTGCCTGAGAAATATCAGCCGATTTTCGGACACCCCGAGCTTTCGGAGGGAAGTTCGCGCGGCTGCGAAGACAGGTTTGTGCTGATTCGCGAATGTGCGCAAAGGCTCCAGGGAGAGCTTGGTCGCCCACTGCGGGTGCTGGATCTCGGCTGCGCCCAGGGATTTTTTTCATTGAGCCTGGCGGCCGAGGGGCATCAGGTCCACGGTGTGGATTTTCTGGATCTCAATGTCGATGTGTGCCAGGCGTTGGCCCAGGAGCACCCGACGTTCGCTGCGTCATTCGAGCACGGGACCGTGGAAGACGTTATCGCGCGGCTTGATCCAGACCAGTACGACCTTGTCCTGGGGCTGAGTGTCTTTCATCATCTGGTGCATTCCCAGGGAATTGCGCGGGTGGCGGGGTTATGCCGCAAGCTCTCCGAGGTCACCGACGCCGGGATCTTCGAGCTGGCATTGCGTGAGGAGCCGCTGTACTGGGGGCCTTCTCTGCCGCACGACCCTGCGGAGTTGTTGACCGATTATGCCTTCACCAGATTGTTGTCGAGGCAGGCAACCCATCTGTCTTCGATTTCCAGGCCGCTGTACTTCGCCAGCAGCAAGTTCTGGTACGTGGGCGAGGCTGTCGGCAGGTTCAGTTCCTGGTCGGGCGAGGCGCATGCCTATGGGCGCGGAACGCATCAGTACAGCAGGCGCTATTATTTCGGCGACAAGGTGTTCGTCAAGAAGATGACGATGGGCATCGGTGGGCGCGCCGAAATCAATTGGCAGGAATTCAATAACGAGGTCGAGTTTCTCAGAAATCCTCCTGCATCGTATCCCGTACCACGGCTGATTGCGGCCTTGGACGATGCATCGGATTTGTTCCTCGTCAGGGAGATGTCCGGCGGACGCCTGCTTTCGGAGTTGATCGACGACGGCTCGCCCTACGATCCGGACAAAGTAGTCTCCGAATTGCTTGAGCAATTGGTAATGCTCGAGCGCGCGGGTCTTTATCACAATGACGTGCGTTGCTGGAATGTTCTGATGTCGCAGGAAGGCAAGGCCATTCTGATCGACTACGGCGCCATTTCTGCCGAAGCCACCGATTGCTCCTGGCTGGGCGACTTGTTGCTGTCCTTCCTGATTACGGTCAAGGAGATCCTGCAACGTCGCATTGTTCCGGCCAGTCCCGGTCGGGAACCGGCTTTGGACTTCATGACGCTTCCTCCTCGTTATCGCAATGCCTTCATCCAGGCATTTGGGGGAGACCAGGCACGCTGGACGTTTGCAGAGCTGCAAGAGTGCCTGGCGCGCTCTGAACCGGTCGCATTGCATGCGCCCGAGTGGACATCGCTTTACAGCCACATGCAACAGGCGTTGCTGAGCTACAACACGCGCCTTGGCGCCCTCTATACGCAGAGCGAGCATGACCGTGTTGAGCTTGCGGCACGCGCATCCTTGATTGAGCGCCTGCAGGTAGGTGCTCAGCAGGCCCAGGACAAGCTTGCAACCCTTCAGCTGGAAGCAGAGACGGCCGATAACCGCTACCGCGATCTGGAAAAGGTGAGTAGCGAACTGCAGGAGTGGGCAAAAGATCTGGAAAGGCGCACTGCCGAAGCCGAGGACAGGGAGAAGCAGCTCAACAAGGGCCTGGCGGATCGGGAGGCCGAGAACGCAAGGCTCGTCTCGCAGATTTCGGTGCTGGAGTCCGAGCTGGAGGAGCGTCAACGCGTTCGTGAACTGTCGGAACTGCTTGCCGCTGACCTCAGTCGACTGGTCGAAGAGCGCGATGGCATGCAGGTCAGCATGTCGGAGATGGAGCGCGTCAACACGCAGCAGCAGTCAACCATCGACGAACTGCAGGCGAAAATTGTTTCGCTGGTTCAGCGCGTCAATAGGTCGGAGACTGCCGGCGCCGCGGACGCACGCAGGGTGAAGGAGCTGCAGCTGGATCTGTCCCATCGCTTGCAGGCCCTCGAGGACGCACGTAGCCGCATTCGTGAACTTGAGTTGGCAGTGGATATGCTGGAGGGCCAGATCGGAGAGCTTCATACGAGCCGCTCATGGCGTGTGACAGCACCTTTGAGATGGGTCACCATGAAGGTGACCAAGCGTGGCGGACCTCTCGTGGTTCATGCGCCGCAGCGGCTGGAGCGCACAGAGCCTGTGCTTGCGGAGGATGAGGTGGCAACGCCCGCCGATGTGGCCATCGACAAGCAGCTGGCAGCGCTGGATCAGTTGGGTAGCCGGATCAGGAAATCGAAGAAATAAGGACAGGGATTGCCATGTACCGGCAAGGACATCATGAAGGGGAATGTAGGTGAAAAGAGTTATTGTGCTTGGCGCGCAAGTGCCGTTTGTCAGAGGCGGCGCGGAGCTGCTTAACGAAGAGCTTGTCAAGCAAATCAATCTGTGGGGCAAGCAACGCCAGGTCGTCGCAGAGCTGGTGCAGTTGCCCTATAAGTGGTATCCAGAAACAGAAATTCTGTCTTCCATGCTCGCATGGAGGTTGTTGAATTTGAACGAAAGTAATGGTCAGAAAATCGACCTGTGCATTTGCACCAAGTATCCGACCTATGCCGCCTCGCATGCCAATAAGGCGCTTTGGCTCGTGCATCAGCATCGAGTGCTTTATGACCTGGAACGTACGCGCTTCGATCAGCCCCACCTGACCGCGAAGGATTCGGCGGTGCGTGATGCCCTGCGAGCGTCCGACCGGGAGTTGCTGGCGGAGATCGAGCCTCGATATACCATTTCTCAGACGGTTACCGACCGTCTGCAGCAGTACAGCGGTCTGGGCTCTGAGGTTCTCTATCCGCCGTCGAAGCTGGCGCCATTCATCACCTCGGGAGACTATGGCGACTACGTGCTGTGTATCGGTCGTCTTGAGGTGATGAAGCGTCCCGACCTGCTGATCCGGGCCGCGAAGCATGTCCCCCATGCCAAGGTGGTCATCGCCGGAACCGGTGCCAGCGAGTATGCCCACTCCCTGGCACCGCTGATCCGCGAGCTGGGCCTGACGGATCGCGTCGAGCTTGCAGGTTTCGTGGAAGACGAGAAGCTGCTCGAGCTGATTGCCAACTGCCGTGCGGTCTTCTACTCGCCGGTGGATGAGGACTATGGTTTTGCGACGCTGGAAAGCTTCGCCGCCTACAAGCCGGTCATTACGGTTGACGATAGCGGTGAGGTGGGCAGGATCGTCGAGTCCACCGGCAGCGGTTGGGTCACAAGTCCTACACCAGAGGCGATCGCTGAGAGCCTGCTCGATTGTTATGCGAAAGGACCGGCGCAACTTCGTGCATTGGCTGAGGCTGGTCAGCACATGAGTACCTCCATTACCTGGGATCGCGTGATAAGCAATCTGGTGGAGAGCCGGCTTTGAGTACGCCGTTTCGCATCGCGATGGTCGGGCCGCATCCTCCGGAGCGCTCAGGCATTGCAGAGTACACGGCAGGTCTGTCGAACCTGCTGCGAGATCAAGGGCTGCAGGTCGATGCGATTGCACATGCCGATCTTGTTCGCCTCGGGATGAACAACACCGTCCACAGACTGCTTGGAGCGGATGCGATCGTTTACCAGATGGGTAACCATCCAGCGTTCCATGGATGGATGCTTCCGTTGATGGCAGCAGCGCCGGGAATCGTGCATCTGCATGACCTTGTATTGCATCATATGGCCGCTGGCGTTCTGAATGAAGAAGGCCGCCTTCTCAACGGCGACTATTTCAATCTTCTGGAAAAGTGGTATTCCAGCACCGATGTAAGGAGCGCCAAACTAGCGCTTCGTAGCGGATCGCCCGTCTGGAATCGGGAAGATGTGGTGCGTTTTCCGCTGCATCAAGTGGCCACCAAACTGGCCACTGAGGTAGTGGTGCACTCACGCTATGCAGCCGATCAGATCGGCAAGGACTTTCCCTGGCTCCCCGTGACGGTGGTGCCGCAGTTGTACCCGACGGTCGCTCAGCATCGCATTCGTGACAATCTGCGCACCATCGCGTTGCTGGGCGGTGGGCATACGAATCGTCGCTTCGATTGGATTGTGCAGGCGCTGTCGGAGATCGACTCCGAACTGAATGGGCCGATCACGTTGGAAATCGCTGGTCAGGTAGAAGCAGCCGTACTCGATCAGCTGGAGAGTATTGCAGACCTGCGTAACGTGCAGCTGATCAATCATGGCCATCTAGACGACGATCAGTTCAGTAAGGTATTTGAGCGTGCGGATTTGATGATTGCCCTGCGCCAGCCAACGATGGGCGAGGCGTCGGCTGTCGTATGCAAAGCGATGCAGGCGGGTCTCCCCGTCATCGTATCGGATCACGGTTGGTATGCAGAGCTGCCCGCTTCGGTAAAAAAAGTCGCGCCGGATGCAGAATGCCCGGACGCTCTGGCAGCGTTGCTGCGTCAATTGACGCGCGACCCTGCAACCTATGCCGCTTGGGCCGAAGAGTGTTCCGATGCATCAAGACGGCTGGCGCTTGATCCTTATGCAGCCGCGGAAGGATATGCGCGGCTGCTGAGACGCCATCGGGTTGTTTCCGATTTCAAGGACTGTGTGGCTGATGCGGTCGCAAGCCTGAAGGTCGACATCGATTCTCCGCTTGCCGAGGAGCTGCATCGAATCGACGTGCTGAGCAGCCTGCGCGGAGATCGCTGGGTTAATCCGGCCCTGGCAGCATTGAAGGATCAGGAGCTGGATTCGCATGCGCGTGTGGTTGGGGCAACAGTGGGACCCTATCCCTACAGTGAGCCGTTACCGGAAGAGGCCTTTCAGGGGCAGGCTGCCGTTGCTGAGCAGGAGGTGCTGGTTGCCGAGCCGTCCAGCATAATCTCGTTGCGTGTCGAATTGACCAACAACAGCGAGTACTCCTGGTTCAGTCCGCTCGGTCACGCATTGCGGCCGTTCGGCATTTATCTCGGACACTTCTGGATTCATGCCGAAACACCGACGGCGGTAGCCGAACAACCTCGCCATTTTATTCACGATGCGGTCGCGCCGATGTCTTCTGCAGTTCACGATCTCACAGTCCGCGCTCCGGCAGTCGCAGGTGACTACTACCTGGAGATTGATCTAGTCCAGGAGTCGGTCTGCTGGTTCAAAAGCCGTGGCTTTTCACCGGCCCGACTTCTCATTCGAGTAGAAGCCGCTCAATAATGAGCGGCGTGCTCATCCACCACAGGTCCTTATCCATGAAAAATCGTATGAAATCTCCTGTTTCCTTCGGCTCCGTCGCCGTCCTGGCGACGGTGATTGCGTTCACCGGCTGCTCGAAGGCCCCGGAGGCAGAACAGCCAGCGAAGGCCGAACCCCAGCAGGCCGCCCAGACCACCGAAGCAGGCGGCATGTCGACTCCGTTGACGCAGGAGCAGGTTGGCGCACGCTACGCCATTGCCTCAGAGCCGGTACTGGTCAACAACGGCGAGCTGGTACGGGTTGCAGTGTCTGTCACCAATTCGGGTAAGGTCGCCATCAACTCAAAGGGCACACTGCCGGTCAATCTCGCCATCTCCCTAGTGGATGATTCCGGCAATGTCTCGAACCGGGACTTCCTGCGCGCTCCGCTTCCTGCCGAGGGCATTCCGGCGGGTGGCTCCGCTGAAGTGGTCGCAGATGTGCCCAGCCAGGCGGTGATCGGGAAAACGCTGCGATTCGGCCTCGTCCAGGAATCGGTGGCGTGGTACAGCGACTTCAAGGTGGATTCGCTCGATTATGGCCCCCTGACTTCGTGCCAGGACCAGGGCAAGGAAACGGTTTGTGGTGCGGGCGGAAAGCCTTTGGCCACGCGCTGAGACTCAATGATCATCGGAACGAGCCGCGTTCAATCCCGGCTCGATTCCGTAACTTATAAGTAACCAAGAGAGGGATGATGAAAACTGCGTTGATTACCGGCATTTCCGGCCAAGACGGTGCCTACCTGGCCCAGCTGTTGTTGGATAAGGGCTACCGCGTGTTCGGCACATACCGCCGTACCAGTTCGGTCAATTTCTGGCGGATCGAAGAGGTGGGAATTGCAAATCACCCTAATTTGCACCTGATCGAGTACGACCTGACCGACCTCGGTTCGAGTATCCGCATGCTCGAGAGCACGGGCGCCACCGAGGTTTACAACCTGGCGGCCCAAAGTTTCGTGGGCGTATCGTTCGACCAGCCGACGACGACCGCGCACATCACCGGCATCGGCCCGGTCCACCTGCTGGAAGCCATTCGGCAGGTGAACAAGGACATCCGGTTTTACCAGGCCTCGACATCGGAAATGTTCGGCAAGGTGCAGGCGGTCCCGCAGATCGAAAGCACGCCGTTCTATCCTCGCAGCCCTTATGGCGTTGCCAAGCTGTACGCGCATTGGATGACGGTCAATTACCGTGAGAGCTATGGCATCTTCGGCTCCAGCGGAATTCTGTTCAATCATGAAAGCCCGCTGCGCGGCCGCGAATTTGTGACGCGCAAGATCACTGACTCGGTGGCCAAGATCAAACTTGGACGCTTGGAATGCCTGGAGCTGGGCAATCTGGATGCCAAGCGCGATTGGGGTTTTGCGCGCGAGTACGTGGAAGGGATGTGGCGCATGCTTCAGGCCGATGAGCCGGATACCTTTGTTCTGGCGACAAATCGCACTGAAACCGTCCGTGATTTTGTCAGCATGGCCTTCAAGGGGGCCGGAATCGACGTCGAATTCCGCGGCAAGGATGCAGATGAAACTGCAGTGGATGTCGCTACCGGCAAGGTGGTGATGCGCATCAATGCGAAATTCCACCGTCCTGCAGAAGTGGATCTGTTGATCGGCGATCCCGAGAAGGCAACGCGCGTCCTCGGCTGGAAGCCTGAAACCACGCTGGAGCAGCTCTGCCAGATGATGGTCGAGGCCGATCTCAAGAGGAACGCGCATGGCTTCTCGTTCTGATCTGAACGGTAAGCGGGTTCTAGTCACTGGCGCGTCCGGTTTCACCGGCCGCTATGTGGCTGATGAACTGAAAAATTTAGGCTGCGAGGTGCTGGGGCTTGGCGGCTCCGATCACTCCGCACCGGACTGGGCTAGCGGCCTGGCCTCTGTCGACCGTCATTATCAAGTCAACCTGCTCGATCAGGATGCCTTGCGTGAGGTGCTGAAGACTACCCGTCCGGACATTATCATTCACTTGGCTGCGCTTGCGTTTGTCGGTCACGGGAGTGCAGATGATTTCTACAACGTAAATTTGATTGGCACGCGTCATTTGCTGCAGGCAGTGGAAGAGGCTGAAATTTCTCTCGAGCGGCTCCTCATCGCCAGCAGTGCCAATGTTTATGGCAACTCCTCGGAAGGGCGTTTGGATGAGTCGGTTGCTCCGGCACCAACAAACGATTACGCCATCAGCAAGCTGAGCATGGAGTACGTGGTTCGGCTTTGGCAGGGTCGGCTGCCTGTCACCGTAGTCCGACCATTCAACTACACGGGTAGGGGGCAGTCGGAAAACTTCCTCATTCCCAAGATTGTCTCGCACTTTGTCCGGCGAGAGCCACGGATCGAGTTGGGAAATCTGGATGTGTCGCGTGACTTCGGTGACGTCAGGGCAGTGGCATCGGCCTATGGCAAGCTGTTGCAATCAGCCGACGCCATCGGTCGTACAGTCAATGTGTGCTCCGGAACGGCTTATTCCCTTCGGGAAGTGATCGACCTGTGCACACAGATCACTGGCCATTCGTTGGAAGTCTCTGTGAACCCGAAGTTTGTGCGTAGCAATGAAGTCAAGATGCTATGCGGCGATAATCGATTGCTGCAGGAGCTCACCGGGAGCTGGACGTCTCCGCCGTTGCGGAAAACCCTGGAATGGATGCTCGAAGAAGGCTGAGTGAAGCTCGGCCTCGCGAAATGCTGGCAGCTGGCTGGCTTCGTGATCCATCTACGCGTATGCGCACGCAGAAGTCTGAGGTGCGGTGACTGATGTGGCCAGACAACCTACGTCACGTTCGGTATGACGTGACGTAGGTTGCTTGGTAGACATGCGATCAATGGTCGATCTGAGATACATGATTCCGCGGCGCGTGCTGTCAACCACGTGCAAGGGCGCGCACCTGATACGGGTCAGGTAACGCCAGGCCTGATTGCATTTGCTGGCTTGCCCGCCCACGGCCAGCGACTGCTAGGGCGTGCGGCCCAACAGCTGCATAGACCTGAGTGAAATGCCCAGAGCGCGCGCGTCCGAAGATATTCCAAGCTCGACTGGTGAGGCTGGACGATCGAAGTGCAGTTCGACCCTGACTTCATCGCCAGCCGCCAATTTTGGCAGGGCAATAGTGATCAGTTGCGGCTCTGGGGCCGATGCTGTGAGGGTTTGGTGCTGCCAGTTGCCACCATTCACACGAATACCAACATCCATGGATTGGCGTCGTGGGGCCCAAAGGCCACCAGCCTGCATGACCAGTCGAGCGCCTGCGTCTGCCGACGTTTCCATCCGCATTAAAAGGCCTGCATCCTCGCCGACGGACCATACTCCGAAGGGTTCATCTGTTGACCAGCCATTTGTCAGAAATGGTCTCAGGTCAGCAGGACCTATTCTATCACCTGCCGAAATAACCGCGGACCTGGTTGAAGCAGCATCCAGGGAGGACTCGGTCTCTCTTGCCGTACAGCCTGGAAGTAACAGGCATAAGACGGAAGCTAGAAGTGCAGCCTTAATGTCGCGATTGATGGCAATCATTTTGAATTCCGTATGCCAGTTGTGCTGAGGCGACGCATATTTCGTTCGGTCAGTCAGTCGACTCGATCGGAGCGAATTTGATCCAATCGAATGCCATGCCGAATCCAGAAGAGTGATTGTCGACCGGAAGCAGGAAGGTGGCCCTGTTGTTGCCATCTTTCAGGAAGGACGAGGGCAATTCTCCATAAAACTCATTGGAAGTGATCCAGCGGACCGGGACCACATGGCCGTTCACTGAAATCGCGAGCTTCTCAGGGTGTATGCCGGGGGCGATGGACATGACCTTTCCCCGAACTCGATAAACCCGGCCAGTTGGTTTTAGCTGGAATTGAAGCCATGGATTCTCAACGACGGTCCACGAGAATGAAGCATGTTCCATACGTCCTTCACGTTGCCACTGGGCATCCTGCCATCCGCGTCCCGGCGCAGGCACGTCCAAATTCCACCAGCGGCCGAAATCCCACCTAAAGCCTGCCTCCCGTTCCCTGTGGCGGAACTGATCGAAAGCCAGAGGCCAGGGAGACGGCGCGAGCATGGCGCGATAGCGCCGCGAAACGGCGTCGTTGCGCAACGAAAGCTCGTCTTTACGCGCATCACTTAGCGGTACAACGCCCTCTTCGGGAATGCGCACGATCTGCGTCCTGCTCTTGTCTGCGCGATACAGAACGCTTTGCGGCGGCGACGTATAGTCTGGTCCATCAATGGCTGGGCCTGAACTGAACTCCCAGTGGTCAGGGTATTCTGCGCATCGGCCGGTGCGGCCTCTTTCATCTGCGTGTTGCCAGTCGTTCTCAGGTTGATTGCAGATCTGTACCACGTCGATCGGCTTGCCGTACAAATAGGTTAGCGCGTTCATCATGTTTTCCCGGAGCATCCACACGCTGTTGATAAGGTGGGAGCCATCGAGAATGAGAAGATCGCGGTCGTTGGCGATATCCGGCAGGCTTACAGCCACGTCCTGGAGGACTTTGCGTTCTGTATCAGAAATCTGTGAGTAGTGATGGAACTGGAACATTTGTGCCGCCATGCCCAGTACGATCAATACGGTGCCGAACACCATTGCCAGGGTTCGACGGGCTCCAGAAAACAGCATGACCAGAGCCACCGTGGCCAATGCTCCGCCTGGAGTCGCGAAGAGGAAGGTGCGTTGACTGATGCTGGTATGCGCGGGTGATGCAAGAAAGGGGAGATAGCCGACGGCGGCAAATGCCACGCCGGTAACGAGCACCCGTAGCGACCAACGCACGCCGATTTGCTTTTCCGGGGGTGGTGCGGAAAAGGGTTCGCGTATGTAGCGGAGCAGAGCCAACGCCATCAACGCAATGGCCGACAGGTACCAGAAGCTGCGGTACTCGACGAAGAGAATCCTTCCGGCGTCGATCCAACCGCCCACTACGCTTCGGCCGATGCCCGTGTAAAACATCACCAGGGCGCGCTCTTTAAGCAGGGCAATGCCACCGGCCTGGCTCTCTAACAGATGCCCTTGGTAGGTCGAGCCAGTCTTGGCAACGTAGTAGATATAGGCTAAGCAAGCCAATATGCCTATGCACCAGACCAGCGAAACATACCAGCGACGGAGGGGAAGTCTGACCGTCTCCACCAATCCGAATCGGCACCAGAGCAACAGCAGAGGCAAGATGGCGTATGCCAATGCCACTTCATAGATCAGCGTGGCAACAACCAACATTGCGGTAGACACAAGCGATACCAGGATCGCCCTGCTCTTGCCCATCAATTGACTTCCATATGCATGCACTATCCCTGTCACGCCGGCAAATGCCAGCAAGACAGACCAGTTGATATGGAAGGAGCGGAACGACAGCTGCATTGTATCTGCGGGATAAATGACCACCAGCAGCGCCAGCAACACGGCATAGAGCCGCGAGCGCAGCAGCCACCACCCCAGGATTCCGCCGCAAACACCCTTCAACACCAAGGCCAGCATCTGCAACAGATGCATGGCGAAAAAGGAGTTTGGCGATAGTTGGTACGCGATCGCATTCGGCAACAGCATGAGGGGCCGCATGCGGTGGCTGGGAAGCGGCCCGCCCTCACCAACCACGTAGAACACGCCGTGGCGAGTGAACAGGTTCAGAAGATCCCATTCCTCGATATGTCCCATCATGTTGAAGCCGAAGGGAAGCCAAAGCAGCATGACGATCGCTGTGGAGCAAGCGATGAACAACATGGTGCGCTGGGAAGCGTCGTTGCGGATTAGGGGAGTGGACATTCGATGGCTTGTTTGGTTGCAGTTGCGGCGTAGGTTGGATTTAGACGTGATCGCGACGTCGGTCCCGGTTGAACACCCAGAAATTCATCACGAGAAATACCACGACAGGCACGACGACGGCCGAGAACGCAATGCCCCACGCGTAATGCAAGTGCAGACTGTTCACAGCCACGCCCATCCCGATGATGGACAAGGCGAGGTTGAAGCTGTGCAGCAAAATGAAGCGCAAGCCTTCCGAACTCAGATGACCAGAGGACACGAACGTGAAACTGCGGTGCGCGACGAAATTGATTGGCACCAACACCAGGTAGCAGAGCGCCGTGGCCATGGTTGGCTGCATGCCAAGCTTTGATACAGCCACCCAGGTAAGCACACTGAAGGCGACGGTACTGGCGCCACCAACGATGCAAAAGCGCAGAAAGCGTGCGGCCAGGGCGCGATGGCGCTGTGATATCACTTCACGGTCTCTTGCTCTTGGCCTACGTTGAGCTGTTGGCCCTTTATGTATTGGGGACGATTGCTGACGTTGAGCAGCACGCGCCCTACGTACTCGCCCACCACGCCCAGCGCGAGTAGCTGGATGCCGCCCATGATCAATACCGCAACGATCAATGACGTCCAGCCGATGACGGTGTGCGGCCAAAGCAGCTTCTGCAGGATCAGCACGATGGCGCACAGAAAGCCGAGGCCGGAAGAGACGATTCCTGTCAGCGACGCTACCCGTAATGGTGTGATCGAGAAGCTTGTCGCCATCTGCATCCACAGTGAGATCGACTTGCGCAGGCTGTATCCAGACTTGCCGTCGCTTCGGGCGTGGTGCTCCGCTTCAATGGTGGTGATATTGCTGGTGCTCTGAACGATAAGGCCATCGACATAGACGAAGGGGCCGCCGTAGCGCAATATCTCGTCACGAACTTCGCTGATCAAGCCGCGGAATGGCGAAAGATACAGCCCGCGAGGTTTGGCGAGCAGCCACGACGCCATGCGGTCATTGAACTGGCTGCCGAGGCGCTTCCAGAGAGCGTGCCGCCGGCTTTTGAACTGCACGTAGCAAACATCGGCTCCACTTCGCAGCTCGGCCACGACGCGCCCGATGTCGGACGGCGAGTGCTGCAGATCGTCATCCATGGTTACGATGTAGCGGCCGCGTGCCACACCGAATCCAGCCATCAATGCATTGTGCTGCCCCGCGTTCTTGCGCAGGCGGACTCCCTTCAACCAGGGCCGGGAGGTGCACAGCCCTGTTATGACCTGCCAGGAGTTATCCGGGCTGCAGTCGTACACCAGTACGACTTCGAACTTGTCGGTGAGCGCAGTCAGCGACTCCTCGAGTTTCTCGACAAGCGTGGGCAGGATGGTCGCGCTGCCATAGACCGGGATGACGACGGAAATATCAGGTTGCATCGCTCGTTCCGTAGTATTTGCGAATCAGCCTGGCGATGTATCCGGGAGAAGAATCAATGCCGATGGCGGTTGCATAACGAACAAATGGCGCCGGATCAGGCATGGCACCGCCGCCACGGTCCACGAAGTCGATGCTTGCCTTCTTGCCCAGCGTGGCCTCCAGCATCGAGACCAGCTCGAGCAGGGTGACATTTTCTGGCGGAGCCAGATCCAGCACGGCATTGGTTTCGAGGCGGCGCTCCACCAGATGAAGGGTCACTCGGGCAACATCTTCTACGTCGATCAGGCAGCGCACTGCCTTGACCCAGATGCGTAGCGGCTCCGCATTGCGAATACCACTGGCAAGGTAATTGGACAGGGTGTGTGGATTGTCAGTGCGTCCCACGACTTGAGGCAGGCGCAGGATCAGATACTCGTCGCGTTCCGCAATCAGCCGTTCCATTCTCAGCTTGTGGCGGACGTAATGGGTTTCCGCGCGGTCGGGGTCTGTCACGCTGCACGTGCTGAAGTACACGAACCGGCCCCGCGCCTCGTCCAGAGCCTTGACCAGCAGACGTGCTTCCCTTTCGAATGCCGCCGGATCGGTCTCGGATGAATTGGACACCCCGGAGGCGAATACCGTGGCGTTGAGCTCAGCGAGCCTATCTGCTGCGAAGGATCTGGCCAGCAGGCCATTACCGATGATCACTTAATTACCAATTCCCATTTATCGACGTTGTCCTTATGCAGCGCTGGACAACTACAAGGCCGCCGACGCCATACGATCGTCCCGGGCCAACACTTGCTTCGGCCGCGGCGTGTCCCCGTCAGGCATGCAAGCGGCGAAGAGTGGCGCCGCCACGCTGACGGCGCAGTATACCGTCAGCCGTGGCGGCCATCGTAATCTTGAGAGTAGCCGTTAGCCCAAGGCCTGTTCCAGCTCCGGCAACAGCGTGAACAAATCCCCCACCAACCCGATATCGGCAATCTCGAAGATCGGCGACTCGGGGTCCTTGTTGATCGCCACGATCGTGCCGGCGTCCTTGATGCCGGTCAGATGCTGGATCGCCCCGCTGATGCCGATCGCCACGTACAGCTCGGGGGCGATGATCTTGCCGGTCTGGCCGACCTGCAGTTCGTTGGGCACGTAGCCGGCGTCCACGGCGGCACGCGAGGCGCCCACGGCGGCGCCGAGCTTGTCGGCCAGGCTGTAGATGTGCTGGAAGTTCTCGGCCGAGCCGACGCCGCGGCCGCCGGAGACCACGCGCTTGGCGCTCTGCAGGTCGGGGCGGTCGGAGCTGCCTGCGGCCAGCCCGATGAAGCGGGTGTGGGTCGGCAGCGCGGCATCTACGGCGACGGACTCGATCGTTGCGCTGCCACCGGCTGCCGCTTCCGGCCAGGAGGCGCTGCGCACGGTTGCCACCACGACCTGGTCGGCCGGTGCCTTCACCGTGATGATCGCATTGCCGGCGTAGATCGGGCGCTTGAAGGTGTAGGCATCTTCGACCGTCATCAGGTCCGAGACCTGGTTGACACCCAGCAGCGCGGCCACCACCGGCATCAGGTCCTTGCCGAAGGTGGTCGAGGGGCCGAACACATGGGTGTAGCCCTGGCCGGCGAGCTGGGCGATCTGCGGCCCCAGGACCTGCGCGATGGCATGTTCGTTGGCGGCGTTTGCCACCGTCAGTACGCGGGCAACACCCGCCAGCTGCGCGGCCTGGGTCGCAACCGCGGCTGGGTCGGCCGCCAGCACGACGACGTCGATGGCCTCGGCCGACACGGCCAGCGCGGCGCTCAGGGTCTTGGCGGTGGCCGCGTTGAGCTGGCCGTTGAGATGTTCGGCAACGATGAGAACCTTGGCCATTACAGCAACCCCTTCTGCTTAAGTGCGGCCACCAGTTCGGCGGCATCCTTGACCATCACCCCGCGGCTACGCTTGGACGGCGGCGCATAGTGGGTGGTGCTGAGGCTGTCGTGCGCAGCGATGCCAAGATCGGCAAATGCCAGCGTTTCCAGCGGCTTGCTCTTGGCTTTCATGATGTCCGGCAGCTTGATGAAGCGCGGCTCATTCAGGCGCAAATCGGTGGTGATCACCGCCGGCAGGTCCACTTCCAGCGTTTCCAGGCCTGCGTCCACCTCGCGGGTCACCGTGACCTTGCCATCGGCGACCACCAGCTTGCCAGCGAAGGTCGCCTGTGGGCGCCCCCACAACGTAGCGAGCATCTGACCGGTCTGGTTGGCGTCGTCGTCGATCGCCTGCTTGCCCAAGATGACCAGGTCCGGCTGTTCCTTTTCGACCAGCTTGAGCAGGGCGCGCGCGGCGGTCAGCGGCTGGATCGCCGCGTCGGTGACCACGTGGATGGCGCGGTTGGCGCCCATGGCAAGCCCGTTGCGCAGATGCGCGGCCGCATCGGCCGGCGCCAGGGTGGCGACCACCACCTCGGTGGCAATGCCGGCGTCGCGCAGGCGCAGCGCCTCTTCCAGGGCGATTTCGTCAAACGGGTTCGGCGAGAGCTTGACGCCGTCGGTGACCACACCGGAGCCATCGGGCTTGACCTGAATGCGGACGTTGTAGTCCACCACGCGCTTGTAGGCGACGAGGATTTTCATCGTGTACGAGATCCTTCAGCTGTTGCGGGAAGGCCCGGCCGCGGCGGCAGGCTCGGGAGTGGGGCCATTCTAACCGGGCAAGCAGTACCATGCGATGGCGTATGGATGCTGCGGCGCAACAGCTTCGCGCAGTGTTTGGGCAATGCTTAGGCCCGGTATTGCCCGGACCGTATATCCTGTGTGGTTTGAAAATGCGGCGCCGCGCGCGCGCGACCAGAGAGGGGTAGACAGTGGCGACTTGGCTAGTAACCGGCGGGGCCGGCTTTATCGGCGGAAATTTTGTTCTTGAGGCAGTCGCGCGCGGGGTCCGCGTGATCAATCTCGACGCGCTCACCTATGCGGGGAACCTGAACACGCTGGCGTCGCTGGAAGGCAATGCCGACCATGTCTTCGTCAAGGGCGACATCGGTGACGGCGCGCTGGTGACCCGGCTGCTGCAGGAACATCAGCCGGATGCGGTGCTGAATTTCGCTGCCGAAAGCCATGTGGATCGCTCGATCGAAGGCCCCGGCGCGTTCATCCAGACCAACGTGGTCGGCACCCTGGCCTTGCTCGAGGCCGTGCGCGATTACTGGAAAGCGCTGCCGGACGCGCGCCGCGAGGCCTTTCGGTTCCTGCATGTGTCCACCGACGAGGTCTATGGCACGCTGGGCGAGACCGGCAAGTTCACCGAAACCACGCCGTATGCACCCAATTCCCCGTATTCGGCATCCAAGGCCGCCTCGGATCACCTGGTGCGCGCGTTCCACCATACTTACGGGCTGCCGGTGCTGACCACCAACTGCTCGAACAACTACGGCCCCTACCATTTCCCGGAAAAGCTCATTCCGCTGGTGATCGCCAAGGCGCTGGCCGGCGAGCCGTTGCCGGTGTACGGCGATGGCAAGCAGGTGCGCGACTGGTTGTTCGTCAGCGACCACTGCGAGGCGATCCGCACCGTGCTGGCCAAGGGCAGGGTCGGCGAGACCTATAACGTGGGCGGCAACTCCGAGCGCCAGAACATCGAGGTCGTGCAGGCGATCTGTGCGCTGCTGGATCAGCATCGCCCGCGTGCGGACGGCAAGCCACGCGCAAGCCAGATCACCCATGTCACCGATCGCCCCGGACACGATCGTCGCTACGCGATCGATGCCTCCAAGCTGAAGAACGAGCTGGGCTGGGAGCCGGCGTATACCTTCGAGCAGGGCATCGCGCAGACGGTGGCGTGGTACCTGACCAACCAGGCCTGGGTCCAGGGCGTGCTGGATGGCAGCTACCGGCTGGAACGGATCGGCGCCGCGGCCTGACGCGACCCCCTAGCAAGCGCCCGCGCATGTCTGCGTGTGCGGGCCTCAACAGGACACCCTGATGACACAACGTAAAGGCATCATTCTGGCGGGCGGCTCCGGCACGCGCCTGTACCCGATCACCAAGGGCGTCAGCAAGCAGCTGTTGCCGGTGTACGACAAGCCGATGATCTACTACCCGCTGAGCGTGCTGATGCTCGCGGGCATCCGCGACATCCTGATCATCAACACCCCACACGAGCAGGCGCTGTTCCAGTCGCTGCTGGGCGACGGTTCCCAGTGGGGCGTCAATCTCCAGTATGCCGTGCAGCCCAGCCCTGACGGCCTGGCGCAGGCCTATCTGATCGGTCGCGAGTTCATCGACGGCAAGCCGAGCTGCCTGGTGCTGGGCGACAATATCTTCCATGGGCATGGTCTGACCGACACCTTGCGCCGCGCCGATGCGCGCGAGCAGGGTGCCACCGTCTTCGGTTACTGGGTCAACGATCCCGAACGCTACGGCGTTGCCGAATTCGATCAGCAAGGCAAGGTCATTGACATTGCCGAAAAGCCGGCAAAGCCCCGTTCCAACTACGCGGTCACCGGCCTGTATTTCTATGACGGCCAGGCCAGCGACTACGCGGCTGCATTGAAGCCCTCGCCGCGCGGCGAGCTGGAGATCACCGATCTCAATCGCTGCTATCTCGAAGCCGGCAACCTGCACCTGGAGCCACTGGGGCGCGGGTATGCATGGCTGGATACCGGGACGCACCAGTCATTGCACGAAGCGGCCAATTTCATCGAGACCATCCAGATGCGCCAGGGTCTGCAGGTGTGCTGCCCGGAGGAAATCGCATTTGGCCAGGGCTGGATCGATGCCGAGCAGCTGGAGCGCCTGGCGGCGCCGTTGTTGAAGAATGACTACGGCAAGTATCTGACTGCATTAGCCAAGCGTGGGGTCGTCCATTGAACGTGATCGAAACGACATTGCCCGGCTGCGTCGTCATCGAGCCTGCGGTCTTCGGCGATGAGCGCGGTCAGTTCTTCGAAACATGGAATGCAGAGCGCTTCGGGCAGCATGGGCTGCCGACGAGTTTTGTGCAAAGTAACGTCTCCACGTCCACTAGGGGCGTGCTGCGCGGTCTGCATTACCAGTGGCCTCGGCCACAGGGCAAGCTGGTGAGCGTGCTTGAAGGTGAGGTCTACGACGTTGCGGTGGATATCCGCGCCGGTTCTCCCCACTTCGGGCGTTGGACCGCCGTTTTACTGAGCGCAGAAAACCGACGCCAGGTCTGGATACCTGAAGGCTTTGCACATGGCTTTGCAGTGCTTTCAGAGAAGGCGTTGTTCAGTTATCTGTGCACCGACGTGTACGTCAAGGAAGCAGATGCAGGCGTGCGTTGGAACGATGCGGCGATCGGTATCGATTGGCCGATCAGCGATCCACTGCTGTCGGCCAAGGACGCCAAGGCGCCGTTCCTGGATGAGGTGCCAGCCGACCGACTGCCGGTGTATATGCCGTGACCACGTTGGTGTTTGGTGCGAACGGGCAGGTGGGTGCGGAACTGTTGCGCGCATTGGCCGCCGATGGCTCGGTGCAGGCAACGACACGCAGTGGTCAGCTGCCTGACGGCAGCGCCTGCGAGACGGCGGACTTCGACGCACCGCAAACGCTAACTGCCTTGCTGGACCGGGTTTCCCCGTCGCATGTGGTCAATGCCGCCGCCTATACCGCGGTGGATCGCGCCGAGCAGGATCGCGCCAGCGCATTGCGTGTCAATGCAACCTCGCCTGGCGTCATCGCCGCCTGGTGCGCATCCCGTGACGTACCGCTGGTGCACTACTCGACCGACTACGTCTTCGACGGTCGGGGTAACGCACCGTATCCCGAAGACGCGCCGACCTCGCCGCTGGGCGTGTATGGCGAGACCAAGCTTGCGGGTGAGCAGGCCATCCGTGCTTCCGGCGCGCAGCATCTGATCCTGCGCACCGCATGGGTGTATGCCTCGCATGGCGCGAATTTCCTGCGCACCATGTTGCGTGTGGGTGCCGAGCGCGATGAGCTGCGGGTGGTGGCCGACCAGGTCGGAACACCGACGCCCGCGGCCCTGATCGCCGATGTCACCGCGCAGTTGCTGCGCCAACGCAGACCAGGCACCTCGGGGACATGGCACCTCACGGCAGCAGGGCAGACCAGCTGGCATGGCTTTGCCGAGGCGATCTTCCAGGAGGCGGTCAGCGCAGGCCTGTTGTCGCGCGCGCCGCGTGTGGTGCCCATCACCACCGCCGACTACCCGACGCCCGCACAGCGGCCGGCATATTCGCGGCTGTCGATCGACAAACTGCAGCGCGATTTCGACATCGTGTTGCCGGACTGGCAAGTCGGCCTGCAGCGCGTGATTGCCGAAATCGCCGCTGCCAGGCACTAGATACGCGACTCTGGCCGGTGGCGATATTTCCGCCGACGCATTCAAGCCGCAAACGCAAACAGCCGGGAATCCCCGGCTGTTTGCTTATGTACTGCAGAATCCCGAAAGCGACCGATCAGGTACGCCCGTAGGTATCTTCGAAACGCACGATGTCGTCTTCGCCCAGGTAGCTGCCGGACTGCACTTCGATCAGTTCCAGCGGCAATTTGCCCGGATTGCGCAGGCGATGGGTCACGCCAAGCGGAATATAGGTACTCTGGTTCTCGGTGAGCAACAGCACCTCTTCGCCACGCGTGACTTCTGCGGTGCCGCTGACGACGATCCAGTGTTCGGCGCGGTGGTGATGCATCTGCAGGCTGAGCACGGCACCGGGCTTGACGGTGATGCGCTTGACCTGGTGACGGTGACCCATGTCGATCGAATCGTAAGCACCCCACGGACGATAGACCTTGCGATGCCAGGTCGCCTCGGAGCGACCGTCGGCCTTGATCCGGCCGACCACATCCTTCACTTCCTGGATGCGATCGCGGTGACCGACCAGAACGGCGTCTGGCGTTTCCACCACAACCACGTCTTCCAGGCCGACCATGGCGATCAGGCGCGAGCCATACGCATAGGTGTTCTTGCAGTCCAGCTGGATGACATCGCCGTGGTGCGCATTGCCCTGGCCGTCCTGTTCGGAGACGTCCAGCAGCGACGACCACGAGCCGACATCGTTCCAGCCGGCATCCAGCGGCACCACCACTGCATCGGCGGTCTTTTCCATCACCGCATAGTCGATCGAATCCGATGGGCTGGAGGCGAACGCGTCCTTGTCCAGACGGGTGAAGTCGGCATCGCGCTTGCCGCCTTCCCACGCCTTCTGGCAGGCATCGGCAATGGCCGGCTGGAACTTGCGCAGTTCTTCCAGGTAGCGCGAGGCACGAAACAGGAACATGCCGCTGTTCCAGTAATACTCGCCGCTGGCCAGATACCCCTGCGCGGTGGCCAGGTCGGGCTTTTCGACGAAGCGCTCGACCGCAGTGGCGCCGGTGCCGGCACCGGCCTTGATGTAGCCATAACCGGTTTCAGGCGCGGTCGGCTTGATGCCGAAGGTGACCAGCTTGCCCTGCTCTGCGGCGGCGGCTGCGACGGTGACTGCCGCCTGGAAAGCAGCCTCGTCACGAATGACATGGTCCGAAGGAAGCACCAGCAGCAGCGGATCACCACCGTTACGGGTGGCTTCCAGCGCAGCGACGGCAATTGCCGGGGCAGTATTGCGTCCCTTGGGCTCGAGCAGGATGGCCGACGGCTTCACGCCCAGCTGCTGCAACTGCTCGGCGGCCATGAAGCGATGCTCTTCGTTGGCCACCACGATGGGGGCGTGTGCCGCCACCGGAGCAGAACGCAACCAGGTGGCCTGCAGCATGCTGTGCTCGCCGACCAGCGGCAGGAACTGCTTGGGATAGGATTCGCGCGACAACGGCCAAAGGCGCGTGCCGGAACCGCCGGACAGAATAATCGGAAGGACATCGCTCATGAGCGGGGGAAACTCCAATGCGTCAAAGTGGGGGACGATGTTAAATCAGCCGCGCAGCAGGTTGGAAATTTCCTGCGTACGCGTTTCCAGCAGTGCGGCGTCGCCGCGCGTTTCCACGTTCAGACGCAGCAGCGGCTCGGTATTGGAGCTGCGCAGGTTGAAGCGCCATTGGCCGAAATCGGCACTGATGCCGTCGGTGTAGTCCAGTTCCGGCGACTGGTCGCCGTAGTGCTCCATCACGCGGGCAACCGCCGCCTTGGCATCGTCCACCTTGAAGTTGATCTCGCCGCTGCAGGGGAATTTCTGCATGCGCGCTTCGACCAGATCCGCCAGCGAACGACCCGACTGCGACACCAGCTCGGCGATCAACAGCCACGGAATCATGCCGGAGTCGGCATAGGCGAACTCACGGAAATAATGGTGCGCGCTCATCTCGCCGCCATAGACGGCATTTTCGCTGCGCATCTTTTCCTTGATGAAGGCATGGCCGCTCTTGCACAACACCGGAATACCGCCGGCGTCCTCGACCATCTCGACGGTGTTCCAGGTCAGGCGCGGGTCGTGCACGACCTTGCCACCCGGCTGCTTGGCCAGGATCGCCTGGGCCAGCAGGCCGACCAGGTAATAGCCTTCGATGAAGCGGCCGGTGTGATCGAAGAAGAAGCAGCGATCGAAGTCGCCATCCCAGGCAATACCGAAATCGGCGCCGTGTTCCTTGACCGCCCTGGCCGTGGCGTCGCGGTTTTCCGGCAACAATGGGTTGGGAATGCCATTGGGGAAGTTGCCATCGGGTTCGTGGAAGACGCGGACGAACTCGAACGGCAGCTGCGGTGCAAGCAGGTCGACGATCAGGCCGGCGCCGCCGTTGCCGGCGTTGACCACCAACTTGAGCGGCTTGAGCGTGCTGCGGTCCACGTAGCTGAGCAGATGCTCCAGGTAGGCCGTCTTGTCGGTGCGGCTGTGCTCGCTTGCGGTGGGCTCGCCGGGGGCGGCGGTGTCGGCAGCGACGGTGTCGCGAATCGCGAACAGGCCGGTGTCGGAACTGATCGGCCGCGCCTGCTCGCGCACCAGCTTCATGCCGTTGTAGTCCATCGGGTTATGGCTGGCCGTGACCATCACGCCGCCAGCCGCCTTGAGGTGATCGGTCTGGAAATAGACCTCCTCGGTGCCGCACAGGCCGATGTCGATCACTTCGCGGCCGCTGGCGCGCAGGCCGGCCGAGAGCGCTTCCTGCAGGCCGGGGCTGGCCAGGCGCACGTCGTGGCCCAGGACCACCGGCCCTTGCTCCAGCTGCGCCGCCAATGCCACGCCGATGCGGCGCGCCAAGTCCTCGTTGAGTTCATCCGGCACGCGGCCGCGAATGTCGTAGGCCTTGAAGGCGGGTAGCGTCATGGGCAATTCCTGGGGTGGGGGAAATCCCGAGTTTAGCGGCTGCGCCGTGTCTTGGGTGTGGCGGAATTGCGATCGGGGACAGGGAACAGTCAGCGGCTAGAATGGCCGCTTCACATCAGCGAGGCGAGGGCGGTGATGAGCAATGATGGGCGTGGTGCGGCAAGCGGCAAACGCTATGCCGATGCCGGGGCGGCGCTGGATGGGGTGCTGGCCGATGGCCAGACCCTGGCGGTCGGCGGCTTTGGCCTGTGCGGAATTCCGGAGGCGCTGATTGCAGCGGTGCGCGAGAGCGGGGTCGGCGGGCTGACCGTGATTTCCAACAACGCCGGCGTCGATGGATTCGGGCTGGGCCAATTATTGGCCACCCGGCAGATCCGCAAGATGATTTCGTCCTACGTGGGCGAAAACAAGGAATTCGAGCGGCAGTATCTGGCCGGCGAACTCGAGCTGGAGTTCAACCCTCAAGGCACGCTGGCCGAGCGTCTGCGCGCGGGCGGTGCGGGAATCCCCGCGTTCTACACCGCAACCGGCTACGGCACCATCGTGGCCCAGGGCAAGGAAACCCGCGAATTCGACGGCAAACAGTACGTGATGGAAACCGCGCTGCAGGCCGATGTCGCGCTGGTCAAGGCCTGGCGTGCGGACACGGCCGGCAATCTGGTGTTCCGCAATACCGCGCGCAACTTCAACCCGGCCTGTGCCATGGCCGGTCGCGTCTGCGTTGCCGAGGTCGAGGAGATCGTCGAGGTGGGCGCGATCGATCCGGACCAGGTGCATCTGCCCGGCATCTATGTCGACCGGCTGGTGCTCAACGCCACGCCGGAAAAACGCATCGAACAGCGCACCGTGCGCGAAGGACAGCACTGATGGCCTGGACCAGAGACCAGATGGCCGCACGTGCGGCGCGCGAATTGACCGATGGCGCCTACGTCAACCTGGGCATCGGCCTGCCGACGCTGGTGGCCAATCACATTCCCGATGGCATGGACGTCTGGCTGCAATCGGAAAACGGCCTGCTCGGCATCGGCCCGTTTCCCACCGAGGACGAGGTGGATGCGGACCTGATCAATGCCGGCAAGCAGACGGTGACCGCGCGTGCCGGTGCCAGTTATTTCGGCAGCCACGACTCGTTTGCGATGATCCGCGGCGGGCACATCGATCTGGCGATTCTCGGTGCGATGCAGGTCACCGACCGCGGCGACCTGGCCAACTGGATGGTGCCCGGCAAGATGGTCAAGGGCATGGGTGGCGCAATGGACCTGGTGGCCGGCGTCAAGCGCGTGGTGGTGCTGATGGAACACGTCGCCAAGGACGGCAGCCACAAGATCCTGCCCGAATGCGATCTGCCATTGACCGGCGTCGGCGTGGTGGATCGCATCATCACCGACCTGGCGGTATTGGATGTCACCGATGGCGGGCTGGTGCTGGTGGAGGCGGCCGATGGGGTAGAACTGGAGGAGTTGCGCCAGAAGACCGGCGTGGCACTTCTGACGCCTCAACCGTGAGGCCAGGCCGGATGACCGTCAGGTCATCCGGCCCGAACCGATCCGCGTCCGGTGAAACGGTCGTCGAGTTGCAGATCCGCCAGCCACGGCGCCTGCCAGCGTCCGGAGCCGACGCACTGCAACGGGATCTGGACCGCGGCTCGATTGAAGTCCAGCAGATGGCTTTCGTCCTGCGCAACCTTGCAAACGTCTGCAATGAACGCCAATGCACCTTCGTGCACCTGTGCGATCGTCGCCCATTGCGCTGGCGACAGCTCCGCACTGGCGTAGACCGCAGTCGGAACGTTGGTGGCGTCTGCAAAATAGGAAAACTGCGGCGAAGGAGCGGTGAGAAGTGTCTCCAGAAGCAGGTCATGGCGCAGGATCGTCGACTGCTCCGGAGCACCTTCGGTACGGCCATCAAAATAGCGGGCGGCGGCCCAGCTCTGGGCAGCGATCTTCGTGGCGCGCCCGTTCAGTGCAAAATACGCGCCACCCAGCGGCTGCCCGGTCAATCGCGCGAGGTTGGCCTGGATGGTGCCGGAGTACCCTATGTCGGCCACCATGGCGGCACCGTCGCCTGCGGTCGCCGTCCAGTAACGCAGGTAGGCCGTCCTTTCAGTTTCGGCAAGCGCCAGCAGGTCATTGATCGCTGGGGCAATGAGTTGCAGCAGCTCGGCATGCATCTCCGGCAGGTAGACATCGCGTTGCATGACCGGGCGCCCCAGGCGACGTTCCAGAATAGCTGCGGCAGCATCTCCCAGGCGCGCCTGTATCAGGCCGCTCAACGTGCCGGTGTAGGTGCTGTCCAGCAGCACTGCAAGATCATCCGGCGCATGCAGCGAGGGTGTTCCGGTTCCCCGCCGAGATGCCAGCAGATACTTGCCCTGAAGCTGCTGCAGCGAAGGCGAGGTTTGCCTTACTAGCTGAAAACCCTGCTCCAGCAGGTGGCCTTCTCGGCTCAAAAACAGGATTGTTTCGATATTGGCTTGCTTCGCCATGCGGATCAGCCAGGCGAGATAATCGAAGATCAGCGGGCCGATGACCACGTAGCCGAGAGATGCCGGTGAAAGCATCGACAGCGGCATCAAGGTTTCCGGGTGCCGGTCGGCAAGATCGGCGAATCGATTGGCCAATAGGCCAAGCCACAACTGGTCCTGCCACCGCGTTGCGTCACCCGACGGCGGTCTGAGCGGGCGCAATGCGGGGACCACCTCAAACAGCGCGGATGGGCGAAGCACGTGCACCGGCGTCAACAGCTTGTGCATCTGTGGACGCTGGACATCTGCATGTTCGTTGTCGCCGACATGCAGCCAGTGCGATGTCTCGATGTTTTCGATGCCTGGCAGTTCCTTCCAGGCGCTGTCAGCATCCTTGCGCCAGCCCGTCTCGCACGACACATACCAGGCAGCTGGCAACGCGCTGACGTCGGCCGGCAGGACCTGCTGCAGCAACGTGCTATCCAGATACATGTCCGAAAGCGCAACCAGGCGGATGCCACGTTGTTGCAGGTGCGCCGCCGCTGCGATCACGCCTCGCCGTGGTTGCAGCAATCTGGCTTCCAGCGCCACTTCCAGTGCCTGCAAGGCACCGATGGGAAGTCCTCCCGCACCGGGCAGGCCAGACAGCGTGGTGTAGATGCTTGATAGATCGATATCGGCGCCACGTTGATGGCGTGCCTTTGCCTCGGCAAGCTCGCGGAGTTCGAGAAAATTCCCGACCCCGAATCGGTCCGCGACCAGATGGGCAAGATAGGCGCGCGCACCCGCCGGAAACAGGAACGGCCTCACTACCAAGGTATCGAAGATATCCAGCGACACCAGCCGAGCTTGAAGAGAGGACAGGGTCAACCGCGTGGCGATCGGTGTTTCGAACGCCGCCTGCCAGTTGCGTCCACCTTCGCCGCTGAGTGCCAGCGTGCCATCTTGCGGCAATATGCCAATCCGATACTGCTGGTGGCGCACAACAGCGACGAAGATGCGCTCCACTGCGTGGTGCAGGGTGCCATCGATCTGACCGTGTTCTTCCGGAAAATCCTTGAGTTCCAGATCCAGCGCGTACAACGGCCGCAGTGCATCCACCTTTGCCCAGAACATCGATCCGGCAGGAAAATCGATGTACTCCGAGGGGCTGATGTCGAATCCGAGTCGCTGGGCAAGCGCGCGACACACGCTGAAATTGCTGAGCCAGGTATGCGCCCACAGCAACACCCGCTCGTAACTCTCGGGATAGAGCATGCCAAGCCGTGGCTCGGCCTGAAACATTCCCAGGTGCCAGGCGATGCGCTCCGGGCTCCCCATCAGGGATGACACCAGGTAACGGCGCCATTGGCCTTGCTCGCTGCCTGTATACAGCGACTTTTTCGTGTGCAGATGGCCAACGACATCCAATGCCAGGACCTGTTCGCGAAATGTCACCAATAGCGGCGCGATGTCTCGGCCACGGTTGGGCACGATGCGGATATCGAGCTTGTCCACCCGCGGCAACCTTGAAAAACGGTCTCGCACCTGGACGGCGGCGGCTTCATCCATCACCGATACCAGCAGGTCGTAACCCACCGGCATGTGCTGAAGTGACTGTGCGAATTCGTCGATCAGGTCGGGATAGAAGACGTGCAGCATCACGCCAGTCTTGAGCCGCAGCTGCGACAGCGGCGCAGGCGCGACGAAAGGTTCCTGGTCAGACAGGTGATGGACCGCCGGCTGCGTACGCCCGGCCAGTTGCAGCCGCCCCAGCAGGCCGCGTATGCCCAGGGCGCGGATGACCTTGAAGGCCCGTATTGCGACCGTGGCTACGCCGGCGAAGCCGCCACCATGGAGCTCTACCGAGCGACGTGCCGCAGCCAGGAGCTTGGAGAGACCGCCGCTCACGCGGTATGCCGACCGTTGCTCACAGATTCTGGTAGTTCGGGCCCGAACCACCCTCCGGCGTGACCCAGGTGATGATCTCGTACGGGTCCTTGATGTCGCAGGTCTTGCAGTGCACGCAGTTGGCGGCGTTGATCTGCAGGCGCTTGCCGGACGGGCTGCCGGCGTCTGCGACCATTTCGTAGACATTGGCCGGGCAGAAGCGGGTGCAGGGATTGTCGTATTCCTGTACGCAGCGGGTAGCGCACACGTCGGTATCGAGTACCTTCAGATGCACGGGCTGGTCTTCGTCGTGCTCGGTGGCAGCGAAGTACACCGCCTGCAGCCGGTCGCGCGGAGCGAGCTCGCGCGTGCCGTAGTGGCGCGTGGGTTGCTCGTACTCGCCGATCTTGTGCAATGCCGACCAGTCGGGCTTGTTTTTCAGTGTCCATGGTGAGGCGCCCTTGAGCGCAGTTTCCCAGGCGGCGTTGAGCAGGCCGAACCACAGGCCCTTCTTGAAGCCCGGCTTGATGTTGCGCACCTGCTTGAGCTCGGCCATCGCATCGGAGGCGCGCAACTTGGCGTCGAAGCCTTGCGGCGCCAGCTGCGATTGCACCAGATGTTCGGCGGCCAGCATGCCGCTGCGGATCGCCTGGTGGGTGCCCTTGATCTTGGGCACGTTGAGCAGGCCGGCAGTGTCGCCGATCAACAGGGCGCCCGGCATTTCCACCTTCGGCAGCGACTGCCAGCCGCCGGTGACGATGGCGCGCGCGCCGGCCGAGAGGATGCTGCCGCCTTCCAGCAACGGCTTGATCAGCGCGTGGTTTTTCCATTGCTGGAAGGCTTCCCATGGCTGGTATTGCGGGTCGCTGTAGTCCAGCCCGCTCACATAACCAAGCGCGATCTGGTTGTTGTCCAGGTGATACAGGAAGCTGCCGCCGTAGGTGCGGTTGTCTGCCGGCCAGCCCAGCGTATGCACGATCTTGCCGGGACTGACGCGCCCCTCCGGTACCTGCCACAGTTCCTTGATGCCGATCGAATAGCCCTGCGGGTCGGCGTCGGCGGTGAGGTCGAAGCGCTTGAGCAGGCGCTTGGTGAGGTGCCCGCGTGCGCCTTCGGCCAGCACGGTGACCTTGGCACGGATGTCGATGCCGGCGGTGTAACCGGGCTTGTGCGACCCATCCTTGGCCACGCCCATGTCGCCGATACGTACGCCGATGACCTGGTCGTTGGCGTCGTGCAGCGTTTCGGCAGCGGCAAAGCCCGGATAGATCTCCACGCCCAATGCTTCGGCCTGCGGCGCCAGCCAGGCGCACATTGCGCCCAGGCTGACGATGAAGTTGCCGTGGTTGCGCATGCCCGGCGGCACCACCGGGAACTTGCGCGCGCTGTCCTTGCCGAGGAACCAGAACTCGTCGTCGGTGGCGGCCACGCAGATCGGCGGCGGGTTGTCGCGCCAGCCCGGCAGCAAGGCATCCAGCGGGCCCGGCTCGATCACCGCGCCGGACAGGATATGCGCACCGATGGTGCTGGATTTTTCGATCACGCAGACGCTGATGGCCGGATCCAGCTGCTTGAGCCGGATCGCAAAAGCCAGCCCGGCCGGGCCGGCGCCGACGGTGACGACGTCGTACTCCATCACGTCGCGCTCGACCGTCTCTGGCGCACTTGCGCCGACTCCTGCTTCCGACATTGCTCCGCTCCCGTTGGCTCGATGGCTACCGCGCATTTTCCGGGATTCGATGTGACGCCGGCAAATCGGATCGATTCATCCGTACCGCCCAGCCTCACGTAGCGGGAGCGTGCTAGCGTTTGAAGCATGAAGATTCGGGTTGCCTTGCCGCATGCAGAGATCGCCTGGTGCCGTGGCTGGTTGCCGCGCGCGCAGGCCGATGCGCTGCTGCAGGCGCTGCTGACGCAGGTGCAGTGGGAGGTGCATCGCATCCGCATGTTCGGGCGGACGGTGGATTCGCCGCGTCTGAGCAGTTGGATCGGCGATGCGGACGCCAGCTACCGCTACTCGGGCACGCAGTTCGCGCCGCAGCCGTGGCTGGAGGTATTGCAGCCTCTACGCGCGCGCCTGCAGGCCGAGACCGGGGCGCCATTCAACAGCGTGCTGGCCAACCGTTACCGCAGCGGCAACGATGCGATGGGCTGGCACAGCGACGACGAGCCGGAGTTGGGCGCGCAGCCGTTGATCGCTTCGCTGAGCCTGGGCGCGACGCGGCGCTTTGCCTTCAGGCATCGCGAGGATGCGGCGTTGAAGCAGGCGCTGGAACTGGGGCACGGCGATTTGCTGCTGATGGGAGGCGATACCCAGCGCCACTACAAGCATGCGTTGCCGCGCACCGCAAAACCGGTCGGCGAGCGCATCAATCTGACGTTTCGCAAGATTGATGCGCGGGGCCCCAAGCGCTAGTCCGGCTGTCGCGGTGACAGCGGACGCGGCACTCGCTGGCTATCCTGCTGGCCATTGAGTAGGGTCCAGCCGACCAGTTCGGTGGTGACCTGCGTCATCGCCTGTTCGAATGCCGCTGCCACTGCCGCCGTGTCGGTGCCGCTGGACGGGCGTGCCACCAGGAAGGTGCGCGAGGCCACCACGCGCTGGTCGGCGGCGTGCAGCAGCTTGGCATTGAGCTCGATGGTGGCCGAGGGTAGCGCCTGGCCGGCGTAATCGGACTCGAAGCGGCGCAGGTCGATCGCCAGCTTGTAGTCGGAACGGATGCCGGTGCCGATGCGGGCGACCGCGGCGATCTTGCCGGAGTCCTCGAATGCGCGCACCACGCTGTCTTCCAGCATATCGGTGGCCGGCTGCGCCCAGCCTGCGCCGTGGTAGACCTGCAATTCGCTCGGGGTCGGGCGCACGTTGATGCGCGGGCTGTCGATGATGCGCGCCGCGCTCGGCTTGGCCACTGCCAGTTGCCAGGTCACCTGCGGCCAGGACGGATTGGGTGTCACCCGCACGGTCGGCGCGTAGATGGTGGCCGGCTTCTGGTCGCCGCCGGTCAGCAGCGAGCAGCCGCCCAGCGCCAGCAGGGAGACGCACAACACGGGACGCAACAGGCGCATGGCAGTCATTTCGGTTCGAACTCCTTGGGTGCGTCGCGGCCAAGCAGGTAGCGCGCAGGGTTGTTGTCCAGTTTGTCGCTGACCCGGCGCAGGTCGCGGATCAGGCCGCGCAATTCGGTCAGCGTGGGCCCGAGCTGGCCCAGCCCGTCGTTGGCAAAGCTGTTGATGGCCGCGCGGTTCTCGCCAAGGATGTTGTCGGCGTTGCCGGCAGCCGAATCCAGCTTGACCAGGGTGGCATCGAGCTTCTCCAGGATGCCCGGCAGCTGCTGCACCAGGTTCTGGTCCAGCCGCTTGATGGTGCCGTTGGTGGTGGTCAGGGTGGTGTCCAGATTGCGTGCGGCATCGCGCGCGCTGACGATCAGCGCCTGCATGCCTTCGTCGCGATCGGCGATGCCGCCGCTGATCTTTTCCAGGTTCTGCAAGGTGGCGGTGATGCTGGCCACGTTCTTGTCCGAGAGCATCTGGTCCATGCGCTCGACGATGCGGTTGGCGGTGTCGGTGATGTTCTGCAGCGCCGACGGCGTGGTCTGGATGATCGGCGCGTCGCTCTTGTCGATGGTGGTCAGCGACGGTGCCTCGGGCGTGCCGCCGGAGAGCTGGATGATCGACGGGCCGGTCAGGCTGGTGATGGCCAGCTTGGCGCGGGTATCGCTCTTGATCGGCGTGGTGGAGTTCACCCGCACGTGTGCGACCACCTGGCGCGGGTCGTTCGGCGCCAGCGTCAACTCGGTGATCGAGCCGACCGCGATGCCGTTGTACTGCACCGGGCTGCCGACCGACAGGCCGGTCACCGCCTCACGGAACACCACCCGGTACTGCTGCCAGGTGCGGTCGGAGGAATACTTTGCGGCCCATAGCCCGAACAGCAGCAGGGCCAGGCCTGCCACGATGGTGAAGGCGCCGATCAGGACGTAATTGGCTTTGGTTTCCATGCTCAGGCGGTCTCGGTGGAGTCGGTCTTGGCCGCGCGCGCGGCGCGGGCGCGCGGACCGTGGAAGTATTCCTGGATCCAGGGGTGGTCGACCTGTTCGATCTCGGCCAGCGGCGCGTTGGCAATCACCTTGTGATCGGCCAGCACCGCGATGCGGTCGCAGATGGCGTACAGCGTATCCAGGTCATGGGTAATCAGGAACACGGTCAGGCCCAATGCCTGCTGCAAGGTGCGGATCAGGCGGTCGAAGGCGGCCGCGCCGATCGGGTCCAGCCCGGCGGTGGGCTCGTCCAGGAACAGCAGCGGCGGATCCAGCGCCAGCGCCCGCGCCAGGCCGGCGCGCTTGCGCATGCCGCCGGACAGCTGCGAGGGCAGTTTGTCCAGCGCATCGGCCGGCAGGCCGGCCAGCTTGATCTTCAGCAGCGCCAGCTCGAAATACCAGCGCTCCGGAAACTCGCCGTGATGCTCCTTCAGCGGCACCTGCACGTTTTCGCCGACGGTCATCGACGAGAACAGCGCGCCGTCCTGGAACAGCACGCCGGTATTGCGGGTGATGTGCTGGCGGTCGGCGAAGCGGCCCGAGCGCGCATCCGCCCCCAATACCTGGATGCTGCCGGCATCCGGCTCGCGCAGGCCCAGGATGCTGCGCATCAGCACCGACTTGCCGGTGCCCGAGCCGCCGACCACGCCCAGGATCTCGCCGCGCCGCACGTCCAGATCCAGGTCCTCGTGCACGACCTGGCTGCCGAAACGGTTGGTCAGCCCGCGCACGGAAATCGCCAGCTGGTCGTCGTCGGCCTCGGCCTCTGTGCCGGGATTGGGGAGTGGGGATTCGGGATTGGTCACAGCACAGCTCTCCCGGGTGTCAGGGCGCCAGCTGCGCTTCTGCCTTGCACGAATCCCGAATCCCGAATGTCCAATCCCGGCTCCATCACCACCCCATCTTCATGAACCACAGCGCGGCGACCGCGTCGAGGATGATGACCAAGGAAATCGTCTGCACCACCGAGGAGGTGGTGCGCTCGCCCACCGATTGCGCGGTGCCGCTGACCTTCAGGCCTTCCAGGCAGCCGATCAGGCCGATCACCAGCGCAAACAGCGGCGCCTTGGACAGCCCGACCAGGAAATGCCGCAACTGGATGGTGTCGTGCATGCGCGCCAGGTACATCTGCGGCGGAATGTCCAGGTCGAACGCGCCCACGGTGACGCCGCCGGCCAGGCCGGCGATCATCGCGATGAAGGTCAGCAGCGGCAGGGTGAAGATCAGCGCGAGCAGGCGCGGGATCACCAGCAGGTCGATCGGGTCCAGGCCCAGGGTGCGGATCGCGTCCACTTCCTCGCGTGATTTCATCGCGCCGATCTGCGCGGTGAAGGCGCTGGCAGTGCGCCCGGCCAGCACGATGGCGGTCAGCAGCACCGCGAACTCGCGCAGGAAGGCGATGGACACCAGCTCCACCACATAAATTTCCGCGCCGAAGTCGCGCAGGATGGTCGAGCCCAGGAACGCGATCACCGCGCCAACCAGATACGACAGCAGCACCACCAGCGGCACCGCATCCAGGCCGACCTGCTCCATGTGGTGCACGGTGGCGGTCAGGCGGAAGCGGCGCGGCTCGTGGATCAGCCGCCCGATCTTGACCAGGTTCTCGCCCAGAAAACTGTTCAGTTCCAGGATGCCCTGGCCGACGCCATGGGTGGTGCGGCCCAGACGGTCCAGCGCGGCGACAAAGCCGTAGTCGCGTTTGGGCTTGGGGCGTTCGTCGTTGAGTTCCTCGATGGTGCACACCAGGGCCTGGTGCTCATCGCGGAAATCGATCGCATCTTCCTTCAGGCCCATGCGGCCGGCAAAGCGCAGCAACTGCAGCACGCCGGCCGAATCCAGTTGGCCGATGCCGCGCGCGTCGATGCGGCGCACCCCGTCGGGCACGGCCTGCAGCTGTTCTGCCTGGGACAGGGCGGTTGCCAGCACCCAACTGCCGGCGAGGCGGAGCTGGGTCTGATCCTGCGAGTCTTGGTCGATGCGGGGAGGTTGCGGTTTGATCATGGGTGGCCTGTCCGTGGCGCCAGCATACCGCGCCCGGCGTGAGCGAATGATGGGGACGCTTCGCACTTGCGGTCCCGGCACAGACGATCGGCACGCCGGCCAGGGGCGCTGCGGCATACACTGGCGGCCTCGCCAGACGGCGTTTCTCCGATCCGACCCGCCACGCATGTCCGCTGCCACCGTCGTCCAACCGTCCGCCAGCGCCACCTATGCCCAGCGCGTCGCCTTTGTTTCGGAAATCGCCGGACGCCTGCATTCCTACGGCACCACCGCGCAGCGCCTGGAGGCCGCCGTGGTCGGACTGTCGCAGAAGCTGGGCCTGGACTGCGAGCCCTGGTCCAATCCCACCGGGATCATCTTGAGCTTCAGCGATCCAACCAAGGCCATCGGCTCCAGCGACATCACCCGGGTGATCCGGCTGGCCCCGGGCGAGAATGACCTGTACAAGCTCAGCGTGGCCGATTACGTGGCCGACAGCGTGGCCAACGGGCGCATGAGCATCGCGCAGGGCCACACCGCGCTGCGGCGGCTGGACCGCGAGGTCGATCGGCGCGGCAAGACCATGCAGGTGCTGGCATTCGGGCTGGCCGCCGCCGGCGTGGCAGGGCTGTGGAAACTGCCCTGGCTGGACATCGCCACCGCCGGTGCGATCGGCATGTCGATCGGCCTGCTGACCCAGTACACCGACAAGCGGCCGGCGACCAAGGAGGCCGGCGAGGCGCTGGCCGGGCTGTTGGCCGGGGTCGTGGCTGCGGTGGTGGCGTCGCTGCTCGGGCCGCTGAACCTCAATACGGTGATCATCGCCTCGCTGGTGGTGCTGCTGCCCGGCATGTCGTTGACCAATGCCTTCAACGAGCTGGCCAGCCAGCACTGGGTCTCGGGCACGGCGCGGCTGGCCGGTGCGGTGACCACGGTGCTCAAGCTCACCGTCGGTGCGGTGATCGCGGTGACGCTGACCCAGGTGGTCGGCCTGCATCCGCAGGTGGCCGCATTGCGCCCGCAGGCCAGCTGGGTGGAATGGGCCTCGCTGCTGGTGGCCGCTTATGCATTTGCGGTGTTGTTCAAGGCCAATCGGCGCGATTATTTATGGATCATGGCAGCGGCCATGTCCGGGTATGTCATTGCGCGTTATGCCGGACATGCCTGGGGTGGTCCGGCCGGTGTCTTTGCATCGGCGATGGCATTGACCGCCGCCGGTAATCTGTTCGGGCGGGTGGTGCAAAAACCCGGTGCATTGATCCGTTTGCCCGGCATCATCATGCTGGTTCCGGGCAGTGTCAGCTTGCGTGGCTTTCTGACCCTGGTACAGCAACAGGATGTCAGTGTCGGGCAGGCCGCACTATTGGCGGTGACCAATATCGTGATGGCCTTGATGGCCGGGTTGCTGTTCGGCAATCTGTTGATTCCGGCCCGCAAGAATTTATGACAGATAAAAACGCGCAATAAAAACCCCGGCAATGCCGGGGGTTTTATTGCGGTGAATCAGGCGGCCTTGGACTTCTTGGGCGCGCGCTTGGTGGCGGCCTTGCGCGGGGCGGCCTTCTTGGCCGGAGTCTTCTTGGTGCTGACCTTGCTGATCAGAAAGTCTTCGACTTTCTTGCCGGCGGCGGTCAGTTCGGCCAGCCAGCGCGGCTGCTTGCCGCGGCCGGTCCAGGCTTCCTGGGGATTGGCGGGGTTGCGATACTTGGGCGGAACCTTGCCCAGCTTGCGGCCGGCGCGCGGGCCCGGCTTGGCAGCGGCAGCAGGACGACCCGGGCCGGCGCTGGTGCCAAACAATTCTTCGATGGAATAACCCTGGGCTTTTGCCGCGCGGGTCAGTTGCGTGCGGACCTTGGCAATCGGAGCACGCTTGGCAACCACGGTCTGCTGCTTCTTCGCGTTTTTGATCAGGGCACCCAACTGCTTGGCCGACAGGCCGCTAAGATCGATCGACATCACTACTCCGGAGGATGAGAGAGAAAAGAATGCCGGTCCGTGGCAGCGCTGGCCATCATAATGTCAGAAAACCCGGGTGACAAATGCGCCGAAATAATTCGGCGCCTTGTGTTCATCCAATCCAAGTAGTTTCGGCTGATTTGATCAACAACCCAGGCGGGAGAATAACCCGGCCTTATCCAGGTTTTCTGCTGCCTCTGCAGTGCGGGCACGATATTCAAATGTGCCGGCGGCCAATCCGCGTTCGGAGACCACCACCCGATGCGGAATGCCCAGCAGTTCCATATCGGCAAACATGGCGCCCGGGCGCAGGCCGCGATCGTCCAGCACCGCGTCGATCCCCGCGGCGATCAATTCGTCCAGCAATGCCTGGGCGGCGGCAACCACCTGTGCATCCTGCTTGGGGTTGATGATGCAGATCGCCACCTGCCACGGTGCCATCGGTGCGGGCCAGACAATGCCGGCATCGTCATGGTTCTGCTCGATCGCCGCAGCCACGATGCGCGAAATGCCGATGCCGTAGCAGCCCATCTTCATCACCGCGGGCTTGCCGTTCTCGTCGATCACGGTGGCCTGCAGTGCCTGCGCATACTGGTCGCCGAGCTGGAACACATGGCCCACCTCGATTCCGCGCGCCAGACGCAGTTCGCCGCCATCGGCCGCGCGTTCACCGTCGATGACGTTGCGCACATCGGCAACGGTGTCAGGTTCGGGCAGGTCGCGGCCCCAGTTGACCCCTGCCAGGTGCTCCCCGGGCACGTTGGCACCGACCACGAAATCGGCCATCGCCGCGACATCGCGGTCGGCCACCACCCGCACCGGGCGGGCGGTGTTCACCGGGCCCAGGAAGCCCGGCTCGCAGCCGAGGTGGTCGCGGATCTCGGTCTCGTTGGCCAGGCGGTAGCCGGCCAGGCCGGCGACCTTGCCGAGCTTGATCTCGTTGACGGCGTGATCGCCGCGCACCAGCACCAGCACGAAGCCGGCCTCGGTCATCACCGCCACCGACTTGACCGTGCGCTGCAGCGTGATGCCCAGCAACCGGGCGACGTCTTCGCAGGTCTTCTGGGTGGGCGTTGCGACCTGGCGCATCGCCTCGCCAGCCTCGGCGCGCGGGGCGGGCAGGGCGGCGCTGGCGGTTTCCACGTTGGCGGCGTAATCGGAGCCGGTGGAGAATGCCAGCGAGTCTTCGCCGGAAGCGGCAATGACGTGGAATTCCTGCGAGGCATCGCCGCCGATCGCGCCGGAGTCGGCCTGCACGGCGCGGAATTCCAGCCCCAGCCGGGTGAAGATGCGGGTGTAGGCCGCGCGCATGTTGTCGTATTCGCGCGCCATGTCGGCATCGGTGAGATGGAAGGAGTAGGCGTCCTTCATCAGGAATTCGCGCGCGCGCATCACGCCGAAGCGTGGACGGATCTCATCGCGGAACTTGGTCTGGATCTGGAAGAAGTTCAGCGGCAACTGCTTGTAGCTGTTGATTTCCTGGCGCGCGAATTCGGCCGCAGCCTCTTCGGCGGTCGGGCTGTAGCAGAACTCCTGCTCCTTGCGATCCTTGATCTTGAGCAACTGCCCGCCGAACTTTTCCCAACGACCGGTGGCATCCCACAGTTCGCGCGGCTGGATGGTGGGGAACAGCACTTCCACCGCCCCGGCGCGGTTCATTTCCTCGCGCACGATGGCCTCGACCTTGCGCAGCACGCGCAGACCCAGTGGCGACCAGGTATACAGCCCGGAGGCCAGCTTGCGGATCATGCCCGCGCGCAGCATCAGACGGTGGCTGACCAACTCGGCGTCGGCCGGGGTTTCCTTGGTGGTGTGCAGGTGGAACTGGGAAAGACGCATCGGGCTTCGCTTGGGCGGAAAGCCCATAGTTTGCCAGTCTCGCGCCCTGCCGGTCAGTGGCGCCGGCCGATCGGCCGGACGCATGGGCCGGTAGGTGGCCGCTCCCGGGCCGGCTCAGGAGGCCGGAGTGCCGCTCGCTGCCGGCTTGCAATAGGCCTTGGCGGCCGCTTCGGCGAGGTTGCGTTGCGCCGCGCGGGCATCCGGGTCCAACGGGGTGCCGGGCTTGCCATCGGCGCCGGCGCCCATGGTGACCTCGCCCTTGCCACTGAGCAGCTCCAGGTTGCGGCGTGCGGTCAGGCAGTCGGCCGATTCGGGCGTGGTGGTGTCCGGCGCGGCGATGGCGGCGGTGCCGCTGCGTGCATCGATCCGGCGCGCTTCGTAGCGCTGGCCGGACGGTGGCGGGGTTTCGGTGTAGTGGGTGACGCCCTTGGCGTCCTTCCATTTGTACAGATCGGTCGCGCCGGCGGCGGCGCTGACCAGCATCAACAGGGCGCAAAGCCCGGACGACAGGTGCATGTGGCTTCCCCTGGATGATTCCCGCGGCGATTGCAGCATCCGCGGCCGGCGCTGGCAAGTGAGGCTGCACGCCGCCGGCGCGCTACCGCCGGATGGACCTCAGGCCCTACACTTGCCGGATGGATGAGATGAGACCGCCCCCGCGCTCGCGCACGATCTACCTGCTGCCGAACCTGTTCACCACCGCCGGGCTGTTTTCCGGTTTCTACGCCATCATCGCCGCCGCCAACGGGCAATTCGTCCAGGCCGCCATGGCGGTGTTCGTGGCCGCGGTGATGGACGGGCTGGACGGCCGGGTCGCGCGCCTGACCAATACCAGCAGCGAGTTCGGCGTGCAGTACGACTCGCTGGCCGATCTGGTCAGCTTCGGCATGGCCCCGGCGCTGGTGATGTATCACTGGTCGCTGTCGGCGCTGAAGTACGACAGCAACGTGATGGGCCGGGTCGGCTGGTCGGCCGCGTTTCTGTATGCGGCCTGCGCGGCACTGCGCCTGGCGCGCTTCAACACGCAAGTGGGGGTGGTCGACAAGCGCTGGTTCATCGGCCTGGCCAGCCCGGCCGCCGCCGGCTTGATGATGTCCTTCGTCTGGGCGTTTGCCGACGACAGCCTGGGTTTCGATGGCGAGCAGCTGCGTTACCTGGCGCTGGCGGTCACGGTGGTATCGGCCTTGCTGATGGTCAGCCGGATCCGGTTCTGGAGTTTCAAGGGCGGCGCGCGTGGTCCGCGTGCCGACCGTGTGCCGTTCCTGGCGCTGGCGATCGCCACGGTGGTGATCGCGCTGCTTGTGATCGATCTGGCCCGTTCGCTGCTGGTGATCGGCGTGCTGTATGCACTGTCCGGGCCGGTGATGTGGCTGTGGCGGCGCTGGCGGCGTACGCCCGAGCTGCCATGAGCCAGATGCCATGAGTCAATTGGCCTCCGAGCCGATGTGGTCCGATCTGCAGGTGTCGTATCTGCAGGCGTTGGGACACACCGTGTATCTGGATCGCGACACCGTGGACGCGGCGGCGGTGCCTGAGGAGACGATGGAGCGCGCGCCGGCGGCCGCACCGCCGCGCGTGGAGCGCACGCCACCAATGCCGGCGCCAGCGGTAGCGCCGGCGGTCCGCCGCAGCGCACCGGTAGCGCCGGCCCACGCGCCGGATGCAGTCACGACTGCGCCGGCAGCGCCGCCGCGGCGCAGCCGGGTCGGCATGCCCGATCGCCTGCAGATGGCGTTGCTGCGCGCCTCCGGCTGCAACCCCGGCGATCCGAATACGCAAGCCTTGATGGCGTCCTGGCCGCTGGCCGAGCTGCGCGGCAACCCGGCCGCCAAGCGCGCGCTGTGGCCGCAACTGCGCGCGCTGCGGCGGCGTCGGAACCCGGCATGAGCGCCCTGAACGCGCCGCTGCCCACCTCGCTGCGCGCCATGCGCGAGAGCGATCTGGATGTGGTGATGGACATCGAACATCGGGCCTATCCGTTCCCGTGGACGCGCAGCATCTTTCGCGACTGCCTGCAGGCCGGCTATCCGGGCTGGGTGATGGAGCAGGGCGGGCAGGTCATTGGCTACGGAGTGATCAGCATCGCTGCCGACGAGGCGCACGTGCTCAATGTCTGCATCGCACCGGAGGCGCAATCCCGCGGGCATGGCCGCGTGCTGTTGCGCGCGCTGATCAAGGGTGCCTGCGATCGCGGCGCGCGGCGCGCGTTTCTGGAAGTACGCCCGTCCAATCCGTCGGCGATTGCGCTGTATCACTCCGAAGGCTTCAATGAGATCGGGCGGCGCCCACGCTACTACCCCTCCAATACCGGCCGCGAAGATGCGCTGGTGATGGCAATCGAGTTGTCCTTCGAAGGGTTCTCCTGAGCCTCATCGGCCGAGGCTGATGGAAGCGTTCTCCCGCGTCCGGCTGGTTCTGCCCCGACGCACCTGATACGCGTCGCGCGGTTGCATCGGTGAGGCACGCGTCACGACCCGAGACACCACCCCGGCTCCTGCATAGCCGCCAGGCGACCGTGCTGGCGCTTTGCTGTTTCGCCCCGAAGCGGCGTTGTGGTGATGCACCACAATCAGTTCATCAGGCAATGCACCCGCTGTGCGCCGAGCTGTTGTGCATCGCTGCAATCGATCGCAACAGGGTGAATGTTTTTCCATTTGCATCGCACGAGGTGTCGCCTGCACGGCGCCATCCGGCAGGGCGCACCTGCAGCCGCGACGGTGATCATGCCGCCACGTGCCACCCGTGGTTTCCAGCAGCGCCAATCGACTGTGTCCATGTGCCAGGCGCACTGCGATAGCGATGCAATTGCCGTGCGCGCCGAAAAAAAACATGCATGCATGTGATGGCGGCGGCACACCGTGCTGGAGCTGTGTCGGTCTGCGTTGCACTGCAGAGCATGCTGCGCTGCAGTGTCCTCATGCCTGTCCCCGCATGTCTTGATTACAGCGTTTTGTCTTCTCCTGGATGTCCCGCAACCGTTTGCGTGACTGCGCGTGCACATCGATACATCGGCTAGATACAAGCCATTGCGATGCTCCTAGTATCGGCGTCGCGGAACTGAACATTACAAAGATGAAAAGTATGTTCCGCGCCTGCTAGACGAGGGGTGTGCCGCCGCGCGGCGCATCGAACCTATCCGAGGGAGAGATCAAGATGAAGCCGAAATTTTCAACGGCGGCCGCCGCGTCGCTGTTTGTCGGGTCGTTGCTGGTTGTTGGCGTTGCCTGCGCCGATCCTGCACTGGAAGTTGCAACCACTGGTTGGGCAACACAGAACGGAGGGACCAAAGGCGGTTCCAAAGCGGCCGCAGCCAACATCTACACGGTCAAGACTGCCGCCGAGCTGAAGAGCGCGCTGAAAGCCAGCGTGGGCAGCAACGGGCGCATCATCAAGATCAGCGGCATCATCGACATCAGCGAAGGCAAGCCGTACACCACGACCTCGGACATGAAGAGCCGCGCGCGGTTGGACATCCCCACCAAGACCACGCTGATCGGCATCACCAGCAATGCGGAGATCCGCGAAGGCTATTTCTACGTCAAGGCCAACGACGTCATCATCCGCAATCTCACCATCGAAAATCCGTGGGATCCGCAGCCGGTCTGGGACCCGGATGACGGCAGCGCCGGCAACTGGAATGCCGAGTACGACGGCCTGACGGTCGAGGGCGCAACCAATGTGTGGGTGGACCATGTCACCTTCACCGACGGTCGTCGTACCGACGATCAGAACGGCACCGCCAACGGCCGTCCCAAGCAGCATCACGATGGCGCGATGGACGTCAAGAAGGGCGCCAACTTCGTCACCATTTCCTACTCGGCGTTCAAGTCGCACGAGAAGAACGACCTGATCGGTTCCAGCGACAGCGCCTCCAGCACCGACAGCGGCAAGCTCAAGGTGACCATCCATAACACCTTGTTCGAGAACATCTCTGCACGCGCACCGCGGGTGCGCTTCGGGCAGGTGCATCTGTACAACAACTACCACGTCGGCAGCACCACCCATCCGGTCTACAAGTTCTCGCACGCCCATGGCGTGGGCAAGGAGTCGAAGATCTTCTCCGAGCGCAACGTGTTCGACATCAGTGGAGTGAGCAGCTGCGACAAGATTGCGGCCGACTACGTCGGCAGCGTCTATCGCGATCAAGGCTCACTGCTCAACGGCAAGGCGCTGACGTGCTCGTGGAACAGCAACATCGGCTGGACCCCGCCTTACACCTATAGCCTGCTGTCGGCCGACAAGGTCGCTGCGGACGTCAAGGCGAAGGCCGGCGCCGGAAAGCTGTAAGCCTTATCAAGGCACCACGCAAATGCAGTGCCCGCAAGACGGGTACTGCAAATGCGTTCGACATCGGTGGTGTGAGCAGCTGCGACAAGATCGCCGGCGACTACAAGGGCAGCGTGTATCGTGACCAGGGTTCGCTGATCAACGGCAAGGCGCTGAATTGCTCGTGGAACAGCAACATCGGCTGGAAGCCGCCGTATACCTACAGCCTGCTGGCCGCCACCAAGGTGGCGGCAGACGTCAAGGCAAAGGCCGGGGCGGGCAAGCTGTAAGGCCCCTGCGGTACGCAACGCCGCGATGCGTGCAGCGTTGCACGTCTTTCCATAACGCCCGCAGCACTGTGGGCGTTGTGCGTTTGCGTAATGTCCTTATCGATGTCTCATTGTCCGGCGACATACGCTGTTTCGACGCCGTGGCGCGTGCGCGCAGCATCACGCGTCTTCAGTTCTCTGCGCAGCCGGGCGTAGGATCCATGCAGGGCCCTTGCCCGCCCACCATTACGCGGCATCGATGCCGCGTAAGGTCCCGCGACGGTGGGCGGGCAAGGACCAGTCGAGATGATCGGTGTGCATGGTTTTCAGTAAAGCAGCCGACCAACTGTCTGGCGCGGTGTCCTTGCCGGTTGCGGGACCGTGTGGCGGCATGGATGCCGCCACCGAGCCCCCAGGGACAGGTTCACGGCGTGTCCCGCAAGCGGTGAGGGCACCGCGCACTCGACGCTGCGAGTTTGCTGCAGGGCCCTTGCCGGCCCACCATCGCGGGACACGCCGCAAGTACGTCCATGTAGGCTCCGGCGCGGCATCCATGCCGCTCAGGGTCCCGCGACGGTGGGCCGGCAAGGACCAGTCGAGATGGTCGGTACGTAACGTAGAGCAGTGCTGGGTGCGCCTTGTTCGATCGTGAAGCATCGCCTCCACGTCTGATGCGCACCGCGCGACAGACAGCTTTCAGATGAGCGCCGACCAACTGTCTGGTGAGGGCACAGCGCACTCGACGCTGCGCCTTGGCTGCAGGGCCCTTGCCCGCCCACCATCGCAGGACACGCCGCAAGTACGTCCATGTAGGCTCTGGCGCGGCATCCATGCCGCTCAAGGTCTCGCGACGGTGAGCGGGCAAGGACCAAGCGAGATGGTCGGTGTGCATGGTAAGAGCGGTGCTGGATGCGCCTTGTTCGATCGTGAAGCATCGCCTCCACGTCTGATGCGCACCGCGCGACAGACAGCTTTCAGATGAGCGCCGACCAACTGTCTAGTGAGGGCACAGCGCACTCGACGCTGCGCGTTGGCTGCGCGGCCCTTGCCCGCCCACCATCGCGGGACACGCCGCAAGTACGTCCTTGTAGGCTCTGGCGCGGCATCCATGCCGCTCAAGGTCCCGCGACGATGGCCGGGCAAGGGCCAGTCGAGACGGTCGGTGTGCATGGAAGAGCAGTGCTGGATGCGCCCTGTTCGATCGTGACGTATCGGCCCCGCGTCTAATGCACACCGCACGACAGACAGCTTTTCAGATGAGCGCCGACCAACTCTCTGGTGCGGTGTCCTTGCCGGTTGCGGGACTGTGTGGCGGCATGGATGCCGCCACCGAGCTCCCAGGGGCGGGTTCACGGCGTGTCGCGCACGCGGTGAGGGCACCGCGCCCTCGACTAACCAGGCTGTTGACCCCGTCCCGGCCAACAGTGATTGGCGGTCCTAGAGCTTGGCGCGTTGCTCGCGCAGGCCGGTCAGCTGCGTGGTCCAGTCGTTCAGGCGCGCGCGTTCCTGCTCGACCACCACGGCCGGTGCGTTCTGCACGAAGGTGGCGTTGCCCAGCTTGCCATTGCACTTGCCGATCTCGGCTTCCACGCGTTTGATTTCCTTGTCCAGGCGCGTGCGTTCGGCATCCATGTCGACCAGGCCTTCCAGCGGCACCAGCAGGGTCAGCTCGCCGACGATGGCCGTGGCCGACGGCGGTGTGTCCTGGCCGGCGTCGAGCCAGTCGATCGCTTCGAGCTTGAGCAGGAACGACAGCTGCGAGGCGAAGCGGCCGACACGGGCGCGATCGTCGGCAGTGCCGGCTTGCAGCAGCAGGCGCACCTGCTTGGACGGCGGTACGTTCAACTCGCTGCGCACACGACGCAGTGCCGACACCATCGACTGCAGCCATTCGACATCCGCCTCTGCGCTGGTGTAGCCCGCAGTGTCGACATCGCCGGCCTGCGGGAATGCCTGCAACGAGATCGTGGCGGCGCTGATGCCCAGGCGCGGTGCAACCTGCTGCCACAGTTCCTCGGTGACGAACGGGGTGAGTGGGTGCAGCAGGCGCAGCAGCGCTTCGAGCACGTACAGCAGTGTGTGGCGCGTGCTGGCGGCTGCCTCGCTGTCCTGGCCGTTGAGCGCGGGCTTGGCCAGTTCGACGAACCAGTCGCAGAACGCATTCCAGGCGAACTCGTACAGCGATTGCGTCAGCAGATCGAAGCGGTAGCTGGCGTAGTGTGCGTGGGTTTCTGCAGTCACCTTGTCCAGGCGCGCCAGAATCCATTGCTCGGCTTCGGTACGCGGCTGCGGCACGCCGGCAAAGCGCGCGCCTTCGGTGTTCATCAGCACAAAGCGCGTGGCGTTCCACAGCTTGTTGCAGAAGTTCTTGTAGCCTTCGGCGCGGCCCAGATCGAACTTGATGTCGCGGCCATGCGTGGCGAGTGCGGCGATGGTGAAGCGCAGCGCGTCGGCACCATGGGCGATGATGCCGTCCGGGAACTCCTTGCGCGTGGCTTTTTCGATCTTCTCGGCCATGCGTGGCTGCATCAGCCCGGTGGTGCGCTTGGCAACCAGGTCTTCGATGCTGATGCCGTCGATGATGTCCAGCGGGTCGAGCACGTTGCCCTTGGACTTGGACATCTTCTGGCCCTGCGCATCGCGGATCAGGCCGGTGATATAGACATCGCGGAACGGCACCTGGCCGGTGAAGCTGTCGGTGGCCATGATCATGCGCGCCACCCAGAAGAAGATGATGTCGAAGCCGGTGACCAGCACCGACGACGGCAGATAGCGCGCGAAACCGCGCTCGGCCATCGCGTTCGCGTCCGGCCAGCCCAGCGTGGAGAACGGCCACAGTTGCGAGGAGAACCAGGTTTCCAGAACGTCGCTGTCCTGGTGCAGCGCGACGTCGGCACCCAGGCCGTGTTTCGCGCGCACCTCGGCTTCGTCATGGCCGACATAGCACTTGCCTGCCTCGTCGAACCACGCCGGAATGCGATGCCCCCACCACAGCTGACGGCTGATGCACCAATCCTGGATGTTCTCCATCCAGTGGCGATAGGTATTGATCCAGTTCGGCGGGACGAACTTGACCTGGCCGCTTTCGACCAGCTCCAGGCCGCGCTTGGCCAGCGCGTCCATCTTCACGAACCACTGGTCGGTGAGATACGGCTCGATCACCTGGCCGGTACGGTCGCCGCGCGGCACCTGCAGCTTGTGCGGCTTGGTTTCGACCAAGACGCCCAGGTCTTCCAGTTCGGACAGCACCAGCTTGCGTGCGTCGTAACGATCCAGGCCGCGGTACCGCTCCGGCGCATTCTCGTTGATGGTGGCGGTGACGGTGAACAGGTTGATCAGCGGCAACTCGTGCCGCACACCCACCTGGTAATCGTTGAAGTCATGCGCAGGCGTGACCTTGACCACGCCGGTGCCGAAGGCGCGGTCGACATAGTCGTCGGTGATCACCGGCACTTGCCGGCCGGTCAGCGGCAGCACGATGCGGGCGCCGTGCAGCGTGGCATAGCGTGGGTCTTCCGGATGCACCATCACCGCGGTATCGCCCAGCATGGTCTCCGGGCGCGTGGTGGCGACCACCAGGTAATCGCGGGTCTCGCGCAGCGTCTCGGCGCCGTCGGCATCGTGCTCGACGTGCTCGTAGGTCACGCCATCGGCCAGCGGATAGCGGATCGACCAGAGGAAGCCGTCTTCCTCGACGTTTTCCACCTCCAGGTCGGAGATCGCGGTCTTCAGCACCGGGTCCCAGTTGACCAGGCGCTGGCCGCGATAGATCAGGCCCTGCTCGTACCAGCGCACGAACGCTTCGTTGACCGCGGCCGACGGCTGCGGGTCCATGGTGAAGGTGCTGCGCGACCAGTCGCTGGAGGTGCCCAGGCGGCGCATCTGGCGCTCGATGGTGTCGCCGGATTCGGCCTTCCACTCCCACACCTTGGCGATGAAGCCCTCGCGCCCCAGCGAGTCGCGCGTTTCGCCCTTGCCTTCCAGCGCCAGGTTGCGCGACACCACCATCTCGGTGGCGATGCCGGCATGGTCGGTGCCCACCTGCCACAGCGTGTCGAAGCCACGCATGCGGTGATAGCGCACCAACGCATCCATCAACGTCTGCTGGAACGCATGGCCCATGTGCAGCGTACCGGTCACATTCGGCGGCGGCAGCAGCACCGTATACGGCTCACCCTGGCCGGACGGCACGAAATACCCGGCAGCCTCCCACTGCGCGTACAGGCGCGATTCGAAGGAAGAGGGGTCGTAGCTGGAGGCGAGGGTGGTCATAGTGGGGCGGGGATTCGTTGTTCGGGATTCGGGATTGGTTGCGTCATGGGGCCGGCGAGAACCGCCGGCATCCAGTCATCAACGTCAGTGGTGGTGCCGTGGAGCGAAGGTCGGCCGTTTGGGATTAGTCGTTGGATGCAGTCCTCGGAGACGCAAAAAATCTGCTTTTACGAATCCCCAATCCCAACTCCCCAATCCCCGCCCCTCTCACATGTCGTACTTGGTCAGTTCCAGGCCCAGGGCCTTGTACTGCTTCCAGCGTTCGCGCAGCGGTTCGCGGGCCGCCGGGTCGGCGGGGACGACTTCCAGCACGCGGTCGCAGGCGCCCAGGTAGGGATCGTCGCGCAGGTTGATCACCAGCGGGCGCGAGGGAGCATCGAACTCCGGCGAGGCGATCAGTACCGGCGCCAGCTCGTCTTCCTCGTCGGTGCCGGCAATCTGGTGCGGAATGTAGGCCTCGTCGTCGAATGCCCACAGCAGGTCGTCCAATGCCTCGGCCTGCGCAGCGTCGCGCGCCAGGATCAGCGTAGGCAGGTTGGCGTCGTTGGCCTTGCGCGCCAGCTCGCAGACCAGCCGCAGCGGTTCGTTGAGGAAGCGCGGTTTGGCGATCAGGTAGAAGTCGGCACGGGGCATCAGGGCAGGGAATCGGGAGAGGGGAATCGGGAATGGTCACGGCATCGCCGCGACCTCGAAGGTCGCGGCGGTGACTGAGAGGAAAGGGATTTCACGATTCCCTATTCCCGATTCTCAATTCCCACCTGCGGCGCGGTCCAGCAACCACTGCGTCAACAGCCCCACCGGGCGTCCGGTGGCCATGCCGCGCTTGCCTTCGTCGCTGGCGACGCCGGCGATGTCCAGATGTGCCCAGCGCTGGTTCTCGGTGAAGCGCGACAGGAAGCAGCCGGCGGTGATCGCGCCGCCCCAGCGGCCGCCGATGTTGTAGACGTCGGCGAAGGTGGAATCCAGCAGGCCCTGGTACTCGTCCCACAGCGGCAGGCGCCAGGCGCGGTCGAACACGTGCTCGCCGGCGGCCAGCAGTTCGTTGGCCAGGTCGTCGTGCTTGCTCATCAGGCCGGCGGTCTGGTGGCCCAGCGCCACCATGCAGGCGCCGGTCAGCGTGGCCACGTCCACCAGGGCTTCGGGGTTGAAGCGCTCGGCGTAGGTCAGCGCATCGCACAGGATCAGGCGGCCTTCGGCGTCGGTATTGCCGACCTCGATGGTCTTGCCGGACATGCTGGTGATCACGTCGGAGGGGCGATAGGCATTGCCGTCGATGGCGTTCTCCACCGCCGGCACCACCACCACCAGGTTGATCGGCAGCTCGGCCTTGACCGTGGCCACGAAGGTGCCGATGACGTTGGCGCCGCCGCACATGTCGTACTTCATTTCCTCGATGCCGCCCTGCGTCTTGAGGTTGACGCCGCCGGTGTCGAAGGTGATGCCCTTGCCGACCAGCACATAGGGGCGCGCGTCGCCGCCGCCGTTCCACTTCAGCACGATCAGCCGCGGGCGGTTGGCCGAGCCACGCGCCACCGACAGCAGCGAGCCCATGCCCAGCGACTCCATCTGCGTCTCGTCCAGGATCTCGGCCTCGGCGCCGGGGAACTTGCCGGCGAAGGCGGCCGCGGTCTCGGCCAGGTAGGCCGGGGTGCAATAGTTCGGCGGCAGGTTGCCCAGCTCGCGGGCGAATTCCACGCCCTCGGCGGTGGCCACGCCCACGGCCAGGGCACGGGTGTCGTCGCCGGCGATCGCCAGCGTGGTCAGGCCGGTCTCGTCGACCTTCTTCTTGCCCAGCGTGGCGGTGTAGCGGTAGGCGGCATGGTCGCTGACGATGATCGCCTGGCGGATGTTCCAGGCGCTGTCGCGCGCCTTGACCGGCAATTCGGTCAGGGTGAGCAGGGCGGTGCCGACCGGGCCGGTCTTCAGCGCGCGGGTCGCATCGCCCACCGCCTTGAGGTACGGCGCCACGCCGAACTTGCCGGCCTCGCCCAGGCCCACCACCATCACGCGCGGGGCAGCAACGCCCGGCAGGTCGTGCAGCAGGCTGGTGCTGCCGGTCTTGGCAGCCACGTCGCCACGTGCCACCAGGGCCGTCAGACGGCCCTGGCTGGCACTGTCCAGCGCCTGGGCGGCGGGCGACAGGGTCTTGTCGGCGAACACGCCAACCACGATGCAGTCGACGGCGGCGCTTGCCGGCGCGTCTTGGTTCAGGGTGAATTGCAGGGCCATTGATCAGATTCCGTAGGCAAATCCGTACAATCGCGGGCTGTTTACGCCAACCGGACTAGGCTGGCGCCGCCGCGAACGAATCCGAGAGTTTAAAACAAGCCCACCCCATGCCGAAGCTCGATCGATACCTGCTTAGCGATTTCACCCAGAGCTTCCTGGCCACCTTGATCGTGCTGCTGGTCGTCAGCGTGGGCGGTGTGCTGGTGGATATCCTCGGCAATATCGCCGATGGCCGCATCCCTGCTCGCTTGCTGCTGTCCCAGGTGGGCCTGCAATTCGTGGCGTACCTGCCGATCATCCTGCCGCTGGCGCTGATGCTGGGGCTGTTATTGGCACTGGCGCGGCTGTACCGCGATTCAGAAATGGCGGTCATCACCGCCATCGGCGTGGGCCCGCGGCGCATGTTGCGGCCGATGTTGATGCTGGTGGTGCCGGTCGTGGTGGTGATCGGGTTGTGCTCGCTGTGGCTGGGCCCCTGGGCCAGCCGCACCGCCGAGACCATGCTGGAGGACGCCAACCGCAGCATCGTGATGGCCGGCCTGGAATCGGGCAAGTTCACGCCGCTGTCCGGCGGCGGGGTGGTCTACCTGACCACGATCTCGGCCGACGGCAAGGGCCTGGGCAAGGTGTTCCTGCAGCGCCAGAAGGACGACCGCATCGACGTGGTCACCGCCGACCGCGGCGCGATGTTCTTCGAAGGCAAGGCCGACCGTTACCTGCGCCTGGAGGACGGCTACCGCATCGAAGGCCCGGCCGCCGGCAACACCCTGGACTACCGTTTGATGAAGTTCGCCAGCAACGACGTGGCCTTGCCCGACCGGGCCCAGGTGCACGATGCCAACGATCCGGAAGTGATGTGGACCACGCAGCTGCTCTCGGACCAGCGCCCGGCGGCGCGCGCGCAGCTGCATGAGCGCCTGGCGCCGCCGTTGCTGGCGCTGGCCTTCGCGCTGCTGACCCTGCCGCTGTCGCGCAGCGCGCCGCGGCAACAGCGTTACGGCCGGATCATGCTGGCCTTCCTGGCCTACATGGTGGGTACCAATCTGATGATCGTCGGCACCCAGTGGATCGCCAATGGCAAGACCCCGGCTGCGCTCGGTCTGTGGTGGCTGACCTTGCCGCTGCTGGCGGTGGCGATCTGGGCGTATGCGCGCGATGGCCGCGTGCGGCGGCCGAGGGTGCGCGCATGAGGCTGATGCCGCGGGTGCATGACTGGTACGTCGGGCGTGCGGTGCTGTTCACCGTGCTGCTCACGTGGGCGGTGCTGCTGGGCCTGGACCTGGTCAATGCCTTTGCCAGCGAGGCCAAGAACATCGGCCAGGGTGCCTACACCTTTGGACACGCGATCGCGTATGTGGCCTACACGGTGCCGCGCCGGGCCTACACCTTGTTTCCGACCGCTGCGGTGATCGGCGCCTTGATGGGCCTGGGCCAGCTGGCGGCGACGTCCGAACTCACCGCGCTGCGCGCACTCGGCGTGTCGCGCAAGCGCATGTCGGCTTCGGTGGTGGCGGCCATGGCGCTGCTGACCGCCACCATGGTGATCAGCGGCGAGACCGTGGGGCCGTGGGCACAGAACCAGGCCGATACCCTGAAAACCAGCGCCCGCTACAACAGCGACATGGCAATGGCGCGCTATTCCGGCCTGTGGGCGCGCGAGGGCGACACCTTCCTCAATGCGCTGAGCGGCGAAGAGAAGCTGCTCGACGGCGGCGGCACCGCATTGGATCTGCACGATGTGCGGCTGTATCACCTCGATGCCGGCGGCCGTCTGGCGCAGCTGACCTACGCGGCGCTGGCCGAGAACCGCAACGGGACCTGGACGCTGCGCCAGGTGCGCCGCGATACCTTCCAGGAACGCTCGGTGCAGCGCGAAACCTTCCCCGAGCTGGCGTGGCAGTCGCAGCTCAGCCCGGCAGCGCTGGCGGCCGGGCTGGCCAAGCCGCGCAACCTGTCTGCGCGCGATCTGCAGCAGAGCATCGAATACCGCCGCCGCAACGGCCTGGATGCGCGCGACTACGAAGATCAGTACTGGAGCCGCTGGTTCTACCCGCTCAACGTGCTGGCGCTGTGCATGGCGGCGATCCCGTTCTCGTTCGGTTCGCTGCGCAGCGGCGGGCTGGGCAAGCGCCTGTTCCTGGGCATCCTGTTCGCGCTGGGGTTCTGGCTGCTGCAGCTGTTCTTCGGCCGCATGGCCGGTGCCCTCAAGCTGGACTACCGCATCGCCTATGCGCTGCCGCCGATGGTGATGCTGGGCGTGTCGGTGTGGTTGTTCCGACGGCGCAGCAGCTGACGCGGCTGCGCCGGTTCAGCGTCTTCGGAACCGTGCGCTGCCTGCGCTAAACGGTGGTACCGGTTTGCGCGTGTGGCTGCCAGGGCTTTGCATGGCGGCCCCATTCCAGCACTGCCTGCCGGGGAGGTCGGCAAGCTGCCGGCCCGGGCGTTTCAGCGCTTGGGCGTGCGCTGCAGCCGGGTGCCGCTGGCACGGTCGTGCCAGGCCAGCCGATCGCGGTCCAGCCAGGCCCACCAGAATCCCGCGCCAGCCAGGGCCAGCGACAGCGTGCCGACGGCATAGCGGATCCACAGTACGCGCCACGAGGCTTGCGGCCCGACCAGCGACAAGCGCCACGGGCGCATGCCCAGGGTCTGGCCACCCCGCCGCCAGCTGACGGTGGCGTAGACCCCGGCCGCGATCCAGCAGCACAGCCACAACAGCCATTGCCAGCCGCTGAAGGGGGCAATGTTTTCGCGGGCCGGATGCCCGGCAAGCGTAAATCCCAACGTGAACGCGGCGGAGATCAGCATCCACAGCGCGAGCACCGGCCAGGCGTCGTAGCACATGGCCAGCAGTCGCCAGACCACCAGGGCAGGTGCGCGCGCGCTGCGCGGTGCGGGGGGCGAAGTCATGCTGCGAGCATAGCCGGCGCAGGCGAGCGAGCAACGTCGCGCTGCGGCAATCCCGTGCCAGGCGGGGCCTGGGTGTTGAGCTGAGAGCCACGTGGCGTGTGGCCGATCGAGGCAGTCTGCGTTGCCAAATCCCGCTCCTGGCTGACATGGCGCGCCGCAAAACGCATGCCACGCTCTATGCTGTTGCGATGTCAGCCAGCAGTCCTGCCGAACGCCGCCAACTGGCGCAACACCTGCCGCCGGTGCAGGCCGCCGATGCCGCCGCCATCGAACGCTTTCTGGACCGGTTGTGGGCCGAGCAGGGCGTGGCGCGGCAGACTCTGGACAGTTACCGGCGCGACCTGGAAGGGCTGGCGCGTTGGCGCGACGGTGCCGGCGGCGGCTTGCTGGGTGTCGATCGGGCGGTGTTGTTCGACTATCTGCGCTGGCGCACCGAGGCGCGCTATTCGCCGCGCAGCAATGCCCGGCTGCTGTCGACCCTGCGTGCGTTCTACGGCCTGTGTCTGCGCGACGGCGTGCGCGGCGACGACCCTACCGCATTGCTGGACCCGCCACGCCTGCCGCGCTCGCTGCCCAAGGCGCTGACCGAGACGCAGATCGAGGCGCTGCTGGCCGCGCCCGATATCGCCACGCCGCTGGGCCTGCGCGACCGCGCGATGCTCGAGCTGATGTATGCGGCCGGCCTGCGCGTCAGCGAACTGGTCAACCTGCCGGCGGTGGGGGTCAACCTGCGCCAGGGCGTGCTGCGGGTCACCGGCAAGGGCAGCAAGGAGCGTCTGGTGCCGTTGGGCGAGGAATCCCAGCACTGGCTGGAGCGCTATCTGAGCCAGGCGCGCCCGCTGCTGGCCAGCCACAAGGCGGTGGCAGCGGTGGACGGGCAGGTGCCGTTGTTCATCGATGCGGCGCGGCAGCCACCCAGCCGCCAGCAGTTCTGGGCGCTGGTCAAACGCTATGCGGCGGTGGCCGGGATCGACCCCGCCACGGTCAGCCCGCACGGGCTGCGGCACAGCTTTGCCACCCATCTGCTCAACCACGGCGCGGACCTGCGCGCGCTGCAGATGCTGCTCGGGCACAGTTCGCTGTCCACCACCCAGATCTATACGCTGGTTGCGCGTCAGCACCTGCAGAAGCTGCATGCCGCCCATCACCCGCGCGGGTGATAGCGGGTGCGCCGCAGGCGAGGCAACGGTCCAGAGAAAGAAGAAAGCGTTTCAGCCGCTGTCTGGCTTCATCTGCGCTGTGCGAGAATCCAGGCACCCCATTCCACTGGATGCGTGAATGTATCGTCTTGCCATCGCCGCGCTGCTGGGCGCACTCAGCCTTACCGCCTGCGCGCAATCCTCGCAGCCTGCGGCAAGCAACGCCGGCGCCAAGCCAGCCGCTGCTGCCGCCCCCGCCGCCGCCGCGGGCAACGTGGACCAGCGTGTGAGCGTTGCGCTCAAGGCGCTGGATCCGGATTTCAAGCCGGACTACATCGGCGCAGCGCCGTTTCCCGGTTTCCGCGAAGTGGTGGTCGGCGGGCAGGTGCTGTACGTCAGCGACGACGGCCGTTACCTGATCCAGGCGCAGCCGTTCGACATCCAGAACAAGCAGTTCGCTGCCAGCCCGGGCCTGCTGGCCTACCGCCGCAAGCAGCTGGAGACCGTGCCCAAGGCCGACCGCATCGTGTTTGCGCCGGCAAACCCCAAATACACCGTGACGGTGTTCACCGACGTGGAATGCGGCTACTGCCGCAAGCTGCACAGCGAGATCGGCGAGCTCAACAAGCAGGGCATCGCGGTGGAATACCTGGCGTTTCCGCGCATGGGCCTGGGCAGCCAGGACCACAAGGAAATGATCGCGGTGTGGTGCGCCGCCGACCGCAAGCAGGCGCTGACCGCGGCCAAGTCCGGGCAGCCGGTCAATGCCAAGGACTGCAAGAACCCGGTGTCGATGGAATACACGCTGGGCCAGCGCCTGGGCGTCAACGGCACCCCGGCGATCTTCGCCCCGGACGGCACCCAGCTGGGTGGCTACCTGCCGCCGGCGCAGTTGCGTGAAGCGCTGGAAAAGCGCGCGGTCACCACCGCCGGTGGCAGCCGCTGACGTCGCCGCCAGCAGCGCCGTGATGCTGCGCTGACGCTGGCCGCCGCGACGGTCGGCGTGATCGATCAACAGGCCGGGATGCGCATGCATTCCGGCCTGTTGCGTTTCAGGACCGGCTGGCAGCGGGGTTTGGGCTGGCAGCACGGTTTGTCGGGTGAGAGCGGCGATGGACCGGCGTGGCGGCCAGCGCTGCGGAGGTCGGCCCCGCGCGCAGATCCGGCCCAAGGCAGGTGTGCGCGCGAAACCGGGTCGGCATCGCCATCCGCCGCTGCCGCTGCCGCATCTGGCCGGAACGTGCCGAATCCGCGCCGGGCGATGCGAGTCACCACCGCACAGATCGCTGGCCGCCACATCCCGGGTCCGGCGCCGACGCATCAGCTCCGTTACAATCTGCAGCCCCGTTTCTGACACGGTTCCCCGGACATGATGGTCCTCGAGGGCGCTTCCGCCCTTTCGCCGTTCCGCCGCGCTCGGCTCGAAACCCGCCTGCAAACCCTCGTTCCCGCGCTGCGCATCACCGGCGCCTGGCACGTGTACTTCATCCGCGCCGAGGCCGGGCAAGCGCCCGACCAGGCCACCTTGCAGCGGATCCTGCAGGCCGAAGCCGCCCCCGCGCCGCGGGCCGAGGAGGCTTCCTCGCGTTACGTGGTGCCGCGCCTGGGCACGCTGTCGCCATGGTCGAGCAAGGCCACCGAACTGGTGCGCGGGGCCGGGCAGCCGATCCAGCGCGTGGAGCGCGGCACCCGCATCGATCTGGCCGGCTGGCCGGCCGACGACGCGACGCAGGCCGCCGTGGCCAAGCTGCTGCACGACCCGATGACGCAGTCGCTGCTTGGCTCGGCCGCGGCCGCCGAGGCGCTGTTCAACGTGCCCGATCGCGGGCAGTTGCAGCGCGTGCCGCTGGCGGCGCTGGAGCAGGCCAACCGCGACCTGGGCCTGGCCCTGGCGCAGGACGAGATCGACTACCTGCGCGAACGCTTCGCCGAGCTGGGCCGCGACCCGGCCGATGTCGAGCTGATGATGTTCGCCCAGGCCAACTCCGAGCACTGCCGGCACAAGATCTTCAACGCCAGCTGGACCATCGACGGCAAGCCGCAGGAACGCTCGCTGTTCCGCATGATCAAGCACACCCACCAGCAGACCCCGCAGCACACCCTGTCGGCCTACAGCGACAACGCCGCGGTGGTGGAAGGCGTGCCGGCCGCGCGCTATCGCCCGGATCCGGCCAGCGGCGAGTACCGCGCCGAGGCGGTGCTGCCGTCGGCGTTTGCGATCAAGGTGGAAACGCATAACCACCCCACCGCGATCGCGCCGTTTCCCGGTGCCGCCACCGGTGCCGGCGGCGAGATCCGCGACGAGGGCGCCACCGGCCGCGGCGGCAAGCCCAAGGCCGGCCTGACCGGGTTCACGGTCTCGCACCTGCGCATCCCGACCCTGCCGCAGCCGTGGGAGGCGCCGCGCGCGCTGAACCCGCGCATGGCCCCGGCGCTGGACATCATGCTCGACGGCCCGCTCGGCGGCGCCGCGTTCAACAACGAATTCGGCCGGCCGAACCTGCTCGGCTATTTCCGCAGCTTCGAGCTTGCCGAAGGGCAGGGCCTGACCCGTGCCTACGACAAGCCGATCATGCTGGCCGGTGGCCTGGGCGCGATCGATCGCAACCAGGTCGAGAAGCTGCGCCTGCAGCCCGGCGATGCGGTGATCGTGCTGGGCGGCCCGGCGATGCTGATCGGCCTGGGCGGCGGTGCGGCCAGTTCGGTGGCCGCCGGCGACAGCGCCGAGGCACTGGATTTCGCCAGCGTGCAGCGCGAGAACCCGGAGATGGAGCGCCGCTGCCAGGAGGTCATCGACCGCTGCGTGGCGCTGGGCACCGACAACCCGATCCGCTGGTTCCATGACGTGGGCGCGGGCGGCCTGTCCAACGCCATTCCCGAGTTGCTGCACGATTCGGGCGTGGGCGGCATCATCGACCTGGGCCGCGTGCTCACCGACGACCCCTCGCTGTCGCCGCTGGAACTGTGGTGCAACGAATCGCAAGAGCGCTACGTGCTGGGCGTACCGCAGGCGCGCCTGGACGAATTCGCCGCGATCTGCGCGCGCGAGCGCTGCCCGTTTGCCGCCGTCGGCGTGGCCACGGCCGAGGAGCGGCTGGTGGTCGGCTATGGCGTCTTCGACGCCGGGAATGGGGAGTCGGGAATCGGGAATGGTAACGGCGCACTGCCGGTTGCCGATGCCGCTTCTCACCATTCCCCATTCCCCACTCCCGATTCCTCGCTGCCGATCGATTTGCCGATGGACGTCCTCTTCGGCAAGGCGCCGAAGATGCATCGCGATGCGGTGCATCCGCCGGCGCCGCAATGGCCGGTGCTGCAGACCGCCGTGCTGGATCTGCAGCAGGCTGGCCTGCGCGTGCTGGCGCATCCCACGGTGGCGTCCAAGAGCTTTCTGGTCACCATCGGCGACCGCAGCGTGGGCGGCCTGACCGCGCGCGAGCAGATGATCGGGCCGTGGCAGCTGCCGCTGGCCGATTGCGCGATCACCCTGGCCGGCTTCGATACCTTCGCCGGCGAGGCGATGTCGATCGGCGAGCGCACCCCGCTGGCGTTGTTGAACGCCGCCGCGTCGGCACGCATGGCGGTGGGCGAGGCGATCACCAACCTGTGCGCCGCGCCGGTGCAGACGCTGGACAGCATCAAGCTCTCGGCCAACTGGATGGCCGCGGCCGGTCATGCCGGCGAAGACGCCTTGCTGTACGACGCCGTGCGTGCGATCGGCATGGAGCTGTGCCCTGCACTCGAATTGAGCGTGCCGGTGGGCAAGGACTCGCTGTCGATGCAGGCGCAGTGGGTTGTCGAGAATGGGGAATCGGGAATCGGGAATGGCGAAACGCCGCAGCCCGCCGCTTCCACCATTCCCGATTCCCTACTCCCCATTCCCGGCGAAACGCACAAGAGCGTTTCACCCGTCTCGCTGATCATCAGTGCGTTCGCACCTGTCGCCGATGTGCGCACGCAATTGACGCCGCTGTTGCGTAGCGACGAAGAGAGCGAGCTGTGGTTGATCGGGTTGGGCGGCGGCAAGCAGCGTCTGGGTGGCTCGGTGCTGGCGCAGGTGTATGCCGACGATGCCGCGCTGCCGGCATTCGGCGGCGAGGTGCCGGATCTGGACGATGCGCAGCGCCTGCGCAGTTTCTTTGAACTGATCCGCGCCGCGCGCGAGAGCGGCCTGTTGCTGGCGTACCACGACCGCAGCGATGGCGGTGCGTTTGCGGCACTGTGCGAAATGGCGTTCGCCTCGCGCCAGGGCCTGGATATCACACTCGATGCCTGGGGCGACGACGCGTTCCGCAGCCTGTTCAACGAAGAACTGGGCGCGGTGGTGCAGATCGCCAACGAGGATCGCGCCGCGTTCGCCGATCTGGTCGAGCGGCATGCCTTGACCGAATGCGCGCAGCGCATCGCACGTCCCACCGGCGCGCCGCGCATCCGCGTGAGCGGGCAGGGCCGCGTGCTGGCCGAGTGGCGTTGGGAAGCCTTGTTCGATGCCTGGTGGTCGGTGAGCCACGCCATGCAGAAGTTGCGCGACAACCCGGAAACCGCCGACGAAGAGCGCGCGCAGGCGCGCGACTTCCAGGCGCCGGGATTGCGTCCGAAGCTGGTGTTCGATCCGTCCGAAGACGTGGCCGCGCCCTTCGTGGCGACCGGTGCGCGGCCCAAGGTGGCGATCCTGCGCGAGCAGGGCGTCAACGGGCAGATCGAGATGGCCTACAACTTCGAGCGCGCCGGTTTCCGTGCGTTCGACGTGCACATGAGCGACCTGATCGAAGGCCGGGTGGATCTGGCGCAGTTCTCCGGGTTTGCCGCCTGCGGCGGCTTCAGCTACGGCGACGTGCTGGGTGCCGGCCGCGGTTGGGCCACCTCGATCCTGGAACGGTCGGCCTTGCGCGATGCGTTCGCCGCGTTCTTCGCACGCAGCGACACCTTCGCGCTGGGTGTGTGCAACGGCTGCCAGATGCTCAGCCAGCTCAAGGACATCATTCCCGGTGCCGAGCATTGGCCGCGGTTCCTGCGCAATCGCAGCGAGCAGTTCGAAGCGCGCACCGCCTTGCTGGAAGTGGTGGAGTCGCCGTCGATCTTCCTGCGCGGCATGGCCGGCTCGCGGATTCCGGTGGCGGTGGCGCATGGCGAAGGCCGCGCCGAGTTCGACACCGTGGTGGATCAGGCCGCTGCACGTGTGGCCCTGCGCTTCATTGATGGCGATGGCGCGGTGGCCTCGCAGTACCCGCTCAATCCGAACGGCTCGCCGGACGGCATCACCGGGCTGACCAGCACCGACGGTCGCGCCACCATTCTGATGCCGCATCCGGAGCGCACCCCGCGCACGGCAAACCTGAGCTGGCACCCGGCCGACTGGGGTGAGGACTCGCCGTGGCTGCGCATGTTCCGCAATGCGCGGGTCTGGTGCGGTTGATGATGTGGCGCGGTACGGCATGAGCTGAAGCGCCGTACCAACGGTGCCATTGGACGGCCGTGTGCAGCGATGCACACGGCCGTTGTCGTTTCTGGTCCTGCAAGAAAGTAAGTAATCAACGCCGGGACATGGTTTGCTTTACGTCACTATAAAAACTACTAGTTATTTACTCGCGGTATATGGTGATGCTGCTTGTGTGATGTCAATCCCAATTGAATCTTTGGTTTTTCAATAGATTCAGACCACGTTTTGAATCATTGATTCATGGCGTTTCTGCAGCACTTTATGTCGCGATTCGTGGGTTCTTTTGCGCGGGTAATCTCCGGCGCAGACGCAGTGCGAGTGCATTTTATATAAACCTCAGGGGGACCGTGCGATGCAATCGCGCGGTGGTCGGTTTTTACACCAGACCAATGGGGAGTAAGTCGTCGATGAAACCAATGTACTTGGATGCCGGCGGTGGGCAGCATGCCCATTGCCGAACGGGCAGGCTTGCCTGCGATGTGGGGAATCAGCGGTTGAATCGATCGCCGGTGCACGCGCGCGGCAGGCTGGCGGTAGCGATGCTGCTGGCACTTGCCGGCGTGGCCGCAGCTGCCCAGGCCACCACGCATGCCGATGCGCTTGCGCATTGCACGGTGGTCGAGGGCCGGCAACGTTGCGACACCGATGCGGCGACCCGCAACGACGTAGTGCCTGCAACCGCGAGCGCGCAGGTGACCGCAACGCCTGCGGCCGATACCGATGCACCGGGGTTTGCGGATGGGCAGGATGCGTTGGCACTGGGCAATGCAAGCAATGCGCTGGGCGATGGCACCAGTGCGTTCGGTGGCGGAAGCCTGGCGCTGGAGCGCGACGCCACCGCGATCGGGCACAACGTGTCGGCCGCCGGGGAATCGGCAACCGCCATTGGCGGCGTGGCAACGGTCTACGACTACGACGCATTCGGTTTTGTCATCGGGCAACGCGAACAGGCCACGCAAGCGTCCGGGGTGGGGGCGACGGCCATCGGCGGTGGTGCACTGGCCGGCGATCCGTTTTCCAGCGCCCTGGGCAGCGGCGCCAGCGCCATCGGCGTGCAGGGCACGGCGGTGGGGTATCGCGCGCAGACCGGCAACGACGGCGCCACCGCGGTGGGCGGTCTGTCCACGGCCAGTGGTTTTCTGTCCACCGCCGGCGGCTACAGTTCGCGTGCCAGCGGAGATACGTCCACCGCCTTCGGTTACCGGGCGCGCAGCGAAGGCAGTAGCAGTATTGCAGTGGGCGATACCGCACTGGCCAGCGGGGTGCAAAGTGTGGTGGTGGGTGGCATCAGCAACTTCGGCTCGATCACCGCCGCCACCGGAACAGGCGGCATCGCGCTCGGCGCAGGTGCGCAGAGCCAGTCCGACTATGCGATTGCCATTGGCTACGATTCCAACATCTTTCCGAATCGGCCTGGCAATACCGATTCCGTGGCGATCGGCCACAGCGCCGGTTCGTTCGCGCCACGCACGGTATCGCTGGGTGGTTTTGCATTGACGATGGGCGATGGCGGCATCGCGATCGGTCACGACAGCACGGCCTACCTGGAAAACAGTATCGCCTTGGGCGCGCGCGCCGCCACCTCGTGGTTCAACGGCAACAACACCGCGATCGGTGCAGATTCCCAGACCAATGGCATCGATGCGCTGGCGATCGGCTATGGCGCGCGCGTGGGCGATTTTGTCGACGATGCCTGGAATCGTTCGGCATCCAGTGCCGTCGCACTGGGCGCACATTCCTACGCGTACCGCAGCAACACGGTGTCGGTGGGCGATGTGCAGGCCGGGCTGACGCGGCAGATCACCAGCGTGGCGGCAGGCACCGAAGCCAACGATGCGGTCAATGTGGCCCAACTCGACAGCGTGCGTGCGATCACCAATCGGCTCGACAGCACGCTGGCCATTGGCAAGACCGATACGGACGAAGCCGCTGCCCATGTCGACGGACTCAATGCGCTGGCCTTGGGGAGCGCCAGCAACGCCATCGGCGATGGCGCCAATGCGCTGGGCTCGGGCAGCCTGGCGCTGGGGCGCGATACCGTGGCCGTTGGCCGCAACGCCAGCGCGGCCGATGCCTCGGCCGTTGCAGTGGGCGGCGTGGCGTCCGTGCCGGTGTTCGACGCGGCGGGCTCGATCGTCGGCGCGCAGGAACAGGGTGCCTCGGCCCAGGCGCGCGGCGCGGTGGCGCTGGGCAGCGCGGCCATTGCCCAGCGCAGCTTCGCCACTGCGGTCGGCACGGGGGCCGCGGCCAGTGGCGAGCAATCGATGGCGGCCGGATTCAGCGCCCGTGCGCAGGATGATGTGGCCACTGCGGTGGGCGCCTTTTCGAGCGCCCGCAGTGCGGCGGCGTCGGCCTTCGGCTTCGGTGCGCTGGCCAACGCGAGCATGACCACGGCGGTGGGCTTCAACGCCTCCAGTCTTGGCGAAGGCAGTGTGGCCGTGGGCAGTCTGGCGGTTGCCGCTGGCGAGCGCAGCGTGACGCTCGGCGGCATGTCGCTGATCAGCTCCACACTCAGGTCGGCAGGTGCCTTCCGGGTCGGTGGCGTTGCCATCGGCGCCGGCGCGCGAAGCGACGGCGATTACGCCGTTGCGCTGGGCTACAACGCCAATGTGTTCTCCAACGACAGCAATGCCGATGCGGTGGCGATCGGCCATAGTGCGGCCTCGTTCGCGCCGCGCACGGTGGCGCTGGGGGCGCTGGCATCTGCCGAGGGCGTTGAGGGGATCAGCATCGGCTACGACGCGCGCGCCACCTCCAGCAGGAGCATTGCGATCGGCAGCGGCGCCAATACGTCGATCCTCCATGGCGACAATATCGCCCTGGGAACCAACGCCAGGGCGGATGCGCCCGACGCGATCGCGATCGGGCGCAATGCCAGCGTCGGCGTATTCGTCGGTGAAGCGGGCAGCGCGGCGATGGCACTGGGCGTGCAATCCAATGCGCTGGGCAACAACAGTCTGGCGATGGGCTACAACGCCTTTACTCGGCAAGGGGGCAGTAACGCCGTCGCACTCGGTGCCGATGCCGGTGCCAGTGGTGCCGATTCGGTGGCGCTGGGCGCGGGCTCGCGCAGCTACGAGGCCAACGTGGTGTCGGTGGGCAACGGCAATGGCCGCGGCGGGCCGGCCACGCGTCGCATCGTCAATGTCGGCAGCGGCGCGATTGCCAGTGCCAGCACCGATGCAGTCAACGGCGGCCAGTTGTTCCAGTCGTTGAGCAACGCTGCCAGCTTCCTCGGCGGTGGCGCGGCGATCGGTGCGCAAGGGGTGTTCGTGGCACCGACCTACGTGATCCAGGGCAGCAGTTACCGCAATGTGGGCGAGGCGCTGACTGCGCTGGACAGCAAGGTCAGCGAGCTGGATGCGCGAGGTGGAGCGGCCACCCCCGGCACTGCCGCACGTTCAAGCGCTGCGCGTGTGGCAACGGCGCCTTCACCAGTTGCGGACGCCTCGACTGTCGCCACCGCGGCGGATGCGACAGGCGATGGCCTGCAGGCGACAGCGCTGGCCACCGACGGCATGCCAGAAAGTTCGGCGTCGTCGGTTGCTGCAACGGCGAGCGCGCTGGATGCAGGCAACGCGGTGCAGGGCAGGCCGACTGCGGCGGTGGTCGGCAGCATCACCCCGGCCGCAACGTCCACCGCCGTCGGCACGGCGGCAGTGGCCAACCACGTGACCGGCACGGCGATCGGCGGCAGCGCGTATGCGCATGGCCCCAACGACACTGCGATCGGCAGCAATGCGCGCGTCAATGCCGACGGCAGCACCGCGGTCGGCGCCAATACGCAGATTGCCGCGGTGGCGACCAATGCGGTGGCCATGGGCGAAGGCGCGCAGGTCAGCGCGGCCTCCGGCAGCGCGATCGGACAGGGTGCACGGGCAAGCGCACAAGGTGCGGTGGCCCTGGGTCAGGGATCGGTGGCCGATCGCGCCAACACGGTGTCGGTGGGCAGCGTCGGCGGCGAGCGGCAGGTGGCCAATGTGGCCGCCGGCACGCGTGCCACCGACGCGGTCAACAAGGGCCAGCTGGACAACGGCGTCGCCGCGGCCAACAGCTATACCGACAGCCGCTACAGCGCGATGGCCGACAGCTTCGAGACCTACCAGGGCGACATCGAGGACCGTCTGCGCCGGCAGAACCGTCGCCTGGACCGGCAGGGTGCGATGAGCTCGGCGATGTTGAACATGGCCGCCAGCGTCGGTGGCATCGCCACGCAGAACCGCGTCGGTGCCGGCGTCGGTTTCCAGAACGGCGAATCGGCGTTGTCGGTGGGCTACCAGCGTGCGATCAGCCCGCGCGCCACGCTGACGGTGGGCGGCGCGCTCAGTGGTGACGACAGGTCGATCGGCCTGGGCGCCGGCTTCGGCTGGTAACGCAGGCCTTGCCGTTGCAGCGGCGCGCGTATGGCCGCTGCGTGCTCACTCATTTGCTTTGCATTTCATCTTGAAGAGGACGTCATCGTGATTCAGACCCATCGTTCCCGAACGCTCGCCATCGCCTGCAGTGCCGTCCTGTCGCTCGCCAGCGGCATCGCCACCGCGGCCACGCCGGATTCCGGCGTACGCACTGCGCAACGTCAGCAGGCCATGCGCGACGCCCCGGTCGACAGCATCATCGTCAACTATCGCAGTGGCCGGGTGAGCGCGCGCAGCGCCGGCACTGCGTCGGTAGCCACGATCGCCGCGGCGGCATCGCGCGCGGCAGTGCGCCTGGTGCCGGCCGCGCGCAGCGGCACGCAAACCGCGCCGACGCATGTGCGTACGCTGGCGGTGGGCAGTGAGTTGATCAGGTTGCCCGCACAGCTCAGCCGCAGTGACGCCGACCGCCTGGTGCGCGAACTGCAGGCCGATCCTGCAGTGGAGTACGCGCAGATCGACACGCGCATGTATCCGTTGCAGAACAGCGGTGGCAGCCTGCCCGACGACCCGCTGCTGGCGGGCAATCAATGGCATCTCACCGATCCGGTTGGCGGCATCGATGCGCCGGCGGCCTGGGCCACCGCCCAGGGCGAAGGCGTGGTCGTGGCGGTGATCGATACCGGCATCTTGCCGGGGCACCCGGATCTGGCCGGCAACCTGCTGCAGGGCTACGACTTCATCACCAACGCCGACAGGTCGCGACGCGCCACCGACGCGCGTGCGCCGGGCGCGCTGGATTACGGGGATTGGGAAGCAACGGACGGCGAATGCGGCATTTTTTCAGCGGCCCGCGACAGTTCCTGGCACGGCACGCATGTGGCCGGCACGATTGCCGAAGCCACCGGCAACGGCATTGGCGGTGCCGGTGTGGCCTACAAGGCCAAGGTGCTGCCGGTACGCGTGCTGGGTCATTGCGGCGGTTCGTCCTCGGACATCACCGATGCCATCGTGTGGGCGTCGGGCGGCCATGTGGATGGCGTGCCGGACAATCGCAACCCGGCGGAAATCATCAACATGAGCCTGGGCGGCGTTGGCCCCTGCGATTCGGTCACGCAGGCGGCGATCAACGCTGCGGTGTCGCGTGGCACCACCGTGGTGGTGGCGGCCGGCAACGATGGCGCGGACGTGTCCAGTGCCGTGCCGGCCAACTGCGCCAATGTGGTATCGGTGGCGGCCACCCGCCTGACCGGCGGGTTGGCGTACTACAGCAATTTCGGCAGCTTGATCGATCTGGCTGCGCCCGGCGGCGGCGCGCGCGATCTGGAAACCGACACCTTGTACGACGGCCCGATCGGCAGCTGGATCTGGCAGACCGGTTACACCGGCAAGACCACGCCCACGTCCGGCCAATTCGCCTATCTCGGGCCTGGCTTTGCCGGAACCTCGATGGCCGCGCCGCATGTGGCGGGGACGGCCGCGCTGGTGCAGAGCGCCCTGATCGCCGACGGCAAGCCGCCGCTGACACCCGCGGCACTGGAGCGCCTGCTCAAGCGCAGTGCGCGCGCGTTCCCCGTGCAGTTGCCGTTGAGCACGCCGGCCGGTAGCGGCATCGTGGATGCCGGCGCGGCCATCGATCGGGCACTGCGCCGTTGCGACAGCGGCGACCTGGGCTGCCAGCTGGACGCGCAGACGCTGCGCAACAGCGTGCCCGAGCGCGGTCTGTCAAATGTGGCCGGCGATGCCGGCGTCTTCGCCTTCGAAGCGAATGCGGGTGCGGTGCTGAGCGTCGTCAGCTTCGGCGGCAGCGGGCAGGTGGCGCTGTATGTCGCCATGGGCCGCGCGCCGACCGCAACCGACAACGACGGCATGTCCAGCCGCAGCGGGACCAGCCAGACGGTGCGCTTCACTGCACCGCGTGCCGGAACCTATTTCATCCGGCTCGATGGCAGCAGCTTCGATGGGGTGAGCCTGTTGGCGCGCCAGTGATCCGACACGCGGTGGCCCCAGAGGGCGCTGCCGCCGGTTTCTTGGCGCGATGATGCGGATGAGAGCGGCCTCATTGCGAGGCGTCGTGGCCTGAAGCGTCGGCGCGGGACGCGCTGGCGCGGTTCCTGACCTGTTTCGCGCGCGGTTTTGCGCAACCAAGCCTGCTGGCGTCCTGCCAGCGGGCTTTTTTGTCTGCTGCAGACATCCGTATTCAGCTTTCAAATGTCTCGCGGGACATGATCTAGATCGCTGTTTTCCAAAGAATTATCAAAAAACTAATAAACGCAAGCCGAAGTGTGACAGAAAGCACGCTTAGCTTCGCTTTCTGTCAAAAACTTGACGCCCGATTTGACCGCTGTTAACACTTCGCTCAGTTCTATGGTTGGGTAGCGTTCACTTTTTGACTATCCAGGGTGCCGCTTTCCGCGCACCGCCAGTTGGCCCATGGCACCAATCACCACGGGGATCGCAGTGGCTGACGGCTTCGCGACGGTGGGTGTTTGTCAAAAAAACCAGTCCCAACATTCAGGAGCAGGGCGTCGATGAATCGGATTTATCGCAAGGTCTGGAACAAATCGTTAGGCGTGTGGGCCGTGGCATCGGAGTTGGCCAGCGGCGACAGCCCGGGCGCAGTGAGCACCGCCGCATTCATCGACCGCCGCCAGAGCCGTTGCCTGGTTGCCGCGATCGCCCTGGCGCTGGGTAGCGCCGGCATCGCCATCCCCCTTTCCGCAGTGGCGCAATCGGTCGAAGTCGGTCGCGGTGCGTCGGCACCTGCCGCCAACGCCACCGCCATCGGCGCCGGGAGTCGCGCCAGCGCGACCGGCGCGCTCGCCACCGGTGCCGACAGCAGCGCCAGCGGCGTCAACAGCAGCGCGATCGGCCGCCAGACCAATGCGATCGGCGAGAACGCGGTGGCCATCGGCTACAACAGCTTCGTGCGCCAGAGCGGCGAAAACGGCGTGGCGCTGGGCGCCAACGCCGGCGTGACCGGTGCCAACTCGGTGGCGCTGGGCGCAGGCTCGCGCACCCACGAGGACGATGTGGTGTCGGTCGGCAGCGGCAATGGCCGCGGTGGCCCGGCCACGCGCCGCATCACCAACGTCAGCGCCGGCGTCAACGCCACCGACGCGGTCAACGTGGCGCAGTTGCGCGACGTGGCCGACGTGGCCGAAGACACCGCCACGTTCTTCAAGGCGACCCCGGGCGAAGACAGCGTCGGCGCCTATGTCGATGGCGACAGCGCGCTGGCTGCCGGCGATGCCGCCAATGCCACGGGCACGGCGACCACTGCGCTGGGAACCGGTGCCAATGCGGTGGCCGACAATGCCACCGCGGTCGGTGCCAATGCGCTCGCCTCCGGGCAGAACAGCGCGGCATTCGGCCATAACGCGCAGGCCAACGGCCCCGGCAGCGTGGCCGTCGGCGGCGCTGCAGTAGACGAAGACGGCGAGCCGTTGGTCACCAACGGCGGCGTACCGGTCACCACCGGTGCCACCAGTGCCGGCGTCGGCGGAACCGCGGTCGGCGCCAGCGCCAATGCCGATGGCTTCGCGGCCTCGTCGTTCGGCGTCGGCGCGTATGCGGCCGGTGCGCAGTCGTCCGCGTTCGGTGCGGTTGCCAATGCGGCAGGCGATTACGCCACCGCCGTAGGCACGCAGACCAGCGCCAGCGGCACCAGCAGCACCGCAGTCGGTGGTCCGGTCGATTACGTCCCGGGTCTGGGCTTCTTCGTGCAGACCCAGGCCAGCGGCGATGCGTCCACCGCGCTCGGCGCCGGGGCGATCGCATCGGGTACCTACACCACCGCCGTCGGCGTGCTCAGTGAAGCCTCCGGCACCGAAGCCACCGCCGTGGGTTACTTCGCCTATGCACCCGGCGAAGGCGCCACGGCAGTCGGCCCGGAATCCTGGGCCAGCGGCGAGCTGAGCACGGCGCTGGGTTACTACAGCACCGCACGCGGCGCCAACTCGGTTGCGTTGGGCGCCAATTCGATTGCCACGCGCGCCAACACCGTGTCCGTTGGCGCGGCAGGCGATGAGCGCCAGATCACCAATGTCGCCGCCGGTACCGAAGGCAGCGACGCGGTCAATCTCGACCAGCTCACCGCCGTGTCCGACGTTGCTTCCACCACCGCGCGCACGTTCGTGGCCACCGGCGATGGCACCGCGATTGCAGAGGGCATCGACAGCGTTGCGGCCGGTTCCAACGCATCGGCAACGGGTGACTACAGCACTGCATTCGGTTCGACCAGCCAGGCATCCGCGCAGGGCAGCACCGCGCTCGGCAGCGGCGCCATCGCGACCGGCGAGAATGCAAGCGCGCTCGGTTTCAACAGCAATGCAGTCGCCGACAACGCCACTGCGCTTGGCGCCACCAGCAGCGCGTCGGGCGAGTCCAGCACCGCAGTGGGCGGCGCAAGCCAGGCCACCGCCAGCGGCGCGACCGCACTGGGTTACGAGAGCATCGCCAACGCCGCCGACTCCACTGCGCTGGGGGCGGGCAGTGTGGCCTTCGGCGACACCAGTACGGCCGTGGGCGGTGCAAGCGTCGCGTTCGGCGATGACAGCGCCGCTTTCGGCGCCAATGCCGCCGCCGGCGGTAGCGCATCCACTGCGATCGGCGCAAACAGCAGTGCCTTCGGCGAGCGCACCGTTGCGCTGGGTGGCGCCAGTAATGCGTCGGGCGACGACAGCATCGCACTCGGTGCGAGCAGCCAGGCCTCCGCGCTGGGCACGACGGCGGTCGGCAGCAATGCCAACGCCAGCATCGCCAATGCCACGGCGGTGGGCTTCAACAGCAGCGCCAGTGACGACTACGCCACCGCGCTCGGCGGCGACAGCAATGCATCGGGATATTTCAGCACCGCCGTCGGCGGCAACAGCATCTCCAACGGACGCTACTCGACAGCGATCGGCTATGAAAGCATCGCCAACGGCGGCTCGGCCACTGCGCTGGGCAGGGCCAGCGTCGCCTGGGGCGATGGCAGCACCGCGATCGGCATCGAGAGTTCGGCCTATGGCTACGACAGCACCGCAGTGGGCCCCAATGCCTTCGCCGCCGACACCGCCTCGGTGGCGATGGGTGCATTCGCCAACGGATGGGGCGCGCGTGCCATTGCACTTGGCAGCGAATCTGCCGCGGTAGGCGATGAAAGCGCTGCGCTGGGCTGGGAAGCGCAGGCCGATGGCGCGCAGAGCGTGGCCATCGGTAGCAACGCGCTTGCGTCCGCGCAAAACAGCGTAGCGCTGGGCGCCGGCGCAGTTGCCGATCGCGCCAACACGGTGTCGGTGGGCAGCGTCGGTGGCGAGCGCCAGGTCACCAATGTCGCCGCCGGTACCGAAGGCACCGACGCGGTGAACCTGGACCAGCTCAACGCGGTCGGCGAGACCGCCGAAACAACTGCGCGCCTGTTTACCGGTACCGGCACCGGCACCGCCGATGCGCAGGGCGAGGACGCCATCGCGGCCGGGTCCAACGCCACCGCCGATGGCGATTACAGCAGCGCGTTCGGCTCCAGCAGCCAGGCCACCGCGATCGGCGCGGTCGCCATCGGCAGCGGTGCCAGCGCCACCGCGCAGTACGCCAATGCGGCCGGCTACAACGCCGCCGCCAGCGGCTACGGCAGTGTGGCCAGCGGCGCCTTCAGCCAGGCCAGCGGTGATTATGCCGTGGCCGTGGGTGGCGAAAGCGAAGCCGCCGGCGCGCAGAGCACCGCGCTGGGTGCGGCGGCAGGCGCCTATGGCGATGGGTCGCTGGCGGCCGGCACGCTGAGCGTGGCCGATGGCAGCGAAACCACCGCAGTGGGCTATTTCGCCAGCGCCAGTGGCGATTCGGCCACCGCGGTCGGCGCAGAAAGCGTGGCCGATGGCACCAGCGCGGCGGCGTTCGGCTTCGGCGCCGAGGCCACCTCCAACTACTCCACCGCCCTGGGCGGCTATTCCAGCGCGACCGGGTTCAACAGCACCGCGCTGGGCAATTTCAGCACCGCCAGCGGCTCCAGTACCGTGGCCGTGGGTGGCGATGCCACCGCAACCGGCGACTACAGCGTCGCGGCCGGCCAGGGCAGCGTGGCCAGCGGCTACAACAGCGTGTCGGTCGGTGGCGCCTTGCTCGGCCTGCTGCCGACCGAAGCCTCCGGCGACTTCTCCACCGCGCTCGGCGGCGCTGCATGGGCGCCTGGCCTCAACAGCACCGCACTTGGCAATTTCGCCGAATCCACCGGCGAAAGCAGCGTGGCGCTGGGCGCCGATTCGGTGGCCGATCGCGATTTTGCGGTCTCGGTGGGCAGCGCCGGTAACGAGCGTCAGATCACCAACGTGGCCGCCGGTACGCAGGGCACCGATGCGGTGAATCTGGACCAGCTCAACGCCGTGGCCGAAACCGCGCAATCCACCAGCAAGTACTTCCAGGCCAGCGGCAGCGCCGACAGCGATGCCGGCGCCTATGTGGATGGCGACAACGCGCTGGCTGCAGGCGAGGGCGCCAATGCCACCGGCACCGGCACCACGGCGTTGGGCGCAGGCGCGCAGGCGGTGGTCGATAACGCAACGGCGGTCGGCGTGAGCGCACTGGCCAGCGGCATCGGCGCGGCGGCGGTGGGCAACAATGCCCAGGCCACCGGCGAAAACAGCAGCGCGGTCGGCAGCAATGCCCTGGCCAGCGATGTCGGCGCCACCGCAAACGGTGCCGGCGCGCAAGCGGTTTCGACCTATACCACCGCGCTCGGCAGCGAGGCAGTGGCATCGGACAACCAGGCCACGGCGGCCGGTTTCCGCAGCACCGCCTCCAATGTCGGCAGCGCCGCCTTCGGTGGCTACAGCGAATCCAGCGGCCGGCTGTCGTCGGCGCTGGGTTACGGCGCGGTGGCCTCGAGCGACTACAGCACCGCGGTCGGTGCCGCATCGCTGGCCTCCGGTGCAAGCGCGGTCGCCGTGGGCGAGTTCAGCGAAGCCACCGGCGACGAAAGCGTGGCGGTGGGCGGCAGCACGTTCTTCGGCTTCATCCCGGCGCGTGCCACCGGCACCGGCGCTGCCGCATTCGGTGCAGGTGCCTGGGCCACGGCCGACTACACCACCGCGATCGGCTGGAATTCCTATGCCGACGGCGTCAATGCCACCGCGCTGGGTCAGAGCGCGGCGGCACTTGCCGACAACACGCTGGCCCTGGGTGGCGGCAGCCGCGCCGATGCAGTCGGTGCCAGCGTGGTCGGCGTGGATGCATCGGCGACCGGCATCAACAGCACCGGCGTCGGCCGACAGGTCAACGTGATCGGCGAGAACGCGGTGTCGGTGGGCTACAACTCGTTCGTGCGCCAGAGCGCGGTCAACGGTGTGGCCCTGGGTGCCAATGCCGGTGCGACCGGTGCCGATTCGGTGGCGCTGGGCTCGGGCTCGCGCAGCGACGAAGCCGACACGGTGTCGATCGGCAGCGGCAACGGCCGCGGCGGTCCGGCCACCCGTCGTATCGTCAATGTCAGCGACGGCCAGGCGGCGACCGATGCGGTCAACAAGGGCCAGTTGGATGCGCTGGCGGCCGATGTGCAGACCACCACCGGCATGGTGCAGACCACCGGCGAAGGGGTGGCCACCGCGACCGGTGATCGCGCCACCGCCGCAGGTGCCGGCGCAACCGCCAGCGGCGCACGCAGCGTGGCGATCGCCTCCGGCAGCCGCGCCTCGGCCACCGGCGCCAGCGCCATGGGCGTGGACAGCAGCGCCAGTGGCGTGAACAGCACTGCGATGGGCCGGCAGACCAATTCCATCGGCGAAAACGGCGTGGCGCTGGGCTACAACTCCTTCGTGCGCCAGAGCGGTGCCAACGCAGTGGCGCTGGGTGCCAATGCCGGTGCCAGCGGTGCCGATTCGGTAGCGCTGGGCTCGGGCTCGCGCACCTACGACGCCAACGTGGTGTCGGTCGGTAGCGGCGATGGCCGCGGCGGCCCGGCCACGCGTCGCATCGTCAATGTCGGCAGCGGCGCGATTGCCAGTGCCAGCACCGATGCGGTCAACGGCGGCCAGTTGTTCCAGTCGTTGAGCAACGCTGCCAGCTTCCTCGGCGGTGGCGCGGCGATCGGTGCGCAAGGCGTGTTCGTCGCGCCGACCTACGTGATCCAGGGTGCCAGCTACAACAACGTCGGTGCGGCATTGACCGCGCTGGACAGCAAGGTCACCGAGCTGGACGCACGTGGCGGTACTGCAACGGCCAGCACTGCGGCACGCACGCTGTCGCTGCGCACCGCAGCGGTGCCGGCTGTTGCCACCAGTGCAGTGACTGCATCGAGCAACGCTGTCGCCGATACCGGCGCCAGCGTGCAGGGCACGCCGACCGCAGCGGTGGTCGGCAGCATCACCCCGGCCGCAACGTCCACCGCCGTCGGCACGGCGGCAGTGGCCAACCACGTGACCGGCACGGCGATCGGCGGCAGCGCGTATGCGCATGGCCCCAACGACACTGCGATCGGCAGCAATGCACGCGTCAATGCCGACGGCAGCACCGCGGTCGGCGCCAATACGCAGATCGCTGCGGTGGCGACCAATGCGGTGGCCATGGGCGAAGGCGCGCAGGTCAGTGCGGCCTCCGGCACGGCGATCGGCCAGGGCGCAAGGGCGAGTGCACAAGGTGCGGTCGCGCTGGGCCAGGGGTCGGTCGCCGATCGCGCCAACACGGTGTCGGTGGGCAGCGTCGGCGGCGAGCGGCAGGTGGCCAATGTGGCCGCCGGCACGCGTGCCACCGACGCGGTCAACAAGGGCCAGCTGGACAACGGCGTCGCTGCGGCCAACAGCTATACCGACAGCCGCTACAGCGCGATGGCCGACAGCTTCGAAACCTACCAGGGCGACATCGAGGACCGTCTGCGCCGGCAGAACCGTCGCCTGGACCGGCAGGGTGCGATGAGCTCGGCGATGTTGAACGTGGCCGCCAGCGTCGGTGGCATCGCCACGCAGAACCGCGTCGGTGCCGGCGTCGGTTTCCAGAACGGCGAATCGGCGTTGTCGGTGGGCTACCAGCGTGCGATCAGCCCGCGCGCCACGCTGACGGTGGGCGGCGCGCTCAGTGGTGACGACAGTTCCATCGGTGTGGGCGCCGGCTTCGGCTGGTAACCCGCTGGGTGCATGACACGCGCCGGCGCCGGTGTGCGCCGCCGCGCCAGAGCAAGGCCCGAGGGGGCGGGCAAGGACCGTGGCTGGGCCGGCCAACGGATTCGATGGAGTGATGGCCTTATCAGGAGTGGCTGATCAAACGCAGCGAGCTGCACCGCAGTTGCGCAGCAGTTTCGAAAGCCGCTCCCAGCTGATCGACGAAAAACACGAAGAGGACTTCACCGTGATCGACAAGAATTTCCGTCTCTCCCCGCTGACCGGCGCCATCTTGATGATGGCGCTCGGTGCATCGGGCACGCTCGCTGCTGCCCCGCAACTGCTGGTCAAGGAACCGACCCAGGCAGCATCGGCCGGCGCTGCGTTCAGTAGCCGCCTGATCGTGCGCTACAAGGACAACACCGCCGCCGCGACCGATCGCGCCAGCAAGCTGAGCGCGGTGCAGGCCGCCGTCGGCCGTGTCGGTGCGAGCACTGGCGCACGCAGCAGCGCAGCCGCCGCCAAGGCGACGTATGTGCGCAAGCTCGGCATCGGCTCGGACCTGATCAAGCTGTCCAGCACGCTGACCACCGCACAGGTGGACAAGGTCGTGGTCGAGCTCAAGAACGACCCGTCCGTGGCCGACGTGCAGATCGACCGCATGCTGCGCCCGGTCGAGATCAAGAAGAGCCTCGCCGCCACCGACGTGAGCCCGCAGCTGGTGCCCAATGACCCGCTGTACGCGCAGTACCAGTGGCATCTGAGCAACCCCAACGGCGGCATCAATGCGCCGGCCGCATGGGATCTGTCGCAGGGCGCCGGCGTGGTGGTGGCAGTGCTGGATACCGGCATCCTGCCGGGCCATCCGGATTTTGCCGGCAACCTGCTACAGGGTTACGACTTCATTACCGATGCCGAAGTCTCGCGCCGTCCCACCGACGCCCGGGTACCGGGCGCGCTGGATTACGGCGACTGGGAAGAGGCCGACAACGTCTGCTATGACGGCTCGGTGGCACAGGAAAGCTCCTGGCACGGCACCCATGTTTCGGGCACCGTGGCCGAGGCGACCAATAACGGCGTCGGCATGGCCGGCGTGGCGCCGAAGGCGACCATCCTGCCGGTGCGCGTGCTCGGCCGTTGCGGTGGCTACACCTCCGACATCGCCGATGCGATCGTCTGGGCCTCCGGCGGTACGGTTGCTGGCGTGCCCGCCAACACCAACCCGGCCGAGGTCATCAACATGAGCCTGGGCGGCGGCGAGCCGTGCGATTCGGCCACCCAGCTGGCAATCAACGGCGCCGTCTCGCGCGGCACCACCGTGGTGGTGGCGGCCGGCAACAGCGGCGAAGACGCGGCCAACCATTCGCCGGCCAGCTGCAACAACACCATCACCGTGGGTGCCACGCGCATCACCGGCGGCATCACCTACTACTCCAACTACGGCAGCAAGGTGGACCTCTCCGGTCCGGGCGGCGGTGGCAGCGTGGACGGCAATCCGGGCGGCTACATCTGGCAGGCCGGCTATACCGGTGCGACCACGCCGACCTCGGGCACCTATACCTATATGGGACTAGGCGGCACCTCGATGGCATCGCCGCACGTGGCCGGTGTCGTCGCCCTGGTGCAGAGCGCGGCGATCGGCCTGGGCGATGGCCCGCTGACTCCGGCCGCAGTGGAAGCCCTGCTCAAGCAGACCAGCCGCCGCTTCCCGGTGACGCCGCCGGCCAGCACCCCGATCGGCAGCGGCATCGTCGATGCCAAGGCCGCGCTGGAAGCGGTGCTGGTGGAGCCCTGCGATCCGGCCACCGAAAGCTGCGCGCCGACCGCCATTGCCTTGACCAACAAGGCCCCACTGACCGGCCTGAGTGGTACCGCCGGCAGCGCCACGCTGTACAGCTTCGAAGCCAAGGCCGGGGCCGTGCTCAGTTTCATGACCTACGGTGGCACCGGCGATGTGTCTGTGTACGTCAGCCATGAAGCCGAACCCAGCGCGACCAGTTACGACGCCAAGTCGACCCGCCCGGGCAACAGCGAAACCGTGCGTTTCACTGCTCCCAAGGCAGGCACCTACTACATCAAGCTGGTGGGCGCTGGCGACTACGCGAAGCTGACGCTCGTTGCACGACAGTAAGTAGGCAGATAGTGTGACCGATGCCCCCGGCCAATCACCGGGGGCATCGTTTTTCAGGACGATTCAGATGCGTGCGGTTGATCGTCGCGGCAAACTGCTACAGTCGGCGCCGGACCAGTGGAGACGAGTGTGAACGCGGTTGCCGTCGATCCAATTGAGCATCGCAGTGCGGAGACGCGCATCGTCGAGGCGCTGCTCGAACGCCGTCGCCTGAAAGACACCGATCTGCTGCGCGCGCGCCAGTTGCAGACCGAATCCGGCATGGGCCTGCTGGCCTTGCTCGGCCGTCTGGGCCTGGTATCCGAACGCGATCATGCCGAGACCTGCGCCGATGTGCTGGGTCTGCCGCTGGTGGACGCCCGCCAGCTCGGCGATACCCCGCCGGAGATGCTGCCGGAAGTGCAGGGGCTGTCGCTGCGCTTCCTCAAGCAATTCCATCTGTGCCCGGTCGGCGAACGCGATGGCCGGCTGGAGCTGTGGATCGCCGATCCCTACGACGATTACGCGATCGACGCGGTGCGGCTTGCCACCGGCTGTGCGCTGTTCCTGCAGGTTGGCCTGCGCTCGGAAATCGACGATCTGATCGAGCGCTGGTACGGCCAGGGCCGCAGCGCGATGGGCACCATCGTGGAAACCGCCGATGGCGATGCCAACAGCAGCGACGATATCGAAGCGCTGCGCGATCTTGCGTCCGAAGCGCCGGTGATTCGCCTGGTGAACCTGGTGATCCAGCATGCGGTGGAACTGCGCGCCTCGGACATCCATATCGAACCGTTCGAAAGCCGGCTCAAGGTGCGTTACCGCGTGGACGGCGTGCTGGTGGAAGGCGAAAGCCCGCCGGCCAAGCTCACCGCCGCGGTCATCAGCCGCATCAAGATCATGGCCAAGCTCAACATCGCCGAACGCCGGCTGCCACAGGACGGCCGCATCATGTTGCGCGTGCAGGGCAAGGAGCTGGACCTGCGTGTCAGCACCGTGCCCACCGCGCACGGCGAGAGCGTGGTGATGCGTCTGCTCGATCGCGAGACGGTGGTGTTCGATTTCTACAAGCTCGGCTTCACCGAAGAGTTTCTGCCGCAGTTCCGCAAGGTGCTGGAGCAACCGCACGGCATCATGCTGGTGACCGGCCCGACCGGCTCGGGCAAGACCACCACGCTGTACACCGCATTGAGCCAGCTCAATACCTCCGACGTGAAGATCATCACCGTCGAAGACCCGGTGGAATACCAGATCGAAGGCATCAACCAGATCCAGGCCAAACCGCAGATCGGGCTGGATTTCGCCAACGCGCTGCGCAGCATCGTGCGCCAGGATCCGGACATCATCATGATCGGTGAAATGCGCGATCTGGAAACCGCACGCATCGCGATCCAGTCCGCGCTCACCGGCCATCTGGTGCTATCCACGCTGCACACCAACAATGCGGCCGGCGGCATCACCCGCCTGCTCGACATGGGCGTGGAGGATTATCTGCTCACCTCCACCATCAACGGCATCCTGGCGCAGCGCCTGGTGCGCAAGCTCGACCTGGCCAACGCCGAGCGCTATCTGGCATCGCCGGAAGAAATCGAACGCTTCAACCTGCGCCGGCTGCAGCCGGACGGGGAGATCTACCTGTATCGCCCGCGCGCCTCTGCCGCCGCGCCGACCGGTTACCTCGGCCGCACCACCATCGTCGAATTCCTGGTCATGAACGACGAGTTGCGGCGTGCGGTGATGCGTCGCGCCGGCATGGGCGAGATCGAGCAACTGGCCCGCAAGGCCGGCATGCGCACCATGTACGAAGACGGCCTGTCCAAGGCCTTGCGCGGCGAAACCACCATCGAAGAAGTGCTGCGCGTGACGGAGGATGCGTGAGAGTCAACGGAGCCACAACGAGCATCGGATGCTCAGGATCGGAAGATAAGCAGGGCAAGGTCCCGGCAACGCGTCGCGCACGCGCACAGCTGCGCCCGGTGGCGCCAACGCAGCGCAGGATCCTGCGTTTCCCGATTCCCGATTCCCGATTCCCGAATCCCGGCCTTCCAGCCTGATGCCCCTGTACCGCTACAAGGCGCTCGACGCCCACGGCGAAATGCTCGATGGCCAGATGGAAGCGGCCAGCGACGCCGACGTGGCCCTGCGCCTGCAGGAGCAGGGCCACCTGCCGGTGGAAACACGCCTGGCCACCGGCGAAAACGACTCGCCGTCGCTGCGCATGCTGTTGCGCAAGAAGCCGTTCGACAACGCCGCGCTGGTGCAGTTCACCCAGCAGTTGTCCACGCTGATCGGTGCCGGCCAGCCGCTGGATCGCGCGTTGTCGATCCTGATGGATCTGCCCGAAGACGACAAAAGCCGGCGCGTGATCGGCGATGTGCGCGACACCGTGCGTGGCGGCGCGCCGCTGTCCTCGGCACTGGAGCGCCAGCACGGGCTGTTTTCCAAGCTCTACATCAACATGGTGCGCGCCGGCGAAGCCGGCGGCAGCATGCAGGACACGCTGCAACGCCTGGCCGATTACCTGGAGCGCAGCCGCGCGCTGCGCGGCAAGGTGATCAACGCGTTGATCTATCCGGCGATCCTGCTGGCGGTGGTCGGCTGCGCGCTGCTGTTCCTGCTCGGCTATGTGGTGCCGCAGTTCGCGCAGATGTACGAAAGCCTGGATGTGGCCTTGCCGTGGTTCACCCAGGCGGTGTTGAGCGTGGGCCTGCTGGTGCGCGACTGGTGGGTGGTGTTGATCGTGGTGCCGGGCGTACTGGGGCTGTGGCTGGATCGCAAACGCCGCAATGCCGCCTTCCGTGCCGCGCTGGACGAATGGTTGCTGCGGCAGAAAGTGGTCGGCAGCCTGATCGCGCGCCTGGAAACCGCACGGCTGACGCGTACCCTGGGCACCTTGTTGCGCAACGGCGTGCCGCTGCTGGCGGCGATTGGCATTGCGCGCAACGTGATGTCCAATCTGGCATTGGTCGAGGATGTCGATGCCGCCGCCGACGACGTCAAGAACGGCCATGGCCTGGCGATGGCGCTGGCACGCGGCAAGCGCTTCCCGCGCCTGGCCCTGCAGATGATCCAGGTCGGCGAAGAATCGGGCGCGCTGGACACGATGCTGCTCAAGACCGCCGACACCTTCGAGCTGGAAACCGCGCAGGCCATCGACCGCGCGCTGGCCGCGCTGGTGCCGCTGATCACGCTGGTGCTGGCCTCGGTGGTGGGGCTTGTCATCATCTCGGTGCTGGTACCGCTGTATGACCTGACCAATGCCATCGGATAACGTGGCGGTGGATTCACAACAACGTTCCGGCGACCGCGCGACACCCATGCGGGAACCATTGCAATGGCCGCTGTGTCATCTTCTGGCGGCAGCATCTTTCATCGACGTGCAAGGAAATCGTTCATGATCAAGCGCTCCATCACCCGTAGCCCATCGCGTGCAGGCCAGGCCGGCATGAGCCTGCTGGAAATCATCATCGTCATCGTCCTGATCGGCGCGGTGCTGACCCTGGTCGGCAGCCGTGTGCTCGGTGGTGCCGATCGCGGCAAGGCCAATCTGGCCAAGTCGCAGATCCAGACCCTGGCCGGCAAGATCGAGAATTTCCAGCTCGACACCGGCAAGTTGCCGAGCAAGCTCGATGACCTGGTGACCCAGCCCGGCGGCAGCAGCGGCTGGCTGGGCCCGTACGCCAAGCCGGCCGAACTCAACGACCCGTGGGGCCACACCATCGAATACCGCGCGCCCGGCGATGGCCAGCCGTTCGATCTGATCAGCCTGGGCAAGGACGGCCGCCCCGGTGGCAGCAGTTACGACGCGGACATCAAGTACCAATAAGCCGTTCGCCATGCGCGTTGCGTGTCAGCCGTTGCGTCATCCGCATGGAGTGGTCGGCCCTGGTCGCACACGCACGCGTGGCAGTTCGTTGCTGGAGATGCTGCTGGTCATCGCCCTGATCGCGATGGCCGGTGTGCTGGCTGCCGCAGCGCTCAACGGCGGGATCGACGGCATGCGCCTGCGCACCGCCGGCAAGGCGATCGCCTCGCAGCTGCGCTATACGCGCACGCAGGCGATCGCCACCGGCACGCCGCAGCGCTTTCTGATCGACCCGCAGCAGCGCCGCTGGGAAGCACCCGGCGGCCATCACGGCGATCTGCCGGCGTCGCTGGAGGTGCGTTTCACCGGCGCGCGGCAGGTGCAGTCGCGGCAGGATCAGGGCGCCATCCAGTTCTTTCCCGATGGCGCCTCCACCGGCGGGCGCATCGATCTGCGCGTCAAGGACGCGACCTGGCGCGTGGACGTGGGCTGGATCACCGGCGAAGTGCGTTCCGGGCAGTTGCGGACGCCGGCGCCATGAAGCGCCAGCGCGGTTACACGCTGATCGAGGTGATCGTCGCCTTTGCGTTGCTGGCGCTGGCATTGAGCCTGTTGCTGGGATCGCTGTCCGGTGCCGCGCGTCAGGTGCGTGCGGCCGACGAGAGCACGCGCGCCACCTTGCATGCGCAATCGTTGCTGGCGGCCCAGGGCATGGACAAACCGCTGGTGCCCGAGCAGCAGCAAGGCACGTTCGAGGACGGGCATTTCCGCTGGTCGATGGATGTGCGCCCGTACGACGAGCCGCGGCGCAATCCGCAGGCGCCGGTATCCCCCGGCGCACACACGCTGCTGCAGCTGACCCTGGTGGTGCGCTGGGGCGAGCAACCCAACCAGGTGTTGCAGTGGCGCACCTTGCGGCTGGTCGCGGCGGCGCAACCGGGCAGCGCGCCATGAGTCGGCCGCGTAGTGCCGGGTTCACCTTGATCGAAGTGTTGCTGGCGACGATGTTGCTGGTGGGCGGGCTGGCATTGGCGTTTGCCACCTTGCGCTCGGCCAGCGCGGTGAGCCAGCGCGGCGAGGCGATCGCCCAGCGCAGCGAGCGCGTGCGTGCGGTGGAGGAATTCCTGCGCCGGCGGCTGGCGGCGGCACTGCCGATCGCGATGGGTATCGACCCGCAGAGTCAGCAGCCGATGCTGTTCATCGGCGAGGCGCAGCGCATGCGGTTTGCCGCCGATGTGCCGGATTACCTGGGCCGCGGCGGGCCGTACCTGCATGATCTGTCGGTGGCCGGCGATGGCGAGCAGCGCACGCTGCGGATCGCATTGACCATGCTGCAATCGGGCAAGCCGATTGAGGAGGGCACCACGCTGCCGCCGGAAACACTTGCCGACGACGTGCAGCAGGTGAGCTTCCGGTATCGCGGCATGGATCCGCAGAGCGGACGCCTCAGCGCGTGGTTGCCGCAGTGGGAATGGCACGACCGTCTGCCGTTGCTGGTGCGCATCGAGATCCGTAGTGGCGGTGCCGCCTGGCCGCCGCTGGTGGTGGCTCTGCCGCAATCCAGCAACCCGGGAGCGGGGCAATGAGCGCGATGCGCGGTGCCGCGCTGGTGTTGGTGCTATGGCTGATTGCGCTGCTCACCGCGATGATCGGCGCATTCGCGCTGACCGCGCGGGTGGAAGCGCTGCAGGGCAGCATGCTGCGCAACGGCGCGCAGGCGCAGGAATACGCGCGCTCCGGACTGGAATACGCATTGTCCCGCCTGCAGAGCACCGACACCCAGGCACGCTGGCTTGCAGACGGCCGGCGCTATCGTTGGCAGATGGACGATGCCACGGTGGAGATCCGCATCACCGACGAAAGCGGCAAGGTGGACTTGAACATGGCCGAGCCCGCGCTGCTGGCCGGCCTGGTGCGCGCGGTCGGTGCCGAACAGGGCCGCGATACGCGCATTGCCGGCGCCATCGTCGACTGGCGCGACGGCGACTCGCTGAGCCAGCCCGGCGGTGGCGCAGAAGATCGCGATTACGCCGATGCCGGGTTGCCGTACGGTGCCAAGGATGGCCCGTTCGAAACGCTGGGCGAGTTGCGCCTGGTGCTGGGCATGGATGGCGAGCTGTATCGCAAGCTGTTGCCCAACCTCACCCTGTACAGCGGCCGCTCGCGTCCCGAGGCGCGCTTTGCGCCCGGGCCGGTGCTGACCGCGATGGGCCTGGATGCGCGGCAACTGCTGGCCCAGCGTGACGCGCCGCCGGGTTTGCCGGGCAGCGAGGCGACGGTCGGTGGGTCGGACACTTATAGTATCGAGAGCCGGGCGCGACTGAGTCAGGGACGCGAGGCCGTGTTGCGGGCAGTCGTCTCCACCAGTGCGTCCGCATTACCTGGGTCGGCGTATACCGTGTTGCGTTGGGAAGAGGGAGCAGCAGTGCAATGACCGCATGGCGGGATACCTTGGGTCGTATCGGCGTACGCGCCATGCCGGGCGCCGGAGGCTTCTGGCGTTGGTGGCAGCAATCCCTGCTGGCCTGGCTGCCGCAGCGCTGGCAATGGCAGTTGGGCCTGTCGCCGTCGCGGCTGTTGTTGCAGCCCGATGGGCAGGCGTTGCAGTTGCTGCGTCAGCGCGACCACAGCAGCGAGGCCATCGCCAGCCTGCCATGGCCGGTGCAGCCGCAGGAGGTCCATGCCTTGCTGCCCACCGCGCTGGAGGGCCTGCCGCGGCATTGGCTGCTGCCGGCCGCGCATGCCTTGCGTCGCCCGTTGCGCCTGCCTGCTGCGGCAGCGGCGCGCCTGCAGGACGTGGCGCGCTTCGAGATCGACCGGCAAACCCCGTTCACCGCCGACCAGGTGTACTTCGATGCGCGCGTGCTGGACGTACGCGAAGACGGCCAGCTCGATGCCGAACTGGTGGTGGTGCCGCGACGCATGATCGATGGCCCCGACGGCGTGCCCGACGCATGGACCAGCGCCTTGTCCGGCATCGATGTTGCCGATGCGCAGGGCCTGCCATTGGGTGTGAACCTGCTGCCACCGGCGCGCCGGCTGCGGCGCAGCGACCCGATGCAGCGCTGGAATCTGTTGCTCGCGGCCGCCGCACTGGTGTTGCTGGCCGTGGCCGGCTGGCTGCTGCTGGACAACCGCCGCCAGGCCGCCGACGACCTGCGTGCCAAGGTGCAGGCCAACGCCGCGCGTGCGCGCCAGGTTGCCGCCGAACGCCAGCAATTGCTGGATCTGGTCGAAGGTGCAAACTTCTTTCAGCAGCAGCGCGCCACCCGCCCGACCTCGGTGGAAATCTGGGACGAGCTGAGCCGGCGCCTGCCCGGCGGCACCTATCTGGAAAAATTCTCGGTCGAAGGCGGGCAATTGCAGTTGATCGGTCTGAGCAACGAAGCCTCTTCGCTGGTGCGGCGTCTGGAAGGCTCGCCGCTGTGGCGCACGCCCTCACTGACCGGCGTGCTGCAGAGCGATGCCGGTCGCAACGTCGACCGCTTCACCATCACCGCCGAACTGGCCGGCCCCGATGCCAAGGAGGCGGCCGATGCCACGCAACGTTAAGCGCGATCGCTGGATCGCTTTGGGCCTGCTGCTGCTGGTGATCGGCGTGGCCTATCTGGTTCTGGTGCACCCCTGGTTCACCCAGCCGATGATCGCCGTGCAGGACGAGCTGCAGGCGCTCCGCGAACGCGAGCTGCGCGTGCGCGTGCAGCTGCAGCAGGCGCCGGAAGTCAGCAAGCGGCTGCGCCAGGCGCGCCAGACACTGGAAAGCCGCCCGGGCTTTTTGCCGGAGACTTCGGCCGAACTGGCCTCGGCCGGCCTGGTGCAGCGGCTGGAGCGCGCCGTGGTGGAAGCCAGCCCCGGCAACCGCAGCTGCGCGATCAGCAACCGCTCGCCGCTGCAGCCGGAAAGCAAGGACCGCTTCACCCGCGTTGCGGTGCAGGTGCGCCTGCGCTGTGGCACGCCGGAGCTGGCCTCGGTGCTGTACAGCCTGGAAAGCGGCACCCCGCGCCTGTTCGTGGACAATCTCAACGTGATGGCGCAGCGCTACCAACTTTCGCCCAACGAAAGCGGCAACGGCCTGGATATCGCCTTCGAACTGGCCGGCTATCTGCGCCCGGGCGCCAGCGCCGCGCCGTTGAACACCGACGCGGCGCCCGCCGCCCCCGACGCTGCGGAGGCCGGCAATGCGCCTTGACATGATCGGCCTGCGCACCTGGCTGCTGGCCACCGTGGTCGGCTGGGCGCTGCTGGTATGCGTGCTGGCCGTGGCCGGGCTGGGCAAGCGCGTGGAGCTGCTGCCGGACGACCCGGCACTGGTGCAGCGCCTGCCCACGCTGCCGGCACCGGCCCCGGAACGGCTGGGCGCATTCGAAAAATATTCGGAGATCGCCGCGCATCCGGCCTTCGCCGAAGACCGCCTGCCGCATCCGTTCTTCCTGTCCGGCAACGACGGCAGCGGTGCTGCCTCGACGGTGCGCCTGACCGGCGTGCTGCTGACGGACAACTTCAAGATGGCCACGCTGACGCTGGACCCGCAGGATTCGGTGCGTGTGCAACTGGGCGGCGAGGCGGTCAAGGGCTGGCGCCTGCTCGCCCTGCAGCCGCGCAGCGCAACCATCGAAGGCCCCGGCGGCACCCAGACACTGGAGCTGCACGTGTTCAACGGCCTGGGCGGGCAGCCACCCACCGCCAATGCGGGCGCGCGCGCCGCTGCCGGCGCCATACCGCCGTTACCCTCGCCCGATGCCGCCGCCGTTGCGCCGACGCAACCGCCGCAGACCCAGCCCGCCGCGCAGCCACAGCAGCCCGGCGGGCAGACACCGCCGACGGTGCCGCCGCAGCGCAGCGATGGCGCCCAGGAAGCCCCACGCCCCTCCGACGATCAGATGCGCGCCATCCGCGAACGTATCGAAGCCCGACGCCGCCAGCTGCAACAGCAGCGCCAGAGCGGCTCTACCCCCGGTCAGACCCAATGAGTGAACGCATGACGCAGCGCCTGTTTCCCGTGTCCCTGCTGATCGGCCTGCTGGCCGGTTGCGCCTCCACGCCGCCGCCGGACGTGCGCCGCGACGCGCGCCTGGACCCGCAAGTCGGCGCTGCCGGCGCCACCCAGACCAGCGCCGAGCAACGCGCCGAGGGCAATGCCAGCGCCAAGCCCACCCCGGTGATCCGGCGGGGCAGCGGCACCATGATCAACCAGAGCGCGGCGAGCGCGCCGGCACCGACGCTGGGCATGGCCAGCAGCGGCAGCGCCACCTTCAACTTCGAAGGCGAGTCGGTGCAGGCGGTGGTCAAGGCGATCCTGGGCGACATGCTCGGGCAGAACTACGTCATCGCCCCCGGCGTGCAGGGCACCGTGACCCTGGCCACGCCCAATCCGGTCTCGCCGGCGCAGGCCTTGAACCTGCTGGAAATGGTGCTGGGCTGGAACAACGCGCGCATGGTGTTCAGCGGTGGCCGCTACAACATCGTGCCGGCCGACCAGGCGTTGGCCGGCACCGTCGCGCCCAGCACCGCATCGCCGTCCGCTGCGCGCGGTTTCGAAGTGCGCGTGGTGCCGTTGAAGTTCATCTCCGCCAGCGAAATGAAGAAGGTGCTGGAGCCGTACGCGCGCCCGAACGCCATCGTCGGTACCGACCCCTCGCGCAACGTGATCACGCTGGGCGGCACCCGCGCCGAGCTGGAAAACTACCTGCGCACCGTGCAGATCTTCGACGTGGACTGGCTGTCGGGCATGTCGGTGGGCGTGTTCCCGATCCAGTCCGGCAAGGCCGAAAAGGTCTCCGCCGATCTGGAAAAGGTCTTCGGCGAACAGAGCAAGACGCCCAGCGCCGGCATGTTCCGCTTCATGCCGCTGGAGAACGCCAACGCGGTGCTGGTGATCACCCCGCAACCGCGCTACCTGGACCAGATCCAGCAGTGGCTGGACCGCATCGACAGCGCCGGTGGCGGCGTGCGGCTGTTCTCGTATGAGTTGAAGTACATCAAGGCCAAGGACCTGGCCGACCGCCTGTCGGAAGTGTTCGGCGGCCGCGGCAACAACGGCGATTCCAATGCTTCGCTGGCGCCGGGCGCGGAAACCAGCGTGCTGGGTGGGCAGCTGGGCAATCGCGACAGCAGCATGGGCGGCAGCTCCGGCATGACCGGCGGCAGCGTCGGCGAGAGCAGCGATGGCAGCTCCTCCGGCAGCAGCTTCGGTGGCAGCAGTGGCAGTGGCAGCAGCAGCGGTGGGCTGGGCAACGGCAGCCTGCAGCTGTCGCCGCGCAGCAACGGCAACGGCGCGGTGACGCTGGAGGTGGAAGGCGACAAGGTCGGCGTGTCGGCGGTGGCCGAAACCAATACCTTGCTGGTGCGCTCCACCCCGCAGGCGTGGTCCTCCATCCGCGACGTCATTGAAAAGCTCGACGTGATGCCGATGCAGGTGCATATCGAGGCGCAGGTGGCTGAGGTGAATTTGACGGGCGACCTCAGCTACGGCGTCAATTGGTACTTCGAAAACGCGGTGAATGCTTCGAGAGATCCAGCGACTGCATTAACGAACGCCACTGGTATTGGTGTTGGCGCTGGCCTTACCAACGCTGCGGGTCGGAACATCTGGGGGGATATTGCCGGAAGCGTGACTAGTAACGGTTTGGGATGGACATTTCTTGGAAAGAATGCGGCTGCCATCATCACTGCGTTAGATCGGGTGACAAATGTCCGATTGCTCCAAACGCCTTCGGTGTTTGTGCGAAATAATGCAGAAGCGACGCTCAACGTCGGTTCGCGAATTGCGATCAACTCAACTTCGATCAATACGGGTCTTGGTAGCGACAGTAGTTTCTCTTCTGTGCAATACATTGATACGGGCGTGATTTTGAAGGTGCGTCCGCGTGTGACCAAGGACGGGATGGTGTTTCTGGATATCGTCCAAGAAGTAAGTAGCCCCGGTGATCGGCCTGCCGCGTGTACTTCGGCGACCGCAACGGTAAACGCAGCAGCCTGTAACGTCGACATCAACACCCGCCGTGTCAAAACAGAAGCTGCTGTGCAAAGCGGCGACACGATCATGCTGGCCGGTCTGATTGATGACACAACCACGGATACGAGCGATGGCGTGCCCTTCCTGAGCAAGCTGCCTGTAGTCGGTGCGTTGTTCGGAACCAAGGGAAAGAGCAATACCCGCCGCGAAGTCATCGTGCTGATCACCCCGTCGATCGTGCGCAACCCGCAGGAAGCGCGCAATCTCACCGACGAGTACGGCCAGAAGTTCAAGGCCATGGAGCCGCTGAAGCCCAGCCAGAAGCCGCAATGAGTGCGGCACTGCCCGTCGTGCTGGTGCCGGTCGGCACCGACGACGAGGCCCTGGATGCGTGCCTGGGCGCACTGGATGCCGCCACGCCCGCTGGCACGCGGGTGTGGCTGGCCGACGACGCGCAGGCCGGCCCGCGTGGCCGCGCGGTGATCGCGCACTGGCTGGCGCGCACGCATCTGCAGGCGCATCACACACGGCGCCAGCGCATGCTCGGCGAGGTCGCGCATCTGGACGAAATGCTCAGCGCCTGCGGCGATGCCGACGTGGTGGTGCTGGGCGTGGACGCCTGCCCGCTGCCGGGTTGGTTGAATCAGCTCGACACCTGTTTTGCGCGCGATGCGGCGATTGCCACCGCCACCCCGTGGAGCAATGTGGGCGAAGCCTGTGCCTGGCCACGCCTGGGCGAACTCAACCCGATGCCCGAGGCGCGGGAGCGGCTCGCCGCTGCGTGTGCGGCGATGCCGCCGCTGCATCCGGAACTGCCATCGGCGATCGGCCACGCGGTGCTGCTGCGCGGCAGCGCACGGCGCAAGGCCGGCGGCCTGGATGCCAGCAGCTACGGTTCCTGGTATGCGGCACTGGTGGACCTGAGTCTGCGCATGGCGGGGCTGGGATGGCGCAACGTGCTGTGCGATACCGCCTTTGTCGCTTCGCCACACGAAGGCCGCCCGGCCGATGGCGACATGGATGCACTGGCCACGCGCTGGCCGGCCTGGCACGCCCGCCTGGCCAACTTCCTGATGCACGACCCGCTACGTGCGCAGCGCGATCAACTCGCGCAGCTGCTCGCCGACCTGCCGCCGCCGGATCCACAACGCAGGCTATTTGACGCGTAGAACAGCTGCCAAAGCGGCATGCTCACCGTCAGGCGGGCGCAGCCGGTGTTCGGTGGACTTGTGCAGTGCAGTTCTTGAGCGCTGTCCTATGCAACCTGACGACTGCTTGCCGTGCGGTGAGTGCAGTGGCTTGTCGGCCGTATGCTGGTAGATGCTATCGGGAGTCCAGGTCAAACGCCGAGGGGGTCGAGGGCGCGGTGCCCTCACCGCTCGCGGGACACGCCGTGAACCCGTCCCTGGGGGCTCGGTGGCGGCATCCATGCCGCCACACGGTCCCGCAATCGGCGAGGACACCGCACCGGAGAGTGAGTCGGTTGCTTTGTTGAAAACATGCACACCGACCATCTCGACTGGTCCTTGCCCGCCCACCGTCGCGGGACCTTACGCGGCATGGATGCCGCGTAAGAGCCTCCATGGACGGATTCACGGCGTGTCCCGCGATGGTGGGCGGGCAAGGGCCCTGCAGCCAGGCCGCAGTGCAATGACTGACGTGACGTCGTCTTGTTAGCCGCTCAAGAAGCCGACCGCATCGGCGCCTCGGTCCGCACCACCACTTCCAGCGCGTCGTGGCGCCAGGATTCGATATCCAGTTCCACCGCGCGGCCGTCTTCGGCGAAGCTGATCCGCTGCAGCCGGAAGCACGGTGTGCCGGTGGTGGACTGCAGCAACAGGGCTTGCGCGGCGTCCAGCCCGGCCGGATGCATCGATAATTGCGCGCGGCTCAGGAACAGACCGAGTTTCCGGTTGAACACGCTCGACAGCGAACCGGCCAGGTCGTGTTCCAGCAGGCCGGGTGCCCAGGCAGCCAGCACCACGTTGGTTTCCAGCAGCACCGCGCGGCGGTCGATCCAGCGCCGGCGCTGCAGCACGAAGACCTCTTCGTAGGGCGTCTGCAGCCGTAGCGCCGCCGCGTAGGCAGCGCCCGCCGCCTGGCGGGTGGCACTCAACAGTTCGGTGCGCGGTTTACGCCCCTGCGCCGCCACGTACTGCATGAAGCCGGCGATGCTGGTGGGGTCGTAGCGCACGCGCGGTGCGCTGACGAACCAGCCGCGCCGGTTCTCGCGGTAGATGCGTCCCTGCGCTTCCAGTTGCTGCAAGGCCTCACGCAAGGTGATGCGGGTGCAGCCAAAGCGTTCGGCAAGCGCGCGCTCGACCGGCAGGCGCTGGTCCGGACCCCATTCGCCGGCGGCGATCTGCGCGGAGACGATTTCGGTGATGGCGTGCTGGCGCGGTGCGCTCATGCGGCGATCTGCCGGTGGTGGCTGCAGCGCCTGTGCAAGACAGTTGGGTGAGAGAGGTACATGCGGCGATGGTAAAGAAGAACGCGCCCGCAAACCGCAGGTGGCTCAGGCAACGCCTGCCGGGTTCTGCTGCTGTTGGGCTTTCCAGCTACGCCATCCATACACCGCAAGCCCCACGAAACCGGCGTAGAGCAGGGCGGTGGGGTATAGCCCTTTGCTCAGGAACACGCCTACGTAAATGCAATCGAGCACGATCCAGAGCACCCAGTTGGCGATGCGTTTGCGCGCGGCCCACACGCTGGCGACCAGGCTGAAACTGGCCAGCGCCGCATCCAGCCACGGCAGCGTGGCATCGGTGCGGTGATGCATGTAGGCACCGAGCGCGGCAGCGAACGCCGCGCCGATGCATAGCGATAGCCACAGTTCCGCAACCGGCATCGGCAGCGGGCGAATCCGCGTTTCTGCAGCGGCACCGCGTTGCCAGTGCCACCATCCGTATAGCTGGGTCAGCACATAGACCCCTTGCAGCAGCATGTCCGAATACAGTTTCCACTGATAGAACAGCCAGGCATACAGCGCCACCGCCACGATGCCGACCGGCCAGCACCAGCGAATGCGCCGCGCGGTCAGCCACACGCCCAGCAGGTTGATCACGACGGCGGTGGATTCGAGCAACGACATGCAATGCCTGATGGAAAGTGGACAGCGGTGGGAGAGGTGCAGGCCGTGCAAAACAGCGGTGCGGTCGGACGTGGATGCTGCGCGGTGCCCCGAATCTGCTTGCGATGGAAACGCGATAGCGCTCTCACCGCTGAGTCCCTGCCTTCAACTGGTGCCTGCTGTTTTCAGCCATTGCCTCAAACACGCACAAGCACAGCTGACTCGCTTCGACGTCCTTCTCCCGCCTGCGGGGGAAGCTGCCCGAAGGGCGGATGGGGGCAGCAGACCTCAAAAATCCACCTGCACCGTCAGGCGCGCCGTACGCGGCGCACCCGGGAACAGGTATGCATCGCCCTGGTATTCGCCCGCATCGCGCCAGTAGCGCTTGTCGAACACGTTGTCCACGTTCAGGCGCCAGGTGGTGGCCACCCCGCCCAGTGCGGTGGCATAGCGCGCGCCCAGGTTGGCCACGGTGTAGGCCGGCACGCTGGCGTTGCCGAGCCGGTCGGCGAACTTGCGTCCGCTGTATTGCAGGCCTGCCAGCAGCGCCAGGCCGTCGATGCCGGGCACGCTGTAGTCGGCCTGCAGGCTGGCGCGCAGCTTGGGCACGTTGATGGCCTGATGGCCTTCGTAGTCGGCAATGTCGGTGTCTTCGGCGCGCGCGCGGATGGCGGCGACGCTGGCGAACAGGCTCAGCTGTTCGGTTGCCGCCCCGTCGGCCGATAGTTCCAGCCCGCGGTTGTGCAGGCGGCCCTGTTGCACGAACAACAGACCTCCATCGGCCTGCGGCTGGGTGAACTGGTAGGCCTGGCGGATGTCGAACAGCGCCGCGCCCAGGCGCAGGCTGTCGAAATCGAATCTTGCACCGGTTTCCAGCTGGTAGGCATTGGTCGGCGGCAGGATCTCATCGGCGTTGTCGGCAAACCACGGCGCGGTGCCGCCGGCGGCCAGGCTCTTGGCGTAGCTGGCATACAGCGACACGTTCTGTTGCGGCTTGAACAGCAGTGCGGCCTGCGGCAGCAGCGTGTCCTTGCGCGTGCGGCGCTCCAGGACGCCATCGCGATCGAAGCTGCGCTCGTCCAGGCGCACATAGCGCGCACCCAGCGACAGCTCCCATTGCCGGCCCAGTCCGATCCGGTCGGCGACCACCAGGGCGCGTTGACGGCTGTCCAGGCGGCGCTGTTTCGGGTCCAGGGCGACGTCGGTTTGTGCAAACACCTCCGGGTCGCGGTCGATGCTGCCGCTGCCGACGAATTCGTTGACCGAGCCGAAACGATCGATGGTGCGGCGCAGCCAGTCGCCGCCGATGCTCAGGTGGTGATCCAGTGCGCCGGTGAGCACGCGGCCTTCCAGCGTGGCGCGTAGTTGATCGTGCACGCGGGTGTCGTCGGGGTTGCGGTAGTCGTAGACGTCGTACCCGCCTTGCGCACTGAAGAAATTCGGGGTGACGCTGTCGGCGCAACTGGCCGCGCCGTAACAGCCCCAGGCGAACGCGGAGAAGTCGTTGATCACCGAGCGGCTGCGCGCCGCCTCGGCAGTGGCGCGCCAGTCGTCGTTGAACTGGTAGGCGTAACGCAGCTGCGCATTGAGCGCATCCATCTCCACCGGCCGCGACCATGGCTGGTAGCCGAGCAGGCGATGCACATCGATGACGCGCGGCACCTGTGTGCCGCCCAGCAGTTGATAACCCGGCACCGAGCGTTGCTGGCGATGCTGGTATTCCACGTCCAGCTGCAGCAGCGATTGCTGGGTGATCTTCCAGTCGCCGGCCAGCGAGAGGAAATTGCGGTAGCCGTCGGCGTGGTCGACATAGCTGTCGATGTCTTCGCGCGCGGCGTTGACGCGCAGGCCCAGGCTGCGTTCGGCGCCGAACCAGTCGCCCAGGTCGGCGGCGACATAGCGCGAACCCTGCTCGTCAGTGCCCAGGGTCACGCTACGCACGTGCTCGGGCCGCTTGGTGCGGTAGTCGATCAACCCGGCCGGTTCGTTGACACCCGATTGCAGCCCGGCCAGACCCTTGAGGAGCTGCACCTGCTGCTTGTTTTCCAGCGCGATGGATTGCTCGCCTACTGCGCTCAGGCCGTTGATGCGGTAGCTGTTGGCGGCGTTGAGCGAATAGCCGCGCACGACGAAATTTTCGTAGTAGCCGATCGGTGCATAGGCCTCGCCCGTGGAGGCATCGGCACGCAATACCTCGCTGAGCACGTGTGCCTGGCGGTCGAGCACTTGCTGGCGATCGATCACCGCGATCGAGGCCGGGGCATCCAGCAGCCGCGTGGCGCCGAAGCCGGTCAACGCGGTGCTGGCCTCGGCGCGTTCGCCACGTACGTTGACCGCATCCAGTTCCACCGCCTCGGCGCCGGGGTCTTGCTGCGCGAGTGCAGGCGTGGCCACGCACAGCACGAGTGCAAGCGCGAGCGGGCGGCGGTGGGGCAGGGAGACGGGCAGGTACATGCGCAGGACTCGAAAAGGACAAGAAAGAACGCTCATGGCAACCGGCGCGCGCGCGCGTGCAGGTGGTCGAGCAGACGCTGGCCATCGGCACTGGCAAACCAGTCCGCATGACCGAGCAGGTAGCGGTGATAGGCGATGTCGGCGTTGTCGGCCGAGCGGGTGATGCCGGCGAAGTAGTCGATCTCGCTCAGGGCGAAGTCGGCATGCACGATCGGCAGCAAGGCGACCAGCTGCCGCAGCTGCACCGCGCCCAGCGTGCAGTGCCGGCTGTAGCCGTCCAGCAAGGCGTCCAGTTGCTCCAGCTGCGGCTGCGCACGTTGCCCTGCGTCCAGGTTCAACCATGGGATCAGGTTGCGTTCGATCGCCGTGGCCAGGTCGAACATCGCAAAGTTGCGGTCGCACAGGCCGAAGTCGAACACCGCGCCGACCTCGGTGTCGCCATCGTCGTGCGTGCGCCACAGCAGGTTGGAGGCATGCCAGTCGCCGTGCGTCCACAGCGGCGGCAATGCGCCGGGCACCGACAATACCGGCCACGCCCGGGCGTGCCAGGGCAGCAAATGGTCGGCCAGGTCGCGGCGCCAGGACCGGCCCTGGAAATCGGCGGCCAGGCCGGGGCGCGACAGCAATGCCAGTTCCACCGCCCGCAGCGGGTCGGCCTGCGCGAACAGCGCCAGGTTGGCGACCAGGACGCTGCTTCGACGTGGCGGCGCATCGAATCCCTGCGCTGCCAGATGCAGGCGTGCCAGCGCGGCGCCTGCGGCCAACGCATGCGCGGTGCTGGTAAAGGGCGTCCACGACAAGGCGTCCCGATACAGGTCCTGGCCGAGGCCTGCGCGCTGTACTTCATAGACCCAGTGCGCATCGGCCAGGGCGGTGTGGCCGGCGGCATCGTGCAGCACCTCGACCACCGGCGCGCCGGCCCAGCGCAGGTGCGCCATGAAGCCATGTTCTTCGCGCAAGTCGGCGATGCTGCGCACGCTGCGGTGATGCCGCTTGACGATGAGCGTGCCGGTGGCGGTGTCCACGCAGGCGGCAGCGGAAAACGGGCGTGCGCTATGCCAGCGAATCCGTGCGCCATCGCCGGCAGCGCAAACGTGCTGCAGCACGCGATGGATTTCCTCGGCGGTCAACACCGGCCAGTCCGGCAGTGCCAACTCCAGGCTCATGCCGTGCACCTGATGCGAGGTGCTCATGCACGCAGCTCCGGTGCGGCGCACGCCAGTGGTATAGACCAGCCAATCGATGCCGTTGTAGCGGACCCGGCGCGCGCACCGGCGATAACACGGACGGCGCTGCCGGGCCGTCGTTGCAGCGCGCGCGCCATCAGGCGGCTGCGCTGCAGGGAATGAAAAGGCAGCGCAACACCGAAAGGTCGCTGGCCGTCATCTCGACACTGAAGAATGTGGGGTACGCCGTGGGCGGCGCCTGCGGAAGACCGCCGGGCGGCTCCGGGCGCGCAGTATGCCTGCTGGCGCTGCCAGCCGTCATGTGCGGGCCGGCATCGGCGTGATGGCGTTGCGCGGCCTCGGCACCGGATAATGGACCGATGACTCCTGTCCAGATCGCCGCCGTCGTCGTCACCTACCAGAGCAGCAGCACCATCGATGCGTGCCTGTCGCGGCTGCGCGTGGCCGAGGGCATCAGCGAGATCCGGGTGGTCGACAACGCCTCCAGCGACGACACCCTGGAAGTCGTGCAGCGGCATGCCCTGGCCGATGCGCGCCTGCACTTCATCGCCAACCCGGACAACCCCGGCTTTGCGACGGCCTGCAACCAGGGCGCGCGCGACTCGCAGGCGCCCTGGCTGGTGTTCATCAATCCGGACCTGATGGTCGAGCGCGACACATTGGCGCAGCTGTGCGCACGCGCGGCAGGGCATGCGGCAGTGTTGTTGGGCGTGGAGCAGGTGGACGAGCAGGGGCAGCCGGATGCGGCAGTGCGCCGCCGCGATCCGGATTTTGCCGCGATGCTGCGCGCACCGCGCGCTGCGGCGCAGCTGGCGGTGCCGGCCGATCCGTCTGCGACGTTGCAGGTGGTGGACGCCATCTCCGGCGCCTTGATGCTGATGCAGCGCAGCCTGTTCGACCGGCTCGACGGCTGGGACGGTGCCTACCGCCTGCATGCCGAAGACCTGGACCTGTGCCGGCGGGCGCGTCAGGCCGGCGCGCTGGTGGCGGTGGCCAACGATCTGCAGGTCGTGCACGTGCGTGGCGTGTCCAGCCGGTCGCGGCCATTCTTCGTGGAGTGGCACAAACACCGCGGGCTGTGGCGCTATTTCCGCAAGTTCGAGGCGGGCCGGCGCGGGCCGGTCACCCAGCTTGGCGTATGGCTGGCGATCTGGACCCATGCCGCTGTCCAGGTGCCGAAATTGTTGCGAAAGAGATGAGTTCGCTAGCGTTAAATTTGTGATAAATCAGTGATGGGTGGCGGGGCGTAACTGTGATACGTTTCGCTTCGAAGTGTGATCAATCACTAGCTTCCTGTCCCTTCCGGGTCCCCCATCAGGAATCGTGCAAATGTCCTTACAGAACGACCCGCAACTGCGGGTACGTCAGCCGTGCGCCGCTGCGCTGCAGTCCCGTCCGGTTGTCTCGCCTCCTTCTCTTGCGTCCAGCACCCGCCGCGTGCCGGCGGCCGCGTTATCGGCGCTTGCGCTGAGCTGTGTGATGGCCGCCGTGCCGGGCACCGCCGTGGCCGGTGCCTGGACCCAGCCGCAGGGCGACACCCTGGTGATCGTCAAGGCGCTGCATAGCGATGGCCGCGGCTGGTTCGACGACAGCCATCACCGCACGACGTTTGGCGACGGCCAACAATTCGACGGAAACGGGCGTAGCCGCCAGGACCAGTTGAATGTCTACGTCGAGCATGGGCTGACCGACAAGCTGAGCTTCATCGGCAATTTCTATTTCACCGAAGTGGGTTTCAGCAATTACGGCGGTGATGGCCGGACCCGCACCAGCACGACCGGTCTTGCCGATCAGGAAGTTGGCTTGCGCTATGCGCTGCCAAGCGCGCAAGAGGACGTCTGGCGCAGCTCGGTGCAGGCATTGGTCAGCATTCCGGCTTATGGCCGCAGCAAGACCTACCATCCGAACAATCCCAGTGCGAATACCGATCCTGCGCTGGGCCTGGGCGACTATGGCCTAGAGCTGCGTTACAGCCGTGGGCGAGGTTACACGCTGGGCGGGCGCAACGGCTACGTTGATCTGGGGGGTGCAGTACGCTTGCGCGGCAGTGCGGCCTCCGACGAACTGCGCGTGGACGCGTCTACCGGTCTGAGCCTGACCCCGAGCTGGTTGCTGCTTGGCGAAGTCAACGTGATCCAGGGTCTGGGCAACGGGCGCAACAATTTTGACGTCCCAGGCTCTGCTGGGGGCGTCGGCTTCGTTGCCACCGGCACCAACTACGACCTCACGAAGCTGCAGTTGTCCACGCTGTACACCGCGCCGGGCGGCAGCCAGTGGCAGGTGGGGTATCAGCAGCCAGTGATGGGCCGCAACACCGCTGCTGCAGGTGGGCCATTCGTGGCTGCCTGGTGGCGGTTCTAAGGACGCCACGACAATGACGGTCACCTGCGAAATGGACGCGCTGGGACGGGCACCGGACATCGGCCGCGAACGCGGTCTGTTGGGCCGCGCGCTGGTCACGGCAGGCGTCATCACCGACGAACAACTGCGCTCGGCGCTGGCATTGCAGCAACGCTGGAACTCGCGCCTGGGCGATGTGATCCTGGCCCAGCGCGGCGTGCCGGCGCAGCGGTTCTACGCCATCGTCGCCGCGCACTTCGGCCTGGAGTTCGTCGACCTGGTGCAGCAACCGCCGGATCCGGAACTGCTCACCCCCGGCGATCTGGAAAGTTATGCGCAGCGTCTGCTGCTGCCGTGGCGCCGCGAAGACGGCGTGCTGGTGCTGGCCGTGGCCGACCCCGACCCGGCGGTGTTCGCCTGGGCGCGTGCGCACTATGGCGAAGACGTGCGGTTTGTCGGCACCGCCAAGTTCGACATCATCTGGAGCCTTCAGCGCTACGCCGACGAGCAGCTCACCGACAATGCGCTGAACCTGCTCGCATCGCATGCGCCGACCTACTCGGCGCGCCAGGTGGTGACACGCGGGCAGAAGCTCACGCTGTGGGCAATTGCCGCGGTGCTGGTGATCGCGATGGTGCTGTTCCCGGTGCCGGCCCTGATCACCATCAACGTGCTGGTGGCGCTGGGCTTTCTGGCGACCTTCGGACTGAAGCTGTTGCTGGTGTGGTTCGGCTCGCGCCACCGCATCGACATCAAGGTCACCGAGGACGAAGTGGCCGCACTGCGCGATGACGACCTGCCGGTCTATACCGTGCTGGTGCCGATGTACAAGGAGCCGGAAGTCCTGCCGATCCTGGCCAATGCGCTACGCAAGCTGGATTACCCGATCAGCAAGCTCGACGTGAAGCTGGTACTGGAAGCGGACGATTTCGACACCATCGAGGCCGCCAAGAAACTCGGCCTGGAAGCGTTCTTCGAAATCATCCGGGTGCCGCCGTCGCAGCCCAAGACCAAGCCCAAGGCCTGCAACTACGCGCTGCATTTTGCGCGCGGCGAACTGCTCACCATCTACGACGCCGAAGACAAGCCCGAGCCGGATCAGCTCAAGCGCGTGGTGGCGGCATTCCGCAAGGCGGACAAGGATGTGGTGTGCATCCAGGCGCGCCTGAACTACTACAACGCCGACGAAAACTGGCTGACGCGGATGTTCACGCTGGAGTACACGCTCTGGTTCGATTTCTACCTGCCGGCGCTGGAATACCTGCGCATCCCGATTCCGTTGGGCGGCACCTCCAACCATTTCCGTCTGGATGTGTTGCGCCAGGTGCGCGCGTGGGACCCGTACAACGTCACCGAAGACGCCGATCTGGGCGTGCGGCTGATCCAGAACGGCTACCGCGTCAACGTGGTCAATTCCACCACGTTCGAAGAAGCCAACGTCAGCATTCCCAACTGGATCCGGCAGCGTTCGCGCTGGCTCAAGGGCTATATGCAGACCTGGCTGGTGCACATGCGCGACCCGATGCATCTGTATCGCAGCACCGGGTTCAAGGGCTTCTGGGGCTTTCAGTTCTTCATCGGCGGCGGCTTCTTCACCGCGTTGGGCGTGCCGGTGCTGTGGGCGCTGTACGTGGTCTGGGCAGTCACCGGGACAAGCGCGTTCGAACGGTTCTTCCCGCCGTGGCTGGCCACCATTTCGCTGGTCAATCTGTTGTTGGCCAATGCGTTCTTCATCTACATCACGCTGGTGGCCGCGTTCAAACGCGACTACTTCAAGCTGGCGCCCTATGCGCTGACCGTGCCGTTGTACTGGGCGCTGCAGTCGATCGCCGCCTACAAGGGCCTCTGGCAGCTGATCCACAATCCGTTCTATTGGGAGAAGACCACTCATGGCATCAGCAAGCATTCGGAAAACGAGCGCCGCGCCGCACTCGAAGAGTGAGTCGGCAGTTCCGCGCCGGCACAGCGGGCTGCCGGCGTTTCTGGTCGCCGTGGTGGCGCTGTCGCTGCTGAGTCAGCCGTTGCTGCTGCAGTCGGCCGGCTCCGCCGCACCGGCCATCGCACCAGCAGCCGGCTTGCCGGCAACCGGCGTGTTGGCGTGGGCGATCAATCTGGGGCTGGACAGCTGGAATCTGCCGTTCCAGGTCTGGCCGTTCCTGGCGGTCGCCGCCAACGCGCTGTTCCTGTCGCTGCTGTGGCGCGATCTGGCCGGCGTGTTCGGACGTGGCTGGGCCAGTGGGCTGACGGTGCTGGTGGGCTGCAATCCGCTGTTCCTGCTGCCGATCGCCGCAGGCGGAAGCCAGGCGCTGGGCCTGCTGGCGTTCTACGGCCTGTGCCGCACCTTGCGCCGCCTGCAGACACCGGTGGAGGCCTTCACCTATCTGCGTATCGCCGGCTGGTTGTGCATCCTGCTGTGCCTGGATCTGCAGACCCTGGCGCTGTCGACGATGGTGGCGCCGTGGCTGCTGCTGGTGATGCCGCCGCAGATGCTGCGCAAGGCGCCGGGCTCGTTCTACCTGGTGTGCTACCTGCCGTTCGCGTTTCTGGTCGGCATGTGGGCCTACGTCAACCTGACCGTGTTCAACGCACCATGGCCGACGCTGTCCAGCATCGGGCAGGGCGCGCATCCGCTGCCGCTGCCGTTGGCCGAGCATGCGCAAGACTGGTTGCCGGCGGTGCGCTGGGGCGTGGCGGCGGTAGTCTGCTTCCCGGTCCTGGCCTTGCTGGCCCGCAGCCGCAGCAGCGCGCTCACGCGCGGCGTGGTGGCCAGTGCCGGCACCGTCCTCTGTGCGGCGGCGTTGTCGTTCGCCTTCGGCTGGGCCGGGTTCGACGCCTTGCTGCTACTGTGGGTGCCGGCCGCGTTGCTGCTGCGCGCACTGCATGCCGATCAGCGCACCCAGGCCGCCGGCCTGCTGTTGCTGGGCCTGATCGGGGCGGCCTGGGTACAGCCGCAGGGCTGGGGCAGCTGGATGCGTGCGGCGCCTGCCGATGCGCAATCCCTGCTGCAGGGCGAGGCGGTGGTGATGACCGCGCCGGTGTCGTTGCCGACCAGTGGCCCGGCGACGCCGGCAGCGGACGCGGCGCAGTTGCCGCCCACCGCGGCGACCGCCGTGGGCGATGCCGTGGCCACGCAGGGTGCTGCCGGCGCCAGTGCGCCCGCTGCGGCTGCCACTGCGGCGATGGTGCAGCCGGGCAAGAACACCGCGGCCATTGGTGCAATGGACTGTGCGCGGAGCACCGCAGCGTCCACCACCGAGGCATCTGCCACATGTTCAAACGCGTTCTGAGCACCGCGTTGCTGGTCGGGGCGTGCATGCTGGCCAACGGCTGCAATGCGGATGCATCGACGTGGATGGGCGCCAACGTCAAGGTCTCGGCCAATGCGCCGTGGCAAAGCGAGGCTGCGGGGCAGTCGCTGGATGCGCTGGCCAAGACCGGCGCCAGCAAGGCGCTGCTGGTGGCGTTTGTGTGGCAGGCCAGCCCGCAGTCGAACGACCCGGTATTGGGCAGCGACAGCAGCGTGGAGGACATGCGCGCCGCGTTGCGGCAGAGCCACCACGCCGGTCTGCAGGCCACGCTCAAGGTGCACGTGTGGATTCCCGGGCATTGGGCCGGCGACACCGCGCCCACCGATCAGGCAGCCTGGTTTGCCGCGTATCAGAACGCGTTGCTGCCATTGGCCAGGCTGGCCGAAGACGAGCACGCCGAAGCACTGGTGATCGGCACCGAACTGCGCAAGCTGCAGGACGCGCCGCAGTGGCCGGGCCTGGTGGCGGAGGTGCGCAAGGTCTACCGCGGCAAGCTGCTGTACGTGGCCGACGGCATGGAGCATGCCGAAAGCTTCCGCTACTGGTCGTTGTTCGATGCGGTGGGCACCAGCCTGTATCCGCGCCTGTCCGAAGCGGCCGCCGCCCGCACGGCCGAGATGAACGCCGCTGCGCAGCGCCTGCAGCAACTGGGCCAACGTGTGGGCAAGCCGGTGTGGGTGGCGGAGCTGGGCCTGCGGTCTGCACGCGGCAGCCTGGCCGCACCCTGGGAAAGCCCGGAACAACGCGCTGCCGCCGTCGATACCCGCCTGCAACTGCAGGTGTTGCAGCAGTGGCGCAAGGTGTTGCAGGCGCACGGCGTGGAAGGCATCGCGCTGTGGTGCTGGTACACCGATCCCAAGGCCGGCGGGCCGGGCGACAGCGACTTCACCGTGCAGGGCAAACCGGCGCAGCAGGTGCTGGCGCGCTGAGCGATGGCGCTGGGCATCGTCCAGGGACATTGCCCAGCCCATTGCCGAGGTATCGCCAAGGTGATGGCCCGGCGCACTGCCGCCAGCTTGCATGCCGCCGCCCTCGCGCATCGACCGGCTTGCACGCAGCACGCCCGCCGCTACGGGCATAATCCGGCGGCATGATCATCCATTCGCTGCTCGACACCGACCTGTACAAATTCACCATGATGCAGGCGGTGCTGCATCAGCATCCGGCCGCGCAGGTCGAGTACCGCTTCAAATGCCGCACGCCCGGCGTGGATCTGGCGCAGTTCATCGACGAGATCTCGGGTGAGATCGACGCGCTGTGCCGGCTGCGGCTGCACGAGGACGAGGTGGCCTATCTGCGCGGCCTGCGCTTCATCAAGCCGGATTTCGCCGACTTCCTGGCACTGTTCCATCTGGACCGCAAATACCTGCAGCTGTCGGCATCGACCACCCATCCGGGCGAGATCGAGCTGACCCTCCGCGGCCCGTGGCTGCACACCATCCTGTTCGAAGTGCCATTGCTGGCGATCATCAACGAGGTGTGGTTCCGCAATACCTCCGAGCCGGATTTCGAGGAAGGTCGCAGCCGCCTGCGCGAGAAGGTGAGCAGCCTGCGCAGCATGCCGGCCGGCTGCAAGATTGCCGATTACGGCACCCGGCGGCGCTATTCGCGGCATTGGCACGGCGAGTTGCTGCCGTTGCTGCGCGATGGCCTGGGCGCGCAGTTCGTCGGCACCAGCAATGTGTATTTCGCCAAGCATTACGGCCTGACCCCGCTGGGCACGATGGCGCACGAATATCTGCAGGCATTCCAGGCACTGGGGCCGCGGTTGCGCGACTCGCAGGTGGCCGCGCTGGAATCGTGGGCGCGCGAGTACCGCGGCGACCTGGGCATCGCCCTGTCCGATGTGGTGGGGCTGGACGCGTTCCTGCGCGACTTCGACCTGTATTTCTGCAAGCTGTTCGACGGCATGCGCCATGATTCGGGCGACCCGTTCGAATGGGGCGAGCGTGTCATCGCCCACCTGCAGGCACACCGCATCGACCCCGCGACCAAGGTGCTGGTGTTCAGCGATGGCCTCAACATCGACAAGGTGATGCGGCTGTACGCGCACTTCCACACGCGCTGCCGGCTGGCGTTCGGCGTAGGCACCAGCCTGACCAACGACCTGGGGCCGACGCCGCTGCAGATCGTGATCAAGATGGTCCGCTGCAACGGGCAGCCGGTGGCCAAGCTCAGCGACTCGCCGGGCAAGAGCATGTGCGAGGACGCCGGTTACCTGCGCTATCTGCGCGATGTGTTCGGCCTGCCGCCGGTACCGGACGCCGGTGACCACGCGCGGCAGTGACTGACGTGCAGCGGCGCATCGAGAACCGTTGCCGCTCATAGCAGGCAGCAGCAACCTTGCGGCGCATCGCTCGATCGCAGCGGGGAGCGAGCTCCGTGCGGGAATGGCAGACGCTGAAGCGAAATCGCGACGCCTGCGTTGGCAGGCAGCCGATCCGCTTGCGTTGAATAGGGTGATTGCAGATAAACGAACGGCGCCTGACGGCGCCGTTCGCATTACACGCAGTGAATCTTGCGGATTACGGGCGCACCTTGGTGGCACAGACAAACACCGCTGCCTGTTGAATGCGGCTGATTGCCCCCTGGTTCTGCAACTCGCGCGCGTGCTCGTCCATGCAGGTCAGGTAACCCAGGCGGTTGCCGGCGTTCTGCGCCTTGCACAGGCTGTTTTCGGCCGAGATGTTCGCGCCGGGAATCAGCCCGCCGGTCTCCAGCGTCGGCACCAGCGTATTGCAGCTGCCCAGCTTGGCCAGCCCGCGATTGAGCGTCCAGCCGATATCGGCAAACAGCGCCGGGGTCAGGTCGATGTTCAGATGCGCCTGTACTTCCGGCGTATCGAACGGTTCCATCAACGCGTTGGGCTGCAGGTCGGTATCGAAGTGCGAGAACGTCGAACCACCGGCCACCACGCTGGGTGCGTACAGCCGCGTGCGGCCTGCGCTGTCGGTGCCCTGCAGCAGTTCGGGGTCTTCGTACAACGCCGCCACCACTCCGGCGCTGCCCTTCAGCCGCGCGCCATCGGCCTGCGAGACCATGATGGCCGGGATGGTGATGTCGGTGATCGGCGGTGCGGCATTGCCCATCGTCTGCACGCCGGACGCGTTATTGGCCACGATCACGCCCACCGCACCGTTGAGCTGTGCGTTCTTGACCTTGATCGCGAACGCGCAGGTGCCGCGGTCGATCAGCGCCACCTTGCCGGCCACCTCGGCCGCATTGACGAACGGCGTTTCGCAGCCATCGCTGGCCGACGCGGCAGCCACCCCGTCATTGACCGTCACCACTGCGCGTGCCGGGAAATTGGCCGCCGTGGCCAGCGGCCCGAAGCTGGCAAAGCCCACCTCGAACTTGCCGGCCGCGCTGGCCGGTGCGCTCACCTGCAACAGGGTGCGCGGATCCAGGATCAGCGCCGCCTCGCGGTTGACGCGCGTGCCGGCCCAGACCGTACGGCCGGGCGTGCGCATCGCTTCGGCACGCAGCGCGTTGGTCATGGCCGGATCGTCGAAGCGCTTGTTCTGCACATTGTCGAAGGCCTGCGCGGTGTAGACGTCGGTCAGGCCGCTGCCCGAGCCGAGCACGCCGGTGGTCTTGTTGAGGAAGCCGGCCGCACCCAGGCCGTGGCCGATCTCATGCATCACCACGTTGAGGAAGTTGATCTGGCCTTCGGGCGTCTTGCCGTCCAGGCCCAGGTACCAGCCCGAGCCAGCCAGGCAGTCGTCCTTGCCCAGGTCGCCGTTGAATTGCGAAAACACGTCGGCCGGATCGCTGGGATCGGGGACCAGGTCCTGCCCGGCGATCGCATCGCCCAGCGCGGACGGATACAGCGTATTGGGCTTGGAACCGGGGAAGTCGTTGACGATCCAGTTCGGGCCGGCCTGGCCCAGCGTGCCGCCAGTGGCGGTGCAGGTCAGCCGTGCGAACGAGGCATACACCTTGATCTCGACATTGCTCTGCAGCACCGCGCCCCACAGGTCCATCGCGTACTGGTAGGCGATGCGACGCTGCTCGCCAACCGAGCGCCCCGGGTTGCCGCCCAGGGGCGCAGCGCTGGTGGGGTCGTTCAAGCCGACGCTGGTGCCGGCGTCGCCATTGATCAGCGTGACGTTGGCGGCGCTGGCGTGCAGCGGCGCGATGGCGGCAGCCACGGCCAGGGACAGCAGCAACAAGGGCTTATTCATGCGGCAGCGCTCCGTGCTCGGCGTGGGCGGGTTGGGTGGCGGCATCGTCGCCGTGCTCGATGACGATGCGGCCATCGGCTTGACGGGTCGCCATCAATGAGCTCATCTGCGTGGCCGGCAACTTGCGCGCCACGGTGCCGTTGGGCAGGCGTCGCTCGGTCGCGCGTGCGGCAGATTCGGTCTGCGGCACCGCGGTGCGGGCAGCGCTGCTGCGGGCGGCCGAGGCGGCCTGCTGGTCCAGCGCCGCGCTCTCGGCGTCGGTCAGCGGGCGCAGCTTGCCGGTGGCGGGGTCGATGCCGACCTTGGAACTGTTAGTTGCTGCCTCCTGCGCGACGGCCATGGCCGGCAGACAAACGACGCACAACATACCGGACAGCATCCATCCGGGCTTACGAAAGCTCATCATCGTTGGGGTTTCCTTGGGTCCAGCAGGGAAAAGGGACGCCGTGCAGACACCAGCGTCGGGGGAATCCTTCCGTTTCAGTCTGTTCATGACTGAATCATGAATCCGTGATGTGTGTCAATCTTTTGACATGTAGGGTGCTGAATGCGAAACGAGCGCCTGAAACAGTCACCTGCGCACTTGCGTCGAGGGAAATTTCCGGGAAGTGCAACGGCGATTGGCGAGCGGGCTGGTCAGGGTTTTGACGCAAACCGGGGGGCCAGAGGCCGTCCTTGTCCGCCAGTAGCCGGATCACGTCTCCCTTCTCCTCCTTGGGAGAAGGTGCCCCGAAGGGGCGGATGAGGGCAGGCGCGAAGCCCGGCGGAGCTTGAGTACAGCGTTGGGTCTATCTGCGCTTCGGCCTGTACCCTCACCCCAACCCCTCTCCCGAGGGGAGAGGGGTCGTAGTCCGCCCAGGCCGGCGGCAGGGCCTGTGCAGGCAGCGCGGATGCACCAACGTGCGCAAGCCGTGCACTGGCGCCTGCTGGCGAGATGCTGATGCCGGATGCTGATGCCGGCATCGGCATCGGCATCGGCGCGCTGCGCTGGTTGCGCATGCCATTCCATCGCAGCGATTTATAGTGTCAGCAACCCCGCGCACCAGGCTTCCATGCACGCCGTCATCTATCACAACCCCGACTGCGGAACCTCCCGCAACACCCTTGCCCTGATCCGTCATACCGGCATCGAGCCGCAGATAGTCGACTACCTGCAACACCCGCCCACACGCGAAACACTGCAGTCCCTGATCGCTGCCGCCGGCATCCCGGTCCGGGAGGCCATGCGTCAGAAAGGCACCCCGTATCTGGAACTCGGGCTCGACGATCCCGCGCTGGACGACGCAGCGCTGCTGAGTGCCATGCTCATGCATCCGATCCTGATCAACCGACCCTTCGTGCAAACCGCGCTGGGGACGCGCTTGTGCCGCCCTTCCGAACGGGTGCTGGACCTGCTGCCGCCGGCGACGCACGGCTTCGTCAAGGAAGACGGCGAACGCGTGCTGGACGATGCCGGGCAACGCGTAACGGGCTGATAGACAGATACCCGGAACACGCAGTCATCCCACATCAAGCGCAGTCGCCCTAATTCCCATTCCCGACTCCCGACTCCCG